>CAYYFE010000047.1:0-30823 GCA_964471115.1 uncultured Solibacteraceae bacterium
GGCCGCTACTTGCCGCCACTTGCCGCCACTCGCCGCTACTTGCCACTACTTGCCGCTCACCTGCCGCTTGCTCCAAGCTAGCCATAGTCGGATCAGCATCAGCACCGCGAAGGCCGTGGCGTAGGCGTACGGCCGCGGTTCGGGCACCTTGGTCTTCCAGACGAAGTGAATCACGCCGGCCGCGCCGGCGACGTATGCCAGCCGGTGCAGGACCTGCCATCGACGGCCGAGCCGGCGAATCCAGCCCTGGGTGGACGTGAGCGCCAACGGCAGCATCGCCAGAAACGCCACCATGCCCGACAGGATGAACTTGCGCTTGACGACGTCGTCGACGATGGCCTGCAGCTGGCAGTCGGACCAGTACACGCAGGCCTGGTCGAACAATACGTAGAACGACAGATGGGCCAGGCCGTAGAAGAATGCCCACAGGCCGAGCAGGCGTCGAAACGACTGCAACCGATTCCAGCCGGTGAGGCGACGCAGCGGCGTCACGGCCAGCGACGACAGCAACAACACAAGCGCCGTCTCACCGCTGGTGAGCAGGAGCGTCTCGACGGGATTGGCGCCGAGGTCGCCCCAGAACGCCTGGTAGAAGAGGTCGGCGCCCGGCCACGCGGCGGCGGCCCAGACGGCCGCCTTGCCGAGCCGGGTCCAGACGACGGCCGACGGCATCAGTAGAACTTCTTGAGGTCCATGCCCTCGTAGAGCTTGGCCACCTGGTCGGCGTAGCCGTTGAACATCAGGGTCGGCTTGTTGCGGATGAACGTGCCCAGCACGCGCTCGCGCGCCTGGCTCCACCGCGGATGGTCCACGGTGGGATTGACGTTCGAATAAAACCCGTACTCGCGCGCGTTGGCGATGTTCCAGGACGTCGGCGGTTCATTCTCGACGAAGCTGATCCGCACGATGGACTTGATGCTCTTGAAGCCGTACTTCCACGGCACGACGAGCCGGATGGGCGCGCCGTTCTGGTTCGGCAGTTCCTTGCCGTAAAGTCCGGTCGAGAGAATGGTCAATGGATGCATGGCTTCATCCATCCGCAGGCCTTCGACATACGGCCATTCCAGCGCCGGCACCCGCTGGCCGCGCATCTCGTTCGGCCGCAGCAGCGTGGTGAACGCGACGTACTTGGCGCGTGACGTCGGCTGCACACGCTTGATCAGGTCGCCCAGCGAAAACCCCACCCAGGGAATGACCGCCGACCACGCCTCGACGCAGCGGAACCGGTAGATGCGTTCCTCGAGCTGATGCGGCTTGACGAGATCGTCGAGCGCATAGTCGGCCGGTTTGGCGACATGCCCGTCGACCTTGACCGTCCACGGCTTGACCTTCAGCTCGTGCGCGTACCGCGCCGGATCGGACTTCTGCGTGCCGAACTCGTAGAAGTTGTTGTAGGTCGTCAGGTCGTCCCACGGCGTGGGCCGCTCGGTGGTCGACAGCGGTGACGGCTTGACGTTGGGCAGCGCCGCCTGCGCCGACACGTCGTCACCCAGCGGGCCACAGGCCGCCGCGCCAATCGCGCCGGCCGCCGCCACGCGCAGGAAGTCGCGCCGTGATTGATACACCGGTTCCGGCGTGATCTCGGACGAACGGATATCGGTCGACGTACGGCTCTTGATCAACATGGGTGCGCCCTCAGGCCAATTGTACCCTCTCGGTCGGTACCTACGCCCGGACGCAGGCGGCGGTTACCTGTCGAGGCCGAAGAAGGTCTGCGACCGGCGCCACACGTGGTCCATGGACTCGGCCAGCTGATGCCCGTCATCCACCAGGTCGAGGGTCACCTGCCGGCGTCCCTCGGCCCACTGCCGCACCATCGCCGGGCTGACGACGTCGTCGCGAGTGCCCTGGAAGACCAGGGTCGGATGGACGGTGGGCAACGTCAGCGCGTCGTACTGCGCCGCGTCGTCGTACAAGGTGTAGGCGATCTCGCGTTCCGCCTCGAGCGCGTAGTGAAACACCGTCAGGGTGCCGCGCGCGCGCCACTCCGCCACGCTGTGGGGGCCGAGATGGGTCAACCGGTTTCCGCCGAAGTCGAGCGCAGGCGCGAGCAACACGAGCCGGTCGACACGGCCGGTCTGATCCTGAGCGGCCGCCAGCACCGCCACAAATGCGCCAAGGCTCGAGCCCACCAGAGCAATCGGGCCCGCCGGGGCCGCGGCAATCGCCTCACGCGCCTGGCCGAGCATGCGTGTCGTCGTCAGCGTGGTGAAATCGGGCTCGTTCAGGTCGGGACAGGAGAACCCGACGCCGCGGGCCTCGAGTTCTCGCGCAAACCGCACCGCCTTGCCCGACGCGGGTGAGGAGGCAAAGCCGTGCAGGTACACGACGTGCCGCACCGGCGTCCGGGGTTCGGTCATATCTTGTTCCGGCACCCCGGCTTGCAGCGGCAGCGCAGGCCGGCTTCCCCGCCGGTGTTGTAGTCGTACGACAACTCCTGCCCCTTGGGAATGTTCTTCGACGCGCGGATCCACACGACGTCGCCGACGACTTCGGAATAACAGTTCCCGGCGCAGGAATGGTTGATGAAACGCGCGGTGCTGCCGTCGACGTTGCCGTCGCGATACCAGCGCCGGTTGAGCGTGAAACACCAGATCTGCCCTTTGGCCTGATACCGGTGTTCGCGACGGTCGGCCTCGGCGGCGGAAATCTTCTCGCCGGTGTACTGGAGGATGCGTTTGTTCTTGTTGATCGGCGCCGCCGCGTACACGCCCCACCCGGCGATGCGCGACTTCTTCCTGATGATCCGACAACCGGTCTCGGTGATCTCTACTCGGGCACGACGTGACTTCATCAACCGAACATTGTAGCAGTGCGGAGTGCGGAGTGCGGAGTGCGGAGTGCGGAGTGCGGGGTGCGGAGTGCGGGGTGCGGAGTGCGGGGTGCGCCTAGCGCAGGGTGCGCCAGCCGGTGGCCGGCGTCCATTCACGGAGGCCGCGCGGACCGTCGCGGTCGGGGCACGCGTCACGCGCGTGGTCGAGGCGGCCCTCCGTCTCGAGCAACGCGTGGACCTGCCAGTAGCGATCGCTGTAGGTGACGGTGCGGAGTGCCAGATCGAGATCGAATTCGTAGATCACAGGGCGAGACCGGACTGAAGGGCGACACCGGCGCGCAAGGTCCACAGGGTGCGCAAGGCGACAAAGGCGACGTGGGTCCACAAGGTCCACAGGGTGCCCAGGGTGCTCAGGGTCCACAGGGTGACAAGGGCGATGCAGGTCCTCAGGGTGAGACTGGACCGAAGGGCGACAAGGGAGACGCAGGGCCGCAGGGGGCCCCGGGGCCGAAGGGTGACAAGGGTGACAAGGGAGATACGGGCGCCACGGGTCCGATGGGCCCCGCGGGTGAAGGACTGGTCAGCGGAGCCCTGATGTTCCTGCCGCAAGGCACGGCGGCGCCGGCGGGGTGGACGCTGATTGGGACGTTCACGCAGCAGTTGAGCACCGGCACGAACGGCCGGGGCGGCGGGCCGCCGCAGTTCCTGGTCGTCAACGTGTATCGGAAGAACTGACGTGCGACCTCCCAGCCCTTCAGTTCTCCATGTGAATATTCAATGAAAGTCGCGCGACTCGGGGCGCGGGCCGGTGTCGGCCAGCGCCTCGAGTCGTTCGGCTTTGACTGACACCGCGCCATCCTGATTCTGCAGGATGCCTTCGATCAGCAGATACGGCGCATCCACCACCGTGCGTTTGTGTGACGCGAACACATCCGGCGTGAGAATCGCGTTGGCGATGCCGGTCTCGTCCTCGAGGGACAGAAACACAAATCCCTTGGCCGTGCCCGGACGTTGCCGCGTGATGACCGCCCCGGCCACCCGGATGCGCCGCCCCGGACGTGTGCCGCCCAGATCACTCGCCCGCAACACCCCGCGCGTGGCCAGCGACCGCCGCACCAGCGCCATCGGATGCGGCCCAATCGTGAGCCCCGTGGTCGCGTAATCGGCCTCAACCCGATCGGCGAGGGACATGGGGGGCAGGAGCTCGGAGGTCATTTCTGGCGAGGCGGGCGAAATGACCTCCGAGCTTAACAGCGGCCCCGCCTGCCGCGCCGCGCGTTCGACCTGCCACAACGCCGTCCGGCGATCGCCGCCACACGACGCCAGCGCGCCCGACTCGGCCAGCTGCCGCAGTTCGTCGCGGCGCAGACCGGTGCGGGCCACGAGAGCATCCAAAACGTCGGGTGGCTTTTCCGTTCGTAACAGCTCGGAAAAGCCACCCGACGTAATTCTCTTCCCCGACGCCTCCCGCAAGCCCCGCACGTACATCAGCCCCAGCCGGATGGCGCCGTCCTCCTGAATCGTGCAGTGCCAGTCGGAATACCGCACGTCAATCGGCGCAAACCGGACGCCGCGCCGCTGGGCATCCTTGACGAGCGTGGCCGGCGCGTAAAACCCCATGGGCTGCTGGTTGAGCAACGCCGTATAAAACGCCGCGGGGTAATGCGCCTTGAGATACGCGCTCGCATACACGATGAGCGCAAAACTGGCCGCGTGTGACTCGGGAAATCCGTACAACGCAAACGACGTGATCGACAACACGATCTGATCCGCCGTGGCGCCGGTAATCCCCCGCTCGGCCATGCCGGCGCGCAGCCGCGCTTCGATCTGCTGCATGCGTTTGACCGACCGCTTGAAGCCCATCGCCCGCCGCAGCTCCTCCGCTTCCCCGCCGCTGAACCCCGCGATGACCATGGCCATGCGCAGCAACTGTTCCTGGAACAGCGGCACCCCCAGCGTGCGTTTGAGTACGGGCTCCAGCGACGGATGCGCATACGTCACCGGCTCATCGCCGCGCCGGCGCTTGAGATACGGATGCACCATCTGGCCGACAATCGGTCCCGGTCGAATCAGCGCCACCTCGACCACGATGTCGTAGAAGTTGCGGGGCCGCAGGCGCGGCAACGTGGCCATCTGCGCGCGCGACTCCACCTGGAACAGCCCGACGGTGTCGGCCGACTGCAGCATCTCGTACACCTGCGGGTCGTCAGGCGGCAGGTGCGCCAGGTCGATGCCCGTCATGGCCACCGCCTCTTCGAGCGCGGCCATCATGCCCAGGCCCAGCAGGTCCACCTTGATGATGCCGAGGTCCGCGCAGTCATCCTTGTCCCACTGCACCACCACCCGCCCCGGCATCGATGCCGGCTCGAGCGGCACCACCTCGTCGAGCCGCCCCTGACAGATGACCATGCCGCCCGAGTGCTGCCCCAGATGCCGCGGCAGGTCCTGCACCTGCGACCACAGGCGCGCGAACTGGCGATACACCTCGCGACCGGTATCCAGTCCCGCATCCTTGATCTGCTTTTCGACGGTCTCCTCCGGGTCGACATATTCGAACCGGCTCATCGCGCGCGCCAGCCGGTCGATCTCGGCCTCCTCCATGCTCAGCACCTTGCCGACCTCACGCGCCGCGCTGCGCCCGCGATACGTGATGACGTTGGCCGTCATGGCCGCGCCCATCGCGCCATACCGCTGATACACGTACTGAATGACCCGCTCGCGCCGCTCCCCGCTGGGCAGATCCAGATCGATATCGGGCCACTCGCCGCGTTCCTCCGACAGGAACCGTTCGAACAGCAGCTCCATCCCCACCGGATCCACCGCCGTAATCCCCAGCGAGTAACACACGGCGCTGTTGGCCGCCGACCCGCGCCCCTGCACGAGAATGCCCTGCTGCCGGCAGAAATTGACGATGTCCCAGACGATGAGGAAGTAGCCGGCCAGATTGAGTTTGTCGATGAGATCGAGTTCGCGCAGCAGCTGCGCCTTGGCGCGCCCGCCAAACGCGTCGTCCAGCGGCCGATACCGCTCGCGCGCGCCCACCATGGTGATGCGCCGCAGAAACGACGCCTGCGTCTCCCCGGCCGGCACCGGGTAATCAGGAAAGCGATACCCCAGATTCGCCAGCGTGAACTCGAGACGCTCGGCCAGCGCCTCGGTGCCCGCCAGCGCCTGCGGCAGATCGCTGAACAACCGCGCCATCACCTCCGGCGGCTTCAGGTACGCCTCGGCATTGGCGCTGAGCCGGCGCCCGGCAGCCGCCAGCGTGGTCTTCTGACGCAGGCACGTGAACACGTCGTACACCGGCCGCTCGTCCACCGTGGCGTACCGCACCCCGTTGGACGCCATGACTGGCACACGGAACGCCGCCGCCAGATCGAGCAGCGACGCATTCGCCTCTTCTTCATCACGCCGGCGATGCCGCTGCACTTCGACAAAGACATTCGTCCGGCCGAACACGCCGACGATGCGATCGATGTAGCCGCCCACGCCATGCCGCTCGGCCCTGAGCGCTTCGCGATCCACCAGCGCAATCAGGCCCCCGACGACGCCATCGAGCATCTCGAGCGTCAGCCGGGATTCCCCTTTGGGCACGCCGTGCCTCGCGCGCGTGATCACCCGGCACAGATTCTTGTAGCCGTCAGCCGACGTCACCAGCACCGGCAACGTTCCAACAGGTCCAACAGCTCCAACGGGTCCAACGGATCCCAGCGTGAGTTCGGCGCCGACGATGGCCTTGATGCCGGCGGCCCTGGCGGCGCGATAAAACTGCGGCGCGCCGTACACGCCATCACGATCGAGCAACGCCAGCGCCGGATACCCCAGCTCTGCGGCGCGTGTGATGAGCGTCTCCGGCAACGAGGCCCCGGCCAGGAAGGAAAAGGCCGACGCCGTATGGAGTTCGAAGTACAACGGACTTAATCCATTTCTCCTTCGAGTTCCCATTGATCGGTGCGGCGGTTGCGGGTGATGCGGCAGAGCATGCCCGTGTCGAGCGCCACGTCCCACTCGTCGCGATCCCAGGCGGCGGTGTCGCCCGTCCACCACTGCCCCGAGGTGCGCCAGGGACCGGAGACGGAGGTGACCCGGGCCGGGCGCATCGACGACAGATACACCTCGGACGGCGTGCCCTTGTCGAGCCGGACACGAATGGGCGCGGGCCGGCGATGCCTGCGGAGCACGAGCCCGGGTTCCCGGTCGGAACGAGACGACGACGTGGGTGTGCTGACGGCTTTGGGCGGCACAAACGGCGTCAACGTCATCGCGCGTGGATCGTGTGAGTCGACCACCACGGGGCTGCCGACGTGTGTGTCACCCGCCAGCGCCTGCAGCCGCGCCACCAGTGTCGACACATGTTCGGGCGTCGGCACCGGATACGACAGCAACGACCCCTGCACGATGCGGCCCGGCGTGACGCCGCACTCCACCTCCACCACATCGATGCCGGCCGGCGCGGGGTGGGATTCCAGGTCGAGCAGGATGAGCGTGCGCAACGTCTTGCTGTCGCGCATCGGCGTGGGCATCGTCAGCGTGCGCACGTGCGCGGCTTTTGTGACCAGCGTCAACCGCGTCGTCACCGACACGGCGCCGCGATCGGCCGCCGCAAGCGACGCCGACAACGCGTCGCAGACCCGGGCCAGGACAAACGACAGCGGCTCGAGGCCTTCGACGGGCCACTCCAGTTCGACGCGTTCGACGAACCGGCGCGCTTCGGCCTGCGGCACCAGCGGCGTCGTGTCTTCGCCGCACGCGGCCAGATGCAGCCGGTGTCCCGGCGCGCCCAGCCGCGCCAACACCTCGGCACGCGGCAGCCGCGCGAAGTCCCCAAGTGTGGCCAGCCCCCAACGCGCCAGAATCAACAGCGTCTCTTCCACCTGACGCGGCGGCACCCAGGCGGGCGGCAGACACTTCAGTGAGGACAGCGGCAACCGATCGAGCTGCCGCCGTTCTTCGCCGGCGGCGACGATGGTGGTGCCGGGCCGAACGTGTCCCAGCAGCCAGGCGGCGGTGCGTGTGCCCGCGATGGCCACACGGACGCCCACCTCGCGCTCCCAGGCCATGCGCCGCATCTCTTCGGCAATCACCGCGGGCATGCCAATGACACGTGTCAGGCCGCTGCCGTCACACACCACCGCTTCGTCACCGTACGGCTCCACACGTGGCGAACACGCGCGCGCGACCTGCTCGAGCACACCGCGGCGCGCGGGGCTCAACGAATCCCGAACCAGACAAATGAACATGTACGGCCTCTCAAGATTCACAACGAGGACTGGAGGCAGGCTCCGAAGTCGACGAGGGGTGGGTGCCCGGCTCAGCCGGGCTCGCGTGCGAGGTCGCGAGGCCAGACACGAGAGGACCTTGGCAATCGAGTGCTCTCGCGTCTGGCCTCCCGACCTCGCACGCCTGCCGCCACAGGCGGCAGCCACCCCTCGTCGACGTCACAAGGTCTGCTCCCAGCCCTCCATGCCTCCATGTGAATTCTTTTCGTTATGCGTGTGCGCGACGGACGCGGTGCGCCACGGTGGATGTCAGCGCCAGGCCGGTCAGCCGGCGGCTTTGTGCGCTGTGCCCAGCCCATTCCCCGCGGGCGCGCAACGCGACGGACACGCCGCCGCCGCTGCGGCCGAGCGGCTGCGCGCCCAGCAGCAACCCGACGGTGTCCTGCCCTTCCAGCACATGCGCCAGGCGCAGCCAGGTGGCCGCCGGCAATGCGCGCAGATCGCGCGCGGGCACGTCGGCCAGGTCACAGACCACGACGGCAAAACCTCCGGCGCGCACGATCAGATCAAACGCGCGGATGCCGGACTGGACCGCGCGATCGCCCATCGTGCGTGTCAGCCGGCCACGCACCCACAACATCCGATCGAGCACCACGCCGGCCGCCTGCGCAGAGGCCGGGTCGAGCCGGTCCGCCACATCGACCCACGCCACCACGCCCCCCTGCTGCGTGATGGCAGCGCACGTGGCCAGCCCCACCGTCGTGCGGCCGCTCGAGGCCGGGCCGGATACGTCCGACAGCTGGCCCTTCGGCCAGCCGCCGGCCAGGTGGCGGTCCAGGTCGACCATCCCCGTGGACGCCACGGCACGCGCCTGACCGGCCGGCCGGTGCACGGTGCCGGCAAGTTTTTTGGAATCAAGCAGTTGCGTCAGTCGAGCGAGAGCTGCAGATGCCATAGTTTCGCCTTGTTTTCGCCTTACGGGCGAAGTATGGCACAACCTCGAAAGGCGATCAAGAAGCGAAAGCAATCAACGGTAAAATGCTGCCCTCTTGTCAGACGCCCCGCACACATGGACCGCCCGCGTTGCCGGGGCCCTGACGCACCGCGACTTCCGCATCATCTGGCTGGCTGCGCTCGGGTCGACCATCGGCACCTGGATGCAGAAGTTCGCGCAGAGCTGGCTGGTGCTCGACCTGACCGACTCGAACTTCTATCTCGGCCTCGACGACTTCCTCTCGCAGCTGCCGATTCTCCTGTTCATGCTCATCGGCGGCGTCATCGCCGATCGCGCCGATCGCCGCAAGATGCTGACCTGGTCGCAATACATCCAGGCCTTCTCCGCCTTTGCGCTCGCCGCCGTCGTCTTCTGGGACGTCGTCACGATCTGGCACGTCCTGGCACTGTCGTTCATCTCGGGCCTCGGCCAGGCGTTCGGCGGACCGGCGTATCAGTCGTTGCTGCCGTCGCTCGTGCCCCGCCGCGATCTGCCCAACGCCATCGCTCTCAACTCGACGCAGTTCAACCTGTCGCGCATTCTCGGGCCGATGGGCGGCACGGCCATCCTCGTCTCGCTGGGCATGGCCGCGTGTTTCTTCCTCAACGGCCTGTCGTTCTTCCTGGTGATCGTGGCGCTCATGATGATCAAGGCCCCGGTGCCGCTGCCGCAAACCGGGCCGCGCGCCAACATCATGACGGACCTGAAGCAGGGGCTGTCCTACGTCCGCCATCACCGGCTCATCGTCACACTCATCGCGCTGGTGGTGGTGAGCATGGCGCTGGCGATGCCACTCATCACGTTCCTGCCGACGTTTGCCAAAACCGTGCTGGCCTCAGCCGGCGGCACGCCGGAAACCCGGCTGTCATTTCTGATGGCCTTCCAGGGGATGGGCGCGATCACCGGCGCGCTGCTCATCGGCCTGATCAGCGGCCGCTCGAAGCAGATGGGCAAGCTGCTGCTCTCGGTGCAGGTGGCCACAGGCTTCATCATCGTGGCGTTTGCGCTGTCGACCACGCCGTGGGTCAGCTACCTGCTGATCTTCCTGGGCGGCATCGCGTTCATGGCGCTCTTTTCGATGAGTTTCTCGATCGTGCAGCTGGCCGTCCCCGAGGAACTGCGCGGCCGCGTCGTCAGCATCTACATGGTGGCCGTGCGCGGCGGCGGCCCCATCGGCGCGCTGATTGCCGGCTACTTCGCCGACATGACCTCGGCGCCCACGGTCATGATCGTCAATGGCACGCTGCTCTCCCTCATCACGCTGGGCTTCATCGTCTCGGGCAAGGGATCGAGCCTGAAGACCATCTGAAAATGGATCAGGGATCAGGGATAAGGGATCAGGGATAAGGGGAAGACGCATGAGGGTGATCGCACACGCCGGTGTTGCCGTCTTGCTGGCCGTGGGGCTGTCGGCACAGGGGCCGGCGGCGGGGCCTCGGTTCGAGATTTCGTTTGCGTCAGCGGCGAGAGCCGAAGCGGTCACGGGCCGCGTGTATGTCGCGTTTGCGCGCGAGGCCGAACGGGTTCCCGCGCGCAGGGGCGGACCGGCGCGGACGCCGATTGAACTGACCGGCCCGACCGGCTCACCGCTGTTTGCGGTCGGCGTCGAGCAGCTGGCGCCGGGCAGCACGGCGGTCATCGACGCTGACACGTTCGGGCATCCGGTGCAGAGCCTGCGCGACATCCCTGCGGGCGAGTACTGGGTGCAGCCGTTCGTCAACGTCTACACACGGTTCGCGCGCAAGGACGGCCACACCGTGTGGCTGCACATGGATCAGTGGGAAGGCCAGGACTGGAAGCGGTCCCCCGGGAATCTCTATGGCGATCCCGTCAAGGTCCGCTTCGATCCCACATCCTCCACGCCAATCAGGCTCGTCGCCGACAAGGTGATTCCGCCGATCGAAATGCCGGCCGACACGGCGCTGGTCAAACGGTTTCGCATCCAGAGCCGCATCCTGTCTGAGTGGTGGGGCCATCCCATCTACATCGGCGCCACGCTGTTGCTGCCGCGCGACTACGAGAAGGAGCCGCAGCGGCGGTATCCGGTCGTCTACCAGCACGGGCACTTTTCAACCGCCGCGCCCAACGGCTTCGGACGAGGCGGCGAGTTCGACAAGTTCTGGCTGGCCGACGGCACGGCGCCGATGATCTACGTCACGCTGCAGCACCCGTCGCCGTATTACGACGATTCCTACGCGGTGAACTCCGAGAACAACGGTCCGTACGGCGATGCGATTCTTCAGGAGTTGATCCCGGAAATCGAGAAGCGCTTCCGGGTGGTCACCGAGCCCTGGGGCCGTCTCCTCAGCGGCGGTTCGACCGGCGGCTGGATCGCCATGGCCCACCAGATCTTCTACCCCGACTTCTACGGCGGCACGTTCGCCTCGTGTCCCGATGGCGTCGATTTCCGCGGCTATCAGATCGTCAACGTCTATGACGATGTGAACGCGTATTTTCTGGATCGCAACTGGATGCGCATCGAGCGGCCCAACCAGCGCAGGCCCGACGGCTCCATCCAGTCGATGATGAAGGACGAGAACTGGTACGAACTCGTCGTGGGCGACAAGTCACGATCGGGCGGCCAGTGGGACATCTGGGAAGCCACGTACAGTCCCGTCGGCCCGGACGGCTACCCGCGACGCATCTGGGACAAGCGCACCGGCGTCATCGACAAGGCCGTGGCCGAGACCTGGAAGAAGTACGACCTGCGCCACATCCTGGAAACGCAGTGGACGACGCTGGGGCCCAAGGTGGGGCACAAGCTGCATGTCTACATGGGCGACATGGATTCGTACTATCTGAACAATGCGCTCGAGATGATGAACGACTTCCTGCAGAAGGCGCAGGATCCTCCGTTCACGGGCGAGATCGTCTTCCAGCGCCGGGCGCCGCACTGCTGGTCCCCTCCCCGCGAGCAACTGCACGCGAAGATGGCGGCGTTTGCCGAGAAGGCGCGCACGGGTGCAGTGAGATAGGCCGGGCGCGGTCATCGCTGCGCAAGCCTCCAAGGCCACGTGCGTCTCGAACCTTGAAGTGCCGTCGATTGCCGCGGTCCAGCCGCCCTAGTACCCCCGCCCCAGGTCCACCAGGTTCATCAGCGGCTGACCGCTCGTGATGCGCTGCCAGTTCTCCAGAAAGAAATCGATTGCCGGCGTCCAGTAGTCGCCGTCCAGCGCTCCGACGTGTGGCGTGATGATCGTCCGCGGCGTCGTCCACAACGGATGGTCGGCGGGCAGCGGTTCGCGCGCGAAGACGTCGAGGCCGGCGCCGCCGATGTGGCCGGAACGCAGCCCGTCGACAAGCGCAGCCTCGTCGATGAGAGAGCCACGCGCGACGTTCACCACCAACGCGCCGGGCTTGAGGCGCGCCAGCGCAGCGGCATCGAGCACGACACCGGTTTCCGTGGTGTGCGGTAACGCCAGCACGACCGCGTCCACCCTGGGCCACATCTCGGCCAGTTGTCCCAGGCCAATGACCCGCGAGACGCCGGCGGGGGCGTCCAGCTTGAGGTCACGGCGCACACCGATGACGGTCATGCCCAGCCCGGCGGCCCAGCGGGCCACACGGGCGCCAATCTCCCCCAACCCGACCACCACCAGCGTGGTCTGCTGCAGGCGCGGGATGGGCAGCGCCGCCAGTTCCTCCTGCGCCCAGACACGTTCACGCCGGCGCTCCTCTGCCTGCGGCAACAGCCGCCGCAGCGCCAGCAACAGGGCCAGCGCGTGCTCGGCCAGCATGTCGGCATGCACGCCACGCGTGTTCGTCACGGGGATATCGCGCGCGGCCAGGGCCTGCCGCGGCAGCCAGTCGACGCCCACCGCCGTGGTGTGCACCCAGCGAAGCCGGGTCGCGCCGGCCAGCGCCTCCGGCCGCATGCGCGGCGCCAGCACCACGTCGGCATCCACCAATTCCCGCTCGGCGTGGGCATAGTCGCGGGCACACACCACCTGCACATCCGGCAGGGCCGCGCGCAGCCGCTCCACCTGCGCGTCAGGGAGCGACCACATCGGCAGATCGTGCACGTGCACCAGCAGCTTCATCACCGAGCATTCTACCGACCCACCCCCGCAGGACGGGGCTGGGGGCTCCCAGCCTCCACGCCTCCATGTGAATCAAGCGCGACTAGAATGTGCGCATGACACCAGAGACACCCCGCCGTGGTTTTCTGAAGGCCCTGGGTTCGATCACCGCCGCGCTGGCCGCCTGGCCGGCCCTTGCCGGCGCTCAACAGGCTCCGGCCGCCGGGTCGACGCCTCGCCGCCGGGCGGGCGCGCGGTACCGCGGCGACTTCGCCGCCCCGAAGCTCGACAAGGTGCGGGTCGCGCTCATCGGTGTGGGCGCGCGGGGTTCGGGCCACACGACGCAGCTCTCCGCCATTGAAGGCACCGAGGTGGTCGCCATCAGCGACCTCTACGAAGACGTGGCGCGGCGTGCCGAAAAGCGCGCCGTCTCCGCCGGCCACGCGCCGAAGCTGTATTACGGCGACCCGAACGCGTGGCGGACGATGCTGACCGAGACGAAGCCGGATGCGGTCTTCATCGCGACGCCGTGGGAATTGCACGCGCCGATGGGCATCGCCGCGATGCGCGCGGGCGCCCACGCGTTCATCGAA
This sequence comes from uncultured Solibacteraceae bacterium, assembly GCA_964471115.1. GTDB lineage: Bacteria > Acidobacteriota > Vicinamibacteria > Vicinamibacterales > SCN-69-37 > SYFT01. Next base: position 13,599 of record CAYYFE010000047.1, read on the forward strand.
ATCCCGATTGCCGTCACGCTGCAGGAGATGTGGGACCTGGTGGACACCTCGGAAGAGACCGGGCGCCACTGCATGCTGATGGAAAACGTCTGTTACGGCCGCGAAGAGCTGCTGTACCTGAACATGGTCCGGCAGGGCCTGCTGGGTGAGCTGCTGCACGCCGAAGCGGCCTACATCCACGACCTGCGCGCGCAGATGAAGGAAGTGGACCGCGGCACCGGGTCGTGGCGCACGTATCACTACGCCCGCCGCAAGGGGAACCTGTACCCGTGCCATGGCCTCGGCCCGGTCGCGCAATACATGAGCCTGGCGCGCGGCGAGGATCAGTTCGCGCGGCTGTCGTCGTTTTCGTCACCGGGCCGCGGCCGCACGTTGTACGGCCAGGCCAACTTCCCCGCCGACCACAAGTGGAACCAGCTCGACTTCAGCAAGGGCGGCGACATGAACACGTCCATCATCCGCACGGCGCAGGGCCGCACGATCATGGTGCAGTGGGATGAAACGTCGCCACGGCCGTACACGCGGCACAACCTGATTCAGGGCACGAAAGGCACGCTGGCCGGCTTCCCGAACCGCCTCTCGATTGAAGGCATGAACCGCGCGCACCAGTGGGCGCAGGGCGAGGAGTTTCAGAAACTCACCGCGCAGTACGAACATCCGCTCTGGAAGCGCGCCGGCGACCTGGCCGCCAAGATGGGCGGGCACGGCGGCATGGACTTCCTGATGCTGTACCGCATCATCGAATGCCTGCGCGGCGGCCTGCCGCTCGATCAGAACGTGTACGAAGGCTGCGCCTGGTCGGCGGTCGCGCCCCTGTCCGAGAAGAGCGTCCGCGAAGATGGCGCGGCGCAGGACTTCCCCGACTTCACGCGTGGCGACTGGAAGCAGACGAAGCCGCTTGCGGTAATTGCGTAGCAGTGCGGAGTGCGCAGTGCGCAGTGCGAAGTGCGGAGCTTGCCCGCCGGAGCCTTGGCGGCGGCGGGTGCGAAGTGCGGAGCACTGAGGGGCGGGTGACGTGAAGAAGAAGGCGTATGAGGAAGCCCTTGAGCCGCTGCAGATTGAGCTGAACAATCTTGCCCGCTGGCTGCAGCACACGGGGACGCGCATGGTCGTGGTGGTCGAAGGCCGCGACACGGCTGGCAAGGGCGGCGCGATCGCGGCGATCACCGAACGCCTGAATCCCCGGCAGGTCCACGTGGTGGCCCTGTCCAAGCCCAGCGACCGCGAGCGGACGCAGTGGTACTTCCAGCGGTACGTGCCCCACCTGCCGGCCGCCGGGGAACTGGTGCTGTTTGACCGCTCCTGGTACAACCGCGCCGGCGTCGAACGGGTCATGGGCTTCTGCACCGAAACGCAGTACCGCCGATTCCTCGACGAAGCGCCCGTCTTCGAACGGCTCCTGGTCGACGATGGGATTGTGCTGCTGAAGTATTGGCTGGCGGTGGATCAGGAGGAGCAGGAGGCCCGGTTTGCCGAACGCGCCGCCGATCCCCTGAAGCGCTGGAAGCTCTCCCCGATCGACATCGACGCGCGGCGCCACTACGAGGCCTACGGCCGCGCGCGCGACGCCATGTTCAAAGCCACCCACACCCGGCACGCGCCGTGGTTCGTCGTGGACTTCAACGACCAGCGAGCGGGCCGGTTGGCGCTCATCCGGCATCTGCTCGATCAGGTCCCCGACACCACCATCAAGGCGGCGCCGCTGGCCCTGCCTCCCCTGCCCGCTAAACCGCTCAAGGAACGGCACCGCGTCATCAAGCCCATCGGCGCGGCCAAGCGTGTGAAGCGGCGCTGACGGTACAATCCCCGGGTGGCACGCGTTCTGGTCGTTGAAGACAGCCCCGATATCGCGGAGCTCATCGAGCACTATCTGAAGGGCGCCGGCTATGGCGTCACGCTCCTCAGCAACGGCGCCGACGGCTTGCGGCACGCCCGCCAATCACCACCCGACGCCATCGTCCTCGACCTGATGCTGCCGGGCATGGACGGGCTGCACGTCTGCCAGGCGCTGCGCGCCGATGCGGTGACCGCCGCCGTGCCCATCATCATGCTGACCGCCCGGGGCGAGGAGGCGGACCGCATTCGCGGCCTCGAGCTGGGCGCCGACGATTACCTGACCAAACCCTTCAGCCCCAAGGAACTGGTGGCGCGCCTCGCCGCACTCCTGCGCCGCGTGCAGCGACCGCCGGTCACCGCCAAGGTCCTGACGTACGGCCCGCTCTCGATCGACCTCGATCGCCACGAGGTGCGGTTCGGCGACGGTATCGTGACACTCACGGCCAAGGAATTCGTCCTGCTGCAGTACCTGATTGAACATCGCGGGCGTGTGTTATCTCGCGACCTGCTGCTGACCGACGTCTGGAGTTACCAATACACCGGCGGCACGCGCACCGTGGACGTCCACATCCGGCGGCTGCGCGAGAAGCTGCCCTACCTGTCGTCGGCGATCACCACGGTCAAACAGTTCGGTTACAAGCTGGAAGACCCGCCGCCACAGCCGTGAGATTCCGCACCCGCACGTTCGTCGCGCTGCTGCTCGTGACGAGCCTGGCGCTGGCCGCCTCGACGATTCTGGTCACCACGACGTTACGCACGTCGATGCGCGACGACATCGAGCAGTCGCTGGTCCGCCAGGCGCGGCTGGCCGCCGAGCTGCTCGCCGATCGCGGCCCGCTGCCCGATCCCCAGGCGGAAGCCCATGTGCTCAGCGACCTGGTGGGCGCGCGCATCACCTTCATCACGTCGGATGGCCAGGTGATCGGCGATTCCGAGGTGGCGGCCGCGGAGCTCGGCGGCGTCGACAACCACGGCGACCGCGCCGAGGTGATTCAGGCGCAGCGCGAGGGCATCGGCATCGCCGAGCGCCAGTCCGCCACCACGGGCATCGCCACCATCTACGCGGCCGCCGCGATCCGCCAGGGGCCCATCCGCTACGTGCGCGTCAGCCTGGCGCTCACGTCAATCGAGGACCGCATCGCCACGATGCGGCGCCTCGCGCTGGCCGGACTGGGGGTGGGGCTGGTCGCGGCGCTGATCCTCACGTGGGGCACGTCGGCGTGGCTCAGCCGGCGCGTCCAAGCCATCGCGGCGCTGGCCCGGCGGTACCGCCAGGGCGACTTCACGCGACCGGCCGAAGACTTCGGCGGCGATGAAATCGGCGCCGTGGCTCGCGTGCTGGACGAAACCGCGCGTGACCTGGGGACCCGGCTCGAGGACGTCGCCCGCGAGCGCGCGCACATGGATGCCATCCTGCAAGGCATGGTCGAGGGCGCCCTGCTCATCAACGCGCAGGGCAAACTCGTGCTCTCGAACCCGGCCATCCGCCAGATGCTGAAGCTGCCCGACGATCCGGCGGGCCGGCAGCACCTCGAGGTCGTCCGGCACCCCGCCATCACGGCGCTGGTCACGGCCGCGTTGTCGGGCGGCACGCCGCCGCCCAGCGAAGTGCGGCTCGCGCACGACTCCCGTCGATCGTTCGTGGCCCGGGTCGTGCCAGTCGACGCCTCGCGCGGCGGCGGCGCGGTGCTGGTGCTGCACGACGTCACCGAACTGCGGCAGGCCGATCAGGTCCGGCGCGACTTCGTGGCCAACGTCTCGCACGAGCTCCGCACGCCGCTCACCGCCATCCGGGGCTACGTGGAGGCGCTCAGCGATGCCGACGGCGCCGACCCGCAGTCGCGCCGGTTCCTCGACATCATCGCGCGCCACGCCGCGCGGATGGAGCGGCTGGTCAACGACCTGTTGCGGCTGGCGCGGCTCGATGCGCGCCAGGAGCAGCTGCAGCCCGCGCTGGTGCCGCTGGCGTCGCTGTTCGACCAGGTCATCACCGAGATGGAAACCGCGACCACGGCGCGCGGTGTCCGTGTCGACACACACGTGGCGACCGACACCCTCAGCGTGTCCGCCGACCCAGCGAAGCTGCACGACGTGCTGAGGAATCTGATTGAAAACGCCGTCAACTACAGCCCCGAGGGCGGCGTGGTTGAACTGCGCGCCCATCGCGAGGGCGGCCGTGTCGTCATCACCGTGAGCGATCGCGGCCCGGGCATTCCCGAGACGGAACTGCCCCGCATCTTCGAGCGCTTCTACCGCGTCGACCGATCGCGCACCCGCGATCCGCGGGATCCGGGCGGCACCGGACTCGGCCTGTCGATCGTCAAACACCTGGTGGAACTGCACGGCGGCCGCGTGTCGGCCCAGGCGCGTGAGGGAGGCGGCACGGTGGTGACGGTGACGTTGCCGGACGCGCCGGCTCAGGCGTGACCCCCGACCCGTCGCTGCTCGCGGCGTACCTCTCCCTCACCGCCGCGCTGGTCATCACACCGGGCGCCACCACTGCGGTGGTCGTCCGCAACACCCTCGACACCTCGTGGCGCGGCGGCCTGTGGGCGGCGGCGGGCGCGGCTGTGGGCAACACCACTCATGCCACGCTGGCGGGCCTGGGCGCGCGGCTGCTGGTCACGCGTGCGCCGCAGGTCCTGCCCGTGCTGCAAATGGCCGGCGGCGGTTACCTGCTCTGGCTGGGCTGGCGCAGCGTGGTGCGCCTGCGGGCCGGCCTCGCCGCGCCGGCCCTCTCGGCCATCGTGACGCTTGCGGCGGATCGCCGCCCGCACCACGCGTTTCGCGAGGGTGTGCTCGTCAACCTGCTCAACCCGGCCATTGTCGTGTTCTACGTCGCCGTCGTGCCGTCGTTTGTCCCGAGCGCCGCCGCGCCCGGGCTCTACGTGCTGCTGGCGGCCATTCACGTCGGGATGGCGTTTACCGTCCACTGCCTGTGGGCCGTTGCCCTTGACCGGCTGCGCCATGTGCTCGCGAGCCCCGGCGCGCGGCTGGCGCTTGAGGGACTGACCGCGGTCGCGTTGCTGCTGCTCGGCGCGCGCGTCCTCGCGACCGCCTGGTAGGGCCGGCTACCGCACGACGGCGATCAGCCAGTACGTCAGGGCGCCAATCGTGGCGGATGCGGGGATGGTCAGGATCCACGCCCAGACGATCTGCCGCGCGACGCCCCATCGCACGGCCGACAGCCGGCGGGTAGCCCCGACGCCGACAATCGCGCCGGTGATGGTGTGGGTGGTCGAGATGCCGACGCCCAGCGCGGTGGCGATGTAGATCGCCACGGCGGCGCCGGTCTCCGCGGCAAACCCACCGACAGGCTGCAGCTTCGTAATCTTCGACCCCATCGTCTTGATGATGCGCCAGCCGCCCGACAGCGTGCCCAGGCCGATGGCCGCATGCGCGGCCATCACCACCCAGAACGGCACCTCAAACGTCGCCAGGTACCCGCCGGCCACCAGCGCGCCGGTGATGATGCCCATGGTCTTCTGCGCGTCATTGGCGCCGTGCATCAGCGAAAACGCCGCGGCCGAGGTCAACTGCAGCCGGCGGAACCACTTGTCCACACGCATCGGCGTGGTGTGCCGGAAGATCCAGAAGATGCTGGTCATCAGGCCCAGGCCCACCGCCAGGCCGATGGCCGGGGCCACCACGATGAACACCAGCGTCTTGGTCCAGCCGGCCGCGATGATGGCGGAAAAGCCGGCCTTGGCCACCGCCGCGCCGGCATACCCGCCAAACAACGCGTGTGACGAACTGGTCGGCAGCCCGAAATACCAGGTGATGAGGTTCCAGATGATGGCGCCGGCCAGACCGGCCAGGATGACCGCGTACGTCACGATCTGGAGGTCGACCATCCCGGACCCGACGGTCTTGGCCACCCCGGTGCCGAAAAAGAACGCGGCGATGAAGTTGAAAAACGCGGCCCACATCACCGCGTGGCCCGGCGACAGCACACGGGTGGACACCACCGTGGCGATCGAATTGGCGGCGTCGTGGAACCCGTTGATGAAGTCGAAGATCAGGGCGACGATGATGACCAGGATGATCGTCGCCAGCGCGGTATCCATCGGCGCTATCCGTGTTTCACGACAACGCCTTCGATGACGTTGGCGACATCCTCACAGCAGTCGGTGATCTGCTCCAGCACATCCAGCAGGTCCTTCGACTTGATCAGCAGAATGGGATCGGTCACGGTGGCGAACAACTTCTGCACCGAGTGCTGGTAGATGCGATCGGCCTCGTTCTCCAGGCGGTTGATCTCCACCGCGTGCGGCTGCACGGGCATCTTGTTGGCCAGCGCGTCCATCGCCGCATGGAGCCGGTCGGCCGACTGCGTCACGGTGTGGGCCAGTTCGCGGGCGCCGGCGGGCACCGTCGTGATGCCGTAGTTGCGCACCAGCGAGGCGGCGTGGTCGATGGCGTCCATGACCGTGTCGAGGGTCGTCGCCATCGTGTACAGGTCTTCGCGGTCGAACGGAGTGATGAAGGTCCGGTGCAGGCGCTGGATGGTGTCGTGGGTCAGGGTGTCGCAGCGGTGTTCGGCGTCCTGGATGATGTCGACCTTGGTTTCATCCGGCGGGTCGGTCGCCAGCATCTGCTTGAGATGTTCGGCGGCGACCTCAATCTCGCCCGTCGTGGCCCGGAACAGGGTGAAAAACTGCTCTTCTCGTGGAATCAGACTGAATCGAAAGGCCACAGGGTCCTCGCTCGCCCGGGTCCGCGCAGGCGAAGCCAAGGCAAACAAATCGTAACACCGATGTAACGTCGGCGACCGGTCCCGGGCAGGCCGGGTGTAACGCCAAATTAACCAGCGCGACACGCCCGGGAAACCGGCCCTTTTTAGGCTGTACGGGCATGGCACCTGCGACCCCGACCCGCATCCTCGTGGTTGATGACGAAGCGGATATCGCGGGCCTCATCAAACACAGCCTCGAGCGCGCCGGCGACGTGGAAGTGGACGTGGTGGGCAGCGGCGACGCCGCGCTCAAGGCGGTCACCGAACATCCGCCCGACCTGATGATTCTCGACCTGAACCTGCCCGTGCTGTCAGGCACCGATGTCTGCCGGCTGGTGCGGGCCAAACCGGCCACGGCGCGGCTGCCCATCATCATGCTCACCGCCCGCACCGGCGAAGCCGACCGCGTCTCGGGCCTCGACCTGGGCGCCGACGACTACATCACCAAACCCTTCAGCCTGCGCGAACTGGCGGCCCGCGTCCGCGCGGTGCTCCGCCGGCGCTCCGAGGGGGCCGCCCAGACCGCGCAGGTGTACGAAGGCACGCACCTGCGCGCGGATTTTGATGCCGTGGCCGTGAGCGTCGACGGCGAGCCGGTCCGCCTGACCCGCCGCGAGTTCGAGCTGCTCAAGTGCCTGGTCGACAATCGCAATCGCGTGTTGTCGCGCGACCGGCTCCTGGAACGTGTCTGGGGCTACGACCACTACGTGGAGACCCGATCGGTCGACGTACACGTCGGACGGCTGCGCTCAAAACTGGGCGCGGCCGGCCATCAGATTGAGACGGTGGTCGGGCTCGGTTACCGGTTCGTGGAATAAGCGGACACGGCCTGCAGGTCGAAGACCTGCAGCGCCCGCTCGACGCGGTGCCAATCGGAATAATGGTGCGTACGCACGACCGTGCGGTCGTGCGTTTCGCGCACTTCCCACCCCTCGGCGGTCTTGGTGACGGTCAGCCGATCGGTGTGGCCAGACGTGGTGCGCTCGCGGCTTTCCATACTGCTCTCCCTTGCCTTCGCTAGTTATCGCAGTACCCGGCGCCGGCGGACGTAAACTCTCTGTAACAATTCACCGGACACCGGGAAACAGGCGCGCCCAGTCGAACAGGGCAAAATTCCGCTCCCGCGAGTGCATCGCCACGGCCAGACCTGAGGGAAACCCCGGCAACGGCGTGATTGTCACGTCCAGGCCGTCCGTTTCATCCACCGTCGTCCGGGCTTCGGCCACCAGCTCGTGCACGTGCGGCCGACCGCTTTCGCCTTCCCTCCGGTACAGCTTGTAGACCGAGCCTCCCGGAATCTGATCGGTGGACACGAGGTATCCGGTGCCGTCAGGCCGGGCAAACAACGCCAGGCCCTCGCGATCCCCCTGATACCCGGACAGCCCCAGCACCGCGAGTTCCCGTCCCGCGTCGGCGTGATCGGGATCGGCGTGCCACTTGTGGATGCCGTACCGTTCGTCGGCGTAGTAGGCGTACCCCAGCGCGTCATCGACCACGATGGCTTCAATCTCGCCGAGCTCGCCCGGCTCGGCGGCCACATCACTGAACGCGCCGAATCGGCGCACCAGCGTGCCGCGTACGCCGCCGCGCCCATCGCCCTCGAGCCGGTACTGCCAGAGATAGTCGGTGCGCCCCCCGTACTTCGGCGCAACGATGGCGAACAGCGCGCCGTCGGACGGGCGTTTGTAGAGACCGATGCCCATCGGCTCAGACCGCTCCGCGCTCTCGCCTTCCAGCACAGGCACCACGCCCAGCTCCTGGAGCGGCTGATCACCCTCGCTGATGCGGTAGACCCGCAGGCGGTGCTGGAGCCGCTCCGTGGTGACCACCAGGTCGGTCGTGACGCCGTCGATCAGGACGGCCGATTCCACATCCACGTTGTTCGGCCGGTCCAGCCCGGCGATGGTCTGCCGGATCCGTCCGTCCAGACCAAACACCACCAGCGCCCCGGCCGGCGCCGCCGCCTTGTTCGTGCCGATGATGAGCGAACGCGACGGGTCGGTGGGATGCACCCAGATCGCCGGATCGTCGGCGTCGTCGGCCACGGTCTCGGTGAATCGATCCGGCGTGATGACCGGTGCAGGAGCCGCTGACGAAGGCGGCTCGCCCCCGCCGCACGCGGCGGGAGCGAGCCCCAGGCTCAGTGCGAGGAGGAGACGCCTGAGTCTGGTTACCAATTGATCTTCACTCCGAACTGCGACCACCACCGGTAGTACTCCTGCTGAATCGGCCGGGTCGTGGTGCCGATGAAGTACCGCAGCGGCGCGTTGTTGAGGTTCAGGAAGTCCGCATACAGGCGGATGTTGCGCGTCAGCCGGGCCCCGACGTTGATGTCCACCTGCGTGTGGTCGTCGTAGTAGACGTCTTCCGCGGCTTCGCCGCCCACCTCATCGATGTACTTGCCGTGGAAGTTCCACGACACCTTGGCCGTCAGGCCGTGTTTTTCGTACCACAGGGACACGTTGCCCAGGTGGCGTGACTGGCCGGGCAACGTCGAGTCTTCGCTGCGGTCCGGATAACTGGCGTTCGAGTCGGTCCAGGTGTAATTGGCGTAGACCCCGAGGCCGTCAAACGGCGCCGGCAGGAACCGCAGCTGATTCTGCAGCGCCAGTTCGACGCCCCACAACGTGGCCGTCCGGCCGTTCTGCGGCTGCGTGACTTCATACCGGTCGCCAAACGCCTGTTCAATGAAGCGGAAGTTGTAGATGTAGTCGTTCATCCGCTTGTAGAACACACCGCCGGACAGCAGACCGACCGACCGGAAATAGCGCTCGGCCAGCACGTCGAGGTTGTCGGAGGTCGTCGGCTTGAGCGTGGAGTTGCCGCGCTCGATTTCGTTGTCCTCCTGGAACACCAGCTGGTACGGCACCAGGTCCACGTAGTTCGGCCGCGCCAGCGTGCGCGTGTACGCGAAGCGCAGGTTCACGTCCTGGTTCACCGCGAAGCGCGCATGGAAGCCCGGCAGCACCTGCGCGGACCGCGACGTGCCGGTCAGGGGCCGCGTCGCCTCGTAGTCCCCGTCCGCGTTGTACAGCACCTCGTAGCCGGTGTAGTCGACCTTCGTCGATTCCACGCGCACGCCGGGCAGCAGGGTCAGCCGCGGCGTCAGGAACAGCTCGGCCATGGCGTAGCCGGCCAGCACCTGTTCACTCGCCTCGTAGTTGGAGGCGTCGCCCTCGGGATCGATTTCGTACGCCGACGCCGGCAACGCGTTGAAGAGGTTGCGCGACGCCGTGGCGTCGATGCCCGGGAACTTGTCGTAGCGATTGTTGAAGTACGACAGGAACCCCGCGTTGTCGAAACTGTTATCCTGCAGGCTGGGAAACAGCACCGTGCCGGCCGGCGACGCGCTGCCGATCTCGAACTGCTGCGTCTTCCGCTTGTCCCGAATCTTGACCCCGGCCTTGAGGAACTTCGCCGATGAGGCACTCGAGCCAAACGGCGTGCGGAAGTTGAGGCTGCCGGTCCAGTCGCGGTCCTCCGTCTCGAACAGCTCGGTCTCCCAGGCGTTCAGCCGCGCGTTCGCGGCGTTGTTCGCGGAGTACCCCGGCTGGATGTTGTTCGGGTCGCTGATGCTGGGCGTGAAGTTGATCCCGGTCTGACGGAAGATCGTGTCCAGCCGATCGGGCTGAATCTCCTCGCCGAAGCCGTATCCCGCGCGCCAGTCCATCACCGACCCTGACGCGAACAGATACGTCGCGCCCACCGAGAACGACCGGAGATTCTGATTCTGATTCCGGTTCTTCATGATGTGTTCGATCCGGCGGTTGCCCGGGCGATACCGGATCCGGTTGTTCTCTTCGTAGTCTTCGAAGCGATTGACGATGGCCTTGAGGGTCAGCGTGGCGGTGTCGGACAGACGGACGTCCGAGGAGACGTTGAAGGCGTACCGATTCCGTTCGATGGCGTAGTCGCGCAACTGGAGATCGTCCAGGGTGTCCCCGTCGTACTCGGCCTCGAAGTTCTCCGACCCGCGCGTGCGCTGGCTCAGGCTGAACCCAGCGAGCAGGCCGACCTTACCGCCGTTGAACCGCCGCCCGGCCGTGCCCGCCGCATACTGCTGGTCGGCCGACGACTGCAGCGCGCTGTAGCCACCGGCCAGATCGAGCAGCAGCGTCGTGCGCGCCACGGCCTGCCGCGTCACCAGATTCACGGCGCCGCCAATCGCGTCGGCGTCCATGTCGGGCGTCAGCGCCTTCGAGACTTCGATGGCCTGCAGCTGATCGGCCGGAATGGCGTCCAGCATGACCTGCCGGGTGTCGCCTTCCGGCGCCGGCAGCCGTTCGCCGTCGACCATCACCGAGTTCAGACGCGCCTCGGTCCCGCGCACCAGGATGTACCGTCCTTCGCCCTGGTCCCGGGTAATCGACACCCCGGGGATCCGCGACGCGGCCTCCGCGGCATTCGGGTCGGGAAAGCTGCCGATCTGATCCGCGGCGACCACGTTGGTGATGTTGAGCGCGGTCCGCTGCTGGTTGAGCGCGCGCGCCTGGCCTTCCTGAATCGACTCCCCCGTCACGGTGACCGACTCGCTGTACGTGTAGTCCGGTTCGAGCCGGATTTCGATCGTCGCCGCCGTGGCCGCGCTCACCGTGACCAGCTGCCGCCCCTCGACGCGGCCGATGAAGGACACCACCACGGTCTGCGGTCCCGCGGGCACCCCGGTCAGCCGGAACGCGCCCTGGCGATCGGTCGGCGCCGACAACGCGGTGCCTTCGATGCGCACCAGCGCGCCGGGCAGCGGCTCGCCCCGCGACCCGTCCACCACCCGGCCGCTCACCACACCAGCCGCCGGTGCCTGCGCCGCCGACAGGGCCGCGCCAAGGCCACACGCCAGGGCGGCCGCGACGGCCACCAGTCTGCTCCACACACTCCTCATGCCGCTCTCCTTCATGTCGCGGCGTGGCTCACGCGCGCGATGCGGCTATCGTGGAAAGCGCGCGTAACGATCCGGCGACGGCGTGGTTAACGCGGCGAAAGATCCGCGCGGGCGCTACAATGAACGCGCATGCAGGACGTCCTGACGATCGTGCTCGGCGGCGGCCGGGGCACGCGCCTCTTCCCCCTCACGCACCTGCGCTCCAAGCCGGCCGTGCCGATCGGCGGCAAGTACCGGCTGATCGACATCCCGATCAGCAACTGCCTGCACGCCGGGCTCAAGCGCATCTACGTGCTGACGCAGTTCAACTCGGCGTCGCTCAACCGGCACATCGCGCAGACGTACCGGCTCGACAGTTTTTCCGACGGCTTCATCGAGGTCCTCGCCGCCGAGCAGACGCCCGAGGGCGAGCAGTGGTTCCAGGGCACGGCGGATGCCGTGCGCCAGGCCGCGCGCCACTTCCGCAACATCGACGCGGAGTACTACCTGATTCTGGCCGGCGACCACATCTACCGGATGGACTTCGATGAGCTCATCGAGACGCACATCGAACGCAACGCCGACATCACGATTGCCGCGCAGCCGGTGACCGCCGACGATGCGACGCAGATGGGGATCTTGCGCTGCAACCGTGACGGCTACGTCACCGGCTTCGACGAGAAACCCCAGGGCGAACGGCTGGCGGCGCTGCTCGCCTCACCGGCCGCCGGCTCGTCGGCCGGCCTCACCGAGGACAAGCCCCTCCTGGCCTCGATGGGCATTTACGTCTTCTCCCGCGACGTGCTGCACGAGGTCCTGGCCCGCGACCGCGCGGTCGACTTCGGCAAGGAGATCATTCCGCACGCCCTGTCGACCCACCGGGTCCAGGCGCATTTTTATCGGGGCTACTGGGCGGACGTCGGCACGGTGCAGGCGTTTTACGACGTCAACCTGCTGCTCACGCGCCGGGGCGCGCCGTTCAATTTTTTCCATCCCACGCGCCCCATCTACACCCGGCCCCGCTTCCTGCCGGCCTCGCGGATGCACGCGTGCATGATTGACGAAGCCATCGTGGCCGAAGGCTGTTACCTCGACAGCTGCACGGTGCGCGAAAGCGTGGTTGGCATTCGCACGTCCATCCACAATGGCGCCACGGTCACCCGCTCGGTGCTGCTGGGCGCCGACGTGTACGACGAAGGACACACCGACCTGCCGCTGGGCGTGGGTAAAGGCGCGGTGCTCGACCGGGTGATCGTCGACAAAAACGCCCGCATCGGCGAAGGCGCGCGCCTGGTCAACGAACGGGGCCTGCAGGACGTCGACGGCGACGGCTACTTCATCCGCAACGGCATCATCATCGTCCCCAAGGGCGCGGTCGTGAAGCCGGGCACGGTGGTGTAAATCAGGGATCAGGGATCAAGGATCAGGCGCGGCGTTACGAGCCAGACGAGTGTGGCCGAGCCGCGGGTCAGTGAGACCGGCGCCTCGAGGCAGGCGGCACCGCCCTTGCGAAACGGCAGCGGCTTGGCCGAGCCAAGCAGCCACGCCGCCAGTTCGCCCAGGCCCGGCTCATGCCCCACGACACAGAGCGGTCCGGCGCCGGCATGTGCCCGCAGCGCGCCGGCGACCCGTGCCGGGGAGAAACCCGGCGCAAGCGCGTCCACGACGCGTGGGGTGGCGCCGCGCGCCCACAGCGGGGCCAGGAGATCAGCCGTCTGACGCGCTCGCACCAATGGGCTGGTGAGCACACGCTCGACCTCGACCCCACGCGCCGACAGGTGCTGCGCGATTTGCCGCATCCGTTTGCGTCCCCGGTCGGTCAGCGGGCGCAGGCTGTCGTCGGGCCAGTCCTCGCCGCGGGGTTCGGCGATGGCATGCCGCACGAGGTAGAGCGTCATCGGGCCGCCGCCCGTCGCGCCAGGACCAACATGGCCGGCGCCTGCGCGCGCATCCGGGCATGGACGGCGCGGCATTCGACTTCCAGCTCGAGCGCCATGGACCGCAGCTCGTGCGCGCGGACGCGCGGCAGCTCGCCGGCGCGGCGCACGCGGTTCACCCGTTCCTGCAGCACGAGCCGATCGTGCCACTCTCCCAGCAGATCCTGCATGTGTTCGAGCCGCTGCCGTTCACGGACCCAGCGGTGCGCGCCCAGATCGCATTCCCATTCGAGCGCGTACCGCAGCTTCTTGGCGGAAATCCGCACCGCGTGCAGCTGATCGGGCACGTAGACCCCCGACAAGGCCTCGAGATCGGCCGCCAGCCGCGCCGCGCGCCTGCGGCGCCGGCGGGCCGCCTCCGCCAGAACGGCGTGCCAAGCGGCATGGTCGCCCGCGCGCGCCAGTCCTGCACGCAGCGTGCCGGCGTCCAGCCGCCAGTGCCAGCCGCGCAGGCGACGCAGCAGGGCTCGCTGCGCGTCGGCACGCTCCTGCTTGAGGCCGGCCTCGACGTGCGCCACCGCGGCCGTCGGCCATCCGCGGTCGGCCGCTTCGCGCGCCAGCACCGTCAGCGTCACATCGGCCTCACGGACCGCGCCCAGCGTCTGTCGGCAGGCCCGCAGCCGCCGCACGGCCTTGCGCGCGGTGCCCGGCGGCAACACCGGTTCAAGCGCGCCCACCGCTTCACGCAGCCGGCGCGCGGCGACACGCGCCTGATGGACGCCCTCAGGCACACCGCGGCGCGCGCGCGCCAGCTCGCAGGTGAACCGCGAGGACAGGCGGGCCAGCGTGGCAATCAGCTGCGTCCGATCCACCGTGGTAGCATGCCTCGTCGCCGCGCGTCCGGCGTAACACGAATGTAAACAATGCGACTGGCGGCGATCGACATCGGTTCGAACTCCGTGCACATGATCATCGTGCGCGTCCGGCCGGACCTGTCATTTGAGGTGGTCGATCGCGAGAAGGACATGGTCCGCCTGGGCGCCGGGGGCCTCGATGGCCGCCAGCTGGCGCCGTCGGCCGTCACCGCCGCGCTGGAAACCCTCGCCAAGTTCAAGCGGCTGGCCGAAACACACGCCGTGGACGAAATCCTCGCCACGGCCACCAGCGCCGTGCGCGAAGCGGAAAACGGGGGTGACTTCGTCGCCACCGTCCGGCGCGACCTGGGGATTCGCGTCCGCATCATCTCCGGCAAGGAAGAGGCCCGGCTCATCCACCTGGCGGCGGCCTACGCCGCGGGCGTCGGCGCGAAGCCGGCGGTCGTCATCGACATCGGCGGCGGCAGCGTCGAGATCACCCTCGGCACCGCCGCCCGCATGCAACTGGGCGAGAGTTTCAAGATCGGCGTGATTCGCCTGACCGAACGGTTCGTCACCAGCGACCCGCTCTCACGCGGCGACGCCACCCGCATGGTGCGGCACATCCGCCGCCAGACCGCCGCCCACCTGCGCGCCATCGGCAAGCGGGGCTTCGCGCGCGTCATCGGCACGTCGGGCACCATTCACGCGCTCGGCGCGCTGGCCATCGACCGCGCGCGCGCCGGCGCCGACCTGCGCAACCGCCGGATTCCCGCCAAGGCTTTTTCGCGGGTGCGGCAACAACTGACGTCACTCACGATCAACGAGCGCCTGGCGCTGCCCGGGCTGGATCCGCGACGGGCCGATGTGACCGTGGCCGGCGCCGTCCTGCTCGACACGCTGCTCGAGGACCTCGGCGCGACGGACCTCACCCTGTGCGACTTCGCCCTGCGCGAAGGGCTGGTGCTGGACTACGTCAAGAAGAACAGTGCCCACATCCGCACCGTCGAGCGGTATCCCGACGTGCGGCGGCGCAGCGTGATCGAGTTGGCCGAGCGGTGCCGGTACGTCGCGCCGCACGCGCAGCAGGTGGCGCGCCTGGCCCTGACGCTGTTTGATGCCACGCGCGACCGGCACGGCCTGGGCGATCACGTCCGCGAGTGGCTCGAATACGCGGCGCTGCTGCACGACATCGGCACCCATATCAGCTACGAAAAACACCACAAACACTCCCAGTACCTGATCGAACACGGCGACCTGCGCGGATTCGATCCCGATGAAATTCAGCTCATGGGGCTGGCCGCGCGGTACCACCGGCAGAGCCCGCCCAAGAAGTCACACGCCGACTTTGCCGCCTTGTCCCCCGAGCGCCGCGACATCGTCCGGCTGCTGGGCGCGCTGCTGCGGCTGGCCGAGGGACTGGACCGCAGCCACGCGCAGGTCGTCGACACGCTCACGGCCGACATGACCAGCGACGGCCTCCGGGTCCGCCTGCGGGCGGCCGGGGATCCCGAGCTGGAACTGTGGGCGGCCACCCGCCACGCCGCGCCGCTGGCCAAAGCCCTTGGCTGCCCGGTCACGTTCGAGGCCGTCCGCCGGTCGGGCCGCCGGGCCGGACGGGGGCAGAACGTGCCCGTCCGGGCGCTGTAACACGGAATTTACATCTCCGAAACTGGTGCGAAACCGGCCGCCGATAGCCTCGCAAACATGAGATTCCGACTCCTCGGTTCCGCTGCCATCCTTGTTGCGTCCATCGCGTGTGGCGGCGGCGCCACCGACGCCTCCCCCACCCCGGTCATCGCGCTTGACGGGTCGTCCACGGTGTTCCCGATTTCGCAGGCGGTGGCGGAAGAGTTCGGCGCCGCCCAGCCCGGCAAACCCATCACGGTGGGTTTCTCGGGCACCAGCGGCGGCATGAAGAAGTTCTGCCGCAATGAAATCGCCATCGCCAACGCGTCGCGGCCCATCAGCACCTCCGAGGTCGAAGCGTGCGCGGCGGCCAACATCGGCTACATCGAGCTGCCGGTGGCCTATGACGGCCTGGCGGTCGTCGTCCACCCCAGCAACACCTGGGCGGCCTCGATGACCGTGGCCGAACTGCGTAAAATGTGGGCGCCTGAGGCGCAGGGCACGATCACCCGCTGGAACCAGATTCGGCCCTCGTGGCCCGACCAGGAAATCCGGCTCTTCGGCGCCGGCATCGACTCGGGCACGTTCGACTACTTCACCGAAGCGATCATGGGCAAGGCCAAGATGAGCCGCGGCGACTACACGTCGAGCGAAAACGACAACATTCTGGTCCAGGGCGTGTCGGGCGACCAGTACGCGCTCGGGTTCATGGGGCTGGCGTACTACGAAGAGAACCGCGGCAAGCTCAAGCTCGTCGCCATCGATGACGAGGACCCGAGCAACGGGGCGGGCCCCATCGAACCTTCGTTCGATACCGTGCGCAACGGCACCTACCGGCCGCTGTCGCGCCCGCTGCTCATCTACGTGACGATGGCGTCGCTCGAGCGCCCGGAAGTCCGCGACTTCCTCGGCTTCTACCTCGACAACACGTCGAAGCTCGCGCAGGAAGTCGGCTACGTTTCGCTGACCGACCGTGAGCTGTCGCTGGTCAAGGACCGCTTCACGTCGCGCAAGACGGGCTCGATGTTCCTCGACCACGCGGCGCAGTCCACGCGCACCCTGGAACAGCTGCTCGGCGGCCAGCAATGACACCGGCGACCCGCCGGTGGGTCGAAGCCGGCATCGAACGCCTCCTGTGGGCGTGCGCCGCCGGCTCGGTCCTCATCACGGCGGGCATCATCGGCGTCCTGCTCTTCGAGACGGTCGAGTTCCTGCGGGAGGTGCCGATCACGGCCTTCCTGTTCGGCACGGAGTGGACGCCGCTGTTCTATGACGCGAAGTTCGGCGTCCTGCCGCTGGTGGCCGGCACGCTGCTGGTGTCGGTCATCGCGATGCTCGTGGCGCTGCCGGCGGGCGTGCTGTCGGCGATCTACCTGAGCGAATACGCCAATCCGCAGGTCCGGCGCGTCGTCAAGCCGGTGCTCGAGGTGCTGGCG
>CAYYFE010000048.1:0-18308 GCA_964471115.1 uncultured Solibacteraceae bacterium
CTCTCGGGCCGGGAGTCCGAGAACACCCTCAAGGCGCCCATCGAGGCGCTGGCCGACGCGGTCGTGCAGACCGAAGAGCCGTACGCGACCGACCGGGTCGCCGGCGACCGGCGGATTGGCGAGCCGCTGGAAGCGGCCGCGGTCGGCTGGCCCCTGGTGGCCAACGGCGCGATTGTGGGCGTGCTGGTGGGTGTCGACCATGGCCGCGCCCGGCGCGTGCCCCGGTGGACGCCGGCGCTCAAGGCCGCGTTTGGCCGCCTGGTCGAGCCGGCGGCGTACGCGCTCGCGCACGCCCTGCGGGTGGTCCGGGCCGAGGCGCTGTCGGTGACCGACGACCTGACGCAGCTCTACAACTCGCGGTATCTCCACGACGTGTTGCGTAAGGAGGCCAAACGCGCGGTGCGCAGCGGCCGCCCGTTGTCGCTGCTGTTCGTCGATCTGGACGGGTTCAAGAAGATCAACGACGCGCACGGCCACCTGATGGGCAGCCGGGCGCTGGTCGAGGCGGCGGCGGTCATCCGCGGCAGCGCCCGCGAAACCGACGTCGTGGCGCGGTTCGGCGGTGACGAATTTGCGATCGTCCTGCCGGAAACGGGGGAGGACGGCGCCCGGGCCGTGGCCAGCCGGTTGCTCGAACGGATCGCCCGCTACGTGTTCCTGGCCGACCGGGGCCCCGGCAGCCGTCTGACCGCCTCGATTGGCGTGGCCACGCTGCCGGCCGCGGCGCAGTCGGCTGACGGGGTGCTGCAGGCGGCCGACGCCGCCATGTATCGCGTGAAAGAGGCCGGAAGGAATGGAATCTGTATTGCAGGTGTCGGCCTGCTCCGGCACCATGAAGGGGAACAGGAGTCGCGTTGAACCTTCGATCGTTGTTTTCGCTGTTTTCGAGTGACCTGGCCATCGACCTGGGCACGGCCAATACCTGCGTGTACGCGCGCGGGAAGGGCATCGTGGTCAACGAGCCGTCCATCGTGGCCATCAACAAGATTTCCGGCCGCATCGAGGCCGTCGGCCGCGAGGCCAAGGAGATGCTGGGCCGCACGCCGGGCAACATCGTGGCCATCAAGCCGATGAAGGACGGCGTCATCGCCGACTTCGAGGTCACCGAAAAGATGCTCGCGCACTTCATCAAGAAGGCGCACAACCGCACGATGTGGGTGCGGCCGCGCATCGTCATCGGCGTCCCCTCCGAGATTACGCAGGTAGAAAAACGCGCCGTCAAGGACAGCGCGTACCGCGCCAAGGCGAGTGAGGTCTATCTCGTCGAAGAAGCGATGGCCGCGGCCATCGGCGCCGGCATGCCCATCGAAGACGCCTCGGGCAACATGGTGGTCGACATCGGCGGCGGCACCACCGACATCGCCGTGATCTCGCTGGCCGGCATCGTCTACAGCAAGGCCATTCGGGTGGCCGGCAACGAGATGGACGAGGCGATCATCCAGTACATCAAGAAGACGTACAACCTGCTCATCGGCGAGCGTACGTCCGAGCAGATCAAGATGGAGCTGGGATCGGCCTACCCGCTCGACGAACGGTTGACGATGGAGATCAAGGGGCGGCACCTGATCGAGGGCGTGCCCAAGACCATCACGATCACCGACGAGGAGATTCGCGAGGCGCTGGCCGAGACGGTCAACGTGATCGTGGACGCCGTGCGTGTCGCCCTCGAGCGGACGCCGCCGGAACTGTCGGCCGACATCGTCGACCGCGGCATCGTCGTCACCGGCGGCGGCGCGCTGCTGAAGAACCTCGACAAGCGGCTGCGTGAAGAGACGGGGCTGCCCGTGGCGACGGCGGAGGACCCGCTGTCCACCGTCGTGCTGGGCGCGGGCAAGATGCTGTCGAACTTCGAGCTGCTGAGAAAGATCTCGCTGGATTGAGGCGTTGACGAGTTTTCGACGCACCTTCGCGCTGTTTCTGGTCCTGACTTTCGTTCACGTCATCCTGATTTCGGCGCAGGTCCAGTCGCGCAGCGGCGTGCCGCTCATCCAGGCGGCCACCTTCGGCGTGTTCGCCACCATCCAGCATGTGACCTCGGGGGTCGCCGACTTCGGCCGGTCGCTCTGGTCCAACTATGTCGCCCTGCGCGGCGTGGCCGCCGACAACGACGCGCTGCAGAAGCGCGTGCTCGAACTGGAAGGGCTCGTCCAGGCGCAGGCCGCCATCGTCAGCCAGACGCGCGACCTGGAAGATCTGCTGCGCCTGCAGCAGAGCCTGGTCGCGCCCACGCTGGCCGCGCGCGTCATCGCCGGCGACCCGGCGCCGGGCGCCGACATGATCACGATCGATCGGGGCGCGGATCACGGCGTGGCCGTCGACATGGCCGTCATCGGCCATCTCGGCGTGGTCGGTCGCGTGTTGCGCACCACGGGAACCGCTTCGCAGGTGCAGTTGCTGACCGGGCGGAACGCGGGCGCGCACGCGGTGACCGAACGGTCGCTGGCGACGGGGTTCGCCCAGGGCGGCGCCGGCGAACCGCCGCTCGAGATGCAGTTTGTGGACGTCCTCCGGAACGTGGAAGCGGGGGAGCGCGTGTTCACGTCCGGACTCGACGGGATCTATCCACGCGGGTTTCTGATCGGCACCGTCGATCGGGCCGTGCGGGGCTCGGGGTTCTACAGTGACCTCCGCGTCAGACCGGCCGTGGATTTCACGCGGCTGGACGTCGTGCTGGTGGTGCTGGCCCGGCCGGCCCGACAGGTGCCGGAGGCGCCCCGGCCGTGAACCCGTGGCGTGTCCTGGCGGCCGTGGCGGTGGGCCTGGTCCTGCAGATGGCGCTCGCACGGTATGCGGTGGGCGGCAGCTGGGTGTTCGATCTCGTGCTGGTCGCCGTGGTGTATGCGGCGCTGCACTGGGGCCCGGTGGCCGGCATGTGGGCCGGGACCATCGGCGGCCTGGTGCAGGACGGCCTGTCGGGGGGCATCGTGGGCGTGGGCGCGCTGGCCAAAACCGTGGCCGGGTTTGGCGCCGGAGTGGCCGGCGCCCAGTTCATCGTCACGCGGGCGCCTGCCCGGGTGGCCACGGTGGCCGTGGTCACGGTGTTGCACCGGCTGCTGCTCACGGCCATGCAGGCGATGGTCGATCAGCGCTGGTGGGATGTGAACGCGGTCGCTATGCTGGTGGAGACGGCCCTCAATGTGGCGGCGGCGCTGGTGGCGTTTCAGGCCACCGAGCTGCTGCCGGGCGCCGTGCGCCAGACGCGCGCGGCCCGGCGGCCGTCGTTCAGTAAACGACGGTGGTGAACCGATGCTGAGCCCGGGAGCCTACGAGGATCGGCAGAGCCTGCAGCTGCGGCTGATCGGGCTGCGTGCGGCCATTGTCATCGTGTTCGTCGCGTTGGCCGTGGCGTTCTGGCTGCTGCAGGTGCTGCAGTATCAGAAGTACCGCGAGCGCGCGGAAAACAACCACATGCGGACGATCGAGCTGCGGGCGCCGCGCGGCGTCTTGTTCGATCGCTTCGGCGAAGTGCTGGTGCAGAACCGCCAGGCGTTCCGCATCGCCATCGTGCGCGAGCAGACCGCCGCCAACCTCGACGCGGTCATGACGCGCCTGGCCGCGGTCACCGGCGCCGACGAGGCGGCCGTGCGCGCGACCGTCAAGCGCAGCATGAGCGAGCCGGCCTTCCGGCCGATTCCCGTCATTGAAAACGCCACCGAGGCGCAGGTGGCCGCCGTCATGGCGCGCGCCATTGAACTGCCCGGCGTGGTCGTCGAGCAGGTCCCGACGCGCACCTATCCCGGTGACGGGTTGGCGGCGCACCTGTTCGGTTATGTCGGCGAGGCGCAGACCACGCAGCTGGCCGAGGGCATCGCGCCCGGCGCCATTGTCGGGCAGGCCGGGATCGAGCAGGCGTATGACGCGTTGCTGCGGGGCACGAACGGGAACCGCTTCGTGGTGGTCAACTCGCGCGGCCGCGAAATCGAGGAGCTGGAGCATCAGGAGCCGGTGGACGGACACCGGCTGCAGCTGACGCTGGATGCCGACATGCAGCGCGCGCTTGAAGACGCCTTCAAGGTCAAGGGCTACAACGGCGCGGCCATGTTCATGGATCCCAACACGGGAGAAGTGCTGGCCATGACCAGCCTGCCCGCGTACGACCCCAACGCGTTTGCCACCGGAATCGACCGCGCGACGTGGCAATCGCTCAACGCCGACAGCCTGCGCCCGATGGGCAACCGGCTGACGCAGGGGCTGTACGCGCCAGGGTCGACGTTCAAGATCGTGATGGCCATGGCCGCGCTGCACGAGGGGCTCGTCACTCCGGACACGGCCGTCACGTGTTACGGGTCGAAGACCATCTACGGCAATTCATTCGCGTGCAACCGGGCGGGCGGGCACGGGCGCGTCACGCTGCGCGAAGCGTTGGAGCATTCGTGCAACGTGTACTTCTACACACTCGGCGAGAAGCTCTCGGTCGACACCATTCACAAGTGGGCCGATCGGCTCGGTTTGGTGGGCAGGACCGGGATCGACCTGCCCGGCGAAAACGAAAGCCAGATTCCCACCGAAGCGTGGAAGCGCCGCCGGTTCAATGAACGCTGGTATCCGGGCGACACCATTTCCGTCTCGATCGGGCAGGGGTTGGTCGATGTCACGCCCATTGCGCTGGCCAGGATGATCGCCACGATCGCCAACGGCGGGAGGCTGGTCACGCCGCATGTGGTGAAGGCGGTTGACAAGGGCACCGGCTGGGAGTCGCTGGCGTCACATGCGCCGGTGACACCGCCGGAGCCGTTGCGCGCGGAGTGGCTGGAGGCGGTGCGCGACGGTTTGTGGCTCGCGGTCAATGGGGCGGGCAGCGCGCGGGGCGCGCGTCTGGATGGGCGGGATGTGGCCGGCAAGACCGGCACGGCGCAGGTGATTTCGCTGGATGCGGCCAAAGCCCTCGCGGGCCGGACGACGCGCGACCTGCGGCATCATGGGTGGTTCGTCTTCTTCGCGCCGAGGGAGAACCCGCAGGTCGCCGGCGTGGTGTTCGCCGAACACGGCAACACCAGCGGCGTGGCCACGCCGATTGCCAAACACGTGGTCGAGACGTACTTCGCGAAACGTGAGGGCCGCCCGCTACCCGTCCTGCCGCGTCCAGCCGTCACGACGGCCACGGGCACCGCGCCGGCCGCGGCGCCGCCTACCGTTGCCGCTCCAGCCACGCGTGGGGGCCGTCGCCCGTGATCGTCGATCGTCGCATCCTGCCGCACCTGGACTGGCCGTTGCTGGCCGCGGTGGTCGCGCTGACGCTGGTGGGAGTGGCGACGATCTACTCGGTCACCTGGAACGTGACCGCCAACGCGCCCGGCGGCGAGTTCTGGCGGCAGCTGTACGCCGTGCCCATCGGATTCGTGGCGCTGATCGTCTGCCTGATGATCGACTACCGCACGCTCAGCCAGCGGTCGTTGATCATTTATCTGGGCCTGGTCGCCGCACTCGTCGCCGTGTTGTTCTTCGGTGTCGTGGCCAAGGGCGCGCGGCGCTGGATTGACCTGGGCGTCGGCACGCTGCAGCCGTCCGAGTTTGCGCGGCTCGCCGTCGCGCTGGTGCTGGCGATGTGGTACGGCGAAGGCCGGCGGAGCGGCCGCTCGTGGGGCGACCTGACGTGGGGAGCGCTGGTCGTGGCCCTGCCCGCCGGACTCATCTTCCTGCAGCCCGACCTGGGGACCGCGGCCACCCTGGTGCCGGTGTATCTCGGCATCGTGTACCTGGCGGGCCTGCGGCTGAAGTGGGTCGTGGTGGGGCTGCTGCTGGTCGTCGCGCTGTCGCCGGTCGTCTGGACCTGGGGCCTGCAGGACTATCAGAAGGGACGCGTCATCACGTTCCTGGATCCGGAGCGGGACCCCCGCGGCGCCGGGTATCAGCAGATTCAGGCGAAGGTCACCGTCGGGTCGGGCGGGTTGTTCGGCAAGGGGTTCCGGCAGGGGACACAGGGCGTCTACCGGTTCCTGCCTGAAGGCCACAACGACTTCGTCTTCGCCGTGCTGGCCGAGGAACACGGGTTCGTGGGCGTGGTCGTGGTCCTGGGCCTGTATCTGTTCGTCATCCTGAGAAGCCTGGAAGCGGCCAAGCTGGCCAAGGACCGGGTGGGGGCGTTTCTCGTGGCCGGGATCGTGTCCTGGTTCGCCTTTCAGGTGGTGTACAACATCACTATGCAGGCCGGGCTGGCCCCCGTGAAGGGCCTGACCCTGCCGCTCATGAGTTATGGCGGGTCGTCGCTGGTGGCGACACTTGCCGGGTTTGGCCTCATCCTCAACGTGCGGATGCGGCGGTTTACGAATTAAGGATTGGCTCCATGAACAAGGAGATGGTGATCTCCTCGACGCCGCACGAAACCCGTGTGGCCATTCTCGAGGATGATCAGGTCGTAGAGGTTTTCATCGAGCGCGAACAGACGCGCGGCGTGGTCGGCAACATCTACAAGGGGCGCGTGTCGAAGGTGCTGCCGGGGATGCAGTCCTCGTTTGTCGACCTCGGCCTCGAACGCGACGCGTTCCTGTACGTGAGTGACGTCATCGACCCGACGGCCGAGAGCCTCGAGGACGAGGAAGAGGCGACGACACCGGCGCCGGTGCCCGATATTCCCGATCCGGAGGCGCTGGCGGCCGAAGGCCTCGACGCGCCGGACGCCCAGGCCGCCTCGGCTGCCGGCGCGGCGCCGGTCAACGGCGCCGCCGCGGCCGGGCCGAAGGACACCCGGCGCGGACGCGACCGCGACAAACAGCCCGCCGACGTCAAGATCGAAGACCTGCTGCGCGAAGGCCAGGAAGTGGTCGTGCAGGTGGTCAAGGAACCGCTCGGCACCAAGGGCGCGCGGATCACGTCGCATATCTCGCTGCCGGGCCGCTTCCTCGTCTACATGCCGACGGTCGATCACATCGGCGTCTCGCGCAAGATCGAATCACGCGACGAACGCCGCCGCGTGCGCGGGATCGTCCAGAAGTTCAAGGAAGAGCAGAACCTGCCGGGCGGCGTGATCATCCGCACCGCCGCGGTGAACCGGCCCGAGGAGGACATCCTCTCCGACCTGCAGTACTTCAAGTCTGTCTGGACCGAAGTGCAGCGGAAGCGCGAGTCCCAGCGGCCGCCCTGCGTGCTCTACCGCGAGGAAAGCCTCGTCGCCAAGCTGCTGCGCGACTTCCTCAACGAACAGTTCACCGCCATCCGGATCGACGATGAGACGGAGTACAAGCGCGTGGTGGCGCTCATGCAGCGGATCATGCCGGGCATGGTCAGCCGGGTGAAGCTCTACGACAAGGACTATCCGATCTTCGACGAATACGGCGTCCAGGGCGAGATCGACAAGGCGCTGCGCAGCAAGGTCTGGCTCAAGTCGGGCGGCTACATCGTCATCAATCAGACCGAGGCGCTCGTCGCCATCGACGTGAACACGGGCCGGTACGTCGGCAAGAAGAGCGCCGGACGGCTGGAAGACACGATCGTCAAGACCAACCTGGAGGCGGCCAAGGAAATCGTGCGGCAGATGCGGCTGCGCGACCTGGGCGGCATCATCGTGCTCGACTTCATCGACATGGAAGACAAGAAAAATCGCCAGAAGGTCTTCCAGGCGGTGGAGCAGGAACTGCGACGCGACCGGGCGCCGTCCAAGGCGGTGCAGGTCAACGACTTCGGCCTGGTCATCGTCACGCGCAAACGCGTGAAGAGCAGCCTGGAACGCATGCTGACCGAGCCGTGTCCGTACTGTTCGGGCTCGGGCACCATCAAGGCCAGTCCGACGATTTGTTACGACATCCTCACCGAGGTGAAGAAGGTGGCGGCCGACCTGGACGGCTACAGCCTGGTGCTGCGCGTCAATCCGGAAGTCGCCCGGGCGCTGCGCGAAGAGGGCCGCGGGGTGCTCAAGGAGCTGGAAGCCACGGTGGGCCGGGCGGTCACCGTCCGGCCGGACGAACAGCTGCACCACGAGCAGTTCGACCTGATGGCCATGTAGGTGGGTTCGTGGGCTGGTGGGTTCGTGGGTTGGTGGGTTCGTGGGCGGCCGCGAGCCGGTCTGGGTTGCAGGTTCGCGGGTAACGGCCGATAATCAGCGCTGGAGGCTGTAGATGACGCGGAGAGCGATGTACTCGATGGTGGCGGTTGTGGTGGCGGCGATGGCCTGGATGCAGGTCGGGGCGGCTGCGCAGACCGCGGCGACCTCGCTCGGCACCGTCCGGCTGTCGCGGGCCGTGATGGCCGACGGCAAGGCCCTGCCCGCCGGCAGCTATACGCTGCGGGTGTCGGCCGACCCGGTGACGTCCGTCGTTGGACAGTCAGGCGACAACAACAAGTGGATTGAGTTCGTGCAGGCCGGTCAGGTCAAGGGCCGGGAACTGGCCTCGGTGATTGCGGCCGCCGACGTGAAGACCGTGATCAAGGGCACGGCCCCGGCCGCCAACTCGAACAAGGTGGAACTGCTCAAGGGCGGCGAATACCTTCGGGTCTGGGCCAACCGCGGCGGCAGCCACTACCTGATTCACCTGGTCGTCAGCAAGTAAGGGAAGAATTCACAAGAGAACTGAAGGGCTGAGAGGCGCAGGCTGAACGCCGCCTTTGGCGGCGTGACCACCGAAAGACATCGGCCGTGTGAAAAGGGGCTTTGGCGGTTTGTGCCGCCCCTTTCACACGGCCGATGTCTTTCAGTGGTTGCCGGCGAAGCCGGGCGCTCAGCCTGCGCTTCTGTGCAAGCCTCCCAGCGCTCCAGTGCTCGTGTGAGTGTGCTCTGTGACGGCTACCGCTTCGTCACGATCACGCTGCCCGAGAAACTCGTGGCGGTGACCATCGCGGAGCCGTCGCCGAACGTGCCGCGCACGTTCCGGTTGGCGCGCCGGCGTTCCGACCCGAGGCTCTGCACCTGCAGCGGCAGGTCCGTGCGCACGGTGCCGGTGAACGTGCTGGCCTCGAACTGAAAGCCCGTCCGTCCATCGATCGAGAGCCGCGCGTCGCCGGCGTGGGTCTGCAGCGTGTACCGTCCGTTGGGCTGCAGGTCGCCGTCGAAGACCAGGTCGCCGGAGGTTGACGCCAGCTTGACGTCGGCGGCCTGCACCTGGCGGGCCGTGACGTCACCCGAGACACTCGACAGTTCCAGCCGGCGCGCCTTGACGCCCGTGGCGGTGACGTCGCCGCTCAGCGTGCTGGCGGTCAGCAGGCCCTCGGCGCTCACGCCCTGCAGGACCACGTCGCCCGACGCGGTCTTGGCCGCCACCAGGCGCGTGGCGTTGGTGATGGTCATGTCCCCGCTGGTGGTGTGCACGCTCAGCTCGCCGGTCATCGCGCCGACCGTGACGTCGCCCGCGACGGTGCGCGCGTTCACGCGGGTGCCGGCCGGCGCCGTGATGATGTAGTCGACCGAGACGGAGTAACTGGACTGACGCTCGTTGGCATACACGGTGCGGACCGTCACGCGGTCGCCCCGGTGCAGCGTCTCGGCCCGGACGCGCGACAGGCCCGTGCGGGCGTCCGACTCGGTGCGGCCTCGCGCGTGGCGGCGGATCTCAATCGTCACGTCGCGGCCCGACCCCGGGCGAATCTGAATGTCGCCGGAGAGATTCTCGAGATCGAACTCGCCGTTGGCGCCAATCGCAAAGGTGCGCGTCTCCGTGTCGGTCTGCGACGCCGGGAAGTTGCGCTGGCTCTCGGCCCAGGCGCCGTCCCACCCGCGGAAGCCCCGGAACTCCCGGCTCCAGTCACGGCCCAGTTCGCGCGACACCTCACGGCTGATATCGCCGATGACGACGGCGAGGTCGCGCGACAGGCTCTGCAGTCCATGCTGCAGCTCCAGGCGCATCTCGGGGCCGAAGGCCTCGCGCAGCGCGGCGCGCACTTCTTCGGTGGCCTCGCGGATGGCCTGCGAGTCGATCCGGATGCGCACGTCGGCGCTCTGGGCGGCGGCCGGGGCGGCGATGACGGTCAGGGCGGCCACGGCCGCCAGAGTGGTGAAGGTCTTCATGAAACCTCGCTAGGACGTTTTCCGATCCGTGCCGGCTGCGGCCTCAGCCGCGCCGCCGGCGTCACCCTTACGCATCTCGTTCATGAGGGCCACGGTGCTTTGCAGCAGGTTCACCTTGCTGGCCAGCGCCTCGAACAAACTCGTGCGCGCCGGCTCGCTCGCGGGATTGTCGGTCAGCGCCGCGCGGCTTTCCGCGATCGCCGAATCCACCTTCTGCAGCGCCGCCAGCGTGCCCGCGTTCACCGACGGGTCCCCGCGTTCGACGATTTCCTGCAGCATCACGATCGCGCGTTCGTATTCCGCTTCCGCGCGCCGCAACGTGTCCTCAACTGTTTCGACGGTGGCCGGTTCGCTCGCGTTGCCCGCGTCGGCGGCGACCGCCGCGGCCGGCGGTGCATCGGGGCGGGCCACCAGGTACACGGCGGCCGTGATGAGGATGAGGGCGGCCGCCAGTCCCAGCCACTGCCACGCTTCCGAGCGCGCGATCGGAGCGGGGCGGGTGGCCGGCGCCGTGCCGGCGCCGGATGCGCCGCGCTCGAGGCGAATGCGCCCCGCGACTTCGAGCCACAGGTGCGCGGGCGGCGTGATGGGACCCAGCGCGCGCGCGGCCTGGCGCACCCGATCGAGATCGTCGATCAGGGCGCGGCAGTCGGCGCAGCCCTGCAGGTGCGTCGCCACGTCCGTGCGCGTGTCCCGCGGCAGCGTGTGATCGAGGAACTCGGACAGTCGCGGCTGAATGTCACGGCACGTCATCGCGACACCTCCGCCTGGGGCTGCGCGCGCCGCGCCAGCAGCTCACGCAGACGCATGCGCGCCTTGTGCAGCTGTGACTTGGACGTGCCGTCTGAAATGCCCAACATCTGTCCGACCTCTCGGTGCTCGAACCCTTCCACATCGTACAGGACGAAGACCTCGCGGCACCCGTCCGGCAACTCGGCGATCGCCCGCTCCAGGTCGAGGCGATCGACAACGCTGAGGATGGGCCCGCGGCCGCCTTCCGGCGGCAGCGCGTCCTCCGCGTCGTACGACTCGGTCAACTGCGCCGTCCGGTTCGCGCGGCTGCGCAGGAAATCGAGGCAGAGGTTGGTCGCCAGCCGGAACAACCACGTGCCCAGCGACGACTCGCCCTTGTACAACCCGAGCTTCCGGTGCGCGGTCAGGAAAATCTCCTGCAGCAGATCTTCCGCGTCGCCGCGGCCCACCATCCGGCACGCCAGGCCGAACAGACGCGGCGAATGCAGGCGGTACAACTCCTCGAACGCACCCGGCGCCCCGGCCCGGCAGCGTTCGACGAGCGCCAGGTCGGCATGCGGCGCTGCGGGGCCGTTCGAAGGGTTAGACGGAAAGGTCACCGAGAGACGTTGCTCCGACCCTCAAGACGTCAGGAGCGGGCACATGGTTCAGGGCCGGACACGGATTTTCGCGAACTGCGGCAGGCGTCCGCGCCGCACCACGACCCCCTCGGCCGTCAGCAGCCGGGCTTTCAGCTGCGGCAGCCGGCCAAACCCGCCCAGCCGGCCGCCGGCCGCGACCACGCGGTGGTAGGGCAGGCCCGGCTCGTCGGCCCGCGCCATGATCTGGCCCACCGCGCGGGCGGCGCCAGGGCGCCCCGCCAGCGCCGCCAGATCGCCGTACGTCACCACGCGGCCCGCCGGCACACGGCGCAGCGTGTGCAGCACCCGGCGGGTGAACGGCGTGAGGGGCATGTGCGCGATGATACTGCGATGGCGCGCGAGACAGCGGTGGAGCAGTTGACGGCAGCCGACCTTGACGAGGTCATCGACGTCATGGCCGACGCCTTTCGTGACTATCCGGTCATGCACTTCGTGATTGGCCCCGAGGGGGACGTCCCGGGCCGCTTCCGGCGCGTCGTCGAACTGTTCGTGACGCGCCGTCATCGCCGCGGAGGCCCGCTGCTGGGGGTGCGGGAGGCAGCCTCAGGTCGGCTGGTCGGGGCGGCGGCCCTCACGTTGCCGGCCGAACCCCCTCCGCCGCCCGACCTGGCCGCGTGGGTTGATGGGGTGTGGGCGGAACTGGGGCCCGACGCGTTCGCGCGGTATCAGCAGTACGCGTCCATCTGGACGGCCCTCGAACCGGCGCCCCACCACCACCTCAACATGATTGGTGTGCGTCGCAGCCATGCCGGCCGCGGGTTGGCCCGGCCGCTGCTTGAAGCCGTGCACGCGATGGCCGCCGCCGACCCCGGGTCCTCAGGCGTCTCGCTCACCACCGAACTGCCGCGCAATGTGTCGCTGTACACCCATTTCGGCTACCGCCTGGTCGGTCAGCACACCGTCGCGCCCGGCTTCGAGACGTGGGGCTTCTTCAGACCGAAGCCCTGATCGCGGCCGCCAGATCCGGCCGCGCTACAGGACCCACCATCTCGCCACCTCGCCACCTCGCCATCTCGCCATCTCGCCACCTCGTCATCTCGTCATCTCGTCATCTCAAGATTTCCCCAAGCACGCGTCCGTCGGTCTGCGCCAGCGTGATCCCCGCCAGTTGCGCCAGCGTGGGCGCGATGTCGGCCGGGCTGACCTCTGACCAGTAGCGACCCGGTCTGATGCCCGCGCCGGCAAACCACACGGGCACGCGCCGGTCGTAGTCCCACGGCGTGCCGTGGGTGGTGCCCGTGTTGCTGCGGACGATCCAGTACGGTTCGTACAACACCATCAGGTCGCCGCTGCGCCCCGGCACGTAGCTGCGCCGCGCGCGCTGCAACTGCACATCGTCGGTGGCCGTGCGAGCGGCGAGGTCGTCGGCCCAGTAGACGAGCCCCGGCCCCGGGATGTCGACGATGGCGCGGGTCACGGCCTCGCGCGCGCCGGGTGTCGCCAGGACGCGTGTGAGTGTGCCGTCGGTGAGATAGACGTTGGCGCCGACGATCGTGGTCACGTGTGGGCCCTCGCCAATCAGCGGCGTGAGTGTGGTCTCGATGGCGGTGCGCACCGCGGCCGTCGTGTACCGGCCCGCCTGGAGCGCGGCGGCTGTTGACTGTTCAGGAATCGGCGCAACGCCATGGTCGGCCGACAGTGCGACCACGTAGTGATCGCGGCCGACTTCGGCGTCGAGCGTGTCGAGCAGTTCGCCCAGCGTGACGTCGAGACGCGCCAGTGTGTCCTGCACCTCGTGGCTCTTCGGGCCGTACGCGTGTCCCACGAGATCGGTGGCGGAGAAGCTGACGCCGAGCACGTCCGTGCCGGTGGCGGACTGGCCCAGCTTGAGCGCGCGCACCAGGTGGCGCGCCAGCGCGCCGGTGGCCGCATCACTGTAGGGCGAGCGCTCCCAGAGCGTGACAAACGTGTTGTCGGGTGTGCCCGAGGGGCTCGCCAGCATCTTGGGCAGCCGCGCAGGCTCGACTTCGCCAGGCAGATCGTCGCTGAAGAGGTACGCAGCTGGCGGCAACAGGCGATCCCACGTGCGGCCGTACGCGGCGGTGACCGGATTGGCCCGCGCCCACGCGTCCACCGCGGCGGCTGGTTCGGTCATGTACGCAGTGGATGTGGCCCACGTCCCATCGTCTTCCTCCCAGATGGCGTAGGTTGATGGACTGCGCCGGCCGGCCAGCGTAATCGCCGAGCGGGCCTTGAGCGCGATGCCGACCACGGTGGGTGGCCGGGGCGATTGCAGGCGCAGTTCATCGGCCAGGGTATTGACGGCCAGATAACCGGGGCCGTGGTGTTCCCGTCCTTCGCGGCCGCCAAACGGTACAGACCTGATGGACGCGTCTTCAGTGCAGGTCACGTTCTTGCGCAGCGCGCGGTCGTGCCACTCGTTGGCGATCATGCCGTGGCGGGACGGCAGGGTGCCCGTGCTGATCGTGGCGTGACCGGCGCAGGTGAGTGTCAACGCGTACGGATACGCCGCCAGGGGAAAGGAGGCGCCGCCGTCCATGAGCCGGCGCAGACCCCGTGTCCACTGGTGCCCGTACCAGGCGGGGTAGTCGGCGCGCATCTGGTCAACGACAATCACGACCAGCAGACGGGGCCGCGCGGCGGCCGCCTGCGCCGGCGCGACGGGGTGCGCCGTCGCCCCCATCACCCCGGCCGACGCGGCCAGGGCGAGTACGAGACTCCATCGTCGAGCCATGGGGATTACCTCCGTGCGGCAGCTGAGCAAATCGTGGCGACGTACACGTCGACGATGGTCTGGCAGGGCCAGAACCACGCCGGAGCCAGGTCCGGCTGGAGCCAGCCGGGACGATGGCCAAACGCGAACAACGCGTGAAGGCCGATCGCGAGGGCGAGCAGGTGCAGGCCATGCGGTAGTGGCGCGCGCAGGGCGACCAGTGCCACCGCGATCCACAGGATCGCCGCGCCGGCTTCGAGGGCGGCCCCGGGCAGGTGCTGACCAGTGACGGCCAGGCCCATCGAGACCGCGCCTTGCGCCGCCAGGAACACCGCCGCCCACTGCGAGAGGTGCAGTTGCGCCACGAGCCGTTCGGGGGATTCAGCCGGGGCACGCAGGATCCGCCGCAGCGCCACGGCCAGGGCGACCGACGCCAGGACAACCGCCGTGAGCAGGACGCGGGCCGCTTCGGTCACGATTCCAATATACTTGGCCCCGGATGCGCGCGCTCGACATCATCCGCGCCAAGCGCGACGGTCAGGTGTTGACGCGCGAGGCCATCGCCGCCTTCGTGGCGGGCGTGACCGACGGCTCCTGGCCCGATTACCAAATCACCGCGCTGCTGATGGCGATCGTCCTCAAGGGGATGACGCTCGAGGAAGCCACGCACCTGACGGCCGCCATGGTCGAGTCCGGTGTCCGGCTCGACTGGTCCGGTCTGCCGTCGCCCGGCCGTGGCGTGCCGGTCGACAAACACTCGACGGGCGGCGTGGGCGACAAGACCTCGCTGATTCTGGCGCCGCTGGCGGCCGCCTGTGGCGCCGTCGTGCCGATGATGTCCGGGCGCGGTCTGGGCCACACCGGCGGCACACTCGACAAGCTGGCCGCCATTCCGGGTTTTCGCACGGACCTCTCGCTGGCGGAAATGCGCACGGCGCTGGCGCGCACCGGCTGCGTGCTCATCCGGCAGACCGACGATGTGGCGCCGGCGGATCGGACGTTGTACGCGTTGCGCGACGCGACGGCGACGGTCGAAAGTGTGCCGCTCATCTCGGCATCGATCCTGTCCAAGAAGATCACCGAAGGCATCGGGGCTCTGGTGCTGGACGTCAAGGTCGGATCCGGCGGCTTCATGCCGGACCTCGAGCGGGCGCGCGAACTGGCGCGCTGGCTGGTGGCCATCGCGTCGCGCAGTGGCCTGCGCACCGAGGCGCTCCTGACGCGGATGTCGACGCCGCTGGGCCGCCGCATCGGCAACGCATCGGAGGTGCAGGAGTCCCTCGAGACGCTCAAGGGCCGCGGGCCTGCCGACCTGGAGGCGTTATCGGTGCGGCTGGCGGTGCGCATGCTCGTGCTGGCCGGGGTCGCCACTGCGACCGAGGCCGAGCCGCAGGTGCGTGAGGCGCTGTCGAGTGGCCGCGGTCTGCAGAAGTTCGCGGAGATCATCGAGGCGCAGGGCGGCGATCCCCGGGTGGTGGACGACGCGTCGCGGCTGCCGCTGGCCGGTGGAGAACATCTGGTCAGGGCCCCGCGAGGCGGGATCGTGCAGCGGCTGGATGCGGGGGCCCTGGGCCACGCGGCAGTGGTGCTGGGCGCCGGCCGCGACCACATGGATGCCGTCATCGATCCCGGCGTGGGCATCGATGTGCTGGCGCCGGAAGGCACGACGGTGGCCGCCGGCGACCCCGTGCTGCGCGTCTGGTACCGCGACGACGTGCGGCTGGCGCACGCGCTGGCGCGGCTCGACGCGGCGTGTGTGATCGGCGATGATGCGCCGGCGGCCGTGCCGCTCGTGCTGGAAACGATTGAGGGAGACTCTCATGACTGATGCGAACGTCACCGCCGCCGACCGCCGGCTGCGGTTCATGGTGGCCGGCGCCGCGGCGCTGCTGGGCGTCCTGGTCGTCGTGTTCGCCTCGGCGCTGTCGCCGACCGTGCGCGGCGGACTGGGCATCGTGGTGTTCATGCTCGTGATCGCCGCGTGTTCCCGCCGGTTGTCGGCGGTGAACTGGCGGACGGTCGCCTGGGGCCTGGCGCTGCAGTGGGGCCTGGCGCTGTTCATTCTGAAGTTCGAGATCAACGGCTGGCGGCCGGGGTACGAGTTCTTCGCGTGGGTGTCGGCCACCGTCAAACAGTTCCTCGAGTTCACCAACGCGGGCGCGCAGTTCGTCTTCGGCGGTCTGGCCGATCAGGCCGTGATGGAGAAGCTCTTCCCGGGCGGGTTCGTCTTCGCGTTCGTCGCGTTGCCCACGATCATCTTCGTCTCGTCGTTTTTCACCGTCCTTTACTACTTCGGCGTCCTCCAGTTCATCGTCCGCCTGATGGCGAAGGCGATGATGTACCTGATGCGCACGAGCGGCGCCGAGACGTTGTCGGCCACGGCCAACGTGTTCATGGGCCAGACCGAGGCGCCGATCATCGTCAAGCCGTACGTGCCGAAGATGACGCAGTCGGAACTGCTGGCGATGATGGTGGGCGGCATGGCCACCATTTCCGGTGGCGTGATGGCGGTCTACATCACCCTGGGCGCCGACCCGGTGGCCATCCTCACCACCAGCGTCATGGCCGCGCCGTGTGGCCTGTACCTCGCGAAGATCCTGCTGCCCGAGACCGAAGTGCCCGAGACCACCGGTGAGGTGAAGACGAAGGTGGAGCGGACCCACGCAAACGTCGTGGACGCGGCGGCCGCCGGGGCGTCGGACGGCACGACGCTGGCCATCAACGTCGCCGCGATGCTCATCGCGTTTCTGGCCTTCATCGCGATGTTCGACTACATGCTGGGCGCGCTGCGGCCCGGACTGACCCTCGCGGCCGTCTTCGGCAAGGTGTTTGCGCCGGCCGCGATTCTCATGGGCGTCCCGATGGCCGACGTCCCAGCGGTGGCCGACCTGCTCGGCACCAAACTCATCGCCAACGAGTTCGTGGCGTACATCAAGCTGACGACCGAATATCGCACCACGATGAGTCCCGACGCCTATGTGTTGTCCACCTACGCGCTGACGGGGTTTGCCAACATCGCGTCGATCGGCATCCAGTTGGGCGGGATCGGGGCGATGGCGCCTGAGCGGCGGGGCGATCTGGCCCGGCTGGGCGGCCTGGCGCTCCTGGCCGGATTCATAGCGACGATGATCAACGCGGCCATCGCGTCGATGTTGCAGTAGGAGCAGGTGTGATTTTTGACAGGAGCCGCGAGGCGGCCGAGTTCCTGCGCGCGCGGTGTACGCCGCTGCCGCAGACGGCGGTCATTCTGGGATCGGGCCTGGGGGATTTCGCCGACAGCCTGACGGACGCGACGTCGGTGCCGTACGAGTCGATTCCGCACTGGCCGTCGGCGCGGGTCGTCGGACATGCCGGCCGGCTGGTGGCGGGACGTGTCGGCGACACGCCGGTGCTGGCGTTGTCGGGGCGCGCGCACTTCTACGAAGGGCACGCGATGGACATCGTGACCTTCGGTGTCCGGGTGCTGGGACAGCTGGGGGTGAAACACCTCATCATCACCAACGCGGCCGGCGGCATCAACCGGCGTTTTTCGTCCGGCGCGCTGATGTTGATTGACGACCACATCAACCTGATGGGCACGAACCCGCTGGTGGGGCCCAACGACGACCGCTTCGGCGCGCGGTTCCCCGACATGTCCGAGGTGTATTCGTCGCGCCTGCGCGCGCTGGCCGATGACACCGCGGCGGCGATGGGCCTGCAGCTCGAGCACGGTGTCTACATCGGCGTGCACGGGCCAAGCTACGAAACACCCGCCGAGATCCGCGCGTTCAGGACGATGGGGGCGGATGCGGTGGGCATGTCGACCGTGCCGGAGGCGATCGTGGCCAGGCACATGGGCATCGAAGTGCTGGGGATCTCGTGCATCACCAACATGGCCGCCGGCGTGTTGCCGCAGCCGCTGGTGCACGATGAGGTGATGGAGACCGCGCGGCGCGTGCGCGGCGGGTTCATTGCGCTCGTGGAGGGTGTGATTGGCCGCCTCTGACATCGACACGCTGGTCCGGGCGGCGCGGGAGGCGCGGACTCGCGCCATCGCGCCCTACTCGGAGTTCCTGGTGGGCGCCGCGCTGGAGACCGCCGACGGTCACGTCATCCTGGGCTGCAACATCGAAAATGCGTCCTACGGCCTCACCGTCTGCGCAGAGCGTGTGGCGCTCCTCAAGGCGCTGTCGGAGGGCCACCGGACCTTCACACGCATCGTCGTCGTGGCCGATACCGAGTCGCCGACGTCGCCGTGTGGGCCCTGCCGCCAACTCCTGTGGGAATACTGCGGCGACATCCTGGTCATCATGGCCAATCTCTCGCG
>CAYYFE010000048.1:18318-30732 GCA_964471115.1 uncultured Solibacteraceae bacterium
CGGCCACGGTCCAACTCGCAGACCTGTTCCCGCTGCCGTTCGACAAACGCCAGATCTGAGAGCAGCCAATGAGCTCGGAGGTCATTTCCCAGGGTGATCTGCGGAAATGACCTCCGAGCTCATTTATCATCGTCAGGAATGCTTCCAACGATCGCGTGGCAGGACGAAGCCGTCGTCATGGTGGACCAGCGCAAGCTGCCGGGGCAGGAGGTCTACGTCCAGTGCAGGACGGCGAAGGACGTCGCGCGGGCCATCACCACCATGGTGATCCGCGGCGCGCCGGCCATTGGCGTGGCGGCCGCGATGGGGATTGCCCTCGGCGCGGCGCGCAGCAAGGCGACCGGCACGCGGCAGTTCACGGTGGAGTTCAACCAGCTGTGTGATCTGATGGCCGGCACACGGCCCACCGCCGTGAACCTGTTCTGGGCGATCGATCGGATGCGGCGGTCGTTTCAGGACGGCGCGTTGGCCGGCGCGTCGGTTGCGGACCTGCAGACGCGGCTGCGCCGGGAAGCCGACGCGATTCACGACGAGGACGTGGCGATGTGCCGCGCGATGGGTGCCTTTGGCGCCGAACTCGTCCCGGCCCACGCGCGGATCCTGACGCACTGCAACGCCGGCGCGCTGGCGACGGCCGGCTACGGCACCGCCCTGGGCGTCATTCGCGCGGCTCACGAGCAGGGCAAGGTCGCGCGTGTGTACGCCGACGAAACGCGCCCGGTGCTCCAGGGCGCGCGGCTCACCGCGTGGGAGCTGGTCAAGGAGGGCATTCCCACCACGGTCATCACCGAGAGCATGGCCGGCCCGCTCATGCGGCGTCAGGGCGTCGACTTCATCGTTGTGGGCGCCGACCGGATTGCGGCCAATGGGGATGTGGCCAACAAGATTGGCACGTACACGGTCGCCATGATGGCGCAGGCCCATGGGGTGCCGTTTTACGTGGCGGCGCCGCTGTCGACGATCGACCTGAAGACGCCGGACGGCAGTCAGATTCCGATCGAGGAGCGCGACGCGAAGGAAGTGACCCATGCCGGCGGCAGCCGGGTGGCGCCCGAAGGGGCGGAGGTCTGGAATCCGGCGTTTGACGTCACGCCGAACGAGCTCATCGCCGGCATCATCACCAATGCCGGTGTGGCGCGCGCACCGTACACCGATTCATTGCCGGCGCTGTTCCGATGAAGATTCTGGGGATCGAAACGTCGTGTGACGAAACGGCCGCGGCGCTGGTCGAGACGACCGGCGACGGCTCGAAGCCGTGGGTCGTTCGTTCGAACATCATTGCCTCGCAGACCATTCACAAGGAGTGGGGTGGTGTCGTACCCGAACTGGCCTCGCGGCAGCACGTGCGCGACATCTGCGGCGTCGTGGACCGGGCTCTCGACGCGGCGGGCTCCACCTGGACGGACGTCGACGCCTTTGCGGTGACCCAGGGGCCTGGCCTGGTGGGGGCGCTGCTGGTGGGTGTCTCGTTTGCCAAGGCGGCGGCGGTGTCATTGGGCCGCCCCGTCATGCCGGTGCATCACCTTGCGGGCCACATCGAATCCATCTGGCTCGAACACGGCAACATCCCGCTGCCGGCCGCGGTGCTCGTGGTCTCGGGTGGTCACACCAGTCTGTACGAAGTCCCGGACACCGGCGTGTATCGACTCATCGGCCGGACACGTGACGATGCCGCGGGGGAGGCGTTCGACAAGGTGGCGCGTCTGCTCGGACTGGGATACCCCGGCGGACCGGTCGTCGATCGAAGGGCCAAGCTCGGCAACGACCGGGCGGTCGACCTGCCGCGTCCGCGGTTCACGGGGCCTTCGCGTTCGAAGCCTCACGTCGAGGGCCTGACCGAGTTCAGTTTCTCCGGGCTCAAGAGTGCGGCGGTGCGGCTGCTGACGCAGCGTCAGGCGCAGGGGCCGTTGTCCGACGATGAGGTGAACGACTTCTGCGCGAGCTTCCAGCGCGTCGTGGTGGAGACGCTGGTCGATCGCACCTTCGAAGCGGCCAGGCTGCTGGGGGCGCGCAGCGTCGGCATCGCCGGCGGCGTCTCGGCCAACAGCCGCCTGCGCGCGGACGCCCAAGCGCGGGCCGAGGCCGAGGGCATCCCAGTGTTCATCCCGCCCCTGTCACTCTCGACCGACAACGCGGCCATGATTGCCGCCGCGGGCCTGCGCCTCTTCGAACGCGGCGTCGATTCCAGCCTGGACTTCAACGCCGATCCAGGCCTCCCAATCCCGTCCTAAATCCTCAATCCTCAATCCTCAATCCTCAATCCTCAATCCTCAATAACTCTCGAGGCCCCCCACCCCTCACCCCTCATCGTCCTGCCGTCTCCGGCGACCGTGCCGGAATACGTCCGGCCTCCGACGCTGAAGGTGATCGCGGCGCCGCGCAGGCGTCCGTCGCGAATGGGCTGATCACCGAGTGTGCCGCTGACCTGTTGAAAGTACTGTGTCAGCACCAGCGGCGTCCCGCCCAGTGTCCACGTGCCTTCCACCCGCGCGGGGACGATCCACAGGTGCGCGGTGCACCACGTCGTGCAGCCCTCTTCCGCCTTTCGCGTTTCGTCCGGCGGCCACGCGTCCTCGTCCTGTCCGATCATGAAGGTGTTCGAGACGATGCGTGTGCCCGGCCGCATCTGGAGCAGCTGCGGCCGGATCTTCATGATCAGGTCCGGCAGCATGAACAGCATCACGACATCGGCCTGCGAGAAGTCGGTCTTGAAGATGTCCGCCTCGCGGAACGTCGCGCGCCGGCTGACGCCGGCATCGCGAGCGTTCTGTCGCGACAGGGCCACCAGATCGCCGTTGTATTCGATGCCCAGTGCCCGCGCGCCGCGTTTTGCGGCGCCGATGACCATGCGTCCGTCGCCCGATCCCAGGTCGACGACGAAGTCGCGGCTGGTGACCTGCGCCAGATCGAGCATCGTCTCGACCGTGTCCTCCGGTGTCGGCACCCAGACCATGTCCTTGCCGGCCTGACCGGACTTCGGGACGTACGACGTGCGGCCCATCTGCGTACAGCCGATGGACACCACGACGGCCAGAGCCGTCGCGAGGGGCCGCGTGAAGGTCAGCGCGGTCGACCGGGTCACCAGGGGCGCCGCACCAGGTTGCCGGAGCCGGAGACCGTCAGCGCGTGATATTCCCACTCGCCCCAGACGGCCCAGTCGGGATTACCCGTGTACCGGGGATCCGTCTTGTGGACGATCAGGTAGTTGTACGTGGCGCGTTCGAACCCGGAGCACACGATGTGGTTCTGAATCCACCCCGAGTCCATGTACGGGTCGTTGTTGAAGGTGGCGCGGTAGTTGTTCACATAGCGGCAGACGGTGGCGGTCGCCTGATCCAGGTCCGCGGGATCCCCGACGCTGCCTTGCACACGTCCATCACCCAGATCCCAGTACCAATCGCCGGCCAGATCGTAGGCGTAGACCGAAGTGTAGTGTCCGTTGACCTCGACCCCGACGTCCGGATAGCCGTTACCGTCGGCATCGGCTTTCTTCTGATGGCCCTTCACCGTTGTTTGGGCAGCGGCGAGAGCGGGCAGCAGGATTACGGCGACAAGCAGCGTCAGCGTTCGGCGCATGACAGAACCTCCAGTGAGGACACTGTGTAACACATTCCCCCCTCCCTTGTGCACCCTGTGGACTCTGTCGGACCTTGCTATACTCCGCTCCGGGAGCGTCCGAATGATGATGCGTCGATGGCTGGTGGTGGGGGCGGTGGTCCTGAGCGTGACGGCGCCGCTGTCGGCGGAGCTCAAGGTCACGACCAAAATGTCGGTCCGCGAGGTGCCCGGCGGCGCGGCCGGCGGCGACATGATGGCGCAGATGATGGCGCCCATGATGAAGCAGATGTTCGGCGGCGACGCCGGCATCGAAATGACGACGACGACCCATGAGGACGGGCGCAGCCGCATTGAGTACAAAGGGGAGTTCGGCGGCCTGCCTGCGGGCACCGTGTTGCTGCTGCGCGCCGACGGTTCGTCGGTCGGTTACAACCCCAAGGCCGGGACGTGGTGGAAGATGCCGGGACTGGCGGACATGCCTGCGGAAGTGGCGGACCTCATGGCCCAGATGAAGCCCACCATCACGACGAAGAAGTCGGGCCAGTTCGAGACCCTGGTGGGCTTGCGCGCCGAACGCGTCGCCATGACCATGGTCATGCCCATTCCGCTGCCGCCGGAAGCCGCCAATGCGCCGCCCGAGTTGCTGGCGATGATTCCGCGCGAGATCAGGATGGACGGCGACATGTGGTTGTCGGAACGCCACGCGAAGTACGCCAAGGCGACCGCCAAGGCGCTGACCGGCGGCCCGATGGCCCAGATGGGCTTCGACAAACTCATGGACAGCCTCGACGGCCTGATGCTCAAGCAGGTCATGCGGATGAGCCTCCTGCCGGGCTATGAAATGGAGACGCTTGTCCTCAGCGTGAGTGAGGAAGACACACCCGACTCGATCTTCGACCTGCCGGCCGGCCTCAAGGAAGTGCCCATGCCGCAGGGCGGCGGTCTCCGGTAAACTCGCCCGGCATGAGCGATCTGTCCCGTGACCGGGCGTGGGCCCTGGTCACCGAACACGTGCAGAGCGAAAGCCTGCGCAAACATCTGCTGGCGGTGGAAGCGGCCGTGCGCGGGTATGCGCGGCGCGCGGGCGAGGATGAAGACGCCTGGGGATTTGTCGCCCTGGTGCACGACTTCGACTACGAGCGGTTTCCGGATCGCGAGAATCACCCGTACCGCGGCGTCGAGATCCTCAAGGGACTGGGCTACCCCGAGTGGGTGACGCGCGCGATTCTGTCGCATGCCGACTACACCGGCGTCCCGCGCGAATCGGCGCTCGAGAAGACGTTGTTTGCCTGCGACGAAATGGCCGGGTTCATCACCGCGGCGGCGCTGGTGCGGCCGTCACGCAGCGTGATGGATCTGGAGGCCTCCTCGGTCATCAAGCGCATGAAGGACAAGGCCTTTGCGCGGGCGGTGCCCCGTGAGGACCTCAAGAAGGGCGCCGAGGAGCTGGGGCTGCCCCTGGCCGACCACATCACTAACGTCATCGGCTTTCTGCGCGAACGCGCCGACGAACTGGGCCTCCGTGGTACGCTCTGACGAACCGATGACCGGTCCCGTGCGTATACGCTTCTGACTCATGGCGGACACCTCCCCAGCGGTCATCCTTGACCGCGTGAACGTCATCTACGGCAAGAATCGCGCCCTGCGTGACGTGAGTGCGGTGTTCCCGACCGGTGCCGTCGGCCTGCTGGGCCCCAACGGCGCGGGCAAGAGCACGATGCTCAAGTCGCTGCTGGGGTTCATTCCGCCGGCCAGCGGCCGCCTCGAAGTGCTGGGCATGAACGTGGCCGACAAACCCCTGGAAGTGCGGGCGCGCATCGGGTACATGCCGGAATCCGACGGCCACATCCCCGGCATGAACGCCGTGACCTTCGTGGCCTACTGCGGCCAGCTGGCCGGACTGCCCAAGGCCGACGCCATGCAGCGCGCCCACGAGGTCCTGTACTACGTCGGCCTCGGCGAGGCGCGGTACCGCAACGTCGAAACCTACTCGACCGGCATGAAACAGCGCATCAAGCTGGCGCAGGCGCTGGTGCACGACCCCGATCTCGTGTTTCTCGACGAGCCCACCAACGGCATGGACCCGAAGGGCCGCGAGGAGATGCTCGAACTGGTGCGCGACATCGCCCACAACAAGGGCATCAGCCTGATTCTCTCGTCGCACCTGCTGCCGGATGTCGAATACGTGTGCGACCACGTCGTCGTGCTCGACAAGGGCACGGTGGCCACCCACGGGACCATCGACGACCTGAAGGGCCCGGGCGGCCGGGTCTACGAAGTGCGCGTGAAGGGCGACCTGCCGCCGTTCATCGCCGCGTTGCAGGCCGCGGGCATGGAGTGCCACGAAACCGACGAAGACGTCATGCGCGTCTACGTGCCCGGCGCGATCAGCGCCGCCGGCGAGGACCAGCGGCGCATCTGCGCCATCGCGGGGCAGACCCGCGCGCAGGTCCGGCATCTGAAGGCGAGCCTGCCGTCGCTTGAAGACGTGTTTGCGCGCGCGATTG
This sequence comes from uncultured Solibacteraceae bacterium, assembly GCA_964471115.1. Taxonomy (GTDB): domain Bacteria; phylum Acidobacteriota; class Vicinamibacteria; order Vicinamibacterales; family SCN-69-37; genus SYFT01. The sequence goes on from CAYYFE010000048.1 coordinate 24,384, forward strand.
GGGAAGCATGAGTCCCATTCACGATCAGTCGTATCGGCGATTCCAGGGATCGCGCCTGCCGGTGGGGCAGGCGTGGCGCGTCATCGCGCGTGAGGGCATCCGGCAGATGCTGGGCAAACGCGCCTTCGTCGCGTTGTTCATCTTCGCCTACGTCCCCTTCGTGGTGCGGGCCGTCCAGATCTACCTTGTCGCCAATTACCCGCAGGCGGGCGGCATCCTGCCCGTGTCGGTCGACATGTTCCGCGACTTCCTCGATCAGCAGGGTGTCTTCGTCTTCTTCATGACGGTGTACGTCGGGTCGGGGCTGATCGCCAGCGACCGGCGCGCCAACGCGCTGCAGATCTACCTGTCCAAGCCGATGCTGCGCATGGAGTACATCGGCGGCAAGCTGCTGGTGCTGGCCACGTTCCTGCTGATGGTGACGCTGGTCCCGTCCCTCCTGCTGCTGCTGATGCAGATGGCGTTTGCCGGCAACATGGACTTCCTCTGGAGCAACCTGTTCGTGCTGCCGGCGATCGTGCTCTCCAGTCTGCTGGTGGTGACGGTCGCGTCGTTCACGATGCTGGCGTTGTCGTCATTGTCGAAGAGCGGCCGGTTCGTCGCCCTGATGTACACCGGCGCCATCTTCTTCACGGCCGCCATGTTCAACGCGCTCAGCGTCATCACCGGGTCGACCCGTGTGGCCTGGGTCTCGATCACCGCCAACCTCGAACAGGTGATTGACGTGATCTTTCGCAAGGCCCCGCGCCACGAAGTGCCCACGGTCATCTGCGTGATGGTGCTGCTGGCGCTGGTGGTGCTGTCGATTTCCGTCCTCGAACGCCGCGTGCGCGGCGTGGAGGTGGTCGCGTGACCGCGGCGCCCATCGTCGCGGCCGAGACCCTGTCCAAGTGGTACGGGCAGGTCATCGGACTCAATGACGTGACCGTCACCGTGCCGCCGGGCATCACGGGCCTGCTGGGCCCCAACGGCGCCGGCAAGAGCACGTTCATGAAACTCATCACCGGCCAGCTCAAGCCCAGCAAGGGCGCGGTGAAAGTGCTGGGGGAGCCGATCTGGCGGAACCCGTCGCTGTACTTCCGCATCGGCTTCTGTCCCGAACAGGATTCGTTCTACGAGCGAATGACCGGGCTCGAGTGGGTGACGGCGCTGGTCCGCCTGAACGGGTTCTCGGAACAGGAAGCCTCCCAGGCGGCCGAACGCGCGTTGACCGCCGTCGACCTGATGGACGCCGCGCACAAGAAGATCGGCGCCTACAGCAAGGGCATGCGGCAGCGCGTCAAGCTGGCGCAGGCCATCGTCCACGACCCCGAACTGCTCATCCTCGATGAACCGCTGACCGGCATGGATCCGATCGGCCGGCGCAAGACGATGAAGATGATTCGGGATTGGGCGCGGCAGGGCAAGAGCATCCTGGTGTCGAGCCACATCCTCCACGAAGTGGAGTTGATGACGCCCAACATCCTGCTCATCAACAACGGCCGCATCCTGGCCGAGGGCAACGTCCACCAGATTCGTGACCTGATCGACGAACATCCGCACACGGTCTACATCCGCGCCGCCGATCCGCGCGGGCTGGCCCGCGAGTTCCTGGCGCGCGTCGACGTGTTGAGCATGCGCTTCGAGCCCGGCGCCGTGATCGTCGAGACGGGCAAACCTGACGAGTTCTACGCGCGGCTGACCGATCTGGTGGCCGAGGGCAATCACGGCACGGTGGAGGAAGTCACCTCGCCCGACGACAACCTGCAGGCCGTCTTCAAGTATCTGGTGAAGCAATGACGCAGCCCACGCGCAAGGCTCCGAGCCTGCTGTCGGCGTCGATCCGGGTGTTCGAGCTGTCGCTCGGCGAGATGCTCTGGTCCCGCCGCACGATCTTCATGGGCCTGGTCGTCGGCCTTCCCGTGCTGATGGCCGGGCTGGTGCGGCTGTTCGACGTCATCGGCGCCGCGCCGCTGCGCGTCAACAACGTCGCCATGGATGGTCCGGCGATCTTCGGCCTGATGATCTGGGCCTTCTTCCTCAAGTTTTCGGTGCCGGTGCTGGGGGTGTTCTACGGCACGTCGCTCATCGCCGATGAAGTGGAAGACAAGACGATTACGTATCTCTTCACGCGGCCGATCTCTCGCGAGGCCGTGCTGGTGGGGAAATACCTCGCCTATCTCGGCTGCACGGTATTCGTGGTGCTCCCGTCGCTGGTGCTGGTGTGGCTCCTGCTGATTCCGATGGGCGGGGGATACGGCGCGAACTTCCTGGACCTGGTGAAGGACCTGGCCATCGTGGCCACGGGACTGGCGGTCTACGGGGCGTTGTTTGCGTTCATCGGCGCCTACTTCAAGCGCCCGCTGCTCATCGGCCTCGTCTTCATCTTTGGCTGGGAGCAGGTCGTGCTGGCGGTGCCCGGGTCGTTCAAGCTCTACACGGTGGCGTATTACCTGCAGGGCCTCGTGCCGCACGCCATGCCCAACGATTCGCTGGCCAGCATGGTGCAGTCCATCTTCCGGGAGACCCCCTCGCTCGAGTTGGCGGTGGGCGTCATGGCCGTCATCCTGGTGGGGTTCCTCTGGCTCGCCGGCCGTATCGTCGCCCGCCGGGAGTACGTCTTGGAGCAGTAAGGCGGATTCGCCTTATCTTCGCATTGCCGCCTCGCCACCTCTCCACCACGCCACCTCGCCATCCAAAAAAGGTGGGACGAACGGTCCCGGAATTGGGACCTTTTGGCCCAAACCCCCGTATATTCAAGTGAGGTCAACGCCGTATGAACAAGCGCACCCGCAACTTCCTGGTTGGTTCGGCCACGGTCGTCATGCTCGGCCTGGGCGTCGGACTGGTGGCCTTCTACAACGGGGGCATGCCCCTGATGTCGTCGAGCCGGGGGCCCTCGGAACTGGCCTACCTGCCGGCCGACTCCGTGGTCGTCGGTTATGCCAACGTCCGTGAGGTGATGGACTCGGACTTCCGCCTGAAGATGAAGTCGCTGGTGCCCACCGGGGAAGAGAAGGACGAATTCCTGCAGCACACGGGCATCGACATCGAGCGTGACATCGATACCGTGCTGGCGGCGTCGACGGTGAATGCGGCCGACAAGAACGGCGTCATCATCGTCCGCGGCCGGTTCAACGACGGCCAAATCGAGGGCATGATTCGCGGCCAGGGCGGCACGGTCGAGCAGTATCAGGGCGTGCGCGTCGTGGTGGCCAACCCGGCCAACATGGTGCACAACAGCGAGATGCCGCGTGACGTCGTGGAAGGGCAGCACACCTCGATGGCGCTCGCGTTCCTCGACACCGGCCTGCTGGCCGTGGGCACCGAGGCGGCCGTCAAGGCGGCGATCGACGCCAAGGCGTCGGGCAACAACGCGACGACCAACGAAGCCCTGATGAAGTACATCAACGAGATTCAGGCCGGCCAGAGTGCCTGGGCGGTGGGTCGCTTTGATGCGATTCAGCAGTCGCCCGAGCTGCCCGAGCAGATCAAGCAGCACCTGCCCGCGGTGCAGTGGTTCTCGGTGTCCACGCGCATCAACGGCGGCGTCAGCGGCGCGCTGCGCGCCGAGGCGGCCGACGACGCGGCGGCCGAGAATCTGCGGGACGTCATTCGCGGTGGCCTGGCGATGGGCCGGCTGTTCTCCGGGGACGACCCGAAGATGAAGATGCTGCTGGATTCGCTGCAGATGTCGGGCTCGGGCAAGACGGTGTCGCTGACCTTCGCGGTGTCGCCCGAGGTGATCGACGTGCTCGCCGGCCTCGCGCAGATGGCCGAGACCTCGCAGGACGCGCCCGCGGTTCGCTGAACCGGGACTTCGGTAGATTCGGAGCCGGCTGACGTTCCCGTCAGCCGGCTCTTCGTGTTTTAATCTCCTCGTTCATGTCATCGAAAGTGTTCTTCTACGGAACCCTCATGTCGGGGTTCGACCGGAGGCATCGCGCTGGTCTGGACGGGCGGCTGTCGTTTCTGGGCCGCGCCTGGACCCGCGGCCACCTGTATGACCTGGGGCTGTACCCCGGGGCCGTTCCCGCCGAAGACGGCCGGTTCTGGGGGGAAGTGTACGAAACGCTCGAGCCCGGGCCCGTATTCGAGGCGCTCGATGAGATCGAGGGATTCGACCCGTCGGACCCGGATCGCAGTCTGTACGTCCGCCAGAAGGCCGAGGTGACGTTTCCGGAAGGCACGTCGATTGACGCGTGGGTGTACTTCTACAACGCCCCGCTGGGCCACGCCGAGCGCATCGAATCCGGCGACTACCGCGAACGCTTCCGTACCCGCTCGTAGCCCCCCATCGATCCATCGATCCATCGATCCATCGATCCATAATTCACGGATGTCCGTTGTCATCGTCGGCGCTGCGCGTACACCCATCGGCCGTTATGGCGGCACTCTCAGGAACACTCATCCGGCTGACCTTGGCGCCCGTGCGGCAGCGGCCGCGGTGAGCCGGGCGGGCCTGACCCCGGCCGATGTCGACGAGGCGTACATCGGGCATGGCCGGCAGGCCGGATCCGGGCCCAATCCCGGCCGGCAGGTGTGCCACCGGGCGGGCATCCCGTTCACAACGCCTGCGCAGACGATCAATCAGGCGTGTGCGTCGGGCCTGCAGGCCGTGGCGCTGGGCGCGCAGGCCATTGCCGCCGGGCAGTCGAAGATCGTGCTGTCGGGTGGCATCGAGTCGATGAGCCGCATGCCGTATCTGGTGGACGCCGAGGACGCGCGGTGGGGCCACAAGATGGGCAACTTCACGCTGGTCGACGCGATGTACCGCGATGGATTCCGGTGTTCATTGTCCGGGCTCATCATGGGCGAAACCGCCGAAATCCTGGCGCGTCAGTACGGCATCACGCGCGACGAGTCCGACGCGTTCGCACTCGGCAGCCAGCGCAAGGCCGAGGCCGCCATTGCGGCGGGCCACTTCAAGGCCGAGATCGTCGCGGCGCCCGGGGCGGATGCCAAGGGCCGTCCGGTCGAACTCGATGTGGATGAACATCCACGGCCTGGAAGCACGATCGAGGGGCTGCGCAAGCTGCCGCTGACGTTTGGCGAGGTGGAAGGGCAGCCGGGCATCATCACGGCCGGCTCGGCCTCCGGCATCACCGATGGCGGGGCTGCGGTTGTGCTGGCCGCTGAACATGAGGCCGAGCGCCGTGACCTGCCCATCCTGGCACGCATCGTCGGCTGGGCCACGGCCGGCGTCGATCCCCGCATCATGGGCATCGGCCCGGTGCCCGCCGTGGAGAAACTCTTCGCGCGCATCGGCTGGACGATGGACTCAGTCGATCTGGTGGAGCTCAATGAGGCGTTTGCGCCGCAGGTGCTGGCCGTTGTGCGCGACCTGAACATTCCGGACGAGAAGTTGAACGTCAACGGCGGCGCGATTGCCCTGGGGCATCCCATCGGGGCCACCGGCACGCGCATTCTCGTCACGCTGCTGCACGAGATGATCCGCCGCGACGTCCGCCGCGGCCTGGCCACGTTGTGTGTGAGCGGCGGCCTGGGTATGGCGCTCGCGGTCGAGCGTTGATTGTCCGTTGTCCGCACAGTAGGCATGTAGACATGTAGGAAAACTGCGGGCTTCGCTTTTTCACAGGAGGCGCATCCGCGCCTCCGTGCCTCCTGTGAAGAGCCAGCGGCAGCCCTGAAGCCCGGCTACATGCCTACATGCCTACTGTGAGGACACGTGCCCGGTATAATCGACGGGTCGTGCGAATCGCAGTCATTGCCGGAGACGGCATCGGAAAAGACGTGACGGCCGAGGCCGTCAAGGTGCTCGAGGCCACCCGGGACGCGCTTGGGGTGCCCTTTGAACTCGAGGCGCTGCCGTGGAGCGCGGATTATTACCTGCAGACCGGCGTGACGATCCCGCCCAACGGCTACGACATGCTCCGCGACGACTTCGACGCGGTGTTTCTCGGCGCGCTGGGCGATCCGCGCGTGCCCGACAACCGCCACGCCCGCGACATTCTGCTGGGCGCGCGGTTTGAACTCGACCTCTACGCCAACTATCGCCCCGTGAAGCTGCTGCACGACGACCTGTGCCCGCTCAAGGGCCGCGGTCGCAAAGACGTCAACTTCGTGGTCTTTCGCGAGAACACCGAAGGCGTATACGTGAGTGTGGGTGGACGCTTTAAGGCCAACACGCCCGACGAGGTCGCGATCCAGGAAGAGATCAACACCTTCAAGGGGGTCGACCGCATCATTCGTCACGCCTTCGAGTTCGCCAAGGCGAACGGACTGACCAAGGTCTGCATGGCCGACAAGAGCAACGCCATGCAGCAGGGGCATGCGCTCTGGCAACGGGTGTTTCGCGAAGTCGCCGCCGAGTATCCGGGCATCGTCGCGACGCACCAGTACATCGACG
>CAYYFE010000049.1:0-30716 GCA_964471115.1 uncultured Solibacteraceae bacterium
TGGGGCGGAAGGATTCGAACCTTCGAATACGGGTTCCAAAGACCCGCGCCTTACCGCTTGGCCACGCCCCAGTATTGCCGCGTCCCAAGACACACCGTGGTCTGTCCGGGCGTCCGGGGCCCTACGCAAAACGTGGAGTTTATCACAGGGCGGCTTCTCGGCGCCGCTGGGTCCTGGTCAGCAGCACCAGCCAGTCCGGCCGGCGCAGCCGTTTGGCGGCCCTGGTGGCCGCAGCCTCCGAAAACAGCCCGTAGACGGCCGACCCGCTGCCGGTCATCTGCGCCCCGTGCGCCCCTTCGGCCCGCAGAGCCTGCAGCACCTCCAGGATGGCGGGGTGCCGGCGGGCGACCGGGCCGGTCAGGTCATTGGCCAGGGGGACGCCCCCGGTCTGCCAGCCCAGGTCCACGTCGTGTTCATCGGCCGGATCGGCCACCCCGGCCGCCCGATCCTCGTCGAGCCACCGGTAGGCGTCGGCGGTGGCGACACCAAACGAGGGTTTGATCACCACCACCCCCAGCCGGGCCACATCGTCCACCGGGTAGAGGTCTTCCCCACGGCCGGTGGCCACGGCCGTGCCGCCCTGCAGGAAAAAGGGCACGTCGGAGCCGAGCTGGGCGGCCAGCCGCGCGAGCTGGCGCCGAGACTGCTTGCCGCCCCAGATGGTGTTGAGCCCGACCAAGGCGGCCGCCGCGTTGCTGCTGCCCCCGCCCAGCCCGGCCTGGGCCGGGATGGTCTTGTCGACGCGCACGTGGACGTCGCGGGGTTCGCCGTCGCGGCCCAGCGCGGCCCACAGCAGTTCGGCCGCGCGCCACACCAGATTGGTGCGGTCCTGCGGCACGCCGGGCGTGCGGCACTGCAGCCCGAACGGGCCGCGGCGTTCACTGATGACCAGCGTGTCGTGCAGCGCCAGCGACTGCATGAGCGAGCGCACCTCGTGATAGCCGTCGGCGCGCAGCGGGCCGACGCGCAACGTGAGGTTGATCTTGGCGGAGGGGCGGAGGGTGAGAGTTCTCATTCAGTGCGGAGTGCGGAGTGCGGAGTGCGAAGTGCGGAGTGCGAAGTGCGAAGTGCGGAGTGCGAAGTGCGCTTTTCGCGAAGGGGGCCAATCGCGCGCAGTTCGTCGAGCGTCAGCGGCTCGTAGCCGGCCGGAGCGGTCAGGACAAACGCGGTGTCGGGCAGTTCGATGTTGGTTTGCACCTTCGCGGCGGCAAACGTGATGTCGAGGGGCGTGGGTGACGAGGCGGTGACACGGACGTGCGCGGGCCAGACGTCGGCGTGGCGGAGGTACTCCACGAGCCAGCCGTCGATGCGGGCCGCCCGCACCCGCCAGGCCCCGTCGTGCGGCTGGAGCCACACACGCACCCCGGACGCGACGTCGATCTGCAGGGAACGGCCGACCCGCGCGCCGGAGACCTGGCCCGGCGCCGCCACACACCCCGACAATACGTCGAGCAGCTGTTCGGGCCCCCAGCGCAATCCGGTCAGCGCCGCCACGATCTCGCGCGTGGGCGCCTGCAGCACGCGCCGGTCACGCGGCAGGACGAAGGTGGCGTCACCGGCGCGGCCGGCCAACTGCAGCACCGGCCCCCCGAGCGGCGCCGGCACTTCGAGGTAGGCATCCCCCGCGCGCGTGACCGCGCCGTGCATCGTGGCCGCGAAGGTCTGCCGGTCGGCGCCGGCCCAGCCGTTCACGCGCAGCTCGGCGACGTAGAGGCGAACGCCCTGACACCGCGCGGTGACCGCCGCCCAGATCTTCGGCGCGTCCGGTTCGGCCACCTCGGGTCCCGACGGCGGCGTGAACCCGCGCGCCGCGCAGGCGGAGGTGAGCGCAAGCGCGATAACGACGAGGCCAATCGCGGCCGACAGACCCGGCCGCGCTACGTACTCCCTCGCCATCTCGCCATCTCGCCCTCTCGCCATCATCTACTGGCGTCCTGCGAGCTGGCGCGCGCGGTCGCGCTTTTCGGTGATGGCCTTGACGTCGAGTCCGGCCGACGTCCCCGCCAGCACGCGGTCCCAGAGAGCGGCCGCCTCGCGGTACTGCTTCAGCTGGAACAACGCGTCGGCCAGGTGATCGGCCAGCGTGAGGTCAGCCGGCCGCGCCGCGACGGCGCGTTCGAGGGGTTCACGCGCCAGGCCGGCCTGGCCTTGCTGGACGTAGGTCCAGCCGAGGCCGCCGAGCCACTCGGGATTGTCGGGATCGCCGCCCAGCAGCGCGCGATACGCGCGTTCGGCGGCGTCCAGCCGCTTGGCGCGCAGGTACGCCGCGGCCAGGGCCGAGGCGACCTCGACGCTGCGTTCGTCGCGGGTGCGGGCATCTTCGAGGACGCGAATGGCGCGGTCGCGCTGCTCGTCGGCCTCGAGCGCCGCGGCCAGTTCCACGGCGACGCGCGCGTACGCGCCCGACTCGGGCGGACTGTCGCGCAGCGCGTCGAGCAGCGGGGTCAGCGTGTCGACCGCGCCGCGATGGTCGCCGCGCGCGGTGCGGGCCTCGGCCAGCGCGAGAGGACCGCGCGGATCGCTGCTGTCGATGTCCTGGATGCGGCGCGCCGCCTGCTCCGCGCCGTCGGCGTTGCCGGCGCGGTTCTCCACCTGCGAGACCAGATACCAGAGCGACACGTCGCGCGGGTATTCGCCCGCCAGTTCGAGCAGCGCCTGCCGGCCCTCGGCCAGCTGGCCTTGGTTGACGAGCGAGGTCGCGTACCGCGTGCGGATGGCCACATTCTTCGGGTTGGTGCGCGCCAGTTCGCGCCAGTGCGGCAGCGCCTCGACGGACCGCCCCGTCGCGTCGTACAACTCCGCCAGCCAGCTGCGCGCGCGCGCCAGATCGGGCTGATCGCGCACCAGCGGCTCGAGCAGGGCGATGGCGCGCCCGTCCTGCCCCGTCGCATCCAGCGCCTCGACCAGCAGAAGAATGCCCTCGGGATACCCGGGCTGGTCGGCCAGGAATCCCTCGAGCACCGGCACGGCCTTGGCGTGTTGTCCCGTGCGCACGTACAACCGGCCGAGCGAAATTTCGACGCCCGGGTCGCGCCGGCCGCCGGCCAGCGCGCGCTCCAGGTTCGTCACCGCTTGCTGCACCAGCCGCTCGCGTTCGGCCTCGGCTGAGGTGTTGTCGGCGATCGCCGCGCGGATCAATCCGAGAATGCGATGCGCCTCGTGGTTGTCGGGGTCGATCTTGATCGCGGCCTCGCCCTCGGCGAGCGCCTCCATCGCCTGGCCCTCGCGCGCGTACAGGCCCGCCAGTTCGGCGCGCACATCGGCCGCGCCAGGCACCAGCGCGATCGCCGCGCGATAGGCCTTGATCGCGCCGGCCACGTCGCCGCGGCCTTCGAGCGTGCGGCCGTGCAGAAACAGGTAATAGGCCTCGCCCACCTCGGCGGTGGAGGGCGCGCGCGGCGGCTGGACGGCGGGCGCGGCGGACTGAGGCGCCTGGGCCGACAATCCGGCAGTCAGGGCAAGTGCGACCCACAACATGGCGTAGCTTGATTGTTTCACAGTCGGGTATATTCCCTGCATGGCCATCGACCCCGCCCTGCTCGAGATCCTCGTCTGTCCGGCGTGCAAGACGAAGGTGACGCTGGTGCACGACGGGGCCGGGCTGCAGTGCGGCACGTGCCATCGCGTGTTTCCCATCAAGGACGACATTCCGGTGATGCTGCTCGACGAAGCCACGGTCGAGGCCCCCGCGTCGCGTTGAACATCCTCCTCGTCCGGCTGCGGCTGATCGGGGACGTCGTCTTTACGACCCCGGCCATCCGGGCCCTGCGCCGCCGGTTTCCCGACGCGCGCCTCACCTACGTGGTGGAGCCGTCGGCCGCGCCCGTGGTCGCCCACAACCCACACCTGACCGACGTGCTGGTCACACCGCCTCTGCGCGGCTGGGCCCGGCTGCGGGAGGACTGGCGGGTGGCACGCCGGCTCCGCGCGGCGCGGTTCGATCTGGCGATCGACTTTCACGGCGGCCCCCGCAGCGCGTGGCTCACCTGGGCGTCGGGCGCGCCCCGCCGCGTGGGCTACGACATCGACGGCCGCGCCTGGATGTACACCGATGTCGTCCACCGGCCGCGCGGGCTGCACCCGCGCCACTCCGTGGAGAACCAGTGGGACCTGCTGCGCGCGATCGACCCGGCCTGGTCGGACGGCCCCGATCCGGCGCGCGACGCGGTGGAGATGGCCGCCGGCCCAGACGCCGACGCGGCCGTCACCGCGCGTTGGGACCAGTGGCGCCTTCCGCCCGACGCGCGGGCCATCGTCCTGCACGTCAGCGCCGGCAATCCGTTCCGCCGATGGCCGGAGGCGGCCTTCGCAGACGTCATCACGGCACTAGTGCGACAATCTCCGGACCGGTGGGTGCTGGTGACCTCGGGGCCATCTGATCAGGACGCGGCGAGCCGGGTCGTCGAGCAGGCCCGGAGCGCCGCCGGCGACCGGGCCACCCGGGTCATCGAAGCGCGGGACCTGTCGCTGGCGGAACTGCGCGCGCTGGTGGGCCGCGCGGCGCTGTATATCGGAGGCGACAGCGGACCGCTGCACGTGGCGGCGACCACCACGACGCCGATTGTCGGGTTGTACGGCCCGACGCTGGCGGCACGCTCCGCGCCGTGGCGCGATCGCGCGCTGCCGGTGGCGTCGCTCGATGCCGGACCGCTCGACTGCCGGCCGTGTGACCAGCGCGTGTGCGCGCCGGGAGATTTCAGGTGCCTGACAGGCATCCGGGCGGCCACGGTCGTGACCGCCGCGGAAGCGTTGCTGGAGACGAAGAGATGACAAGCCCAACGACAGCGGACATCCGGCGCGCGGGATTCGTGGTCGTCACCATCACGCTGGCCGCCACGCAGTGGAGTATCGCGCTGGCGCAGATCGGCGTCGCGTTGTCGACCCTGTTGTGGGTCGCGATCAAGGCTCGCGAGGGCCGCTGGTTCGACGCGCCGGGGTTCTTTCTTCCGCTCGTCGCGTATGCCGGCTGGACCCTGGTCAGTTCGGCGGCCTCGGCCGACCCGGCCACCAGCTTCTGGGACTCCCGCCAGCTGCTGCTGTTCCTGCTCGTACCGGTCGTGGGCACGTTCATGCGCGGTGAACGCGCCATGCGCGCCATCGATGTCATCATCGCCGTCGGGTCTGCGGGCGCCCTGTACGGCATCGCCCAATACAGCCTGTTCGGCTACGACACGCTCGACAACCGGGCGATGGGATCGCTCAGCAGTTGGATGACGTTCTCCGGCGTCCTCATGCTGGTGGCCAGCGCGGCGCTGGCGCGTCTGCTCTACCCCGGCCGCGAGTGGATCTGGCCCGCGATCGCCGTCCCCGCGCTCGTGGTGGCGATCTTCTACACCTACACCCGCAACGCCATGCTCGGTCTCGTCGCGGCCGTCGGCGTGTTGCTCGCGGAGCGCAACTGGCGCCTGTTGCTCGTGCTGCCGGTCGTGGCGGTGGTCTTCGCCGTCGTCGCGCCCGCCGCCATCCTGTCGCGTGTGCAGTCGATCGGCGACCTCAACGACCCCACCAACCGCGACCGCATCGCCATGCTGCGATCGGGCGTGCACATGGTGAAGGACAACCCCCTCACCGGCGTGGGCCCCAACATGGTGCCGGTCGTGTACGCCGGCTATCGCGATGCACTCGCGGTGAACGAGGTCAACCCGCATCTGCACAACGTGCCCATGCAGATTGCCGCCGAGCGCGGACTGCCGGCGCTGGCGATCTGGCTCTGGTTCGTGGTCGCCGCCTCGCTCGACCTCTGGCGTCATCTGCGCCGGGGCCGCATGAAGTCGGTGGCCGGCGCGGGCGTGGCCGCGATGGTCGCCATGCTGGTGGCCGGGCAGTTCGAATACAACTTCGGCGACTCGGAGTTCCTCATGTTGTTTCTGGGCCTCATCACCATGCCCTGGGCGGCGGCGCAGCCGGACGACACCGCCGCTGGGAGCGCGTCGTGACCGGCACACGCCATGCCGTCGCCGTCATCGGCGACCTGATGCTCGACCACTTCATCATCGGCCGTGTCGACCGCATCTCTCCGGAAGCGCCGGTGCCGGTCGTCCGGTTCCAGCGTGACGACTACCGCCTGGGCGGCGCGGCCAACGTGGCCGCCAACGTGCGCGCGCTCGACGGCGACCCTCGGCTGGTCGGATGCGTCGGGCAGGACGACGCCGCGCGCATCTTCCGCGATCTGCTGCGCGAACGGGGCATCAGCGATGGCCACCTGGTGGCCGACGCCTCCCGGCCCACGACCCGCAAGGTGCGCGTGGTCACCTCGCGCAACCAGCAGGTGGCCCGCATCGACTACGAAGACGATGCCGCCGTGGGCGGCGCGGCCTGCACCGCGCTGCTCGCCACGGTGGCCGCCGCCTGCCGCGACGCCGAGGCCATCGTCCTCTCGGATTACCGCAAGGGGGTGGTGACGCCGGACGTCATCGCGGCCGCGCGGAACGCGGCCGGCCGCAAGCCGCTCATCGTGGATCCCAAGGTGCCCGATGCGTCGCGCTACGCCGGTGTCACCCTGCTCACGCCCAACCACCACGAAGCCGAACTGATGACCGGTACCCGCATTCAGTCGCCCGACGATGCGCGGCGGGCGGCCAGAGCGCTGCATGCCACCACGGGCGCAAACGTGCTGATCACGTGGGGCGAACACGGCATGTGGCTCTACGATGCCGCGGCCGACTCCGACCTGCACATCCCCGCCACCGCGCGCGAAGTGGCCGACGTCACGGGCGCGGGCGACACCGTCGTGGCCACGCTCGCGCTGGCCCTGGCCGAAGGCGCCGCGCTGGCCGACGCCGCGCGACTCGCCAACCGCGCCGCCGGCGTCGTCGTCGGCAAATTCGGCGCGGCGACGGCGACGAGAGTGGAGCTTGGAGACTGACAGTGCGGAGTGCGCGGTGCGCAGTGCAGAGTGCGCAGTGCGTGCTTCGCCACCTCGCCATCTCGACACCTCGCCATCCGCATCGTTCGCGGCCGCCAGAGCCGGCCGCGCTACGCACTGCCTCGCCATCTCGTCACCTCGCCATCCGCATCGTTCGCGGCCGCCAGAGCCGGCCGCGCTACGGGTGCTTCGCACTCCGCACTCCGCACTCCGCACTCCGCACGGCTCCTATCCGGAGCACGCCGTCCCGGTGCCCGCCAGATAGATTTCGGGCCACGGCTTGCCTTCGAGCACGTTGCGGAGCTTCGCTTCAAACAGTGTGTGGCGTGACGCGAGACAGGTGGTGAGGCCGTCGGCCTGCGCCTGCCGCTGGAAGTCGGCGAATTCGTCGGGGCGCAGGAGCACGAACATCTCGGGCACCTGCCGCGCGCGGGTGAGCAGCGTCGGCATGTCGAAGACGTCTTCGATGGGCCGGCCGAGGTAATACGTCATGCTCGGCAGCACCGTGCGATAGTGCGCCACCACGGGCAGCGGCTCGCCAGGCGTGGTGCGGGCGTTGACGACGTCCACCATCGGCACGACCGGCTTGAACGCTTCAACGGCGGGCAGAGACACCAGCGCGAACACGTAATTGCCCGCCACCATCGTGGCCGCAATGGTGAGGGTGGCCGCGTGGACACGAGCGCGCAGGGCCAGGGCCGCCGCGCCCACCGCGCCCACCGCCAGCACGGCGGCCAACACGTTGGCGCCGGCAAGCTGGTGCACCACCGCGCGCGCGCCGAACAACCAGAAGGCGCCGGCGGCCACCACCAGCATCAACACCGACGTGCCCACCACCGCGCCTCGCAGCCACGCCACACCCTCGTCGATCGCCCACTTGAGCGTGCAGGCCGCCAGCGCGGCCAGCGCCGGCACAATCGGAAACACGTACAGGTCCTGCTTCGACTGCGAGAGGGAGAAGACGAGGACGTGAAGGGAGATCCAGATGAAGAGGAGCGAGGATTGAGGATTGAGGATTGAGGATTGGGGATTGAGAGAACCCTGGACCCTGGACCCTCGGACCTTGGACCCTTGGACCCCGGCCCGTAGGGCTCTCACCCCAGTCACCAGTCCAGCGACGACGAACAGCGTCCAGGGGAAGAGATCGCCGAGAACCACGGGGACATAGAAGAAGATGTCGCGCTCGTCGGGCTGCATGGCTTCGGTGTAGCGGCCGAAGTTTTCGCCGAGCCAGAAGGCCCGCAGGGGTTCCCAGCCCTGCTCCGCGTAAATCGCCGCCCACCAGGGCACAACGATCGCCAGAATGATGAGCGCGCCCGGGATGATCGACAGGCGCATGAGATCCGACCAGCGGCGCTGCACCAGCAGCCAGAGGCCGATGGTGGCGGCGGGAAACACGAGTGCGACCGGGCCCTTGGTCAACACCCCAAGCCCGATGGCGGCATACATGAGCCACAACCAGCGGCGCCGGCGTTCGGGCTGCTGCTCGGCGAGTACAAAACACGCCAGCGCCAGCACCATGAACATGGTCACCCAGATGTCGATGAAGATGCGCCGCGAGAACATCACGAAGCGCGGCGCCGTGGCCACGAGAAGCGCGGCCAGCAGACCGACGGACGTCGACCCCAGCGCGCGGCCGAACACGTACGTCGCCACGAGGATGCCGACCGCGCCCACCGCGATGGCCAGACGCTCCGTGGTGACCGACACGCCGAACAGGTGGTAGAAGCCGGCGACGACCCAATAGCTGAGCACCGGCTTGTTCATCCGCGGTTCGCCGTTGAACTGCGGATGCAGGTAGTCGCCGGTCTCCACCATCTGCCGCGGCGTCTCTACATAAAACGCCTCATTGGCGTCCCAGATCGTATTGGCGCCCAGGCCGAGAAACAGCAGGAGGACCGACGCGGCAAGCAAGATCAGAACGGCGCGCTCAGGACCAGCGCGCCCTACGGCGTCGGTCCACCTCGTCATCTCGCCGTCTCGCCGTCTCGCCATCCGGTGTCAGTGACGGAAGTGTCGTCGCCCGGTGAACACCATGGCAAGGCCGCGTTCATCCGCCGCCGCGATGACCTCATCGTCGCGCACCGAGCCGCCCGGCTGAACGACCGCGGTCGCGCCCGCGGAGGCCACCACGTCGAGCCCGTCGCGGAAGGGGAAAAACGCGTCGGAGGCGGCCACCGACCCGCGCAGTTTGTCGCCCGCCTTGAGCACGGCCGTGCGCACCGCATCCACACGGCTCATCTGGCCCGCGCCGATGGCCAGCGTGGCGTCGGCGGCCGTGAAGATCACGGTGTTCGACTTCACGTGCGCGCACACACGCCACGCAAACCGCAGCGCCGTCCACTCGTCCGGCGTCGGCGCGCGTTTGGTGACCACGCGCGGGCCCTCGGCCGTGGGCCACGGCAACGTGGCTTCCACCACCCGGTCGCGATCCTGCACCAGCCACGAGCCGAGGATCGACCGCACGTCGCGATCGCGGTCGAGCCCGTCAAACGACGCGGTCACCACGCGCAGGTTCGGCTTGGTGGCCAGCACCGCGCGCGTCTCTTCGTCGGCCGAGACCCCCGGCGCGATCACCGCTTCGATGAACGTCGACACCAGCGCCTGCGCGGTCTCGAGATCGATCGGCCGGTTCAGACCGACGATGCCGCCGAAGGCCGACAGCGGATCCGCCTCACGCGCGCGCACGTAGGCGTCGGCCGCCGACGACCCCGTGGCCACGCCGCACGGATTGGTGTGTTTGATGACCACGGCGGCCGGTTCGGTGAATTCCAGCGCGATGCGCGCGGCGGCGTCCAGGTCGAGCAGATTGGTGAACGACAGTTCCTTCCCCTGGTGCACCACCGCGCCGCCGAATCCGTGCGCGCCGATGGCATACCAGGCCGCCCCCTGATGCGGGTTTTCGCCGTACCGCAGGTCACGCACCTTCGACAGCACGGGGGTCCACCGCGAGCTGGCGGCGCCGCGGGTGAACGTCCCGGCGGCATCGACCTTGATTTCGCCCAGCGTGGCGGCAATCACCCGGTCGTAGTCGGCCGTATGCCCAAACGCCTTCCGGGCCAGTTCGAACCGGAGGGCCATCGATGGCCCCCCCTGGCCGTCCAGGGCGGCAAGGACGCGGGCGTAGTCGCCCGGATCCACCACCACGAGCACGTCCTTGAAGTTCTTGGCCGCGCCCCGCACCATGCTGGGCCCGCCGATGTCGATTTCCTCGATGAGCTGGTCCACCCCCAGGTCGGGCTTGGCGGCCGCCTGGGCGAAGGGATAGAGGTTCACCACGACCAGGTCGATGGGGACGATGCCGTGGCCGGCCAGGGCGTCCAGGTCGCCCGGCTCGTGGCGGCGGGCCAGGATGCCGGCGTGGACCTTGGGATGCAGAGTCTTGACCCGGCCGTCCATCATCTCGGGGAAGCCGGTGACGTCGGAAATCCCAATAACGGACAGGCCGGCCTCGGCCAGCACCTTGGCCGTGCCGCCGGTCGAAACCAGCTCCCAGCCCCGGTTGGCCAGGGCGGTGGCAAAGGGGACCAGGCCGGTCTTGTCGGACACACTCAGGAGGGCACGCATGACAGAAGGACCTTTCTAATGTCTTGACTTGATTCTATGGCCCGCATACGATTGCCGATCGACGTTGGGCGAGACCATCGTCGGCATGAAGACCGCAGGTGCGGTCTTTTTTTTGTTCTCGCAAGGCAGGCAAGTACGATGCGTATTACGGGCAAGGTCAAGTGGTTCAACAACGCTAAGGGGTACGGATTCATCGAGCGCGAAGGGGGCAACGACGTGTTCGTGCACTTCTCCGCCATCCAGGGTGCCGGGTTCCGCACGCTCGAAGAAGGCCAGGAGGTCGAATTCGAGATCGTCGACGGACCGAAGGGCCCGCAGGCGGGTAACGTCACCAAACCCAGCTAGACCACTCTCAGGGGGCCGGACCACCGGGTTCCGGCCCTCACCTTACAGCCGCACGTCGCACTCCGCACTTCGCACTTCGCACTCCGCACTTCGCACTTCGCACTCCGCACTATTTGATCAGACACCACACGAGCGGCAGCCAGAGCTCGCGCGCGAATGGCAGCGGCCGGTCGTCGATCAACACACGGGTCTCCGGCAGTCCTCCCACCAGTTCGTAGAGATTCCGCAGACGCAGCGGCGCGTCGCCGGGAAAAAACCGCGCGCGGTACCGCGTGGCGCCGCCGATCGTCAGTTCCTGAAACTCGTCGGACGCCTTCGCCTGTGTCATCGCCGCCGCGAACCCCTCGCCCTCGAAGGGCGGAAACTCGAGCGTAATGGAAAACGGCCGCGCCGGCGTGCCGAACAACGCTTCGCGCAGCTCGGGATGCAGCTGCGCCAGTTCTTCGTCGGTGGGCGCTTCGGGCAGGTCGGCGTAGGGCCAGAACCGCTCCAGCGGCCGATGGGTGGGACGCTCGGGCAGCACGCCTGATGCTATCCTGTCCCCTCTCGGCCCCGCAACAACCGCATGGCCTCGTTCCGCTCCATTCCGTCGATCGATCACTGCCTGCAGCGTCCGGTCATTGTCGCGCTGGTGCTCACGCACGGGCGGGCGCGGGTGGTCGCCGCGCTGCGGCAGGCGGCCGACGAGTGGCGGACCCAACCGACGCTCGACGCGGTGGCCTGGCTCGAGGCGCGCACGGCCGATCTCCTGGCGTCCGCCTCGGCGCCGTCGCTGGTGCCGGTGCTCAATGCCACCGGCGTCATCATCCACACGAATCTCGGCCGCGCGCCCCTGGCCCGGGCCGCGGTGGAGCGCGCGGCCACCATCGCAGCCGGGTACTCGAATCTCGAGTACGACCTGGACGCCGGCGCGCGCGGCCACCGGCACGTCCACGCCGAGCGCCTGCTCTGCGCGCTGACCACGGCGCCCGCGGCGCTGGTCGCCAACAACAACGCGGCCGCCACGATGCTGGTGCTGGCCAGCCTGGCCGCGGGCCGCGAAGTCATCGTCTCGCGCGGGGAACTGGTTGAAATCGGCGGCGGGTTTCGGGTGCCAGACATCATGGCGCAGTCCGGCGCCACGCTGCGCGAGGTGGGCACGACCAACCGGACCCGCGTCAGCGACTACACGGCGGCCATCTCCGATCGCACGGCGCTCATCCTGCGCGTGCATCCCTCCAACTTCCGCATCGAGGGCTTCACCGAACGCCCGCCGCTGCGCGACCTGGCCGAAGCCGCGCACGCACACGGCATCCCGGTCTTCGAAGATCTGGGCAGCGGATGGCTGGGCGTCGCGCAGACACCCGCGTGGCCCGACGCGTTGCGCGCCGAACCCAGCGTGCGCGACAGCCTCGACGCCGGACTCGACGTCGTGGCATTCAGCGCCGACAAGCTGCTGGGCGGCCCGCAGGCCGGCCTGGTCGTGGGCCGCGCGGATCTGCTCGATCGCATCCGGCGCCATCCCCTCATGCGCGCCGTCCGCGCCGACAAACAGACCTATGCCGCGCTGGAGGCGACACTCGCCTTGTGGATGGACGAACCCGCCCGCACGCAGATCCCGGTCGTGCGCATGCTGCTGGCCACGACCGACCAGCTCGGCGCGCGCGCCACGGCGCTGGCCGCGCGCCTGGGTGCAGCCGGCTTCTCGGCGGCGGTCATCGACGGCGCCTCGACCATCGGCGGCGGCAGCGCGCCCCAGTCGACGCTGCCCTCACGCCTCGTGGCGCTCTCGGCGCCCGGCCGCTCGGCCGCCGAGCTCGAATCGGCGCTGCGCACCACCACGCCGCCCGTCATCGCGCGCATCCAGGACGACGTCGTGTTGCTCGACCTCCGCACCATCGATCCCGCGCACGACACCCGGCTGGCCGAGCTCATCGGCACGCTGCAGTAATTCGACGTACTCACATCCGACGGGGACGCCCCTCCGTTGTTGACATAGATGAAGCGGCTGCCGATGCCCTGAACCGCGCCCAGCGAATCAGTCACGCGCCACGCCAGTTCGTGCAGGCCGTCGGTCAGCAGCGTCGTATCGAGCGCGAACGATCCAATCGCGCCGCTGCCCTCCGCCAGGTTGCGGTAGGTCAGGCCGAAGGCGGCCATGATGTCGTCGTTGCACGTGCCGGCCGGTGGGAAGTTGGTGCCGTTGGTCCCCCGGCATTGATTGAAGACCGGCCGCCCCACGACCTGGCCGTCCACCAGCACCTCGATGGTCGATCCGTCCAGGGGAATGATCGCCGGCGGCGGCGTGAGCACCCATCCGAACACGGCGACGACACCCGAGACCGTGGCCCCCTGGACCGGCGTGTCGAGTGTGCCAAACGGCAGGTTCGACGTGTCGTTCACACCGTTCACGGTGAAATCACCCAGCGTGGTGGCGTTGTTGTCGGTGTCGTAGGCGATCACGCGGAACCGCAGCGTGCCATTCCCGCCATTGGGCAGCAGGTTCGTGAGCACCTGGACACCCCACCCGCCCCGCGTGTTGTCCGGAAAGGTCGGATACACCGCCGCCACATCCGGGCGAACGCCGTCGACAAAGATGCCCTGGGCGATGCGCGTACCGGTGTTGCCGAACAGGACGTCGATTCGCGACACCCCCTCGTCGTCGAGCGCCCAGCCGGTCAGCGAAATCGCGCCGGCGACATCGGCGCCGGGACCTGGGGTATCAACCACACCAAAGGGACCGCGCCGCACGGTGACCGACCGCTGGAACGTGTGCACGACCTCACCGCCCGGTCCTCGCACGGTGCCGATCAGTTGATACGGGCCGACCGGCGGCTGATCGAACGCCAGCCGCCACCCGCAGAGAAACGGCGTGGAGAATCCGACACTGGCGGCCACGTCAGGCCGGCTGATGCCCAACGTGGCGTTGCCCAGCGGCACGGCCGGGCCCGGCGTGTCAGGCACGGCCGTAAAGCTGATCTCCGACACGCCGCAGCCGGAGGCCGGACGTTCGTCGTACGCCCAGCCGGTCAGCACCAGCCGTGGCGTCCCAGGCTCGGCGACCGGACTGCCCGTGTCGATGGTGAACGACATGATGGGGCTGCGCGCCACATTGAGGACAAGGGTCTGCGCCAGCCAGCTGTCATCGGCACTCAGCCGGACGCGGACCACGAACTGCCGCGTTCCCGGTCGCACGGCATACTCGGGCACATTCACCTGATATCCGGCCTGGTCATATCGAAGGCCGAAGGCGCCCGACACATCGGGACGGACCAGGTTCAGCTGCCCCCGGCCCACCAGCTGCACCGGATCTCCAGGGGTCTCGTCGTACACCACGATCTCCGCCACGCCCACGCCGCGGCTGACGTCGGACCACCCGTCACTGTCGAGCGCCCACCCGACGATCTGAAAGGCGCCCGTCACCGCGGCGCCCGCGGCAGGTCGATCGATGAACATGCGGCCGACGCGTTGCGTCACCGGAATCGCCTGCCCGCCGATCGTGATGACGCCATGCCGGCCCCACTCGGCGGCCGGAACCGTGACGGTGACCGTGTCGGCAGTCGAACCCGACGACGGCGAGAGTCCAATCCAGTCGGCCGCTGTCGTGGCGGTCCACTGGCATCCCTCCGGGGGCGTGGGCACCGCGATCGTGGCGACGCCGCCGCCTTCGCGAAACGACACTGCGGGGGCCTCGAGATCGAACCAGCACGGTGGCGCCGCCTCGACGGCCAGGCCGCTGAAGCCATCGGTGCCGGCGGCCAGGTCGGTCACCGCAAGCGTCTGGGCATCAAGCCGCCGCAGCCGATTCGGGCTGGCCACCCAGAGCTGCCCGCCGGTGCTGAGGCTGCCGGCGGCGATTCCGCCGGGCCACGCCGAGCCCGGCGATCCCACCGGCAGGGTGACCGACGAGACGGTTCCGCCGGCATCAATCGCATCCACGACCTCGCGATACGTGACCGTACCGCCCTTCAGGGCCGCGTGTGACACCCGCGGGACGAACAACCGGCCGTCGGCAAACGCCGGCTGGCCGGCCACGCTCGGACTGTAGACCACCGTCGGTCCCGGCCAGTACTCCGTCGAGGTCCGGGCATCCGGCAGCACGATCCGCTGGACGACGCCACCGGTCGTCCAATCGTGGGTCACCACGCTGTCGCCATCACCGGACGACGTGGTGCGCGTGGAGTGGATGACGAAGAGCCGCGTCCCGTCAGGGTGCGCCAGCAACTCCACCGGCGACGGGTCGGTCGCGATGGTGCGCGCCACGGTCATGCTCGCCGTGTCGACCACGGTCACAGTCGCCGGAGTGGCCGACAACACGAGCACCTGCCCCGCTGCGGGGGCGCGGGCCAACCGGGTGGCCGGCTGGGCCAGCGGCAGACGAGGCGACACTTCAGCGCCGGTCCCCGTGTCGAAGACGACCAGTTCCGGTGTCGTCGTCGCCACGTAGAGCCGGGTACCGTCGGCATTCAGGACGAGATCGTCAATGGAGGCGCCCACTGGGAGGGCGGTGATGTCCGCGGTCGCCAGCCGCAGGCGGAACAGGCCGCCGCCGGTCGACACGAATGCCGTCGCCCCGTCCGGGGTGAGCACCACCCGTGCCTCGCCAGTGGTCGTCCCCAGATTCCAGGCATTGACGGTCCGCCCGGTCGCGAGGTTGATCACCGCCGTATTGGTGGCGCGGGTCCCGACCGTCACCGCCAACGGCTGCGCGACGGCTGAGCCTGCCAGTGCAAGGCTCGCCATGCCTGCGCCCAAGACAGAGCGACAGAGGAACTGCATGTCGGATACTCCCTGTGCCGCCAGTGTAACCCATCAGCCGAGAGCCATGGCAAGCCTCAGCCACGGTCGCCTCGGCGCACCGCAGTCACTTGGCGAAGTCACTTACTACCCAGAGGCCTGTGGAGATACGTGCCAAGGAGCATTCACAGGAGGACTGGAGGATTGGACGATTGGCAGCAGGCGTGCTACTGCGTGGCACTGCCTGCGGCTGAGGCCCGGCGGCCGCGCATTCACCGCAGCGACATCCCTTCACCTCTTGGTTAGCGTCTAGACTTAGAGTCCGGCCTTGGCGAAGCGACGAGCGATGAAGACACGTTCACAGAAGCGCAGGTCGTGGACCTCCTTCGGGAAGCGGTGGGATGGTGTAGGGCAAGGACTTGTGCCGCCGACACCGGTTCTCTCAAGCCAGCAATTGCCTCTGCCGAAGCAAGTCCAGCGGCATGCCTCGACCTGCGCGAAGCAGGAGAAACCTGTAGGAATCATCGGGTCGCTCGACTGATGTGCACGGCCGGCCTTCCGGCGCTCCGTGGGTATCGGACGCGTCGCTGGCCCCTCGGCAAGTCAGCTAATCTCATCCCCAACCATCTCAAGCGGCAGTTCCCCGTCAGCCGACCAAACCGCGCCTGGGTCACTGATATCACCTAGCTTCACTGACGCTCGACGCGGTGCTGCAGGCGGTCCGTACGCTCCGGCCGCACGGCACCTGGGTTCATTTCGATCAAAGTCCTCAGTTCGGAAGCGATGCGGGCGGTGGTTCTGTCGGACGAATCGGCTGGAGTCTGAGCCGAGAAGGGCAACCGCTGGGACAATGCCGGGCCTAGGCGTTCTTCGCCGAGCCTGAGGAGGGTGCGCGTCAAGGAGGTTGACCTACAAGAACCGAGATCTCTGGAAGGCGGACGTCTCAGACTACATCGCGTCCTACAATGGAGCCTGACGTCACAGCTGCCTAGGTGGACTCATTCCAGATCAGTTCGAGACACCCCATGGGAAGTGATGCCGCAGTTAGTCTCGTCGGTCGCCGCGCCGCCTTCGGCGGCGCTCAGACGTCGGCCGGGAGCAACCCTCCCAGCCCTCCGTGCCTCGTTGTGAAGATCCTAGAAGATCGACGCCACCGAGTCGGCCGCGATCGAGAGCAGGCCGCCTGGCAGGATGCCGAGATACACCACGCCGATGAGCGCGATGAGCAGGCCCGCGACCGTCACGCGCGACACGGCGGGCCGGTGTTCGGGCGCCGTCTCGTCGCTCATGTACATCATCACGACGATGCGGAGGTAGAAGAAGACGGAGACCACCGAGGTCAACACGCCGAGGATGGCGAGGGTGTACAACCCCTCCTGGATGGCCGCGGCGAAGATGACCCACTTGCCGATGAAGCCGACCGTCAGCGGGAACCCGCCCAGCGAGAGCAGGAACACGGTCAGCAGCGCCGACAGGCCCGGGCGTTCCTTCCACAGCCCCGCGAAGTCGCGCACATCGTCGTGCGGGCGGTCGTTGGAGGCCAGGGCCGCGAGCACCCCGAACGCGCCGAGGTTGGTGACGCTGTAGGCCACCAGGTAGAACAGAATCGCCGCCTTGCCGGCCGAGCTGGCGGCCACCAGGCCGACCAGCAGATACCCGGCGTGGGCGATCGAGGAATACGCCAGCATGCGCTTGACGCTGGTCTGCGCCACACCGACGACAGTGCCCAGGATCATCGTCAGCGCCGCGATGACCGAGACGATGGGAATCCACTCGAGCCGCAGCGGCTCCATCGTCGAGAGGAACACACGCACGAAGGCCGCAAACGCGGCGACCTTCACGCCGGTGGACATGAAGCCGGTGACCAGCGTGGGCGCGCCCTGATACGCGTCGGGCGTCCACATGTGGAACGGCACGGCGCCCACCTTGAACGCGAAGCCGACCAGCAGCAGGACCATCGCGAGGATCAGCAGGATGCCGGGATCAAGCGACGAGGACGCCACACGCATGCCGATCTCGTCGAGTTTGGTGGTGCCCGACACGGCGTAGGCCATCGCGATGCCGTAGAGGAAGAAGGCGCTCGAGAATGCGCCCAGCACGAAGTACTTGAAGCCGGCCTCCGCGCCTTCGGCGCTCGAGCGCTTGATCGCCGTGAGCACGTAGACGCCCAGTGACATGATTTCGAGCGCGATGAAGATCACCAGCAGGTCGGTGGTCGACGCCATCATCATCATGCCCGCGATCGAGAAGAGCATGAGGGTGTAGTACTCACCCGAGGGCAGATGATCGCGCTCGGCATTGCCCATCGAGATCAAGATGGTCAGGATGCCGATGGCGGCCAGCGTGATGTTGAAGAACACCGTGAAGTTGTCGACGGTGATGACGCCGAACCCGACGAAACTCTGGTTCCACTGCCCCACCGACGTCCAGATGGCGCCGGCCAGGCCGATCAGGCCGTAGATGCCGAACCAGTGCGCGCCGGAGTGATCGCTCTGCTTGCGGAACGCCTCGGCCAGCATCGCCGCGCAGGCGGCGAGCGTGACCATGAGGATGGGCGCGATGGCGGAAAAGTCGTTCATGCTCATCGCGCACCTCCGGACACGAGCGCGGAGGGCGTGTCTGCCGCCGTCTCCCTCTCAGGGGCGGCGGAAATGACCTCCGAGCTCATTTCCGCGTTGACGGGCGCGACGCCGCGGACGTATTCCACCGCCTTGCGCACGGCCGGCTCCATCGGCTTCAGAAACACGTTCGGGAAGACCCCCATGAAGATGCACATGGCCACGATCGGCGTGATGACCACCCACTCGCGCGGGCTGAGGTCACGCAGGCCCTTGTTCTTGGGATTGGTCAGCGGCCCGTAGTTGACCCGCTGGAACATCCACAGCATGTACACGGCCGAGAGGATGACGCCGGTGGCCGCAATGGCCGTCAGCAGCCGCGCCTCGCGGAACGACCCGACGAAGATCATGAACTCGCCGACGAACCCGTTCATGCCGGGCAACGCGACCGAGGCCAGCGTGACCAGCAGGAACATGGCCACCAGCTTCGGCGTGACCGCCTTCAGGCCGCCGTATTCGGCAATGAGTTTGGTGTGCCGGCGGTCGGACAACATGCCGACGATGAGGAAGAGGCCGCCGGTGGAGACGCCGTGCGCCAGCATCTGGTAGACCGCGCCCTGGACGCCCGTGACGTTCATCGCGCACAGGCCCAGCACCACGAAGCCCAGGTGGCTGACCGACGAATACGCCACCAGCTTCTTCATGTCGGGCTGCACCATGGCCACCAGCGCACCGTAGACGATGCCGATGACCGCGAGGATGGCCAGGTAGGGCGCAAACTGCAGCGCGGCGTCGGGGAACAGCGGGAAGGCGAACCGCAGCAGGCCGTAGGTGCCCATCTTCAGGAGCACGCCGGCCAGAATCACCGAACCGGCCGTGGGCGCCTGCACGTGGGCATCGGGCAGCCACGTGTGGAACGGGAACACCGGGACCTTGATGGCAAACGCCAGCGCAAAGGCCAGGAACAGCCACGTCTGCAGGCTGGCCGGGATGTCGAGCGCGTACAGGTCGAGCAGGTTGAAGCTGATGACGCCGGTCGCCTGCTGGTGGTAATACGCCACCCAGATGATGGCCAGCAGCATCAGCACCGAGCCGGCCATCGTGTACAGCATGAACTTGACGGCGGCGTAGATGCGCTGCTCGTAGCCCCAGATGCCGATGAGGAAATACATCGGAATCAGCATCGCGTCCCAGAACACGTAGAACAGGAACAGGTCGAGCGAGATGAACACGCCGATCATGGCCGCTTCGAGCAGCAGCATGAAAAACGAGAACTCGCGGACCCGGTCGTCCACCGACTCCCACGAACACAGCAGGCCGATGGGCGTGAGGAACGTGGTCAGGATGACGAGCCACAACGTGATGCCGTCCAGGCCCACGTGGTAGGAGATGCCGAAGTCGGGCAGCCAGCTGTAGCGCTCGACGAACTGGAATTCAGCCGACGAGGCGTCGAACCCCGTCCAGAGCGTCAGGCTGAAGGCAAACGTCAGCACGGCCACGCCCAGCGCGACCTGGCGGACCAGCGCGTCGCGGCCCTTGCCGAGCAGCAGGACCAGCAACCCGCCCAGAAGCGGCAGAAGAACCAGCAGAGTTAGCGCCACAGGTAGTACCCCAGCATCGCGACGACGCCCACGAAGATCGACATGGCATAGGCGCGCACCGAACCGGTCTGCACCCGGCGCAGCACGGCGCTCCAGCCGCGGATGAGCCAGCCGACGCCATTCACGATGCCGTCGACCACCCCCACGTCCACGCGCTTCCACAAGACACCGGTCGACAGCGCCTTGATGGGCTGCACGATCGCGGCGTCGTAGATTTCATCCACGTAGTACTTGTTGAGCAGCAGCCTGTGCAGGCCGCTGAACCGGGCGGCCAGCGCCTCGGCGCGGCCAAACCCGTTCTTGAAGAGAAGCGTCGCCAGGCCGATGCCGCCCAGCGCAATGGCGATCGACAGCCCCATCAGGCCCAGCTCAACGGCCACTTCCCCGTGGACGGCTTCGGCGGCATGCGCCGCCTCGCCCGACAACGTCATGGCCTGGAAACTCGGCGCCAGGAACGCCTCAATCTGATTGTGTCCGCCCAACGCGTGCGGCACGCCGAAGAAGCCGGCCACCACCGACCCCACAGCCAGCACAATCAGCGCAATCGCCATGGGCGCGGGGGCGTCATGTAATGACGAGTGCGAAGTGCCCGCTGCGGAGTGCGGAGTGCCCGCTGCGGAGTGCGGAGTGCTCAGTGCGGAGTGCGAAGTGCCCGCCGAAGCATGGCCATGGCCGTCGTGCACCCCATGCGCACCGGGCTTGCCCGCCGAAGCATGGTCATGGTCATCGTGAGCCCCATGGCCATGCGCAGGCGGGTGCGGGTTCGTGCCCACGCGCGACTCGCCGTAGAACGTCATGTACAGCAGCCGGAACATGTAGGTGGCCGTCATGAACGCGGCCAGGACGGCCAGGCCCCAGAGCACGTAGTTGTGGCTGGCGAAGGTCTTCCAGAGGATCTCGTCCTTCGAGAAGAACCCGGCAAACGGCGGCAGCCCGGCAATGGCGATGGTGCCGATGAGGAACGTCCAGAAGGTGATCGGCAGCTTCGACTTCAGGCCGCCCATGTAGCGCATGTCCTGCTCGCCGTGCAGGGCGTGAATCACCGCGCCGGAGCCCAGGAACAGCAGCGCCTTGAAAAACGCGTGCGTGTAGAGATGGAACACGCCGCCGGCAAACGCGCCCACGCCCACCGCCAGGAACATGTAGCCCAGCTGCGACACGGTCGAGTACGCCAGCACACGCTTGATGTCGTTCTGCACCAGGCCAATCGTCCCGGCCAACAACGCCGTCAACACACCGATGATCGCGATCACCTCGAGCGTGAAGGGCGCATGACTGAACAACACCGCGTTGCGCGCGATCATGTACACGCCGGCGGTCACCATCGTGGCGGCGTGGATGAGCGCCGACACGGGCGTGGGGCCTTCCATGGCGTCGGGCAGCCAGACGTAGAGCGGCAGCTGCGCGGACTTGCCCGTGGCGCCCACGAACAGCAGCAGGGTGGCGCCCGTCAGCAGGCCCGCGCCGGCCATGGTCGCCGGCTCCACGGCCAGCTGCGACACCTGAATGGCCAGCTGCTGGAAGTCCAGCGTGCCGAACTCGGTGAAGAGGATCAGCATGCCCAGGATGAAGCCGAAGTCGCCGATGCGGTTGACGACAAACGCCTTCTTGCCGGCATCGGCGGCCGACGGCTTCGTGAAATAGAAGCCAATCAGCAGGTACGAACAGAGGCCCACGCCTTCCCACCCGATGAACATCACCGGGAAGCTCGCGCCCAGCACGAGGATGAGCATGAAGGACGCAAACAGGTTCAGGTACGAGAAGTACCGCGCGAAGTCGGCGTCGGTCTCCTCGTGCATGTAGGACGTGGAGTAGAGGTGGATCAACGAGCCGATGCCGGTGACCACCAGGATCATCAGCGCCGCCAGCGGGTCGAGCCGCAGCGCCAGCGGAATCTGCAGCGTGTCGGACGCGATCCAGGTGAACACCTCCTGGTTGATCGCGCGCACGCCGCCAATCGGCTCCAGGCCCAGCATCGTCCAGACGGCCTGCGCCGAGACGACAAAGGCGCCAATCATCGCGCCGGTGGCGATGCCGCCGGTCAGGCTCTTGGGCCAGCGGCGGCCCACGGTCGCGTTGACCAGGAAGCCGAGGAACGGAAGCAGGGGAATCAGCAGCAGCACGGCGTCACCACTTCAGCGTCGTAAAGGCGTCGGGCGTGAGCGTCTCACGGTGCCGGAAGAGCGCAATGACAATCGCCAGGCCGACCGCGGCTTCGGCCGCGGCCACCGTCATCACGAAAAACGCGATGATCTGGCCGTCCACCGTGCCCAGGAAGCGGTCGACCGCGACAAACGTCAGGTTGACGGCGTTGAGCATCACCTCGACCGACAGCAGAATCGTGATGAGGTTGCGCCGCAGGAAGACGCCCGCCGTGCCGATGGCAAACAGCACCGCGGAGAGCGCCAGATAGGTGTTGAGCGTGGGTTCAGGCAACACGGGTCAGCGTTCCTTTCGCGCGATGATGACGGCGCCGACCATCGCGACGAGAATCAGGATCGAGGTGGCTTCAAACGCGAAGGCGTATTCGCGGAACAGGCGCAGGCCGATCTCGTACACCGACGAGGTCTGCGGCGACGCCTCGCCGAACGGCGCGTCGGCGATCTCGCGCAGCGCCCAGATCAGTTCCACCGCCAGCACCACGGCCAGGATGGCGCCGAACCGCCGCGGCCCGGGCCCGATGCCCAGGCGCGACCGCACGTCCACGGCCGCATCCTCCGACGTCACGTTGAGCAACATGACGACGAAGAGGAACAGCACCATGATGGCGCCGGCGTAGATGATGATCTGCACCACCGCCATGAACGGCGCGTTGAGCAGCACGTAGAGGCCCGACAGCGCCGCAAACGACACGATGAGCAGCAACACGCTGTACATCGGGTTGCGCTGGCCGACGACCAGCACCGAGGCCACGATGGCGACGACCGCGAAGATCCAGAAGAACAAGGCGTCCACGGCTTACCACCCCATCCCGATGACCACACCCGCGGTCACCAGCAGATTGATCACCGCGGCCGGCAGCAGCCACTTCCACCCGAACTCCATCAGGTGGTCATAGCGATACCGCGGCAGCGTCCACCGCATCCAGATGTAGAAAAACAGCAGCAGGAAGACCTTGACCAGGAACCAGACCCAGCCGAGATACTCGGGCAGGAACGGCCCGTGCCAGCCGCCCAGGAACAGGTTCACCGCCACGGCCGAGACGGTGACCATGTTGATGTACTCGGCCATGAAAAACAGCGCGAAGGTCATCGAGCTGTATTCGGTGTGGTACCCGGCCACCAGTTCCTGTTCGGCTTCCGGGAAGTCGAACGGCGCGCGGTTGGTTTCGGCCACGCCGGCGGTCATGAAGATGAAGAACCCGACGGGCTGCAGGAACACGTACCACTGCGGGATGAACCCGAACCAGTAGCCCTCCTGCTGGTTCACGATGTCGCGCAGCGACAGGCTGCCGGCCAGCATGATGACCGCCGCCAGCGACAGGCCGTACGACAGTTCGTAGCTGATCATCTGGGCCGACGACCGCAGGCCGCCCAGCAGCGAGTACTTGCTGTTGGACGCCCAGCCGGCCAGCACGATGCCGTACACACCCATCGACGTGATGGCGAAGATCACCAGCAGGCCGACGTTCACGTCGGCGGGCATCAGCTTGATCGGTTCCTCGAGCAGGCCGAAAAACGTCGTGTCGGCGCCAAACGGCACCACGGAGAACGCGGCAAACGCGGCCACGGCGCACAGGATGGGCGCCAGGTAGAACAGGAACTTGTCGGCCGCCTTGGGCCGCAGTTCCTCCTTGAGCACGAGCTTGACGATGTCCGCCAGCGGCTGCATCACGCCCCAGGGACCGACGCGATACGGCCCCAGGCGCTGCTGCACGAAGGCCGCGACCTTGCGCTCCATGAGCACGAGCACGGCCGCCGAGTTCAGCAGCATGAAAAACGTGAAGCCGATGACGATGAGCTGGGCAATCAGTTGCGGGTCCATCGTCAACCTCAGTGCGCGTGGGCGTGCGCCCGCGCCTCCGACCGCCAGTCGGCCTTCACCGTGCAGCGGCCTTCCCGCACGTGCGCCTCGTATTCCTCACGGAAGAGCGCCACCGTGGTGAGCACCGGCGTGGCGGCGGCGTCGCCGAACGCACACAACGTCTTGCCGGTGATGTTGTTGGCCACCGACAGCAGCAGGTCGATGTCCTTCATCTCGCCCTCGCCGCGTTCGATGCGGCCGAGCAGTTTGTGCAGCCAGTCGCCGCCCTCGCGGCACGGCGTGCACTTGCCGCACGACTCGTGTTTGTAGAAATAGAGGAGGTTCTCCGCCGCCCACACCATGCACGTCGTCTCGTCCATGACGATGAGCCCGGCCGAGCCCAGCAGCGAGCCGGCCTTCTGCACGCCGTCGAAGCTGGCCGGCACGTCGAGCTGATGCGGCAGCAGGATGGGCACCGACGAGCCGCCCGGGATGACCGCCTTCAGCTTGCGGTCGCCGCGAATGCCGCCGGCGTACTTGTCGTCGTAAATCAGCTCGCGCAGCGTCACGTGCATCGACGCCTCGTACACGCCCGGCTTCTTCACGTGGCCGCTGATGCAGTACAGCTTCGGACCGCCGTTTTTCTCGGGCCCCAGCGACGCATACCACTCGGCGCCCCGTTCGATGATCGGCGGCACGTTGCAGAGCGTCTCGACGTTGTTGACGGCCGTCGGGCAGCCGTACAGGCCGGCCACGGCGGGGAACGGCGGCTTGAAGCGCGGCTGCGCGCGTTTGCCTTCCAGCGACTCGATCAGCGCGGTCTCCTCGCCGGCTTCATACGCGCCGGCGCCGCGGTGCACGTAGATCTCGCAGTCGAAGCCCGTGCCCATGATGTTCTTGCCCAGGTAACCGGCCTTCCGGGCCTTGTCGAGTTCCGCCTCGAGCACGTGCTGCACGTGGTAGAACTCGCCGCGGATGTAGATGTACGCCACCTTGGCGCCGATGGCGTGACACGCGATCAGGCACCCCTCGAACAGCAGGTGCGGATTCCGCTCCATCAGCACGTGGTCCTTGAACGTGCCCGGTTCGCTTTCGTCGGCGTTGCAGCAGATGTACTTCGGCTTGGGCGACTTCTTGTCGACGAACTGCCACTTCATGCCGGTCGGAAAGCCGGCGCCGCCGCGGCCGCGCAGCCCCGAGGCCTTGACGACGTCGATGACCTCGTCGGGCGTCATGCCCAGGGCCTTCTTCAACGCGCCATACCCGCCCTGCTTCAGATAGAAGTCGAGCGTGAAGCCGTTCGGCGTGTTCACGTGTGGGGTAAGAATCAACTCCATGAAATCCCTGTGCCCTGTGTCCTGTGCCCTGCGTCCTAGGCCCGCTCTTTATGGAGATGGCAACCCGTCAGTGACGCCGCGCCCGTGCTGCGCAGGCCGTCGACCAGCTGCTGCGCGCCCTCGGGCGTCTGGCACTCGTGCCAGTCGTCGTTGACGCCCACCACGGGCGCGCGATCACACGCGCCCAGGCATTCGACTTCAAACAGCGAGAACTCGCCGTCGGCGGTCGTCTGCCCCGGCTCGATGCCCAGCACCTTCCGGAGTTCCTCGGTCAGCCGCTCGGCGCCGTTGAGCGCGCACGAGAGCGTCCGGCACACCTGAATCACGTGCCGGCCCACCGGGCGCTGGTAGAACATCGTGTAAAACGACACGACGTCCTCCACTTCCGCCGTCGTGATGCGGATGGCCTCGGCCACGGCCTTCATCGCGTTGCGCGAGATGTAGCCCTGCTGCCGCTGCGCCAGATACAACGCGGCCAGCACGGCCGACTTGCGCTGTTCGGCCGGATACCGGCTGCAGATCTCCTCGAGCTTCGCGCGGTTCTCGGCCGTGTAGGTGAAGGCCGGCCCTTCGTCCGCCAGCGGCCGCTGCGACTGGTGCAGCCCGCGGCCGTAATCCATCAGGGGATGAAAACTCATGATGCGTTCCTAGCGATCCACGTCGCCCATGACGACGTCGGTGGATCCGATGACGGCAATCACGTCGGCAATCAGGCCGCCCTTGATCATGTGCGGCAGCGCCTGGCACGCCAGAAACGACGGCGCGCGCGACTTGATGCGAATCGGGCGGTTGCCGCCGTCCGACACGATGTAGAACCCGTGTTCGCCGCGGGCCCCTTCCACCGGCACGTACGCCTCGCCCTTGGGCACGGTGAAGCCCTGCGAGTAGATCAGGAAGTGCTGGATGAGCGCTTCCATCTCCGTGTACACCTGATCCTTGGGCGGCGGCGCGATGCGGCGGTCGCCGCAGTCGTACACGCCCGACGGCGAGATGCGCTCGAGCGCCTGATAACAGAGCTTCACGCTCTGCCGCATCTCCTCGACCTTCACCTGGTACCGCGCGAACACGTCGCCTTCCGTGCGCGTCGGCACGGTGAACTCGAACGTCTCGTACTTCAGGTACGGCCACACCTTGCGCACGTCGTAGGGGATGCCCACCGCGCGCGCCATCGGCCCCACCAGGCCCAGCGCCAGCGTCTCCTCCTTCGACAGCTTGCCCACGCCCACGGTGCGCTTGGTCCACACCTGGTTCTTGGTGAGCATCAGTTCGTAGTTGTCGATGGCCGCCGGCATCTTGTCGAGCCACTCGCGGACGGCGGTCAGGAAGCCGCGCGGCAGATCGTCGCGCAGGCCGCCGATGCGGATGTAGCTGGGAAAGAACCGGAAGCCCGCGAGCATCTCGTTGAGGTTGAGCAGCTGCTCGCGCTCGCGGAACGCGTACATCATCACCGACACCGCGCCGATTTCCATGGCGTGGGTCGCCAGCCACACCAGGTGGCTGCTCAGCCGCTGCAGCTCCGCGATGAGCACGCGGATGTAGGTGACGCGGTCGGGCATCTCGAGGCCCAGCAGCTTCTCGGCCGAGAGCACAAACGACAGGCTGTTGGACTGGGCGCCCAGGTAGTCCATCCGCTCGACGAGCGGAATGACCTGCTGCCATTTCTTCTGCTCGGCGGTCTTTTCGATGCCCGTGTGCAGAAACCCGATGGTGGGGTCGGCCTTGACGATCGTCTCGCCGTCAAGCTCGAGCACCAGCCGCAACACGCCGTGCGTGCTGGGGTGCTGGGGCCCCATGTTGACGGTCATCGTCTCTGTTCGCATCTCCGGCATGTGCTTGCGTCCTACAGACTGTCCTCGACCCACCCGCACACCGCGTGAATCCACGTGCGGTGCACTTCCTGAATGCGCGCCGTCTCGGTGCTCGGCACCGCCACGACGATATCGGCGACCGCGTCGGCCAGCCCGGCCTGCCCGGTCAGCGCGATGGTCACCATCCCGCGCGCCCGCGCCGTCCGCAACGCGGCCAGCACGTTGGCCGACCGGCCGCTGGTCGTGATCCCCACGGCCACGTCGCCGGAGCGGCCCAGCCCTTCCACCTGGCGCGCGAACACCTGAT
The DNA here is from genome assembly GCA_964471115.1 of uncultured Solibacteraceae bacterium. Lineage (GTDB taxonomy): Bacteria > Acidobacteriota > Vicinamibacteria > Vicinamibacterales > SCN-69-37 > SYFT01. The sequence continues at coordinate 27,068 of CAYYFE010000049.1, forward strand.
CGAACCCCAGGTCGTTGCCCGCCGCCGTCAGCACCGCGGTGTCGGCGGTCAGCGCCACCGCGGCCACCGCGCGCCGGGCGCGCGTGAACCGCACGATCAACTCGGCCGCCAGATGCTGCGCGTCGGTCGCGCTGCCGCCGTTGCCGAACGTCAGCACCTGCCGTCCCCCGAGCACCGCCCCGGCCAGCGCCTCGGCGGCCTGCCCGGCCGGGCCGGCCGCGTCGGCCGCGAACCGGCGGTGCACCTCGACCGTGCCTTCGACCGCCGCCGACAATCGCCGGTCGAACGCGTCCGCCATCGGCCTAGCCGCGCGTCCTGGCCAGCCGATCCGACGCCTCACGCGAGGCGCGGATGTTGGCCGCAAACTCTTCTTCCGTCAGCTCAATCGGCGACCACGAGGCCGGATCCTTGCGGATCTGCACCGGGAAGTCCTTGCGCAGCGGATGCCCTTCCCAGTCGTCGGGCATCAGGATGCGCCGCAGATCCGGGTGGCCGGTGAACGCGATGCCGAACATGTCGTACACCTCGCGCTCCATCCAGTTGGCCGCCGGCCAGACGCCCGTGACCGAGGGCACCCACGCGTCGGTCGGGGACGTGCCGTCGGGCACACGCACCTTCAGGCGCAGCCGCCGCGCGGGCGCCGCGCCGCCGGGCTGCGCAAACGCCTCGCCCAGGCACGCCAGGTGATACACGACTTCAAACCGCGGCTGGGCCGGATGGTAGTCACACGCGGTGACTTCCGCGAGGAACGCAAACTGCAGCCCCGGGTGATCGCGCAGCGTGCGGCACACCTCGACGAGGTGTTCCCGCGACACATACGCCGTCGGCATGTCGATCGCCTCGGCCGGCTCGATGACCACGGCGGGCGCCGTCTGGCGCACCAGATCCAGGACCTGCGGGTCCATCCCGGCCGCCATTACGCCATCACCTTCGTGCGATCGATCTTGCGCTGCAGCTGCACGATGCCGTAGATGAGCGCCTCGGGCCGCGGTGGGCAGCCCGGCACGTAGACATCCACCGGGACGATCTGGTCGACGCCCTGGACGATCGCGTAGTTGTCGAACACGCCGCCGCAGGACGCGCACGCGCCCATGGAAATCACCCACTTGGGCTCGGGCATCTGGTCGTAGATGCGGCGCAGCACGGGCGCCATCTTGCGCGACAGCCGGCCGGCCACGATCATCAGGTCGGACTGCCGCGGGGATCCGCGGAAGACCTCGGCACCGAAGCGGGCGACGTCGTAACGGCCGGCGGCCATCGCCATCATCTCAATGGCGCAACACGCCAGGCCGAACGTCACCGGCCAGATGGCCGACCGCCGCGCCCACTGCACCATCTTCTCCACCGACGTGGTGAGAATCGACCCTTCATGCCCCACCGACTGGTGCGGATCGGGATGGCCGTACCGCGCCTCGATCGTGCTGGTGGCGCCCGGCGCGAGATTGGAATGCGGAAAGGAGAGGTGGCTCACCGTTGGACTTCCTTGCTCCAGTCGAACACGCCCTTGCGCCACACGTAGATGTAGCCGGTGACCAGCAGGGCGAAAAACACGACGATCTGGAAATAGGCGACCGGTCCCAGCTCGCGGAACGCCATCGCCCAGGGATACAGGAACGCGATTTCGATGTCGAACAGCAGGAAGATCATCGCGACCAGGTAGAACTTGACCGACTGCCGCTCCCGCGCGTCACCGACCGGCGGCATCCCGCATTCGTACGCGGCCTCTTTTTCGGGTGTGGGCTTGCGGGGTCCGACGAACTGGGACAGGCCCACCATCGCCCCGGCAAACCCGGCGCCCAGGCCAATCATGATGAGAATGGGCAGAAAGCCGTCCATAACGTCCATCGACTCCTGGAAATCCCGACCACACAGCGCGCTTGTACGTCGCGTGATCAAAGTGAGATGCTAACACAATGGCCCGCTTGGCTTTCCTGTCGCCATGGCCGCCGCAGCCCTCGGGAATCGCCTCCTGCGCGGCCGATGTGGTGCCGCGCCTGGCGGCCGCCGGCCATGCCGTCGACGTGCTGGTCGACGAGGCGCTGCGGCCGGTCTCGCGGGGGCCCGACGGCCCGCCCCAACCCGGCGAGATTCGAACGCTCGGCGCGCATGACCTGGTCTGGCGCCTGGCGCGCGGCCAGTACGACCTGCCGGTCTATCAGCTGGGCAACTCCTGGGCGCACGGCTTCACCTGGCCCTACCTCTTCCGCTACCCGGGCCTGACCGTCCTGCACGATGCGCGCCTGCACCACGCGCGGGCGACCACCCTGATGGCGCGGCGGCGGCACGCCGATTACCGCGCCGAGTTCCGCTACAACCATCCCGACATCCAGGCCGACGCCGCCGAACTGGCGATCACCGGCTTTGACGGCGCGTACTACTTCCACTGGCCCATGCGGCGCGCGGTCATCGACGCTTCGCGCGTGGTGGCCTGCCACTCGATGGGCATGACGCGCCGGCTGCGCGCCCTCCACCCCGATCGCGTCGTCGCGTATCTGCCGCTGGGCCACGGCCGCGCGCGCCCCGCCGCGGCGCTGGCCGAGGCGCGGACCCGTTTCCGGCAGGCCCACGGCATTCCCGACACGGCGCTGCTCTTCGGCGTGCTCGGGGCGGCGGCCGTCGAGCGGCGCGTCGCCCCGGTCATCCGCGCCTTTGCGGCGGTCCGCCAGTGGGCGCCCGACGCGCGCCTGTTGTTTGCCGGCTCGGTCGATCCGCTCCTGCCGCTCGACGATCTGCTCGACACCTTCGGCGTCCGCGCCGCCACGCACGTCGTGGGCCGGCTCGATGATGACGCGTTTGATGATGCGGCGGCGGCGTGTGATGTCGGACTCAACCTGCGGTGGCCGACCTCACGCGAGATGTCAGGCCCCTGGTTGCGGCTGCTCGCGGCGGGCCTGCCGACCGTCATCGTCGATTCGGTGCACCACAGCGACATCGTGACGCTGGATCCGCGCACCTGGCGGTGTCACGCGCCCGCGCCCACGCTCGAGAGCAATCCCGAGCGGCATGCCGTGGCCGTGGCGGTCGACATCCTCGACGAGGATCATTCCCTGCGCCTCGCGCTGCGCCGGCTCGTCGTTGACGGGGCCTTCCGTCAGCAGCTGGGCGACGCGGCGCGCGCGCACTGGGAGGCCCATCACACGATCGACCGCATGGTGGACGGCTACCAGGCCCTGATCGAACAGGCGCTGGCGACGCCGGCGCCGGCCGCCTCGCTGCCGGCTCACCTGCGTCCCGATCCGTCTAAGTACGCGAACGCGCTGGTCCGAGATATCGTGGGGAGACCGGTTCTTTAGTGGGTTCATGGGTTCGTGGGTTCGTGGGTTCGTGGGTTCGTGGGTTCGCGGGTTCGTGGGTTGGTGGGTTGGTGGGTTCGTGGGAGGCAACGATGAGCCGACATGTAATCGGTGCAGGTGTGGTGGCGGTTGCGCTGCTGGTGCTGGCATCGCGTCCGACCGCGCAGAACGACCTGCCCGTCCCGTTCAAGGCGGGTGAGGCGCTCACCTACGACATTTCGTGGACGACGTTCGTGACGGCGGGCCAGGCCACGCTGTCCGTCAAGGAGCGCCGCCCCGTGGCGGGTGGGCGCGCGCAGTGCACGGAGACGATGATCGAAGCGGGTGACGAAGTCGAGATCGTCAGCTTCGTTGGC
>CAYYFE010000050.1:0-30008 GCA_964471115.1 uncultured Solibacteraceae bacterium
CGTACGGCCTGACCGCGGTGCGCGACGCCGCCCCGGCGGCCGGTCCGTTTCCGCTGATCGTCGGCACGCTGCGGCCGGTGTCGATGGCCGTCGCGGCTGAACACCTCGCCAGTCACGGCTACGTCGTCGCGTACGCGGAACGCCAGCCACGCGAATCGCTCATCGCCGATGGCCTCGTGCGCGAGGCGCTGATCATCGGCGAACTCGTGCGCGATCTCGAGGTGACCATCGCCCGTCTCCGGCAGGAATCGTGGGTGGATCCCGGACGCCTGGGGGCGCACGGGTTCTCAGGGGATGGATTGGCGCCGATGGTGCTCGCCATGCGGCATCCGGACGTGGACGCGCTCGGCCTGCTCGAAACCGGCTGGCTGAGCCCGGCCCAGGTGAGCAGCTTTCAGGAAGTAACGGCGTTTGATCCGCTGGCGATGCGCGCGGCCGTGTATTACGTCTACAGCGAGAACCTGGGGCGCAACAGCCTGGAGCACATCGCCGAGCTCACCGGCATGCGGTACGCGCCCCGATCGCTGCTCTACCTCGGCGAGCCGCGTCTGACACACTGGGATTTCGCGACGGAAGGCGTCGTCCTCACGCAGGTGCTGGCGCGGCGCGAGGCGGCCAGACCAGCGTTGACGCGCATGCACCAGGCGGCGTATCGCTACCAGCGCACGTTTTTTGATGCCTGGATCAAGGGTGACCGGCCGGCACAGTTGCAGCTTGGCGACTCCCCGGTCCCGGCCGGCGGCGGCGCGCTGGTGGAACTGACGACGCTGCCGGCCATCACGCCGGCGCTCAGCCGTGCTGAGTTGCAGGCGCACCTGGAGGGCGATGTGACCTCAGCGCTGGTGCGTGCGCGCGCGGACCTGGCGCGTGATCCGAAGGCGCCGGTGTTTGCCGAGGCCTGGCTGAACTCGACCGGATACACCTACCTGCAGCGCGGCCAGCACGATCGCGCCATCGCGCTGCTGCAGCTGGCGTCGGAGGCGTATCCCCGATCGGCCAACACGTTTGACTCGCTGTCGGAGATTCTCGAGGCGGCCGGACGGCGCGCTGAGGCCCTCGCGGCCGCGACGCGTGCACTCGAGTTGCTGCCCGCCGACACGACCGTGCCGGCGGCCCAGCGGGCCGCGCTCGAGGCCGGCCTCACGGCACGAGTGGGACGGCTGAAGGGAGCAACGCCCCCAACGCACTGGCCTCGGTCACCGGCGCCTGGCAGGTGAAGTTGCGGCACACGTAGGCCGCGGGCTGACCGTCGACGTCGCGCATCGCGGCCAACCACGGCAACGCGGCCGCCAGCGCCTGCTGGCCGGGGCCGGGCGTCAACGTCAGCGATACGGTAAACGGCAGATAGCGCTCCGCCACCGCGCGTTCCAGCGCCTGACGCGCTTCGGACGGCGCGCCGACGATGACGGCCTGTAACGAGGGGCCGTGCCACCGCGCGAGGTTGCCGAGCATCAGCGGCATCACTCGCGCCACGCGGCCCAACTCCGGCCCGTAGCGTTCGAACGTGCGCTGCGCGATGTCCGCGTAGCGGCGTTCACCGGTCAGATGCGCCAGGCCAATCAACACGCGCACCATCACCGACGCGGCGGCGGGTTCGGCGCCGTCGTAGTCCTCCTTGAGCCGCAGCAGCACGGACGGGTCGCGCCCGTCCTCGGCGAACCAGCCACCGTCCGCCGGGTCGAAGAACAGTTCGATCGCGCGATCGACCAGGTCGCGCGTCCACTCGAACCAGGTCACGTCTCCCGTCGCCTGAAACAGTTCGAGCGCGCCCCAGGCGAGGCACGCATAGTCTTCGCAGAAGGCCTCGACGGCCGCTTCCCCGTCGCGATACCGCCGCCACAGACGCCGCTCGCCGGCCCGCCACAACCGCTCGCGCACCGTCCGGGCTGCCGTGGCGGCAGCCTCACTCCATTCCTGCCGGCGCGGGCTGTCGGCCAGCACACGCCCAGCCTGCGCGAATGCCGCAATCATCAACCCGTTCCACGCCGCAATGATCTTGTCGTCCAGGTGCGGCCGTGGCCGGCCGGCCCGTTCCTCGAACAGGCGCTGACGCATCCGGGCCAGCACGGCCAGCACCTCATCCTGCGTCCGCCCCGTCCGCACGGCGATTTCCTCGACCGACTGCGCAATGAACGGAATGTTCTGGCCGGTGAACTCGCCATGGGGATCGTGCGGCGCGTTCCCGTTGTCCTCAATACCCAGCCGGCGGCGCACGATGGGCGCATCGGCGCCGAACCAGGCATCGATGTCGCCGGCGGCAACGACGTAGAAGGCGCCCTCGCGCTTCTCCGTTCCGCCCGCCGGCAACGAATCCGCATCTTCGGCCGAATAAAACGCGCCGTCGCGATCGGTCAGGTCGGCCAGCACATAGTCGAGTGTGTCCTCGGCCATCTGGGCGAAGAACGGATCGCCGGTCGCCTGGCCCGCGCCAAGCAGTGCGAGCACGATCTGCGCCTGGTCGTACAACATCTTCTCGAAGTGCGGCACGCGCCACTCGGCGTCCACCGAATACCGGTGGTAGCCGCCGCCGATGTGATCGTGCATCCCGCCCAGCGACATGGCCTTGAGCGTGTCGGCCACCATCTGCCGGGCTTCGTGCCGTCCCGTCAGCGCCCACGCGTCGAGCAGACACAACAACTCCGACGGTCGCGGGAACTTCGGCGCGCCGCCGAACCCGCCGTTGCGGCGGTCGTAGGCCTTCACGAACTGGTCAACGGCTTCGGTCACGACGTGTGCGCCGGCGACCGGCGCGGTCGTGGCCTCGCCTGACGCCATCTGATCGCGCAGGCGCTCGACCAGGCCGTGCGCCGACGCCTCGACCTTGTCGCGGCCGTCGGTCCACACGCGCGTGATGTGCGCCAGCACCTCCACGAAACTGCGCTGCCCCCACCGCGCCACCGGCGGGAAATACGTCCCGCCGAAAAACGGTTTCAACTCGGGCGTCAGGAACACACTCATCGGCCAGCCGCCGGCGCCGGTCGTGGCCTGCACAAACGTCATGTACACGCGATCGATGTCGGGCCGTTCCTCGCGATCGACCTTGATCGACACGAAATCACGGTTGAGGATGGCGGCAATCGAGGGATCCTCGAACGATTCGTGCTCCATGACGTGGCACCAGTGACACGTCGAGTACCCGATGGACAGGAAGATCGGCTTGCCCTCGGCCCGCGCGCGCGCAAACGCGTCGTCGCCCCAGGGATACCAGTCCACGGGATTGTTGGCGTGCTGGAGCAGGTACGGACTGCGTTCGTGCTGGAGGCGGTTGGGCATGGGGTTCGATCTATTCTCTCGCGGGTGCGGCGGGGGCTTCCTGCGGCAGATGTTTTCTCAGTCGCGCGTACGCGGCCGAGACTTCCGCGCCGTACAGCAGGACCACGGCCGACAGGTACACCCAGAGCAGAAACGCGATCACCGTGGTGATCGATCCGTGGACGCTGCTGAACCGCGACAGGTCACCGAGGTACCACGAGAACAACTCGAACGCGAGCCGCCACAGCAGCCCGGCCGTCAGCGCGCCCACCCACACGTCGCGCATCCGCACCTTCGCATTGGGGGCGTAGTAATAGATCAACGCGACGACCAGCACGAACAACGGCATGGGAGCGTTGTGCACGACCACGCCGCGCAGCCAGGTGAGCCAGGGCCACTGCGCCGCAAGCCTCGCAAAAAAGGTCGTCTCCACCACCTGCGCGACCGAGATCAGCAGCAGGGCGATCACCATCAGCAGGCCGGCGGCCAGCATCATCACGAAGGCGATCAGCTTGTGTTTGAAGAACCCCGGCGGCTGCTCCACGCCCCACGCATGATTGACCGCCGAGGTGAGCGCGCCGAACACGCCCATCGACGCCCACAACAGCAGCACCGTGCCCGCCGTACTCAGCCGCAGGGAACTGCCGGCGAGCAACTCAATCTGGCCGAGGAACTCGACCTGCCCCGGCATCGCCGACGCGATCAGCTGCAGCAGGGTCGACCCGTTCTCACCCACGGTGATGCGCCCCAGCACGGTCAACACGAGCAACGAAAACGGAAAGATCGACAGCAGGGCGTAATACGCGATCGAGGCCGCGTACGTCAGATTGCTGGAGTGATGGAATTCGACGACGCCGCGCAGGATGGCGTCACGCCCCAGACGGAGACTGCGGGCATAACGCCGGACAAAGCGCGTCAGGCGCAGCCGGGCCGCCGACTCACCGTCCGAAGGGCCGGACATCGGCGCGCGCCGTCGGGGCGGTGTCCATCAGCGCCCGTGCCTTCTCGATTTCGACCATCAGATCGGCCAGCCGCGGCTCCAGGTCCTCGCGCAGGCGTCGCCCCTCGTCGGTGAAGAGCAGATAGCCCGCGGCGCCCCCCACGACCGCACCGGCCAGGGCGCACAACAGAATCGTCGTCCGTTCGGTCACACCCGGATTCTATAATGAGCCCTTCATGGACGTCCTCGCGAGCCACATCAAGGCGACCTCCCCGGAATTCGCCGCCAACCGCACCCGGATGCTCGCCCTGCTCGAAGAACTGCGCGCGCGGACGGCGCAGGCGCGCGAGGGCGGCGGGCCGCGCTACCTGGCCCGGCATCGCGAACAGGGCAAACTGCCGGTGCGCGAACGCATCGAGCGGCTGCTCGACGACGACACGCCGTTCCTCGAGCTGTCGCCCCTGGCCGCGTGGGACCTGTACGACAACGACGCCCCCTCGGCGGGCATCGTGACCGGCATCGGCCGTGTGGCCGGGCGCGACGTGATGGTCATCGCCAACGACGCCACGGTCAAAGGCGGCACCTACTATCCCCTGACGGTCAAGAAGCACCTGCGCGCGCAGCAGGTCGCCCTGGAGAACCGGCTGCCCTGCGTGTATCTGGTGGACTCGGGCGGCGCCTTCCTGCCGCTGCAGGCCGACGTCTTCCCCGACAAGGACCATTTCGGCCGCATCTTCTTCAATCAGGCGCGGATGTCGGCCGAACGCATCCCGCAAATCGCGATTGTCATGGGCTCGTGCACGGCCGGCGGCGCGTACGTGCCGGCGATGTCGGACGAGACCGTCATCGTCAAGGGCACGGGCACGATCTTCCTGGGCGGACCTCCGCTGGTGAAGGCCGCCACCGGCGAGGACGTGTCGGCTGAGGACCTGGGCGGCGCCGACGTGCACACGCGCCTGTCGGGGGTGGCCGACTATCTCGCCGAAGACGATGACCATGCGCTGCACCTGGCGCGCACCATCGTCTCGACCCTGCACACGACCAAACAGCTGCCGCTGGACATGACGACGCCCGAAGCGCCGCGGTACGACCCCGAGGAGCTGTACGGCGTGGTCAACATCGACCCGCGGCACCCCTACGACGTGCGCGAAGTCATCGCGCGGATGGTCGACGGATCGCGATTCGACGAGTTCAAGGCCCGCTACGCCACGACCGTGGTCACCGGGTTCGCGCGCCTGCACGGTTTCCTGGTCGGCATCGTCGCCAACAACGGCGTGCTGTTCTCGGAGTCGGCGCTCAAGGTGACGCACTTCATCGAGATGTGCAACCTGCGCAAGGTGCCGCTGATCTTCCTGCAGAACATCACCGGGTTCATGGTGGGGTCGCAGTACGAACGCGGCGGCATCGCCAAGGATGGCGCCAAGATGGTGCACGCGGTCGCCAACTCCGTCGTGCCCAAGTTCACCGTGGTCATCGGCGGTTCGTTCGGCGCCGGCAATTACGGCATGTGCGGCCGCGCCTACGAGCCGCGGCTGCTGTGGATGTGGCCCAACAGCCGCATCTCGGTGATGGGCGGCGAACAGGCGGCGTCGGTGCTCGCCACCGTCAAACGCGACCAGCTGGCGCGCGAGGGCAAGGGCTTCAGCGCGGAGGAGGAAGCGGCGCTCAAGGCGCCCATCCTGCAGAAGTACGACTTCGAAGGGTCGCCCTACTACTCCACCGCGCGCCTCTGGGACGATGGGGTGCTGGACCCGGCGCGCACGCGTGAGGCTCTGGCGCTGGGCTTGTCGGCGGCATGCAACGCCCCTGTGCCGGACGCGAAGTTCGGCATCTTCCGGATGTAACCGATGGATACGCTGGCCATCACCCCCGGGGTCGTCACGACCGTCACGCTCAACCGGCCGTCGGTGCGGAATGCGTTCAACGAGACGTTGATCGCCGAACTCACCGACTTTGCAGCTTCGGTGCCCACCGACGGGTCGGTGCGCGTCGTCATTCTGCGCGGCGCGGGCGCCAGCTTCTGCGCCGGCGCCGACCTGCAGTGGATGTCGAAGATGGCGGCGTACACGCGCGACGAAAACCTCGCCGACGCGTCCGTGGCCGCGCGGATGTTCCTGGCCATCGACTCGCTGCCGCTCCCCGTCATCGGCCGGGTCCACGGCGCGGCGCTGGGCGGCGGCGCCGGGCTGGCCGCGGTGTGTGACGTCGTGGTGGCGGCCGAGGATGCGATGTTCGGATTCACCGAAGTCGTGCTGGGCATCCTGCCCGCGATGATTTCGCCGTACGTGGTCCGGAAGATCGGCCTGTCGGCCGCGCGGGACTGGTGCCTGAGCGGCGCGCGTTTCTCCGCGGCCACGGCGAAACAGATCGGCCTGGTCCACGACGTCGTGGCGGAAGACCGGCTGGATCTGACCGTCGATCGCTACGTGCAGCAGTTCCTCAAGGCCGCGCCGTCGGCGGTGGCCAACACCAAGGCGCTGCTGCGGCAGATCGCCGGGCGCGCCCCCGGCGACGTGCTGCCGCTGACCGTGGAGGCCATTGCGAACCAGCGCGTCTCGCCGGAAGGCCAGGAAGGCATGCGCGCATTTCTCGAGAAACGGCCCCCCTCGTGGCAGGCATGATTCGCCGGGTACTCATCGCCAACCGCGGCGAAATCGCCGTCCGGATCATCCGCGCCTGCCGCGAACTCGGCATCCGCACGACCGCGGTGTACTCGGAGGCCGACGCGTCCGCGCCCCATGTGCTGCTGGCCGACGATGCGGTGCCGGTGGGCCCGGCGCCGGCGGCCCAGAGTTATCTGCGCGCTGAGGCGTTGATCGACGCCGCGCGCCGCACCGGCGCGGATGCGGTGCATCCCGGGTACGGGTTCCTCTCGGAAAACGCGGCCTTCGCCGCTGCGGTGGAAGCTGCCGGCCTGACGTTCATCGGGCCCTCGTCCGGCGTCATCGCCACCATGGGCTCCAAGACCGAGGCGCGGCGGGCCGTGGCGGCCGCCGGGGTGCCGGTGGTGCCCGGTGAGACACCGGCGTCGCAGGAACCCGCGGCCGTGCGGGCGGCGCTGGCCCGCGTGGGCTACCCCGCCCTGCTCAAGGCGACCGCGGGCGGCGGCGGCAAAGGCATGCGCATCGTGCGCGCCGACGACGAAGCGGACGAGGCCATCGGCGCCGCGTCGCGCGAGGCGCTGCGGTCGTTTGCGGATGGGTCGGTGTACGTGGAGCGGCTGATCGAGCGGCCGCGGCACATTGAAGTGCAGATCATGGCCGACCGGCACGGCCACACCGTGCACCTGTTCGAACGTGACTGCACACTGCAGCGCCGGCACCAGAAGGTCATCGAAGAGGCGCCCGGCCCGACGGTGACCCCGGCGGTGCGCGAACGGATGACACGCGCGGCGGTCGCGGCCGCGCAGGCCGTCGGGTACGTCAACGCGGGCACGATCGAGTTCCTGCTGGCGGGTGAAGACTTCTACTTCCTCGAGATGAACACCCGGCTGCAGGTCGAGCATCCGATCACGGAGGAAGTCACCGGGGTCGATCTGGTGCGCGCCCAGTTGCTGGTGGCATCTGGAGAGCCGCTGCCGTTCCGGCAGGACGACCTCTCGCTGCGCGGCCACGCCGTGGAGTGTCGCGTGTATGCGGAGGATCCGTTGACCGGATTCCTGCCGCAGGCCGGTCCGCTGCTGCGCTACCGGGAGCCGCAGGGCCCCGGCATCCGCGTCGACGCCGGCGTGCGCGAGGGGCAGGCGATCACGGTGCACTACGACCCGATGATTGCGAAGGTCATCACGTCCGGGGCCACACGCGAGGCGGCAGTGGCGCGCGCCGTTCGCGCGCTGGGCGACTTCGAAGTCCTGGGCCTCCGGCACAACATCGCGTTCCTCATCGCGCTGCTGCGGGATCCGCGCGTGGCCGCCTGCGAGACGCACACCCGTTTCATCGAGGAACATCTGGACGCCTTCACCGGCGCACCGGCCGGCGACACGCTGCACGCGCTCGTCGCCCTGGCCGCCGTGCAGGGGCGTACGGCTCAATCCTCAATCCTCAATCCCCAATCCTCAACCCCCCAGGCGGATCCCTTCTCCACGCTCGGCAAGGTGACGTTCTGATGGCCTCCGACCTGCGCATCACCGTGGCCGGCCGCGACTTCGTCGCTCGCGTCGAACGGGGGGTGGTGACCATCGAGGGCGTCGAGGGCACCTGGACGCTCACCCCGCGAGGCGACGGGCGGGTGGCGGTGTCCAATGGCGCGTCGACGGTGGTTGCCGCCGGCGCGAGCGGCGCCGGCCAGGTGTGGGTGGGCGCGAACGGCGTGGTGCTGGATGCGCGGGTCGAATCGGCGCGGTCAAAACCGCGGGCGACCACCTCTGATGCCGACGCGATGCGGCCGCCGATGTCCGCCACGGTGGTGCGGGTCAACGCCGCGCCCGGCCGCGAGGTCGCCGAAGGCGACGTGCTGGTGGTCCTCGAGGCGATGAAGATGGAACTGCCCATCCGGGCGCCCCGCGCCGGCCGCGTCTCGGCCGTCCACTGTCGCGAGGGCGAACTCGTGCAGCCGTCCACCGTGCTCATCGATCTGGAGTAACCCATGGCGATGCCGGCCAGCGTCACGATCGTCGAGGTCGGTCCGCGGGATGGGCTGCAGAACGAAGCCGCGCAGATCCCGACGGACCTGAAGGTGGCGTTCATCGATCGGCTCAGCGCGGCGGGCCTGCGCGAGATCGAGGTGTCCGCCTTCGTCAGCCCGAAGTGGATTCCGCAGCTGGCCGATGCCACGGAGGTCTTCCGGCGCATCACCCGCCAGCCCGGCACAAGGTACTCCGCGCTCGTGCCGAACCTGCAGGGCCTGGAGCGGGCCCTGGACGCCGGGGTCACCGAAGTGGCCATCTTCGCGGCGGCGTCCGAGACGTTTTCGCGCAAGAACACCAATCGCGGTATCGACGAATCGTTCGCGACGTACCGTGACGTCACCACCCGCGCGATTGACGCCGGCCTGCGCGTCCGCGGGTACCTGTCCACCGCGTTTGGCTGCCCGTTCGAGGGCGCCGTGTCGGTCGACCGGGTCATCGAGCTCACCACGTGCCTCCTGGACCTCGGCGTGTATGAGGTGGCCGTCAGCGACACCATTGGCGTGGCGCATCCGGGCCAGGTGCGGTCGATGCTGCCGCAGCTGCTGACCACGATCGCCGGGTCACGCATTGCGCTGCACTTCCACGACACGCGCGGCACGGCGCTGGCCAACGTCCTGGCCGCGCTCGACTTCGGCATCGCGACGTTCGACGCCTCGGCCGGGGGGCTGGGCGGATGCCCGTACGCGCCGAAGGCGACCGGCAACCTGGCGACCGAGGATCTGGTCTACCTGCTCAATGGACTGGGCATCGAGACGGGCGTGAAGATTGACCTGGTGTCGGATGCGGCGCGCGCGCTGGCGCCCGCCCTGGGGCACCCGCTGCCGTCGCGGTACACCCAGGCGCGTCCGTGACCGAGTTCTTCCAGGCCCTGCAACAACGCCATCTGGCGCACCTCACGCGGCAGGAATTCACCCGCGCCGTGCGGGCCCTCTCGGCGCGATACGTCGAACAGCGCGGCCAGTTGCCGGACCGGTCACCACTGGACTCGGCAGGCAAACGCGCGGCCTTCGGCCTGTTTTATGCCGCCCAGCACTTCCTCGCCGTCAGCGCGGCGGTCGCCCATGCGGATCTCGGCCGCCGGCCGCTCACCCGTCTCGTCGACCTGGGCTGCGGCACCGGCGTCTGCAGCGCGGCCTGGGCCCTGGCCTGCCCCCCGCCACCGCCGGAGATCACCGGCATCGACCTGAACGCCTGGGCGCTGGACGAAGCGCGCTGGAACTGGCGGACGCTCGGGTTGCACGGCCGCTCGACGAAGGGTGATGCGGCGGAGGCCCTCGCGCGCCTGGTCGCCCGGCCCCAGTCGCTTGCCGGCACCGGCATCGTCGCCGGATGGGCGATCAACGAGATGCCTGCCGCCACGCAGGCGCGGCTGCTCGAAGCGCTGGCCACTTCGGCGGAGCGTGGCGCGTCGGTGTTGATCCTGGAACCCCTCGCCCGCCGGGTCAGCCCGTGGTGGGACGCCTGGGTCGGTCGCCTGTCGCCGCTGGGCGCCGACACGGCGGACCTGCAGCTGGCCGACCGCGCGCCCGAGTGGCTCGACGATCTGGCGCGCAGCGCCGGCCTCTCCGCGCTGTCAGGCGCGCGCGTGCTGTGGATTCGCCCTACACTGTGACGCCATGCGCTTCGCGATTGTCCTGTCCGCCTGTCTTGCGACTCTGACCGCCGTGGCGCCCGGCCAACAGGCGCCCGACGTGCCGTCCACCCTCACCAAGGGGGAGTTGTACGACCACTACCAGAGCGGCAGTCCGGTCGACGTCACGCCGAAGACCGGTGGCGGTTTGCTGCTGGCCGGGGGCGGGACGGATCAACCCGACGCCTTCCGCTGGTTCATCGCCAAGGCCGGCGGCGGCGACATGGTCGTGCTGCGGGCCTCCGGCGCGGACGGGTATCACCCGTTCGTGATGCGCCTGGGCGGCCTCGACTCCATTGAATCGTTCGTCGTCAAATCACGTGACGCCGCCACCGATCCGTTCCTGCTGCGGGAACTGGCGAACGCCGAGGCCATCTTTTTCGCCGGCGGCGACCAGAGCCGGTACGTCACCTACTTCAAGGACACGCCGGTCGAGACGGCCATCAACGACGCCGCGAAGCGTGGCGTGCCGATCGGTGGCACCTCGGCCGGACTCGCGATTCTCAGCGAGTTCTCGTACGCGGCCTTCAAGGGATCCACGACGACCGCGGAGGCCACGGCAGATCCATTTCACGAGAACGTCACACTCGACCGGGGATTCCTCGACCTGCCGCACCTGCGCGGCGTCATCACTGACAGCCACGTCATCGAGCGCGGCCGTCTTGGCCGCACCGTCGCCTTCATGGCGCGGCTGTCGCGCGACGGCTGGCTCGCAGACCGTCCGGCGCGGGCGATCGCGGTCGACCGCGCCACGGCCGTACTCGTCGAGCCTGACGGCCGGGCCTCGATCGTCGGGTCCAATACCGCGTACTTCATGCAGGCCGGGACGCCTCCCGTCTGCGAACCCGGCCGCCCGCTGACCTCGGGACCAGTGGCCGTGTATACCGTGACCAGCGCCTCGACCTTCAACCTCGTCACCTGGACCGGCGCCAACGGCACCGCCGGCACCATGTCGGTGACCAACGGACAGGTCAGCGGCCCTACTTCAGCAGGTCCGCCAGCTCTGACGATCGCCACCGGCCGACCTCGGCCCTGACGACCGATTCGATGTCGGCAGCGGCATCGGTCTCGAAGGCGTCGCCGATGCGCCGATGGCCGATGCGGGTGAAGTAGTCGCGCATGCTGTTCTGGTCGCGGACGGACGGCTCGGCGGCGATCTCGAGCACATGCTGCAGTTCGTGGCCGAGCAACTCGATCCGGCGCAGCGGTGATTGTCGCGGATTGATGGACACGCGCACGTAGCGCACGTCGGCGGTGGCCGTGATCAGTCTGGTGACCGCAAAAGGCACCTCCAACGACAGCTGGGTGTCCAGTTGCAGGATGATGTCGGACGCTTCGATCTTCGCCACCATCGCGGCAATGGTCGGTGACAGCCGTTGCGCGACTGTCAGCAATCGCGCACCGCGGTCCGAGAGCGGACGGACCCGGCGCGTCAGTGGATCGGCCTGTAACACTGCGGTGCTCAGGAGGACGGCGCACACACCGAGCCATCCCCGTCGTCGTGCCTGTGTCATGTCGGCTCCCTCTCGCTGGTGGACGCGAGGGCGCTGACAATCGATCAGGAAATGTGACGAGCCTCGGCGCGCGAGGATGGAGCGACGGCGCGCAGGTGTGAGATCAGCGGCGCAGCAGCTTCAGTCCGAGACCACGCCCCTGCTTCTGCACGATCGCCAGCCGGATCCAGACGAGCGCCAGCGCCTCGAGGAGCGGGATGGCCTCGTCGCCCCCGAGGTCCCACACCTGGTCGAACCCGAGCGACTGCGCCAGATCGGTCACCACCTGTTTGGCGTGGCTGGAGGCGCCAGCCACGAACATGTCGATCGCCTGATCGGCGTACCGCGGGTCACGCATATTCTCGAAGCCGGTCGTGTTGAACGCCTTCACGACGTGTGGCGACTGTGTCGCCTCTCGCAGCAGGGCCGGATTCCGGCCGTCGGGCAGGTTGGCCCCCACGAGATTGGTGGCGTCGATGACGACCCGATCGCCCAGCGGCCCGAGTTCCCGCGCGACATCGGCGACGGCTCCACCGGGCACTGCCACCAACACGATGTCGGCCTGCAGCGCCGCATCACGCAGCGCGCCGCGCTCGCCAATCACAATCGTGTGACCGGCTCTCGCCCACCCTTCGGCAAGCGCTCCGCCGACGTTGCCGGCGCCGATGATGGCAATCGTCATCGGCCCACCGCCTCGATGACCAGGCGCGCAGCCTCGGCGCCCGAGAACTGTTGCTGACCGGTGACCAGCCGGCCGTCGCGCACCGCAAACGGGCGGAATGATCCGCCCGTGATGAAGTTCGTCCCGTTCAACTTGCGCGCTTCAGTCTCGATCCAGAACGGCTGGATGCGCCGGCCTACCCACTGGTCTGCGAACGCTTCCTCGGCGTCTGCGAATCCCGTCCAGGTCCGCCCTTCGACGAGCAGCCGGCCGGACGTGTCGGTGACCTTCAACAACACACAGGTGGCATGACACACCACTGCGAGGATCTTGCCGGCCTCCCAGACCCGACGAACAAACGCGTGCAGCGGTGCGTTGTCGATGAACGTGTACATCGGCGACTGGCCGCCGGCCAGAAACACCGCGTCGTACTGCGTGACATCCACGTCGCTGACGGGGGTGGTGGCGGTCAGGCGCGCCATCAGAGGCGCTGAATGGATGAAGCCCAGGCTGATCAAATCGCCGGCCGAATAGCCGCTCTCGTGCCGCGGATCGGAGAACCCATCGAACTCGACCGGCCCGCCGTCGGGACTGGCGAAGTCCACCTGATAGCCGGCCTCGGTGAACGCGAGGTACGGATGCGTAATCTCGGCCGCCCAGGCGCCGATGGGCCAACCGGTCTGACCCGACACGGCGGGATTGGCGGCGACGATGAGGACGCGACCAGGCGCGTCGGGACGAGTGACGTTGACGTGAGCGCTCATGGGTTGACGCTACGGCATCACACGACCGGCCGCCAGTACGCACTTTGCGGTAGGCTACTTTCCCGGAGGTAAGTGCCCCCATGCCCAGCTTCACGTTCCGCGGCCGGACGTACAACAACCCGGCGGAACTATCGCTGGCCGTACTCGGCGGCAAGTGGAAGATGCCGATCCTCTGGCGCGTGAAGGATCGGCCGTGGCGGTATGGGGAGTTGAAGCGGAGCCTCGGGCGCGTGACGCACAAGATGCTCAGTCAGCAGCTGCGGGAGCTTGAACGCGACGGCCTGGTCACCCGCGAGGTCAAGGGTGTCGTGCCCGCCCACGTCGAATACGCGATCACCGACGAGGGCCGCCTGACGATTCCGGTGATCGACGCCCTGCGCGCCTACGGTACGGCCTTCCGTGCCGCGCGCAGCTGAGACCCCATCGCGGCCCTCAGAGCGGGCCGCGCTACGGAGTGCACTCCGCACTCCGCACTGCTCGTGCTACCCTTGCCTCATTCATGGATGAGGCGGAGCTGGTCGAGGGCCTGCGGGCCGGCGACGAACGGGTGTTTGAGACGGTGGTGCGCACGTATGGCGGCCGGCTGCTGGCGGTCGCGCGCCGCATGCTGCACGACGAAGAGGACGCGCGTGACGCCGTGCAGGAAGCGTTCATCAACGCCTACCGCTCACGCGCGTCGTTTAAAGGCGATGCGAAGATCTCCACCTGGCTGCACTCCATCGTCGTGAATACGGCGCTGATGAAGCTGCGGACGCGTAAACGCCGCGCCGAAGAACCCATCAACGACTATCTGCCGCACTTCCTGCCCGACGACCACCACGCCGAGAAGTTCGCCTCGTGGACCGAGCCGGTGGACGTCGCCATTTCGCGCAAAGAGACGGCCCAGATGGTGCGCAAGGCGATCGAGGAACTTCCGGAGACCTACCGGACCGTGGTGCTGCTGCGCGACATCGAGGGCCTGTCGACCGAAGAGACCGCCAAGCTGGTCAACACCACCCCGAATGCGGTGAAGATTCGCCTGCACCGCGGCCGACTCGCGCTGCGCACGCTGATCGCACCGCTACTTGCCGGAGCACACGCATGACAGACCTCTGTTGTCGGGAAGTGTCGGAGTTCCTGATGGAGTACTTCGACCAGTCACTGCCGCCGGATGTGCAGGAGGGTTTTCAGCACCATGTGGACGCCTGCGGCAACTGCCGCACGTTCCTGGCGCAGTATCGCGACACAATCATCGCGGGCCAGCTCGCGTGCAAGGATGAAGGCGCGCACGACTGTCCGGAAGATCTCGTGAAAGCGGTGATGGCCGCGCTGCAGCGGGAGCCCAAGGCATGATGCGCCGTGGTCTCGCGCTCCTCGCCGTGGCCGCGGCCCTGACCGCCGCCCCCTCCGCCGTGCCGTCCTCCGCCGACGAGACGCACAATCCGCATTGGGCGCAGTGGCGCGGGCCCAACGGCCAGGGCATCGCCACGGGCACGTACCAGGACACCTGGTCTGCCACCGAGAACATCCTGTGGAAGTCCGCCATTCCCGGCCGGGGCCACTCGTCGCCGATCGTCTGGGGCGATCGCATCTTCCTGACGACGTCGATTCAGGGGAAACATGTGCCCGGCCGCAAGGCGCCCGTGCACCTGGGCTTCGACTACAAGCCGGGATACGTCAACCCGGACAGCATGGCTGTCGACTACGACCACTCGCTGCACGTGCTGGGCATCGATGCCAAGACGGGCCGCATCCTGTGGAATCACACCGCGTATGACGGGCCGATGTACGACGACCGGCATCGCCTCAACACGTACGCCTCCTCGTCGGTGGTGACCGACGGCGAACTGGTGTTTGCCTCGTTCGAGGCGCACGGGCTGTACGCGTACACGATGGACGGCCAGCTGAAGTGGAAGGCCGACCTGGGCAACATCGCCAAGGCCGGCATGGGCCCCGGCACCTCGCCCATCCTCTACAAGAACCTGGTCATCCTGCAGGTCGATCAGGAGATGGGTGATGGCTCGAACCTCCGCGCGTTCGACCGCTACACCGGTGAGCCTGTGTGGATTGCGGAACGCAACCATCGCCGCAGCTGGGCGACCCCCATTCTCGTGCCGGTCGGCGATCGGATCGACCTGATCGCGTCAGGCGCCGAGTCGGTGATCGCGTACGACCCGGCCACGGGCAAGGAACGCTGGAAGACCGAGGGTACCCGCAGCCACCCGATTCCCAGCTTCGTCACCACCCACGGGCTGGTCTTCGCGACCGCCGGCAACTCCGCCAAGGTCGTCCTGGCACTTCGGCCGGACGCCACGGATGACGCGTCGCGAATCGCGTGGAAGTACAACAAGGGCACGGCGTACGTCACCTCCCCCATCGCCATCGGCGATTACGTATATCTGTTCACCGACACCGGCATCACGACCTGCCTGGATGCGCGCACGGGTGCGGTCGTCTACGAGGGCGGCCGCGTGCCGGTGCCCGCCACGTTCCGCGCGTCGGCCGTGTCGTTCGGCGACAAGTTCCTGATGACCAGCGAAGATGGCGACACGTTCGTCGTCCGTGCCGGCCCCACCCACGAAGTGCTGCGCACCAACTCGCTGGACGAAACCATCTGGGCGTCCCCCGCCCTGGCCAACGGGGTCATCTACATCCGCGGCGACAAACACCTGTACGCGATCAAGTAGAGCTGGATTTCACATCGAGAACTGAAGGGCTGGGAGAAATGCGGATCCCAGCCACGTTGGTGGGCGGCCCTCCCAGTCCTCCAGTCCTCGTTGTGCAATTCAGCGCGTAAAGCCGTAGACCAGGTAGTTGATGCCGAACTTGTAGGCTTCGTTGGTCGGATCCACGGCGTAGATGCCCTCGGATGAGTGCTCCATGTAGTCGCCGATGTCCATGTTGTAGTTGATGATCACCGACAGGCGCTTGCTGGCGTCGTTGTCTTCGTAGATGCCGTAGAACTCGCCCATCAGACCCTGCTGCCCCAGACGGCCCGGATACGGCACATCCAGCGTCTTGATGGCGAAAAACGTGTTGAAGATGGGATGCGAGATCTCGAGGCGCTGGATTCGCGCGCGCGGCAGCACGCGCAGCATCGCCATCTCGAACACAGCCCACTCGTTGGGAAAGTGGAAGTCGTCGACGATGAGGAAGCCGCCTTTTTCGATGTAGGTTCGGAGCCCCTCGACCTCGCGATCGTTCGGAAACCAATACCCCGGCTCGGACAGGTAGGCGATCGGGAACTTGAGCAACTCCGGATCGTCCATGCGCAGCACGTTCCCGCCGGCGGGACTCGGCTCGATCGCCGTCAACTCGGGCAGGATGAGGTTGAGGTGCTGTTCCATGTCCGGGTAGTCAAACGACCAGCCCGGATGGCCGCCGTACCAGAGACGGACGATGGCGAACTTGCCGTCGTAGGGGGAGGCGGCCGGCGGCGGCATGTTGCCGCGCATGCCGAAGCCGCCAAAGCCGCGCCGCTGCGCAGCCAGCGGCAACACCGCTAGCACGAGCATCAGCCCGGCAACCCACTTGGCCCTGCGCATTTCGGCCATTTTATGACGGAACGTGAATTGAGGATTGAGGATTGAGGATTTGGGAATGAGAATAGGGGCGACATGGAATGGCCCCCGAAGACGCCCACGTCGCCACCAGCGGCCGCCCAGGCGGCGCCGGCTCCCTCCCCCGCCCCCGGAGCGGCCGCCGAGTCTCAGCTAGCGGCGGATATCTGTCCGCGGTGCTCGGAGTCGGTCGATCTGGCGTTGATCAAGGGCTGCCTGCGGTGCATGCGGTGCGGTTTCAAGTGGGACTGTAACGGCTGGTAACGCCGCGCGGAGCGCATCGGCACCGCCCACGACCGGCAGGGTGATGCGCGTGGCGTTGATGTCGATCGACAGCTGCGTGCCGGGTTTGGGCCACAGCGTGAAGTCGCGATCGCTCGAGAAGATCATCAGGCCGATGCGCTTGCCGGCCGGAATGATCTGGTCGTCAGGCTGCAGGTCGAACACGAAGTCGACGTATTGCCCGGGCACGAGCGGCTGCCCCCGCTGCATGCTGTTGTAGTTGCCGCCGGCCTGCAGCGACCGGTGGTTCTGCGGATCGGCCCATCCACGCGTGATCAGGTTGGCCGTGCCGATGGGCCCGGCGGTCCACGGCAACTGCACGAGATACACGGACAGATTGGCTGCCGGCTTGCTGGAGGCCATCCGGATGTGGATGCGCGGCGTACCCGAGATGTGCACCGGCGCGGTGAGTTCCGGCGTGGCGTACAGCAGGCGATTCGGCGATTCGGACGCCGACGCCAATGCCGGCGCGTCGAACTGCACGTCATCGATGAGCGTCTCTTCCCACTCCTTGACCCCGGCGATGCGTCCGGCCGGTTCGAATCCGCCGATGCCGCGTCCTCCCGGCATCAGCCGCATCTCGACGTTGGCGGTGCGGGGATTCGGATAGTCGTCGTAGGGCGTGGGTGCGGCCATCGCGCCACGGCCACGGCCCGCCGGCGGCGCCGGCGCGCCCGGCGAGGCGGGCGGCGCGGGTGGCGCCTCGCGCACGATCCACGCCTTCGGACCGTTCTCGATGCCGTTCTGGACGCCGTAGAGGTACCGGCTGAACCACTTGTTCTGCAGTTCAAGCGGCGGCGCGCCGCCGTGCCCGCCCTGGTGAAAGTACTGCATCACCGGGACACGGCCCTTCAGCGCCTCACTGATGCGCACGCTGTGCTCGGGCACGACGTTCCAGTCGTTGAACGCATGCGCCATCAACACCGCGGCCTTGACGCCCTGCACCTTGTTGAGCAGATCGCGCTCGGCCCAGAAGGTGTTGTAGTCACCGGTCACCCGGTCGCGGCCCTCGACGTACTGACCGTCGCGATAGATCTTGTTGCAGACGGGCCGGCGCGACGGCTCCTGGCTGTGCACGTAGTCGTACAGGAAATCGATGTCTTCGCCGAGCCAGCCACCGGGATGACGGATCAGCCCGTGTGACCGGTAGTAGTGGTAATACGACGTGTTCGGCGCGATGGGGATGATCGCTTCCAGCCCCGCCACACCCGTCGTGGCGGCCGCCAGCGGAATCGTTCCGTTGTAGGACGTGCCGATCATGCCCACCTTGCCGGTGGACCACGTCGCCGCCACTTCCTCACTGCCGTCCACGGTGGTGAATCCCTTCGCGCGGCCGTTGAGCCAGTCCACGACGGCCTTGGGCGCCAGTTCCTCCGGCGCGCCGCCAACCGTGGGGCACCCGGTCGACAGCCCCGTGCCCGGGGCCTCGGACCAGATCACGGCGAATCCGCGCGGCACCCATGTGTTGGCCAGCCCCTGGTTGCCGGAGATGCGTTCACGCTGCGCGCGGAACGTAATCTCGGGCTGCGATGTGCGGGGCGGCGGCTCAGAGCCCAACTCCTGGTTGACGTTCCACAGAAACTCGCGCGGTCCGGACGTGCCGGCGAAATACGGCGACGACTCATAGATGCTCGCGACCTTCAGCCCTTCGGTCTCGGTCTGCCGAGGCCGCGCCACGTCGACATGCACGCGATCCTTCTTCTTGTCGCCGTCGGAATCAAACTCCGTCTCGACCCACAGCCGGTGGCGCACCCACTGCGTCGCGTCCTGGAACTCGGGCACGATCTGCGCCTGGCCGTCGACGAACACCGGGCGGGCTTGGGCAAGTGGCGGCAAGTGGCGGCCAGTGGCGGCCAGTGGCGGCACGGCGCGGCTGGTGGCGGCAAGTGGCGGCAAGTGGCGGCTGGTGGCGGCCAAGGGCGCGGCGAACGCCGCGAGTAGCGCGAGCGTGCGGACGGTCTTCATTGCACTTTTCTCCACGAACGGCCTCCGGAATGCAGGAACGTCACCGCACCGGCGGCGTCGGTGACAAAGACGTAGCGAGTGGTGCCGGCGCGAAACACCAGCGGCTCCACCGGCACCAGCGGCACATCGCGACCGGCCTGACGAAGCGCCAGACCGTCGGCGGTCTGGACGACGGTGACCTGCCGCGCCCCCTGCGAATACGTGCCCGCCAGGGCTCTCGCCTGCGGGGTGCCGGCGCCGGCCGGCATCGGCGTCGGTGCGTCGGCGGCGGCGGACAGCGGCCCCAGGGCGGCCTCAATCGCCGCGTTGGCCGTCTGCGTGAGACTGACGCCCGTGCGGTTGGCCAACACGACGACGCCGAACTTGCGCGAGGGCACCATCCGGATGATCGATCCGTACCCGCTGCGCGACCCGCCGTGTTCCACCACATCGAGGCCCCGCCACTGCCCCACCTGGACACCGTAGCCGTAGCGGTTCGTCGCGCCTGGAATCGTCGCGCGCGGCCGCATCAGTGTGGTGAACACCGACGCCGGCAATGCCTGCTCACCGCCGACCACGCCGCCGTTGATGAACGCCGTGATCCAGCGCGACAGGTCAATCACGTTCGAATAAATCGACCCGGCCGGCCAGGACGCGGAGTTGTTGGCCGCGGGGCGAACGATCTGCGGCTTGCCATTGACCAGGTCGTGGCCCTGCGCCAGCGGGAACGTCATCGCCAGCGTCGGCCGGAACGTCGATCGCGTCATGCCCAACGGCTTGAAGATGGTCTCGGCCACCTGATCGGCAAACGGCCGCCCCCCGACCGTTTCGGCCAACAGTCCCGCCAGCCAGTAGCCAGGATTCGAGTAGGAGTAGATCTGATCGGGTTCGGCGAAGAACCGGGTATCCGTCCATCCGGCCACCTCCGCCTTCAACGCATCGTCATCGTGACTGCCGAACATCGGCGCCTCATCGAGAATCCCGGAGGTGTGCGAGAGCAACTGATGCGCGCTCAGCCGGCCGAGGTTGGGCGTCAGCCCCTTGATGTAGGTCGAGATGGGGGCCTGCAGATCCAGCTTGCCCTGATCGGCCAGCAGCACCACGGCCGCGGCCGTCACCATCTTGGTCGTTGAGCCCAGCCGGAACAACATCTCGGGGCGCGTCGCTTCGCCCGTCTCGACGTTGGCCACGCCGAACCCGCGGGTGTAGACGACACGGTCGCCCATCACGACGGCGATGGCCGCGCCGGGCACATTGGCGGCGGCCATCTCCTTGCGGGCGACGCCCTCGATCGCGGAGAAATCCGGTCCGGAGGGCTGTTGGGCGTGGGGAACCGCGGCCAACGCCGCCAGCAGCAGTACAGAGCCCAGCATCAGCGCCGGAAGACGACGTGGTGGCATGGGGGGATTCTACCCGTTGAAGTGCGGAGTGCGGAGTGCGGAGTGCGGGGTGCGGGGTGCGGGGTGCGGAGTGCGGAGCGCCACGGGCGCAGTACGGCACGGTCTTGGGGCCGCGACATCCCCCCGCGTCACGCGCGCCAGAGCAACAGCGATGTCTGCGCGGAGCCGGCGATGAGGGCCAGCAGTGCCAGCCAGCCCAGCAGATCGAGCAGCGGCAGGTCGGGTTCGCCGATGAAGTTCCTCGCGGTGTCCACCATCAGGCCGGCCAGCAGAATCCCCATCAGCGCGCCGCCGGCGTGGCCCGGATTGTCGATGTACCAGAAGCCGAATGCCCCAGCGACGATGAGCGAGAAAAAGACCGTGGCCGTGGCGCCGCGGAACGCGGCCGGGAACTTCACGGCCTGGCGGCGAGAGAAGACGAACAGGTAGCCGATGACCCCGACGACCCCGCCTGACGCGCCGATGGAGGGAATGTTGTCGGGAGGAATCAGAACGCTGGCCGCGCTGCCGGCCACACACGACAGCAGATACACCAGCGGCAGGCGCAGCCGCGAAGTCTTGGACTCGAGAATCGCGCCGTACATCAGCAGCGCGCCCATGTTGCCGGCGAAGTGGT
The DNA here is from genome assembly GCA_964471115.1 of uncultured Solibacteraceae bacterium. Classification (GTDB taxonomy): domain Bacteria; phylum Acidobacteriota; class Vicinamibacteria; order Vicinamibacterales; family SCN-69-37; genus SYFT01. Next base: position 21,149 of record CAYYFE010000050.1, read on the forward strand.
AGTAGCTGCCGTGCAGGTAGGTGCCGCTGAGCAGGCGGAACCAGTCGCCATCGAGGATCGGGCGCGGGTCGACCGACGCCACCTCGACCGACCGCTCGAGTCCCGTCATCAGTTGCAGCACCGACGGCACCGTCACACACGCCAGCACGGTCCACGTGACCCACGCACGCGACTTGACGGCGTCGGCCATCACCTCAACGGTGCGTTGTTCCTCGAGGCGCCGCGCGTCCGGCGTGGTCGCGCGCACGGTGGGATTTTCGCGCCGCCACTCGATCCAGTGCCGGATGTGTTTGACCGCCTCACTGCCCGGCAACGCCACCAGCGGTGCGAGCCCCTGGAACGGCATCCCCGTTGCCAGCCCCACGACCAGCGCCAGCACGGTCAACGCGCCGTAGAAGATGGCCTTCTTCTGGAATTCCTGCAGTTTCCAGCGATGCCACACCTCCGGCAGCATTTCTTCCCACGGAAACGGCTCCAGCTTCGCCATCCGCGCTCATTCTATCGGCGCACCCTTGGAGATGGCGAGGTGACGAGATGGCGAGGTGGCGAGGTGGCGAGCCACACGTAGCGCGGCCGGCTCTGGCGGCCGCGGGGCCCGCGACGAGGTGACGAGATGGCGAGGTGGCGAGGTGGCGAGATGGCGAGGTGGCGAGGTGGCGAGTCACACGTAGCGCGGCCGGTTCTGGCGGCCGCGGTGCCCGTGGCGAGATGGCGAGGTGGCGAGGTGGCGAGCCACACGTAGCGCGGCCGGCTCTGGCGGCCGCGGGGCCCGCGACGAGGTGACGAGATGGCGAGGTGGCGAGGTGGCGAGTCACACGTAGCGCGGCCGGCTCTGGCGGCCGCGGTGCCCGCGACGAGGTGACGAGGTGACGAGATGGCGAGATGGCGAGGTGGCGGCCGCTGCGGCGCGCTCGTCAGGGCGCTTTCGGAATGTACGGACGATTGAGTTGATCGAGGTAGTCGGCGCCGAGCTGTTGGGACGCAGCCAGCAGATCGTCGAGTGTCTTGTCGGCGTGCCGGCGTTCGATGTCGTCTGCCAATGGTTGCCACTGGGGCACGGCCAGCGCGGCATCGGTGGCCAGCCAGTCGCGATAACGCACGGCGATGTAGATTTCGAGCGCGGCGCGTTCTCCCGCCGACAGGTCCGTGCGTTCCGTGAGCTGAGCGAGACCGTTGTAGAGCGCGGCACGTTCGCCCATGATCGCCCCGTCCTTGGCCACCAGCGGGCGCATCGCTTCCGCGCGTTCGCGCGCGCGTTGCATCGACCAATACGCCGTCGCGCCCAGCAGGACCGCCAGGATGATGACGCCGGCCATCGACCACCGGGTGGTGGCCCATGGCCTGGCTTCGTCGGGCAGCTGCGCCTGGCGCAGGGTCCGCTCGGCGAGCGCGCCGCCCACCGCCCACGGCGCCACGATGGCGAGCGCGCCGATCGCGAAGATGCTGGAGGCCCACGACAGTCCCAGCAACACGCCACCGGCCGCGCCGCCCAGGGCGAACCCGGCCACCAACCCAACGTAGGCGCGGCCCGAACGGCGAAGCACCCCGATGAATCCGAGACCGGCGCCGATCACATGCGCCACGACAAACGCGCCGATGGCCCTCATCGTGAAGTCGCCCGCCGACACCCCCTGGGACATGGCCTGCGTCGCCACGACCGGGAGTGAACTGCCGATGCTGCCGATCACGGCCGTGACCGCCATCCCGACGTGGATGGACGCGAAGGTGGACAACCGCAACCCGGCCACCACGCCGGCGACGCCCAACACCACCAACGACAACAGCGGCATGAACATGTACGCCACCGCCGCGCCGGTCCAGGCCACGGCTCCGCAGCCGGCGAACCACAACGCCACGCCCCAGCGGCTGTGCATGGGTGGGGATCCTACAGGAGAGATTGAGGATTGAGGATTGAGGATTGAGGATTGAGGATTGAGGATTGAGGACTGGGGATTGGGGATTGGGGATTTGACAAATGTGTCGAAGTGTTCATAATTTGTGAATAAATGGCGCGCCACCTGCTGACCGATTTTGAGCTCATGCTGCTGCTGGCAGTGTTGCGGGTCGGCGACCAGGCCTACGGCGTCGAAATCGCCCGCGAAATCGAACGGACCGGCGGGCGTCCGGTCCTGCTGGGCGCGGCCTACGCCGCGCTCGATCGCCTTGAACGCCGCGGACTGGTCACGTCGGAGCTGGGGCAGCCGACGGCCGAACGCGGCGGACGGGCCAAACGCTTCTTCACCGTCACGACGCGAGGCATTCAGGCCGTCAAGGCCACACAGCAGGCGCTGGTGGCACTCTGGCACGACCTTCCTCAACTCAAGGAGAAACGGGCATGACGTCACCTCGTGTGGTCCCTCGGCTCGCGTCTGCCCTGCTGCGCCGGGTGCAGCCGGACAATGACCCCCTCGTCGGGGACATCCTCGAAGAGTTCTTGCACGGTCGCTCGCGACTGTGGCTGTGGCGGCAGGTCGTGTCTGCGGCCGCGGCCCGCTGGCAACAGCCCGCTGAGATTCGGCCGCTGCATCTGGTGGACGAACGCCTGACGCCTCTGCGCACCATTACGCACACCCTTCGGCCGGTCCGCAGTCTTGACGCCGTGAACCTCAGCGGCAGCCCGATTCGTGGAATCGGCGGCCTCGGCATCACCTTCATCGTCGTCTTCTCGGTGATGACTCAGCCCGGCGTGGCGGTCCTGGCCTCGGCTGGCATCCTGCTGGGCACGGGCCTGGGCTGGCTGCAGATCGTGCGCGGGCGGCGGACGCACTGGACCGAGCCAGCCTCACTGAGCCACATCTACCACCACGGCTGAAGCCCCTCTCGCCACAGTGAGATGGCGAGGCGGCGACACACTCGTAGCGCGGCCGGTTCTGGCGGCCGCGGTGCCGCGCTCGTGACGATGGTGCAGGGGTCCCGGAACGGGACCATTCAGATTTGGAGGCGCCGCCCGGAATCGAACCGGGGATGGAGCTTTTGCAGAGCTCTGCCTTACCGCTTGGCGACGGCGCCTTCTGAGAACAACTGACGGGAGGAAAACAGACTCTCGGCCGTCAGGCGGTTACGCCCGACAACAACACCACGAGAGGCGACTCAAGACCAACATCGCTCCGCTAGCCTATCACACCCGCCTCCGCTGGACGCGCACTGCGCGTGCAGCTGCGGCGGGGCCAGCCCGCCTACCGCCGCTGGACGCGCACTGCGTGCGCAGCTACGGCGGGGCCAGCCCGCCTACCTCCGCTGGACGCGCACTGCGTGCGCAGCTGCGGCGGGGCCAGCCCCGGCGCCCTACTCCCGCAGGGCGACCATCGGGTCCACGCGCGCGGCGGCGCGCGCGGGCAGCCAGCAGGCCAGCGACACGACCACCAGGACCGCGGCGGCGATCTGGGCGAAGACCACCGGGTCGGTCGGCGTGACATCGGTCAGCAGCGACTCGATCCAGCGCGACAGCGCCCAGGCTCCGGCCAAGCCCACCGTGACCCCCGCGGCGGCCAGGGTCAGACCACGCCGTACGACCAGACCGCGCACGCCGGCAGGATCGGCGCCCAGCGCCAGGCGGATGCCGAACTCGCGGCGCTGCCGGCGCACGTTGTACGTCATCACGCCGTAGACCCCGACCATGGCCAGCAGTCCGGCCAGCGCGCCAAACAACGTCGACAACGCGGTGAGGAACCGCGGCTGCCCCACCGACGCGGCAACCACCTCGTCCATCCGCTGCACCGCCGTGACGGGCAACGCGGGATCGATCGACGCCACGATCTGCCGCGCGGCCGGCACCACGGCATCGGGCCGTTCGCCGTGGGTGCGCACGACGACGGTGAGCGACGACGCGATGCTCTGGTCAATCGTGCGATAGAACTCGAGCGGCACGCTGCGTGTCAGGCCAAACGACCGGATGTTGCCGACGACGCCGACCACTTCCCACCACTGCGTGGGCGGGTTGCCCTGCCCGAAGCGTTTGCCGATGGGGTCCTCGCCGGGCCAGAACTTGTCCGCCATGGCCTGATTGATGAGGACGCTGTTCGTGTTGGCGCCGTCGCGTGTGTCGAGCATCCGGCCCCGCACCAGCGGGATGTCGAGCGCCTGCAGGTAGTCGCCGGTGAAATAGCGATACTCGACCAGCGGCGCCTCGTTGGGCCCCCACAGGTTGCCGCCTTCGCGCTGCATCTCGCCGTTGGTGCCGAAGTTGTACATCGGCAGGTGGCTGGTCGCCCCGACCCGCTCCACCCCGCCCACGGCGGCCAGCCGGCTCAGGAGTTCCCGATACAAGGCGCGCACGGCCTCCGGGTCCCGGTACCGCGGGCCGGCGGGCGCAAGATCAAACGCCACGATCCCTTCGGTGCGCACGCCGGCCTCGCGGCCCTGCAGTCGCGCCAGGTTCTTGACGAGCAGGCCGGCACCAACCAGCAGCGCGCAGGCAATCGCAATCTCGGCCACGACCAGTCCGTTGCCGAATCGTCCGCCTCCGCCGCTGACCGTGCGTGTGTCGGCCTCCCGCACGACGGTGGCCAGTTCGCGGGTCTTCATCCGCGCCAGCGGCCACACGCCGCACAACAGGCCCACGACCATCGTGGTGAGCGCGGCGAACACCAGCACGTCCGCGTTCACGGCCACGCTCGCACCGCGCGGCAGCTGATTGCCGGCCAGTGACACGAATACCTTCACGGCCCACTGCGCCAGCAACACGCCCAACGCGCCGCCCAGCGTCGACAGCACCAGACCCTCGGCAATCAGCAAGCGCGCCAGCTGCAGGCGTCTGGCCCCCATCGCCAGGCGAATCGACAACTCGCGCCGCCGCGCCAGTCCGGCGGCCAAGAGCAGGTTCGCCACGTTCGCGCAGGCGATGATCAACACCAGCACCACCGCGCCCATCAGCATCTGCAGCGACGAGCGCACCGAGCCGACGACCGCCTCGTAGTACGACCGGATGTCGATGCCGTGGTTGTGCCCGAACTCGCCGGCCAGCACCGTGCCGAGCTGCCGCATGTCCGCCGTCGCGCGTTCGAGGGTCACCCCGTCACGCAGACGGCCGTAGACCTGCAGGAAGTGGGAGCCGCGCGCGCCGGGGTTGGGACCTGTCTGCAGCGGAATGAACAGGTGCCCCGCCCGGAACGCGAAGCCGGCCGGCATGACGCCGATGACCTGGTAACTCTCGCCGTTCAGTTCGATCGTGCGCGACAACACATTCGGGTCGCCGCCCAGCCGCGTGCGCCAGAACGCATCCGTCAGCACCGCCACCTTTGGCCCGCCCGCGCGATCTTCATCGTCGTTGATCCAGCGCCCCATGGCGGGGCGCACGCCCAGCACGTCGATCATCGATGTCGTCGACGCCACGGCCGACACGCGTTCGGGGTCGCCGGCCCCGGTCAGCACCATGCCGCGCGCCCACGAGCCCCCCAGCGCCTCGAACACGTGGCCGCTGCGATCGCGCCAGTCGGTGAACTTCAGCCACGACGCCGGGCAGGTGTTGCACGCCGGCTGCGTGTCATAGACGAGCACCAGCCGTTCGGATTCGGGATACGGCAGCGGGGTCAGCAGGACGGCGTGGACGATGCTGAAGACGGCCGTGGTAATGCCGATCCCCAGCGCAAACGCGACCACCGCCAGCCCGGACACCAGCCGGTTCCGCACCACACCCCGCACCGCCTGCCGCAGGTCGCCCATCCAGGTCATCGCGCCCCTCCCCGCGACTTGGACGGGCCGATCAGGACGGGCGTTGGTCTACAGGGTGCGTCTGGGGAGCTAGCGGGGGTGCCGGGGGCGCCGGGGGCGCCGGCGATTGAAGAATGGAGCGGGAAACGGGATTCGAACCCGCGACTTCAACCTTGGCAAGGTTGCACTCTACCACTGAGTTATTCCCGCTCAGAGGCCAGCCAAAGCAGTTTACACAATCACGATGGACCACAGCAACCTCGTGGCCCCTGGGCACCCTGTGGACCCTGTGGACCTTGTGGACCCTATTTCCTGGTGTATTCGATCCGGAAGTTGCTGCCTACGGCCACCGGCCGGCCCGGGGTGGTGAACGTGCGCTGTTCCGAGATGGTCGCGGCCTCCAGGCTCAGGCCGACCACGGCGATGGCGGTCACCGCCTCCGGCAATTCGAGGACCACCGGCTCAGGACGCCCAGGCACGGTCAGAATGGCCCCCTCCGGGCCGATGCCGCCGGATACCCGGTCGAAGATGTCGACCTCGGTCCGCAGCTCTCGCGCGACGGCGGCCCGGCCGATCGGCCGCCCTGCCTGATCGAGGACCGAGACAATCGCGGTGTGCCGCGCGAACATCTCGGCGGGTGACGCGCCCGGCCGCGGCAACGTGTAGCGGTTGTGCAGATCGAACCGCAGGGTCGTGGGACCGGTGTGCGGCGGAATCGTCATGCGCACGCCGTCGGTCACGGCCGAGCCAATGACGATGTCGCAGAACTTGCGTTTGCTCTTGAGCCCGATGCCCAGATCGGCGGCGCAGGTGAACGCGGTGGTCACGTCGGCTGCCGGCGTCGCCACGATGGCGGCCACCAAGGCCAGCACCCATCCCCACTTGGCTCGCATACCGCAGTATACCCACCTCGCCACGTCGTCATCTCGCCACCTCGCCATCTCGCCACCTCTTCGGCGCCCTACGAGAGCCACCAGACGCCGAAGGCGAGTGTGGCGAGCGTGACCGGGGCCCCCACGCGCGTGTAGTCCCAGAACGAGATGGTGTGCCCACGGCGCCGCGCGCCCTGCAGCACGATGAGGTTGGCAATCGAGCCCACCAGCGTGAGGTTGCCCGCCAGGGTGCTTGCCATCGCCAGCGTCAGCCACGCCGTCTGGGGATCGCTCCAGGTGGGAATCAGACTCTTGAACAACATCACGGCCGGCACGTTGCTGATGAGGTTCGACAGCCCCGCCGCGACGACCGTCAATCCCAGGGTGGTCTGGATCCCCATTGGCGCGAGCCACCCGAACAACCGGTCGACCAGTCCGACGTGTTCGACGCCGGCAATGACGATGAACAGGCCGATGAACAGCAGCAGCAGATCCCAGTCGACGTTGCCATACAACTTCTGCGCATGCACCCGCCGCGTCACCAGCAGCGCGGCGGCGGCCGCAATGGCCACCAGCGCCGGCTCGACGCCAAGGACAAATCCGGTCAGGACGCCTGCGGCGACGACCAGCGCCTTGGCCATCATGGCGCGGTGGATCGGGCGCGGTCCCCGGCCGGCCGGCTCCACCTCGTGCGGCACCAGGTCGCGCCGGAAGAGCCAGTACAGGATCGCCGCATCCAGCGCGAGGCCCACGATGGCCACCGGCGCAAGGCTCGCCGTGAAGGTGGTGTACGAGATCCCCGAGAGGCTGCCGATCAGCATGTTCTGCGGGTTCCCGGTGATGGTGGCGACGCTGCCGATGTTGGACGCGGTGGCCAGGGCCAGCAGATAGGGCAACGGCCGGTGACGCCGCAGTTCGGCGATCTCGATGAGAATCGGCGTGAAGACCAGGCAGATCGTGTCGTTGACGAACAGCGCCGACAGCAGGCCGCTGGTGAACACCACGGCCACGAGCATCGCCGCGGGATGGCGGACGTTGACGCCCACCAGTCGCGCCACGGTGCGGAAGAACCGCGCGAGCCGCAGGCTGGCGATGAGCACCATCATGCCGAACAGCAGCAGCAGTGTGCGGTGGTCGATGGCGGCCCACGCCTGATCGAGCGTCAGGCCTCCGGCCACCACCATGAGGATGGCGCCGACGATGGCCGCGCCGGTGCGATCGATCCTGAGGAAGGGAAAGCTGCCGAACGCCACCACCGCGTAGGTCGCGATGAAGATGACGCCGGGCAGCAGCATGAGTTATTCGCCGGCGGGTTTGCCGCGGTACCGGATGAGTTCGAGGAACTCGTGGCGGGTGCGGGCGTCAGACCGGAACGTGCCGCGCATCGCGCTGGTCACCGTCAGGGAGTTCTGTTTCTCCACGCCGCGCATCGCCATGCACAGGTGCGTAGCTTCCATCACCACGGCCACGCCCAGCGGCCGGATCTTGTCGGTGATCGCATCGGCAATCTGTTCGGTCAGCCGCTCCTGCACCTGCAGGCGCCGCGCGAACATGTCGACGATGCGGGGAATCTTGCTCAGGCCGATGACCTTCTTCGAGGGCAGGTATGCGACATGGCACTTGCCGAAAAACGGCAGCAGGTGATGTTCACAGAGGCTGTAGAAATCGATCTCGCGCACGATGACCATCTCGCTGTACTCGACATCGAACAGCGCGTTGTTGACCAGGTCATCGATGTTGGTGCGATACCCGGAGGTCAGGAAACTCAGAGACTTCGCCACCCGCCGCGGCGTCTCCCGCAGTCCATCCCGCGCCGGATCCTCCCCCAGCGCCTCGAGCAGCTTCCTGACAATGTCTTCCAATGTTCCCTTATCCCTTATCCCTATGCCCTATTCCCTATTCCCTATTCCCTGATCCGCTTCGCAACCCACCCGCCCACGTCGCTGGTCCCCCGCGTCCCCCCGATATCCGTCGTCGTCTCGCCCGCGACGATGGCGGCTTCGACCGCTGCTTCGATGCGCCGGGCGGCGTCGAGGTGTCCCAGGGTCTCGAGCATCAGGGCGGCTGACAGGATCGCTCCCATCGGATTCGCGATATTGCGGCCGGCCAGCGGAGGGGCCGAGCCGTGCACGGGTTCAAAGAGCGATGTGCGGCCGGGGTGAATGTTCCCCGACGCCGCCATGCCCAGGCCACCCTGCAGCGCGCCGCCGATGTCGGTGACGATATCGCCGAACAGGTTGTTGGTGACGATGACCTCGAACTGGCCGGGGTCCTTCACCAGGAACATCGCCAGCGCGTCGATGTACATGTGCGAGGCGGTGATGCCCGGGTACTCGGCG
>CAYYFE010000051.1:0-27079 GCA_964471115.1 uncultured Solibacteraceae bacterium
GCTGTGCCGCCGCGCCGCCGGGCAGCCGGCGTTCAAACGAGAGGTCGGCGGTCGTCAGCGCCTGACTGCGGGCCACGATGACCCCGCGTTCGATCACGTTGCGCAGTTCGCGCACGTTGCCGGGCCAGTGATGCGCGCGCAGCGCGTCGAGTGCCGCCGGATCGATGTCCACCACCGTCTTGCCGTGTTCCTTCGCAAAGTGCGTGATGAACGCATGCACCAGCAGCGGCACGTCGTCGAGGCGTTCGCGCAGGGGCGGCAGGTGCACGGCAAAGACGTTGAGGCGATAGAAGAGATCCTCGCGCAGTTTGCCCTGCTTGACGGCCTCCATGGGGTCGACGTTGGTGGCGGCGACCACGCGAATGTCGACGGGCCGGTCGCGATCGCCGCCCACGGGACGGACGGTGCGCTCCTGCAGGACGCGGAGCAGCTTGGCCTGCAGGCCGGGGTTCATCTCGGCGATTTCGTCGAGGAAGATCGTGCCGCGGTCGGCCAGTTCGAAGGCGCCCTGCCGTCGCGTCAGGGCGCCCGTGAACGCGCCCTTCTCGTGGCCGAACAACTCGCTCTCGAGCAGCGCCTCCGGGATCGCCGCGCAGTTGAGCGGCACGAACGGACGGGAGGCCCGCGGGCTGAGCTGATGCAGCGTCTGCGCCACCAGTTCCTTGCCCGTGCCCGATTCGCCGGTGATGAGCACCGAGGCCGACGTGGGCGCCGCCTGCTCGAGCAGCTGGTAGATCTCGCGCATCGGCCGGCTGGCGCCAATCAGCGTGCCGAAGCGGCCATGGTCACGCAGCTGCCGCCGCAGCCGCGAGACTTCCTGCTGGCGCTCGAGTCGTTCGACGACCTGGTCCAGCACGATGCGCAGGCGCTGCGGGTCGATGGGTTTCGAGACGTAGTCGTACGCGCCCAGCCGGATCGCCTCCACCGCGGTGTCGACCGTGGCCTGGGCGGTGAGGATGAGTGTGGTGATCTCGAGGCCGCGCTCCCGCATGGCCCGCAGCAAATCGAGCCCGCCCATCGAGGGCATGACCAAATCGGAGATCACCACGTCAGGCGGCGCGGCGGTGATGTGGGCCAGCCCCTCGGCGCCGTCCGGCGCGCTCTCCACCTCGAACCCCCAGCTGGCGATCAGCCGCACCATCCCCGTGCGCTGCGCCGCATCGTCTTCGACGACCAGAACCCGTACCGGCATCGTGTCACTCTACCAGCCTGAAATCCGGTATGCTCGCCGCCGGGAGACCTGATGGCAGCGGAACGGCCCGGTCGAGGCCTGAAAGCGACCACCGCGGGCGCCGCGCTGTTCTGCCTGGCCACACTCGTCCTGGCGTACGTGTCGTATGCCCAGTTCGAGGCCGACTACCGCCATCAGACCCAGGCGCGCCTGGAGGCGATCGCCGAGCTGAAGGCCAAGGAAGTCGCGGCGTGGCGGCGCGAGCGCGTGGCCGACGGCCGGTATTTCATCGACAACCGCTCCATCGTGGACCTGTCGGCGCGGCTGCTGCGCGGGGAGGTCGACGCGGCCGCCCAGTTACGCGACGCGCTGCGGCGGATGCAGGAGAACCATCGGTACCAGCGCATCGCCTACCACGACGCCGAGGGCACCCAGCGCCTCGCCGTCCCGGACGACGGCGGCGACAGCCGCCACATGCAGGCCGACGTGGTGGCCGCCATCGCCGCCGGGCAGCTGCGGTTTCTCGACCTGCACGACTCGCCCGACGGGTTGTCGCACATGGCCATCATCGCCCCCTTGTCGTCGACCCCCAATGGGGCGGGGCGGGGGCCCGGCGCGATGGTGCTGCGCATCGACGCGCAGCAGGCGCTGTCGCCGTTTCTCACGACGTGGCCGATGCCCGAAACGACGGCCCAAACCCTGCTCGTCAGGCGCGACGGCGATGAAGTCGTCTACCTGAACGCCGTCCTGGGTCTGCCAGGCGGGGATGCGCCCGCCCGGGTGCCCATCACCCGCACCGATCTGCCGGCCGTGCGCGCCGTCATGCTCGGGCCCGGCGCGGTGGAGGCCCGCGACCGGCGCGGCGTGGAGGTGGTGGCGGCGGCGCTGCCGATCGCCGACTCGCCCTGGTTTCTGCTCGCCGCGCAGGCGCGCCAGGAGTTGTACGGTCCCATTCGCGAACGCGCCCTGGTGACCATCACCATGGTCGTGTTGCTCCTGATCGCCGGCATGGCCGGCCTGGGGTTCGTGTGGCGCGGGCACACGCGGCGGCTCGCCGCGCAGGAACACAACCTGCTGGAAACACTCAAGGCGATGGCGCAGGTCGTGGAGGCCAGCCCGGTCGTGGTCTTCCGCTGGAGCGCGGCGGCGGGCTGGCCGGTGGAATGGGTGTCGGCCAACGTCGCGCGCTGGGGGTACACCCCCGAGCAGCTGATTGCCGGCACGCCGCACTTCGCCGCGATCATCCATCCCGACGATGTCGATCGCGTGAATGCCGAAGTGGCCGGCCACACCGCGCAGGGCAGTGACGCCTTCGTCCAGGAATACCGCGTGTGCACCGCCGACGGCCGGGTGTTGTGGGTGGACGATCGCACCACGGTCGTCAGGGACGCCGCCGGCCGGGCCGTGCGGTACGACGGCACGTTGACCGACATCACCGAGCGGAAGGACCTGCAGGCGAAGTTCGTGCAGGCCCAGAAGATGGAGACCGTGGGGCGGCTGGCGGGCGGCGTGGCGCACGATTTCAACAACCTGCTGACGGTCATCAACGGCTACGCGGAGTTTGCGTTGTCGGAACTGCCCGATGACGACCCGGTGCGCGGGATGGTGAAGGAAATCGCCGATGCGGGCACACGCGCCGCGGCGCTCACCCAGCAGTTGCTGGCGTTCAGCCGCCGGCAGGTGGTCCAGCGCGTCTCGCTCAACCTGAACGACTCGGCCGAACTGATGCAGAAAATGTTGCAGCGGCTGATTGGCGAGGACATCCGGCTGACGTTCGATCTCGACCCGGCCGTCTGGCCGGTGCGCGCGGATGCGGCGCAGGTCGAGCAGGTCATCATGAACCTGGCCGTCAACGCGCGCGACGCGATGCCCGAGGGCGGGACACTCGTGGTCACCACGCGCAACGTCGTGCAGGACGGCGATTGGGTGATGCTGGCGGTGGCCGACACCGGCTGCGGCATGGACGAGGCGACACAGCAGCGCATCTTCGAGCCGTTTTTCACGACGAAGAAGGCCGGGCAGGGCACCGGGCTCGGCCTGGCGACGGTGTACGGCATCGTGTCGGACAGCGGGGGACGCATCGAGGTGTCGTCCGCCGTGGGCCACGGCACCACGTTCCGGATCTATCTGCCCAGGGATCGGGACGGCGGCGTCGAAGGCGCGGGCGGTGCCACGCAGGCCGGGATGGTGCCCGGGCGCGGCGAACGGGTGCTGGTGGTGGAGGATGAGGAGGCGTTGCGGCGGATCGCGCAGCGCATCCTGGAGTCCGCCGGGTATCAGGTGTGGACCGCGGCCGACGGGGCGCACGCGCTGCAGGTGCTCGCCGATCTCGGCGGCGAGATCGACCTGCTGCTGACCGACGTCGTCATGCCGGGCATGAGCGGCCACGAGCTCGCCGGCCGCGTCACCGCCACGTATCCCCGGCTGCGGGTGTTGTTTGCGTCCGGGTACCTGCACGATGCGTTCCCCGATCGGGCGCGCCTGGGGGCCGACGTCGAGTTCGTCGCCAAACCCTACACGCCCACATCGCTGAGCCGGCGCGTGCGCGACGTGCTCGACCGGCCGTGATATCTTCGCGCCATCCCGGAGGCTCCATGACGACCCTGCGTTTCCCTCTTCGCCTTGCGTTCATCGCCCTGCTGGCGGCCGTGCCGTACACGCTGCTGGCGCAGGCGCAGTCCCCGCGGCCCCAGCAGAGCTGGGCCGATCAAATCATTCAGCAGGAGACGTACGCCACGCCGCCGCCCGAGCTGGCGTCGGCGGTGCTCGCGCCGCGGCATCTGAACACCACGCTGGGCGACCTGAGTCCGGACCGGCAGTGGTTCCTCAACGAGGTGGGCGACGGTCCCGTGGTGATGGCCACGTTCGCCCGGCCGTTCGACGAGCTGGGCGGCGTCTTCATCGACTTCAAGGCCAACCGCAGCCGCGCGCTGACGATTCGCAACAACGTGGCGATTGAAGTGATTTCGGCCACCGACGGCACCCGGCGCGCGATTGCGCTGCCGGCCGGCGCCCGCGTGTCAGGGGCGCAGTGGTCGCCCACCGGCACCCACATCTCGTTCCTCATGCACGGGGAAGACGCGACCCACATCTGGGTGGCGGATGCCGCCACGCTCAAGGCGCGCCAGGTGACGAAGACCCCGCTGCTGGCGACGCTCACCTCGGCGGTCGAGTGGACCGACGATGGCAAACACGTGACGGCGGTGTTCGTGCCGGACGGCCGCCGTCCGCGACCGGTCAAGCCCGCGGCGCCCGTGGGCCCCGAGGTCAGCCTGGCCGAGAGCAACGATCGCAACCGGCTGCGCACCTACGCCAGCTTGATGAAGACTCAGTACGACTTCGACCTGCTCGAGTGGCACGTCACGGGCCAGCTGGGCGTGGTGGACGTGACCACGCAGGCGATGCGCAAGGTGGGCGCGCCGCAGATGTTCCGGTCGTTCGACATGTCGCCCGATGGCCAGCATGCGCGCATCACGCGGATGACCAAGCCGTTCTCCTACATCGTGCCGGTCAGCAACTTCGGGCAGGTGGAGGAAGTGTGGGACGCGACCGGCAAGGCGCTGGTGGAACTGTCGTCGCGCCCGATCAATCTCGGCGTGCAGCAGGCCACTCCGGATCCCGATGCGCAGCCGGCCGGTGGACGCGGCGGCGCCAATCAGGCCGGACGCCGTGAACTGGCGTGGCGGTCGGACGGGCAGGGCTTCACGTATCTCGAGCAGGAGCCGGCGCCCGCGGGAGGCGAAGGCGGGCGCGCGGGGCGCGGCGGCGGTGACGAAGCCGCGCAGGCGGGCGGCCGGCAGGGCGGCGGCCGTCAGGGCGGCGGCGCGAACCAGCCGGCGCGGCCGGATCGCGTGTATCAGTGGACCGCGCCGTTCACCGATGCCACCAAGAAGGTGATCTACGAGAACACCGCCCGCATGACGGGACACCGGTACTCGGAAGACATGCAGATGTTGTTCTTCCGCGAGACATCCGGCTCGACGGCGACCGACTATGCCGTGGAGCTTGCGACGCCGGGGACGAAACACCGGCTCGTCAGCTACACCACGTCGGACTTCTACGCCAATCCGGGTTCGCTGATGGGCGTGGGCGGCGGCGGTGGCGGCCGCGGCGGCGGCGCCGGCGGCGGTGCGGTGCTGCTCTCGAAGGATCGCGCCAACGTCTTTTATTCGGGCACGGTCTACGACAAGGCGCCCGATCAGAACGGCCCGAAGTCGTTCATCGACCAGGTCGCAATCCGCACCGGGGAGAAGCAGCGCATCTTCGAAGGCAGCAACGCGAACGTGTGGGAGCGGGTCAACAGCGTGCTCGACATCGACGCGCGTCGGTTCATCCTGGCGGTGGAAAGCCCGACGGCGCCGCCGCAGCAGTTCCTGCTCGACAACGGCGCGCGCAAGCAGCTGACCAACAACGAAGACATGCACCCCGATCTCACCAACGCGCCGCGCGAGCGCTTCGTGGTGGAGCGGCCGGACGGATTCAAGTTCCGCGTGGTCGTCAACCTGCCGCCCGGATACCAGAAGGGCACCCGGCTGCCGGCGTTGTTCTGGTTCTACCCGCGGGAGTACGCCACGCAGGAGGCATACGACCAGCCCGATCGCACGTTCAACAAGAACACGTTCCAGAACTTCGGCGTGCGCTCGATGGAGTACTTCGTGCGCCTCGGCTACGCGGTCGTCGAACCCGACGCCCCCATCGTCGGCCCGTCGGGGCAGATGAACAACAACTACGTGCACGATCTGCGGAACAACCTGGCGGCCACCATCGACGAACTCGACCGGCGCGCGCTGGTGGATCGCACACGCCTGGCGATCGGCGGACACAGCTACGGCGCGTTTTCGACGGTCAACGCGATGGTGCACACGCCGTTCTTCAAGGCCGGGATCGCCGGTGACGGCGCGTACAACCGCACGCTGACGCCACTGGGCTTCCAGAGCGAACAGCGCGACCTGTGGACCGCTCCCAACGTGTACCTGGGCATGTCGCCCTTCCTGAACGCCAACAACCTGACGGGTGCGCTGCTCATGTATCACGGGATCCACGACCAGAACGTCGGGACCGACCCTGACAATTCGATCCGGCTGTTCCACGCGCTCAACGGGCTGGGCAAGACGGTGTCGCTCTACATGTATCCGCTCGAAGACCATGGACCGGCCACCAAGGAGACGCTGCTCGACCTGTGGGCGCGGTGGGGCGCGTGGCTGGACAAGTACGTGAAAAACGCGGGTAAGCCCGACAATCCGGCGCCGGCGGCTGGCGGCGGGGGCCGCTGATGCCACGCGTGGTGCGGTGGGGAACCGCGGCCGCGGCGCTGGCCGCCTGTCTCGCCGTCGTGGCGCTGTCGGGCGCCGCGACGTCGGCGCAGGATGCCGGCATTCGCGCCGACTACGAGCGGGCCGCCTCATTACGCGAACGCGTCAACAACAAGGCCGTCAACGTCATTGCCGACAACGGCTGGATTGAGGGCACGACGAAGTTCTGGTACCGCAAGTCGGTGCCGGGCGGCTCCAGCTTCGTGCTGGCCGATGCGGCGACGGCGGCCAAGGCGCCGGCGTTTGACCATGCCCGGCTGGCCACGGTGCTCTCGGCGGCCACCGGCAACACGTACACGGACGTCACGCTGCCGTTCAGCACGATCACGTGGGTCGACAATCAGCAGACGATCGAGTTCGGCGTCGGCGGCGGCCCGGCGGCGCAGCGCTGGCGCTGCACGCTGACCACGTACGACTGCACCCGGGTGGCGGGCGCGCCAGGCCAGGCCGGTGGCCGGGCCGGCGGCCGCGCCGGAGGCGGGGCGGGCCCCGGACCGGCGCCCGGCGATCCGCAAATCCGGCGCGCGCCGGACAACTCGGCCGAGGCGGCCATCCGCAATTTCAACGTCTGGGTGCGGTCGCTGCCTGACGGCGAGTACCGGCCGCTCAGCACCGATGGGTCGGAAGGCAACGGCTACACGTTTGCCTCACTGCGGTGGTCCCCCGACTCGAAGAAGCTGGTCGCCTTCAAGCGGCGGCCCGGCTACAACCGCCAGGTGCACTACATCGAGACGTCACCGGCCGACCAGGTGCAGCCCAAGCACTCGTCGATCTTCTACCGCAAGCCCGGCGACGAGGTGGACTTCGACCTGCCGGTGATCTTCAACCTGACGACCAACGCGCAGCTGGTGGGTGATCAGGCGTTGTTTCCGAATCCCTACGCCAACACCCGGCTGGCCTGGCGCGAAGACAGCCGCGCCGTCACGTTCGAGTACAACCAGCGCGGCCATCAGGTGTATCGCGTGCTGGAACTGGACGCGACCACGGGGCGCACACGGACGATCATCGAGGAGACCAGCCGCACCTTCGTCGAATATTCCGGCAAGCGCTTCCGGGAGGATGTCGCCGACGGCGCCGAGATCGTGTGGGCGTCGGAGCGCGACGGGTGGAACCACCTGTACCTGTATGACGGCGCCACCGGCCAGGTGAAGCAGCAGATCACCCGCGGCGAATGGGTGGTGCGCGGCGTGGATCGGGTGGACGCCGACAGCCGCCAGATCTGGTTCCGCGCCAGCGGCATCATCCCGGGCCAGGACCCGTATTTCGTCCACTACTACCGCATCAACTTCGACGGCACCGGATTGACCGCGCTCACGCAGGCCGACGGCACCCACACGGTGACGTTCTCCAGCGATCGGCAGTTCTATGTGGATACCTGGTCGCGAGTCGACCTGGCGCCCGTGGCTCAGCTGCGACGCGTGGCCGACCAGTCGGTGGTCATGGACCTCGAGCAGGGCGACATGACGCCGCTCCTGGCCACCGGTTGGCGCGCGCCGGAAGTCTTCGTCTCGAAGGCCCGCGACGGCAGGACCGACATCTGGGGCATCATCATCCGGCCCACCAATTTCGACCCGTCGCGCAAATACCCGGTCATCGAGAACATCTACGCGGGGCCGCAGGGCTCGTTCGTGCCGAAGACCTTCTCGACGCAACTCGGCATGCAGGCGCAGGCCGAACTCGGTTTCATCGTCGTGCAGATCGACGGCCTGGGCACGTCCAACCGCTCGAAGGCCTTCCATGACGTGGCGTGGCAGAACCTGGGCGATGCCGGATTCCCGGATCGCATCATCTGGCACAAGGCCGTCGCGGCGAAGTACCCCTGGTACGACACCAGCCGTGTTGGCATCTACGGCACGTCGGCCGGCGGCCAGAATTCCACCGGCGGCCTGTTGTTCCATCCGGAGTTCTACGACGTGGCGGTCTCGGCGGTGGGCTGTCACGACAACCGCATGGACAAGATCTGGTGGAACGAGCAGTGGATGGGCTGGCCCATCGGCCCGCACTACGCCGCGTCGTCAAACGTGGATCACGCGAAGAACCTGGTGGGCAAACTCCTGCTGGTGGTGGGGGAGATGGACACCAACGTCGACCCGGCGTCGACGATGCAGGTGGTCAACGCGCTCATTCGCGCCAACAAGGACTTCGATCTGCTGGTGATTCCCGGCGCCGGTCATGGCGCCGGCGGCGCCTACGGCGAACGCCGCCGGTTCGACTTTTTCGTCAAACACCTGCGCGGCATCGATCCGCCCAACTGGAACGCTCCCGCGCCCAACGCGCCGGCCGAGCCGTTCGACGATGTGACCCAGACGTGGGTCGAGTCGGAAGAATGGGGAAATGTGGAAATGGGGAAATGAGGAAATGAGGAAATGAGGAAATTCCCCATTTCCCCACTTGCTCACTTGCCCATTTGCCCAGTGAAGAGAGCCTCGGTGTCCTTGTGGAACAGCACCCAGAGGCCGTAGATGCCCAGCGCGGTGCCGATCGGAATGTTGATCAGGCGAATCGCTGAGAGCACGATGGCGAGGATGCGGGCCCAGGGTTTCCCGTTGAGCAGGCCATAACCCGCCAGGATGCCGGGGAGCCCGACGCACAGCCAGAAGATGAAGGCGGCGGCCCCGGTGAAGCCCAGGATTGACGCGCCCACCGCCGCATCGTTGCCGCCCTGCGAGCCGACGACGGCCGCGAGGAAGCCGAGCAGCATCGACGACCCGAAGGCCATCAACACGTAGAACACGCCAAAGACCACGAACAGCCAGCCCAGGACCTTGACGTGTGTCTGCATCAGTCCTTCTCGTCGTCTGCCGCCGTGGCCGGGTCGTCGAAGTCCGACAACGACAGCGGCGCATCGTCATCGGGCAGGTCGTAGAGGCCGCCCAGGCGGCCGGTGTAGCGTTCCTTGATCGGGCCCTTGGGCCCACGTTCCTTGCTGTCCCAGCGCTTCTCGCTCGACGCGCTCTTCTTCTTGGGCGGTCCGAAGTTCTTCCCTGGAGGCGGAGGCGCCCCACCCGGCCTGAAGCCGCCGGGGCCGCCGGGCCTGAATCCACCACCAGCCCCGCCGCCGGAGAACCCGCCGCCGCCCGGGCGCGGGCCGCTGAAGCCCCCACCCGGGGGCCGGGGGCTGAAGCCGCCCGCCGGCCGTTCTTCGCGGGGCCGGGCCTCGCTGACCGACAGGGCGCGGCCCATGAACGGCTGCTGGTTGAAGCGGGCAATCGCTTCCTCGGCCTTGGGCCGTTCGAGGTATTCGACGAACGCGAACCCCCGGGGCCGGCCCGTGTCCCGGTCGACCGGGATCACCACTTGGGACGGATCCCCGACGGCCGCAAAATGCGCGCGGAGATCCGCCTCGGTCGCCCCGTAGGGCATGTTGCCGACGAACAAACGTACTGCCACTTTCTCGGTCCTCTGTTACAGGAGATGCGCGGGTCGGGATGACTGTCGCTGAAGCGTCACGGGCGGAGCAACCAGGGGATGGTCTGAACGGTCGGAGAATAACAAACACCACTCCGGATCGCAAATCGCGGATGCGCTACCATGGAGGGCTTGCCGTCCATGGACGAGACCACAGAGACACCGCCTGCTCGCGTCACCGGGGCCCTGGTGGTCCGGGGCGCGCGCACGCACAACCTGAAGGGCATTGACCTGACCCTGCCGCACCGCCGGCTGGTGGTGTTCACCGGCGTGTCGGGGTCCGGCAAGTCGTCGCTGGCGTTTGACACGATCTACGCCGAAGGGCAGCGCCGGTACGTCGAGTCGCTGTCGGCCTACGCCCGCCAGTTCCTCGAGCGGATGGAAAAGCCCGACGTGGACGGGATCGACGGCATCGCCCCGGCCATCGCCATCCGGCAGAAGAACAGCATCCGCAATCCCCGGTCGACGGTCGGGACCACCACCGAGATTCACGATTACCTGCGCCTGCTCTGGGCGCGGGTGGGCCGGACCATCTGCCGCCAGTGTGGCCGGGACGTGGTGCGCGAGAGTCCGGACGTGGTGGCGACCGCGCTGCTCGCCCTGTCCCCTGGGACGCGCCTGCTCATCGGGTGTGACCTGCCGCTGTTTGCCGCCGATCTGTCGGCCGTGCGGGGCGACGAAGGGGACGAGGATGTGGCCCCGGTTGACGCGCCGGCCGAGGATCCTCTGGCGGCGCTGCTGGGTCGCCTCCGCAAGCGCGGCTTCGGCCGGGTGCTGGTCGACGGGCAGGTGCGGGCGCTTGAAGAGGTGGCGCCGGCATCGCTGCGCGGGCGCCAGACGTTGTCGGTCATCGTCGATCGCCTCAAGGTGGATCCCGAGGCGCGCGCGCGTCTGACGGATTCGATCGAGACGGCGTTTCACGAGGGAGACGGCGCGGCGTTTGCCATCGAGGTGGACGATGCGGGCACGCCGGGCACGGTGCACCGGTTCTCCGAACGGTTCGAGTGCCGGACGTGTAACCTGCCGTACGAACTGCCGCAGCCGCGGCTGTTTTCGTTCAACAACCCGTTCGGCGCCTGCGCGACCTGCCACGGGTTCGGCAACGTGATCGAACTGGACCTGGACCTGGTCGTGCCCGACCCGGGCAAGTCGGTCACCAATGGCGCGATCGAGCCGTGGACCAAGCCGCACTATCGGGGCTGCCTGGTCGAGCTGAAGCGGGCCGCGAAGCAGGCCGGGATCCGGCTGGACGTGCCGTGGCGCGACCTGACGGAGGCCGAACGCCGGTTCATCGTGGACGGCTCGGGTGAGGCCGTGGACGCGGACGGCGCGGCCATCAAGTACGGCGGTGTGCGCGGGTTCTTCCGGTGGCTGGAGCGCAAGAAATACAAGGTGCACGTGCGCGTGTTCCTGAGCCGCTACCGCGGGTACCAGACGTGCCAGGAGTGCGGGGGCACCCGGCTGCGGCGTGAGGCGCGTGACGTCCGGGTGGGCGGCCGCACGATCGACGCCGTCTGCGCGTTGACCGTGAAGGACGCCGCGGTCTTCTTCGAGGCGCTCGTGCTGTCGCCCAAGGATGCGGCCGTCGCCGACAAGATTCTGCGCGAGGTCCGCCGGCGCCTCGGATTCCTGGCCGATGTCGGCCTCGACTATCTGACGCTGGATCGGCTGTCGTCGACGCTGTCGGGCGGCGAGTCGCAGCGCATCAATCTGGCCACGTCGCTGGGATCGGCGCTGGTCGACACGTTGTACGTGCTCGACGAGCCGTCGATTGGCCTCCATCCGCGCGACAACGAGCGGCTGATTGCCATCCTGCGCCAGTTGCGGGACCAGGGCAACACCGTGCTGGTCGTCGAACACGACGCCGACATGATCCGGGTGGCCGACGACGTGGTGGATCTCGGGCTGGGCGCCGGCGAGCAGGGCGGACGCGTCATGTACGCGGGGCCGCTGCCCGGTCTGCTCGACGAGCCGCGGTCGTTGACCGCCAAGTACCTGCGCGGCGATCTGGTGATCCCCGTCCCCGAGCAGCGGCGCAAGGCGCAGGTGCAGAAGATTCGTCTGCGCGGGGTGACCGAACACAACCTCAAGAACGTCAGCGTCGAGATTCCGCTGGGCGTCATGACGTGTGTCACCGGCGTCAGCGGTTCGGGCAAGTCCACCCTGGTGCATGACGTCATCTATGCGGCGGCCAAACGCGCCAAGGGCGACTGGGACCGGCGGGTTGGCGCGTACGACGAAATCGAGGGCCTCGAATACATCACCGACACGGTGCTGGTCGATCAGCAGCCCATCGGCCGGACGCCGCGCTCCAACCCGGTCACCTATCTCAAGGCCTTTGATCCCATCCGCGAGTTGTTCGCGCAGACCAAGGACGCCAAGACCCGCGGCCTGACCGCCAGCCACTTCTCGTTCAATGTGCCGGGTGGCCGGTGCGACACGTGCGAAGGCGAAGGCGTGGTCAAGGTCGAGATGCAGTTCCTGGCCGACGTGTTCGTGCCGTGTGACGACTGCGGCGGCAAACGCTTCAAGCCGCAGGTGCTGGAGGTCAAGTACAAGGGCCGCAACATCGACCAGGTGCTGGCGCTGACGGTCCGCGAGGCGCTCACCTTCTTCGGCGGATCGCCGAAGGTGGCGCGGCGTCTGCAGGTGCTCGACGAGATCGGCCTCGGCTACCTGCGCCTCGGCCAGCCGGCCACGACCCTCTCAGGCGGCGAAGCGCAGCGCATCAAGATTGCGTCCCACCTGGTCACCCAGGGCGGGGAACGCATGTTGTACGTGCTGGACGAGCCCACCACCGGCCTGCACTTCGACGACATCGCCAAACTGCTGGCGGCGTTCAGAAAGCTGCTGGCCGCCGGCCACACGCTGCTCGTCATCGAGCACAATCTCGACGTGCTCAAGACCGCCGACTGGATCATCGATCTGGGGCCCGACGGGGGGGAACAGGGCGGCGAGGTCGTCGCCGTCGGTACGCCTGAGCAGGTCGCCAAACATCCCACCTCGCACACCGGCCGCTACCTCAAGCCCATCCTCGATGCGTGGCATCAGGATGAATGACGCACCTTCATCAGATGGCGAGATGGCGAGATGGCGAGATGGCGAGATGGCGAGATGGCGACGTGGCGTGTCGGCACAGAGCCCACGCTGGATCTCCTTCCCCGACTGCTCGGCAAGGTGCTGGTGCACGAGCAGCGCGGCCGGCGCGTCTCGGGCATCATCGTCGAGGCCGAGGCGTACATCGGCGAGGACGACCCGGCCTGTCATGCCTCACGCGGGTTGACGCCTCGCACGGCGCCGATGTTCGGCCCGCCCGGGCGCGCGTATGTGTATCTGAACTACGGCCTGCACAACCTGATCAACGTCGTGACCGAACGCGAAGGATTCCCGGCGGCGCTGCTCATCCGCGGTCTGGTGCCGCTCGAGGGGATTGCGCTGATGCGGCGGCGGCGGGGCCGGGTGGCCACCGAGCGCCTGTGTGACGGTCCGGGGAAACTCACGCAGGCGCTGGGCATCACGCTGCGTCACAACACCTGCGATCTCTCCGAGGGCCCGGTGCGCCTCGAGGATCACGGCTACGCGGTCACGGGTGTCGTGTATTCACCGCGCATCGGCATCCGCGTCGGTACCGACAAGTTGTGGCGGGTGACAGGGACGATCGCGGCCGCCAGACCCGGCCGCGCTACGTAACGCTCAACCTCGCCATCTCGTCATCTCGTCATCTCGCCACCTCGCCACCTCGCCACCTCGTCATCTCGCCACCGGATCTAACGGGCCATCTGCTCGACGGTGGCCTCGACGGCGAACCGTTTGCCCTGCCGGACGATCTCGAGGCGGACGGCGCTGCCGATCGGTTTGGCGGCGACGATCCGGAAGAAGGTGGTCGTGTCGGTGACCTCCGTACCGTCGACGGCGACGATGAGGTCGTAGCGGCGCAGGCCGAGGCGCGCGGCCTGCGAGTTGCGGTACACGTTGCCGATGACCACGCCGGGGACGGTCGCGATCCCGGCGCCTCTGGCCTGGTCGGCCGTGATGCCCTGCAACTGCACCAGGCCGTTGATGAAGCCGCGCCGGACCTGGCCGAACTTGATGAAGTCGTCCATGACCGCGCGGGCCAGGTTGGACGGCACCGCGAAGCCGATGCCCTGGTAGCCGCCGGTCTGCGTGAAGATCTGCGTGTTGATGCCGACCAGTTCGCCGCGGGCGTTGACGAGCGCGCCGCCCGAGTTGCCGGGATTGATCGCCGCGTCGGTCTGGATGAAGTCGACGAACGCGCCCTCGGACCGGCCCAGGGCGGAGACGATGCCGAGTGAAACGGACTGGTTGAACTGGTAGGGGTTGCCGATCGCCAGCACCCACTCGGCCACACGCAGCCGCGACGAATCGCCCCAGGCGACGGGCGTGAGGCCTGTGGCGTCGATCTTGAGCAGCGCCAGGTCGGTGAGGTCGTCGGCACCAATCACCTTCGCGTCGTATTCGCGCCCGCCCGGCAGCGCCACCTTGATCTCCGTGCGGACGGCGCCGCGGTCGTCACCGATCACGTGGTTGTTGGTCAACACGTAGCCGTCGCTCGACACGATGACGCCGGACCCAAGGCTCTGGGACGGCTCGATGAAATCGCGGGACCGGAAGCCGAACATTTCCGCCCACGGATCCCGCCGCTGGATGAACTGGGTCGACGAGATGTTGGCCGACGCGCGGATGGCGAGTTCGGCGACCGACGACAGGTCCGGCAGCGGACCGCTGAGCGACCCGCCGGCCTGGGGCGCCGGGGCCGCGGCGGGCGCCTGCGGGGCCGCGCCGCTTTCCGAGGTCAGCGACAACTTGCCCGCGATGACCAGCCCGGCCATGACGCCGATGCCCAGCGAGGCGGTCAGGACGATGAGGCGCCGAATGATAGACATACCGTTTACTCCACGTCGATGCGGCGGACGCTGGCGCCCCCCGCCTTGGGAATCGTGACCGTCAGCACGCCGTCGGTCAGGTCGGCCGCGATGCGGTCGGCGTCCACCGGCAGCGCGAACCGGAACGAGCGCGAGAACCGCCCCTGGGCGCGTTCGAACTGCTGGTACCGCTCGCAGGGCTGAGGGTCGGGGCGCTGCCCGCTGATGGTCAGCGTATCGGTGGCGAACGCCAGTTCGATGTTGGCCCGGTCGACGCCCGGCAGCTCGATGGTCAACACGAACCGGTCCGCCAGCTCGGCCAGGTCGGCCGCCGGCACCCACCCCGGCGTCGTCCTGCCGAAGAGGCTTTCGAGCCGTTCCTGCATGGTGAGCAGATCCCGCACCGGATCCCAGGGCATGGAATTGATGCTAACAGAACTGCTAACATCGGCAGTTCGGGTCCCGGAATTGGAACAGTTCTTATGAGTTCGATACAGGCAACGAAACTGCGTAAAGGCATGCTGATCAAGTTCGATGGCGCCCTGGTCCGGGTGCTCGAACTGCAGCACATCACCCCCGGCAACCTCCGCGCCCACGTGCGGTCCCGCATGCGCGACATCCGGAGCGGGCGGCTGGTGGACCACAAGTTCCGCGCGGAAGACACCATCGAGCGGGCGCATCTGGACGAACGCGAGATGCAGTATCTCTACAAGGAAGGCGACATGTTCGTCTTCATGGATACCGAGACGTTCGAGCAGACGCACCTGTCGTCGGAAGTGCTGGGGGATTCGGCGTTGTACCTGCTGCCGGAGGCGACCATCAACGTGGAGTTCTACGAGGTCGAGCCGGTGGGCATCCATCTGCCGGCCACCGTCGACCTGAAGGTGGTCGATACGGCGCCCGGCATCAAGGGCGCGACCGCGTCCGCGCAGGTCAAGCCGGCGACGTGTGAAACGGGGCTGGTCGTCACGGTGCCGTCGTTCGTCAACGTCGACGACATGATCCGCATCAACACCGAGACCGGCGAGTACATGTCGCGCGTCTGATCGGAGCGGCCATGGACCATACACGCACCGCGCGGCCGGGGTGGATCGAGGTCGTCACCGGCTCGATGTTCAGCGGCAAGAGCGAGGAGCTCATCCGCCGCCTGCGCCGCGCGCAGATCGCGCGCCAGCGCGTGCAGATCTTCAAGCCCGCCATCGACAACCGGTACGGCGACGCGCACATCACCTCGCACAGCGAGATGCGCATCCCGTCCGACAACGTGACGTCGTCACGCGAGCTGCTCGACAAGGTGCGGCCCGACACCGAGGTGGTGGGCATCGACGAGGGGCAGTTCTTCGACGTCGAGCTGCCGGCCGTGTGCAACACGCTGGCCGACCAGGGCAAGCGGGTGATCGTGGCGGGGCTGGACCAGGACTACCTGGGGAAGCCCTTTGAACCGATGCCGCAACTGCTGGCCATCGCCGAGTACATCACCAAGACGCTGGCCATCTGCATGGTCTGCGGCGACCCGGCCAACCACACGCAGCGCCTGGTGGCGTCTCGCGAGCGGGTGCTGGTCGGCGCGTCGGGCGCCTACGAGGCGCGCTGCCGCCACTGCTTCGATCCGACCCTCGGACAATAGGGGTCCGAGGGTCCAGGGGCCGGGGGGCCGCGATGGCCATTGCTGACCTGAAGTCGCGCATCGACCGCCTGCCGGAGCAACCCGGTGTGTACATCTTCTCGAGCCCGTCGGGCGAGACGTTGTACGTGGGCAAGGCGCGCGTGCTGCGCGACCGCGTGCGGTCGTACCTGGCGGCCGAGGGCGCCAGTCCCCGTCATGACGCCTTGCTGCGCCAGGTCGCGGCGCTCGAGACCATCGTCACCGACTCGGTCGTGGAGGCGCTGGCGCTCGAAAACGAGCTCATCAAGCAGCGGAACCCTCGGTTCAACATCCTGCTGCGCGACGACAAGACGTATCCCTACCTCAAGCTCACGACCAACGAACCGGCGCCGCGTGTGCTGGTGGCGCGGCGGGTGGAGCGCGACGGCGCCGTGTACGCGGGCCCGTACATGCCCGCGACGCTGGCGCGCCGGACCATGGCGCTGACCCACAAGCTGTTCGGCATCCGGTCGTGCAACGAGGTGATCGACGGCCGTCGCGATCGGCCGTGCCTCGAATACGACATCAAGCGGTGTGTCGCCCCCTGTGTGGCGTCGATCTGCACGCTCGAGCAGTATCAGCAGTCCGTCGCGCAGGCCCGCCTGCTGCTCGAGGGCCGGCAGGCGGAACTGGTGGCGCAGCTGCAGACCGAGATGATCGACGCCGCCACCGACGAGCGGTACGAACGCGCGGCGTTTCTGCGCGATGCGATCCGGACGCTCGAGACACTCGAGACCCGGCAGCAGAAGCTGGCCACCCCGTCGCTGGGCGACCGTGACGCGGTGGCCGTCAAGGTCGGCCCGGCCGGCGCCATCGTGCAGATCTTCCAGATGCGGCGGGGCCGCGTGGTGGACCGGGTTGAAATGACGTCGGGGGTCTTTTTCGATGACGACGAGGACGAAAAAGACACCCGACGTCTTGTCCTCGAAGCCGCCCTGCAGCAGTTCTACGCCGACCAGCCTCCACCCCCTGAGGTGCTGCTCGCCGACGCCCTGCCCGACGAGACGACCGAGGCGCTCGAAGCCTGGCTGGGCGGGCGGGCCGGGCGGAAGGTGCGGCTGCTCGTGCCGCAACGCGGCGACAAACGCGGCCTGCTCGACCTGGCCCTGCGGAACGCGGCGCTGGCGTACGACACCCAGTTCGGCGAAGGCCATCAGGGCGCTTTCGAGGCGCTCGACACGCTGCGTGTGGTGCTGGGCCTGCCGACCCTGCCGCACCGCATCGAGTGTTTCGACATCTCGACCCTGCAGGGCACGAATACCGTGGCGTCGATGGTGGTGTGCGTCGACGGCCGGATGCGGCGCAGCGACTATCGCAAGTTCACGGTGAGGGGACCGGCCACCGACGACTTCGCTTCGATGGAGGAGGTCGTGCTGCGGCGGTATCGCGGGCTGCTCGAACGCGGCGGGCCGTTTCCCGATCTGATTCTGATCGACGGCGGCAAAGGGCAGTTGACGGCGGCGTACGCGGCGTTGCGCCAGGTCGGCCTCGAGTCGCTGGTGGCCGTGGGCCTCGCCAAACAGGAGGAACTGCTGTTTCGGCGCGACCGCGTCGAGGGCATTGCGCTGCCGCACGACACCCCGGCGCTGCGGCTGGTCCAACGCATCCGGGACGAGGCCCACCGCTTTGCCGTCACGTTCCATCGCACCCGCCGCGCGAAGTCGTCGCTGCGATCGGCGCTCGACGACATCGCCGGCATCGGGCCGCGCCGGCGCCGCCAGCTGCTGACCGCGTTCGGGTCAGTGGCCGGCGTCCGCCGTGCCAGCCGCGAGGACCTCACGCGGGTCGCGGGGGCGAAGGTCGCCGACGCCGTGCTCAAGCACTTCCAGTCCTGACCGTGCACCTCGCACTCCGCACCTCGCACTCCGCACCTCGCACTCCGCACTCCGCACTCACAAATCCCCAATCCTCAATAACTTACCGTGATATTCTTGTCCGGTTGTCGCTCGAAGTTGCCCTGCCCGCTTTCGTGATCCTGGTCGCGTCCCTGTCGTTCCATGAGGCCGCGCATGCCTGGGCCTCCAACCAGCTCGGAGATCCCACCGCGCGCCTGCTGGGCCGGCT
Organism: uncultured Solibacteraceae bacterium; assembly: GCA_964471115.1. GTDB lineage: Bacteria > Acidobacteriota > Vicinamibacteria > Vicinamibacterales > SCN-69-37 > SYFT01. The sequence goes on from CAYYFE010000051.1 coordinate 18,484, forward strand.
GACGCTGAATCCGTTGGCGCACATCGACTGGATCGGCACGGTCCTGTTTCCGCTGGTCGGCATGTTGTCGGGGTTGCCGCTGATTGGCTGGGCCAAGCCGGTGCCGGTGGACATGCGGTATCTGCGCGCGCCGCGACGGGATTTTGCGCTGGTGGCGCTGGCCGGGCCGGTCAGCAATATCATCCTGGCGGCCGGCGCAGCCCTGCTGCTGCGCCTGCAGGGCGGGCTGGTGCCCGACGCCGGCGTGACCGTGTTCACGCAGGTGCTGTATCTGATGGCGTTCATGAACGTCCTGCTGGCGGCGTTCAACCTGCTGCCGGTGCCGCCGCTCGACGGCGGCAACGTGCTGGCCGGGCTGGTGCCGGAATCGGCGGCGCAGGTGATCGATCGCCTGCGTCCGTTCGGTATCTTCATCCTGTACGGGTTGCTGCTGACCGGCGTGCTTGACGCGCTGGTCGGGCCCATCCGTCGATTGCTGGGGAACGTACTGCTGTGATGGTCAAACCTCGTGTCGTGTCCGGCATGCGGCCCACCGGGCGCCTCCACCTGGGGCACCTCGTGGGCGCGCTGCAGAACTGGGAACAACTGCAGTCGGTCTACGACTGCTACTACTTCGTGGCCGACTGGCACGCGCTGACGAGCCACTACGCGTCCACCGAGGCGATCACCGCCGACGCGCTCGACAACGTCGCGGACTGGATTGGCGCGGGCGTTGATCCGGAGAAGAGCACCCTCTTCATCCAGTCGCAGGTGCCCGAACACGCCGAGTTGTACCTGCTGCTGCAGATGGTGACGCCGATTCCCTGGCTCGAGCGCGTGCCGACCTACAAGGAGCAGATCGAGCAGCTGAGCGATCGCGATCTGTCCAGCCTGGGCTTCCTCGGCTACCCGCTGCTGCAGACCGCCGACGTCATCATCTACAACGCGCACTACGTGCCGGTGGGCGAGGACCAGGTGCCGCACCTCGAGTTGTCGCGCGAGGTCGTCCGCCGGTTCCACCACTTCTACGGCGAGGTGTTCGTCGAGCCGCAGCCGCTGCTCACGCCGACGCCCCGGCTGCCCGGGCTCGACAATCGGAAGATGAGCAAGAGCTACAACAACACCATCGACCTGTCCGACACCGCCGAGGACGTGGTGAAGAAGATCCGGCTGATGTACACGGATCCGAAGCGGGTGCGCGCCGACATTCCCGGTACGGTGGAAGGCAATCCCGTCTTCATCTATCACGACGCCTTCAACCCGAATCGCGAGGAGGTCGAGGATCTCAAGGCGCGGTATCGCCAGGGCAAGGTGGGCGACGTCGAGGTGAAGACCAAGCTGGCGGCCGCCGTCAACGCCATGCTCGAGCCCATCCGCGCGCGCCGCGCGGCCGCGCTGGCCCGCCCCGGGTACCTCCGCGAGGTGCTGATGGACGGCTCGCGACGCGCCCGCGCCGTGGCGCAGGAGACGATTGCCCGCGTCAGAACGGCGGTGAAACTTGACTACTGAGTCGACCCCGCGCGCCTTCACCACGGCCGACGCGCCGCCCGACTTCGAATCGGTGCTGCAGGCCTACCCGGTGCGCCTCCGGCAGTTCGAGGGGCCGCTCGATCTGCTCCTGCACCTCATCAAGAAGAACCAGCTCGACATCTACGACATTCCGATCTCGCTGGTGACGACGCAGTACCTCGAGTATCTGGAGGTGATGCAGGAGCTCGATCTCGACATCGCCGGCGAGTTCCTGGTGATGGCGGCGACGTTGATCCACATCAAGTCGCGGATGTTGCTGCCGCGGCCCGACCCGGCGCAGGAGGACCCCGAGGAGGATCCGCGCGAGGCCCTGGTCCGCCGGCTGCTCGAACATCAGAAGTTCAAGGCCGCCGCCGAACTGCTGCACGATCGCGAGATCCAGCGCAGCGCGCAATGGTCGCGCCCCGACGAGCGGGTGGCCGACGTCATGGGCGAGCCGCCCGAGCCGGAAGTCGAGGTCGACCTGTTCAGCCTCATGGCGGCGTTCCGCCAGGTGCTCGAACGCGCCAAGCAGCGGCCGCAGGTGTACCTGCCCGCCGAGCACATTCCGCTCGAGGCGCGCATCGAGAAGCTGTTGTCGATCCTCTCGGAGACCGAGGCGTGCGGGTTTGAAGACCTCTTCGCCGACGTCCAGACCAAGCCGGGCATCGTGGTCACGTTTCTCGCGCTGCTCGAGATGATCCGGCTCAAGATGGTGCGGGTGTATCAGCAGGGCCACCTGGGGCCGATTCGCGTCTACAAACGCGAGAAACCCCAGGGCGCGCCCGAGTTCACCCACGGCACCCATTCCTGATCGCGAAAGGCACGCATGTCCGAGTTGAAATCGATCGTCGAGGCCCTCATCTTCGCGTCGCCCGAGCCGCTGACGCTGAAGGCGATGGGGAAGCTGCTCGACGCGGAACCGAAGGAAGACATCGAGGCGGCCGTCACCGCGCTGAAGGAGGACTATCAGCGCCCCAGCGGCCTGCAGCTGGTGGAGGTGGCCGGCGGCTACCAGATCGTCACGCGGCCCGAACTGCACGAATGGGTCCGCCGCCTGTTCCACGAACGCACCTCGTCGAAGTTGTCGGTCGCCGCGCTCGAGACCCTGGCGGTGATTGCGTACCGCCAGCCGGTGACCGCGCCGGAGATTGCCGAAATTCGCGGCGTGAACACCGCCGGCGTCCTCAGCACGCTGGTCGATCGCAAACTCGTGAAGATCGTCGGCCGGAAAGCCGTGGTGGGGCGCCCCTTCATGTACGGCACCACGCGGGAGTTCCTGGAACGGTTCGGGCTCAACGACATCTCGGACCTGCCGAAGGTCGAGGACATGTCGGAGCTGCTCGGCTTCGAACTGCCCGGCGTCGGGGAGCCTGAGCCGCAGACGGCGCTGCCGTTCGAGCCGGAGGGCGGCCAGGCGCCCGTGGAGGCGCCGCCGCCTGAGGACGCGAGTCATGGGTAGGAAACCGTCCGCCACTCCCTCCGGCGTCCGGCTGCAGAAGATTCTGTCGATGGCCGGCGTGGCGTCACGCCGCGTGGCCGAGGAACTCATCACGCAGGGCCGCGTGGAGGTCAACGGCCACGTCGTCAGCGAGCTGGGCTCGCGCGCCAATCCGGATGCCGACGACATTCGGGTGGACGGGCGGCGGCTCAAGCTCGGCGGCGACCGCAAGTACTACCTGATGTACAAGCCGCGCGAGGTCGTCAGCACCCGGTCGGATCCCCAGCGCCGCGAGACCGTCGTGGACGTGCTCGCCAAGGCCGGCGTCCGCGGCTACTTCTATCCGGTGGGGCGGCTCGACTACGACTCGGAAGGCCTGATCATCCTGACCAATGACGGCGAGTTGGCCGAGCGCGTCTCGCATCCCAAACACGAATTGGAGCGGACGTACGAAGCGCGTGTGCTCGGCATTCCCGACGAACGGGACCTGGCGCGCCTGTCGCGCGGCATCGTCATCGAGGGACGGCGCACCCTGCCGGCGAAGCTGCGGGTCATTCGCGCGTACCCCGACAAGGCCGAGCCGCAGTCCCTGGTGGAGATCGTGATCCGCGAGGGACGCAACCGCCAGGTCCGCAAGATGTTCGAAGGCACCGGCCACCACGTGATGGAACTGCGCCGCACGCGCATCGGTCCGATCGCCGATCGCCGCCTGCGGCCGGGCCAGGTGCGCGAACTCACCCCGGCGGAAGTCAGCGCCCTGCGCCGATAGGGGCGCTGCATGCACTGGTCGCGCTGGATTGCGGCGGCCGCCCTCGCAGTCGGGGTGAGCCTGGCGGTGGCCACGGGACTGACGCAGTACTCCCACAACGAGGAGATGTACGTCTCGGCCGGCGTGCTCGTCTCACAGGGCGCGATCCCGTATCGCGACTTTGCCTACCTGCAGGCGCCGTATCTGATCTGGCTGTATGGCGCGCTCTACAGCGTCGTGGCCGGGCCAGGCGCCTACCTGCTCACCGCGAAGCTGGTCAGCCTGGCGGCCTACGCCGCGACGCTGCTCCTGGTCTTCCGGATCGCGCGCACGGCCACCGAGTCGACGCCGGCGGCCTGGCTCATCACCGGGCTGTGTTCGATGAATCTGCTGGTCACCTTTTCCACCGCTGAGGCCTCCAACTATGCCGCGCCGCTGGCGGCGGCCGTCGGCGCCCTGCGGGTCTATCAGCAGGCGCCGGCCCGCTGGTGGGGCTGCGGCCTGCTGCTGGCGATCGCCGTCGGCGTCAAGCTGACGTTTGCGCCGCTCGTGTTCCCGTTCCTGGTCGCCGCGCTGCGCGACTCGCCCCGCGCCGCTGGGCGATTCATCGGCGGATTGACGCTTGGCCTGGTGCCGTTTGGGGCGCATCTGGTGGCGGGGCTCGATGTCGTCCTGTTCAACAATGTCGGCTTTCACCAGATGCAGGCGGCCTGGCGGCTCGCGCACACCGACGGTCCCGCGTTGACCCTGCTGCCGAAACTCAAGCTGGCGGGCATTCTCTTCCTGCAGCAGCCGCCCAACTGGTGGTCGGCGGCCGCCGCCGTGGTCGCCGTGATGTGGAGCCGGCAGGTGCCGGCCGCTCGCGGGGCGATGGTGTGCCTCGGGTTGCTCGCGAGCGGACTCTTCTCGGCGTTCTACGCGACGCCGTCCTATCCGCAGTACTTCGCGATGCCGGCGGTCTGGGGACTGCTCGTGGTGGCGTTCCTCTGGCGGGCCACGCTCAGGCGGGCGCCCGAACGAGGGCTGGCCGTCCTCGCGGCGCTGGTGCTCGGCGCGGCGCTGAACACGCTGCCGCTGGCGTTCAGGGCGCTCGTGGCCCAGCCGGACAGCCAGCCGTGGGTTTCTGCGCGCCTGCACGAGGCCGGCGCGCCGCTTCGCGCGGCCATCGACGCGCGTCCCGACCTGCGCGGCCGACCGGTGGCGACCGTGTCGCCCATCATGAGTCTGGAACACGGGTTGCCCATCTACCGCGAACTGGCGACCGGGTCGTTTGCCTATGAGTACGGTGACGAACTGACCGAGGCCGAGCGCCGGCGGTACGTCGTGACGTCGCCGTCATCGATCGCCGCGCTGCTCGACGCCCAGCCGCCGGCCGCGATTGTCGTCGGGCTCGGCGGCGATCTGGACACGCCGCTTCGGGCCTACGCGGAGTCGCGCGGGTACACCGGGCCCTTCCCGGCGTCGTTTTTTCTGGAGTTCTATCTGGCCCGGTGAGGTTCGTCCGGGTCGACAATCCGGGTCCACAGCCGCAGCAGGCGCCACACGTCGCGCGCGGACACGTGCGCGTTCGGATCGGCATGAGAGACGGCCGGCGTCAGCAATGCGTCGACGCGCACGCCGCGATCGCGGTAATACGCCGCCAGGCTGGTCGTTTCCGTCTGAGGAATGACGTTGTCCCGGGCGCCGTGCACCAGGAACACACGCGCCGAGGGCACCGGCGAACGCTCGGGTGACAGCGCCGGATCGCCGCCGACGACTTCCGCGAGCGCGAGCAACCGGGGCCCCAGCCGCGTCGCGTCGCGCGCGTTGACGTCCGCCATGATCGAACGGGCCGGCTCGGGCAACGGCGCCGCCAGCGCGCGGGCGCGCGCAAACAGCGCGTCGGCGCCGGCGGCGTCGCGGCCGTCGGCCATTGACGCTTCAAGAAAGGCCCGCACGGCGGCGTCCAGCGCGGGCAGTTGATCGGGCGGCACCAGATGCGGCAGGCCCTGCAGCAGGAGAATGGCGAGCCCATAGTCGTGCGCCGGCTGGGGCGTGCCGTCGGGCAACACACCGGTGCACGCGTACCGAATCGCGCGGGGCAGGTCACCGTGGCCGCCGAAGGACACCACCTGGTCAATGCGCGCGGCGACACCCGGCCGGCCGGCGGCCACCAGCGCGAGGCCGCCGCCGAAGCTCACGCCCACCAGACTCACGCGGCCCGTCGACGACAGGTCGGGTGTGGATGTTGTCCAGGCCACGGCGTCTTCGATCACGTCCGTCGCGCGTCCGACGATGTGGAACGCGCGCAGGTCGGGCAGGGGCAGGCTCAGCACCGTGATGCCGCCTGCCGCGAGCCGATGGCTCAATCGCGAGAGCCGGGGCTCGTCCACACCGCCGGCGTGCACGCCCGGCACGACGATCCAGAACCGGCCGGACGGCTGTTCCGGGATGTACAAACGCGCCGGCGCAGCGCCGTGGCGCGTGGGGACGTCGACGTCGCGCGTGGTCACCTCGCCGAGCCGGACCGGTAGCCACCCGCGCCACGCCACCTCGCGGCCCGACAGATCGACCACCAGCGCCAGCGCCGACACATACGGCGCCACCAGCCACACCACCAGTGCGACTGCGATTCCCACCACGAGCCACCGCTTCATCGCGTCCGCTGTCTCCCTGCGCCCTGTGCCCTGTGCCCTGTGCCCTTCATAATAGGTGCGGATGGTCATCGCGATTGACGGCCCGTCAGGGGCGGGCAAGGGGACTGTGGCGCGCGCGCTTGCGCAGGCGCTGCAGTTTCGGCATGTGGACACGGGCGCGATGTACCGGGCGGTGGCGTGGCTGGCGACGGACCGCGGCGTGGATCTGGGTGATGCCGGCGCGGTGGCCGCCGTCGCGCGCGCCGCGACGTTTGAACTGTCGACGCGGGTGGTCGTGAACGGCCACGATGTGACGGCGGCGATTCGCACGCCGGAGATGGACGCCGCCGCGGCCGCGGTCGCGCGGCACCCTGACGTGCGGCGCGCGCTCGTCGAGATTCAGCGGGAGATGGGGCAGCGCGGCCCGGTCGTGATGGAGGGCCGCGACATCGGCACGGTCGTTTTTCCGCACGCGCCGCTGAAGGTGTATCTGGACGCGACGCCCGAGGAGCGCGCCCGGCGGCGGGCGCTCGACCCGGCGCACGCGGCAGGGAAGGGCGGCGCGGCGCCCGAGCAGGTCGGCCGGATCGCCCAGGCGCTGGCCGCACGCGACCAGTCGGATCAGACACGAACGGCGTCCCCGCTGACCAAAGCGGAGGACGCCGTTTATCTCGACACCACCAACATGCCGGTCGACACCGTGGTGGCGACCGTCCTGACTCTCGCCCGTGAGCGTCTCAAACTCGCGTAGCGGCCGTGCGCACTCCGCACCACGCACTCCGCACTGCGCACTCCGCACTCCGCACTGATCAGAACTCTTCGTCGTCTTCCTTCGACGCCGGGTCGAGTTCCCACCGGTGTTCGTCGCGCTCGGTGATCTCCTCGCCACCCATCAGCTCTTCGTCATCGTCGTATTCGACGCCGAGGGCTTTGCCGATGTCGTCGACGCGATCCTGATCGGGCGTGGGGTTGTCGCCGCCAGGGGCTTCGTCGCCCACGGCGTAGGCGTCCTGCCACTTGGCGTCAACGTCGCCGGCCGTCAGCTCAGGGCCGGCCTCGGTGTGCTTGCGCAGTTCGGAGCGCAGTTCGTCGTGCCCCGCGCGGGCCGCACTCAGCATGCGATCATCGGCGCCCACGCCGGTGAATCCTGCCGCCTCGACCTCCGCGAGGCGCTTGCGCTCGCGGTTGAGGCCGGCCGGCGGGCGCGCAGCCGGGGCCACCGGGGCCTTGGGTTTGGCCGCGACCTTGGGCTTGGGGGCCGCCTTGGCCTTCGGCTTCGGGGTGGCTTTCGGCTTCGCCATGGCCTTCGGCTTCCGGACCACCTTTGGCTTCCGGACCACCTTCGGCTTGGCCACCGCCTTGGGTCTGGCGGCCGGCTTGCGTTTCGGCGCCGGTTTGGCCTTGCGCACCGGCGCTTTCGCCCGGGTCTTCGCCTTGGTTGCCCGGGCCGGGGCCTTGGCCTTTCGCGTGGCGGGCTTGCGGGCGGGCGCCTTGCGGGCGGCCTTCCTGGCCGGTTTCCTGGCGGGTTTCCGGCTGGTGGTGCGGGACGTCTTCTTCTTGGCCATGATCGGTGCTCCTGTTTGACCTCTGGCGGCTAAACGACGGATAATTCCCTGCTTATCGCAATTCCGCGAGACGCAACCGACAGCCCGTCGAAGCTGCAATTCGACAGAGAACGCCCGCCGAGGAGGCCCCCGAACGCAATGGGTACTGCAGACGAAACAACGAAGACGCACGGACAGCCCGCGCTGAAGCCGCGACCAGGAAGCTCAGGCTTTTCTTCCATGCACACCGACTCCGACATGGACCCGCAGGAATTCGCGCGTCTGATGGACCTTTACGATAACAGCTTCCGCAACCTCGCGGAAGGTGAGGTCGTCAAGGGCACCGTCGTGAAGGTGACCCCCACCGATGTGGTGGTGGATGTGGGATTCAAGTCCGAAGGGCTCATCCCGATCGAGGAGTTCATCGACGAGACCGGCGCGGTGGCCGCCCAGCCGGGCGACATCGTCGACGTGCTGCTCGAGCGCACCGAGGATCGGGAAGGCTACGTGGTCCTCTCGCGCGAGAAGGCCGAGAAGATGAAGATCTGGGACGAGGTCGAAAAGGCGTTCCAGGATCGGAAGGTCGTCATCGGCCGCGTGATCGAGCGCATCAAGGGCGGCCTGGCGGTCGACATCGGCGTGCGCGCGTTCCTGCCGGGATCGCAGATCGACGTGCGTCCCGTGCGCAACCTGGATGCCCTCAAGGGCCAGGAACTGCGCATGCGCGTCATCAAGGTCAACAAGAAGCGCGGCAACATCG
>CAYYFE010000052.1:0-26506 GCA_964471115.1 uncultured Solibacteraceae bacterium
CGAGGTGGGGAAATGAATAGACGCGGGTTCCTCAGGGCGACCACGATGGCCGCGGCAGGGCTGGCGCTGGGGCCGCGGCCGGGGCTGGCGTGGGCGCCGCAGCCGGCGCGCCGGTTCAAGCTGCACTATGCCCCCCACTTCGGCATGTTCCGCGAACATGCGGGGCCCGATCTGGTGGCTCAGCTCGAGTTCATGGCGGCCGAGGGATTCACCGCGCTTGAAGACAACGGCATGCGCGGGCGCACGGTGCAGGTGCAGGAGCAGATCGGCGAGACGCTGCGCCGCCTGAAGATGCGCATGGGTGTGTTCGTCGCACACACCATCAACTGGAACGAACCCACGCTGACCAGCATGAACGACGCGCCGCGCGACGTGTTCCTGAAGGAGATCCAGGAATCCGTCGAGATCGCCAAACGCGTCGGCGCCACGTGGATGACCGTCGTCCCCGGGCACGTCGATCGCCGGCCGCACATCGACTATCAGACCGCGCGTGTGGTCGACACGCTCAAACGCGCCTCGGCCATCCTCGAACCGCACGGACTGGTGATGGTGCTCGAGCCGCTCAACACGTTGCGCAACCACCCCGGCATGTTCCTGACGTCCACGCCGCAGGCGTATCTGGTGTGCAAGGCCGTCAACAGCCCGTCGTGCAAGATCCTCTACGACATCTACCACCAGCAAATCACCGAGGGGAACCTGATCCCGAACATCGATCGCGCCTGGGACGAGATCGCGTACCTGCAGGTCGGTGACAACCCGGGCCGCAACGAACCGGGCACGGGCGAGATCAACTACCGCAACGTCTTCCGCCACATTCACGGCAAAGGCTTCACGGGCATTGTCGGCATGGAACACGGCAACGCCACGCGCGGCCGCGACGGCGAACGCGCGGTGATCAACGCGTACATCAACGCTGACGCGTTCTGAAGTGCGGAGTGCGCAGTGCGGAGTGCGCAGTGCGGAGTGCGCAGTGCGGAGTGCGCAGGACGGAGTGCGCCCCAGGCATGGCCGCACCGGGCCCGGGCACCCCGCACCCCGCACTGGGCACCCCGCACTGGGCACCCCGCACTGGGCACTCCGCACTCCGCACTGGGCACTCCGCACTGGGCACTCCGCACTCCGCACTGGGCACTCCGCACTGATTGCGTTGGTCTTGACACCAGCCCCGGTTAGGCATCTACTCTTCCCGACAGACTTTATTAATCGGCTGAAGGAAGTCTGCTTTCAGGAGGACAGTAGTGATGCATCTGCGGCGTCTCTGCGCGCTGGCGCTGGTGGCGATTTGTGCCCTGGCGGGCCCGGCGTTTGCGCAATCCCAGGCAATCAACGGCACGATTGAAGGCACGGTCTCGGATGCGTCCGGCGCGGTGCTGCCGGGCGTGACGGTGACCGTCACCAACACCGACACGGGCACGCAACGCGTGGTCGTCACGAACGAGGCCGGTCTGTTCCGCGCCCCCCTGCTGCCGCTGGGCCGCTACACGGTGGTGGCGGAGTTGTCGGGCTTCTCGAAGTTCGAACAGGCAGGCATCACGCTGGTCGCGGGCCAGACGGTCGTCCTCAATGTGTCGCTGAAGGTCGGCGGCCTGACCGAAACGGTCACGGTCTCGGCCGACGCGGCGGTGGTCGACCTGGGCAAGACCGACGTCGGGCGCAACATCAACGAGCGCGAAATCAAGAACCTGCCGCTCGTCTCGCGCAACCCGTACAACTTCGCGCTGCTGCAGCCGGGGGTCACGGGCAGCGAAAACTCCGAGTTCGGCGTGCCGCGCTTCGGCGTCAACGGGCAGCCGCTGCGCGTCAACTATCAGGTGGACGGCAACACGAACACGCAGCAGGACCGCGCGGGCCTGCGCATGATGCCGATGTCGGAAGTCATGATTCGCGAGGTGCAGGTCGTCGCGTCGGGCTTCGCGCCGGAATTCGGCAACACGACGGGCCTGGTCTACAACGCCGTCACGCCGTCGGGCACGAACACGTTCCGCGGCGACGCGGGCTACCGGTTCCGCCAGAAGAAGTGGTCGGCGTTCCCGTTCTTCTTCTCGCAGCCGAAGACGGAAGCCAACCGCCCGGACAACTCGCTTGACATCATCACCGGCACGCTCGGCGGCCCCATCGTCCGCAACTCGGTGCACTTCTACACGGGCTACGAGCGGACGTACCGCGAGATGCCGCGTGTCATCAACATCGATCCGTCGATTGCGGCGGCCGTCGGGATCTCGCCGCAGCCGGGCGCGGTCGACGCGCACCAGGAAGTGCAGTTCTGGATCGGGAAGATCGACTGGCAGGCGACGCCCAGCCAGCGCGTCACGGCGCGCACGAACCTGTTCAAGAACAGCAACCCGTTCAACCAGGGCAGCGGCGGCAACACGGCGCTTGAACGGTCGGTGGACTTCGAGGACGCGATGTTCTCGCACGCCGTCCAGGTGGTGTCGACCCTGGGCGCGAACAACCTGAACGAGCTGCGCCTGCAGGTGGCGCAGCGCCACCAGCAGCGCTTCTCGTCGGCGGGCGCCGGGACCGGCGTCGCCGTGAACATCAACGGCGGCGTGGTGGGCGGCATCAACAACAACATCAACTTCGGCGCGCCGACCGACGACGGCGAGGACTTCGTGCAGCGCATCTACCAGGTGGTCAACAACTTCACCTGGCTGCGCGGCAACCACAGCTTCAAGGCGGGCATCGACTACCGCTTCGTCGACGACCACCGCGCGGTGGCGCTGCCGGCGCAGTACACCTTCCCGACCGTGGCGGCGTACCTGGCGGCCAAGAACGGCACGAACCCGAAGGGGTACACGCAGTTCACGCAGACGGTGGCCATCGAACCCGAGTTCGACATGACCAACGCGGGTTTCTCGGCGTTCCTCCAGGACGACTGGAAGGTCACGCCGAACTTCAAGTTCCTGTACGGCGTGCGGTACGACCTGAACCTGTACAACAAGGGCATCGAGGGCTCGGCGTATTCGGAGACGTTCAACCGCGACGCCAACAACTTCGCGCCCCGCGCCGGCTTTGCGTGGACGCTCGACGAGCAGGGCAAGTCGGTGCTGCGCGGCAGCTCGGTCATCATGTATGACCAGGCGCTCCTGGCGATCATCGAGCAGGCCTACGCCAACAGCGGCAATCCGCGCCGCATCTCCGTGACGCTGGCGCCCACGGCCGCCAACGCCCCCACCTTCCCCGGCGTGCTGACGACGGCCACGGGCACGCAGAGCACGATCTTCGCGATGGCGCCCGACTTCGTCTCGGGCCGGACGTGGCAGACCAACCTGGCGTACGAACGGGCGCTCGGCACGAACTACTCGTGGTCGATCAGCGCGATGTACGGCCGCGGGTGGAACATGCCGGTCATCAACGAATACAACCACATCAATCCGATCCGGACGCTCGACGACGGCCGCGGGGTGTACAGCACGACGGTCAGCGCGTCGACGCGCCGCGACCCGCGCTTCAACCGCATCCGCATGGTCGAGTCGATCGGTGAATCGTGGTACCGCGCGATGACGGTGCAGTTCGGCAAGCGCTGGAACGGCAGCCTGCAGTTCGACCTCAACTACACGCTGGCCAAGGGCGAGGACACCGCGCCGCTGGGCGGCGGCACGCTCGCCGTGCAGGGTGACGCCGTCCGGTCCGACCCGGCCAACCTCGCGCGCGACAAGGGCCCGGGCCACCTCGACATCCGCCACACGCTCAACGGCTCGATCGTGGCCCTGTCGAACTGGAACATCGCGAACCGGTTCTGGCACCACGTGCTCAACAACAACCAGATCTCGCTGCTGATCCAGATCAACAGCGGGACGCCGGTGACGATTGCCGGCAACACCGACCTCAACGCCGACGGCAACGGCGGAGACCGCCCGCTGGGCATCACGCGCAACTCGATCTACCTGCCCGCGCGCAAGAACATCGACATGCGCTACTCGCGGTTCTTCAACCTCTACAAGCAGTACCGCCTCGAGGTGCAGGCCGAGTTCAAGAACGTGCTCAACATCGAGCAGGTCTCCAACGTCCAGACGACCTACGCGGTGAACGCCACGACGGGCCAGGCGACGGTGGCGCTGCCGGTCAGCAGCAACGCGCTGGTGCCGACCTCGGGCTTCGAACAGCGGAAGTTCCAGCTCGGCTTCAAGCTGTTCTTCTAATCGAGACGCGGGAACTCCCTTGACGCGGTGTGCAGCAGGACACTTCGCTCGCACACCGCGTCCAGGGGTTCCCGTGGTCCTCGTCCTCGTCCTGCTGGTGGTCGCGCTCGCGGGCGCGCCACTGCCCGCGCAGGCGCCGGCGGTCGCCGGCACCGTCCCGCTGACGGTCGAGCGGCATCAGCCGGGCGCCCCCATCACCCTTGGGGTGCCCTTCCCCAAGGGCGCCCTCGAATCACCCGACCATGTCCGCGTGCGTGATGCCGCGGGCGCCGAAGTCCCCGCGCAGGTCACCGAAGTCTCCACCTGGGAACCGGCCGACCCGTCCGTGAAATGGGTCTGGGTGTTCTTTTTTGCCGGAGACGGCGACCGATACACCCTCGAGTACGGCCCCGGCGTGCGCCGCGCGCGGATCGCGGCGCCCATCGAACCCATCAACAACCCCAGGGCCGGCGGCCTGGCCGAGCTGACCACCGGTCCCCTGCGTGTGGTCGTCCGGCAGGGCGGCACGGGATTTCTGACCTCGGTGCAGCTCGACCTGGACGGTGACGGCTTCACCGACGCCGATGAGATTGCCGCCGGTCCCGCCCACCGCGGCTCGTTCGCCGATGTCCTCGACGATGCCGGCGTGGATCCGTCACAGGCCACGATTCTGCGGACGACGCTCGAGCGCGGAACGGGACCGCTGCACGCGATCCTGCGAGTGGACGGCGAGTACCGCTACGGCCGCGGCGACAACGCCGCCTCGCCGTTCGTCACGCGCATTCACGCGTACGCCGGCCGGACCTACATCCGGGTGCTGCACACGTGGGTCTACACCGGCACGCCGGATCACCACCGGCCGCAGGCCGGTGACTACCCGCATGTCGCGACGCAGCCCGAGCGGCTGATCGTCACCGACCCGACCGACACCGGGTGGACCAGGCCCAACGATCGACTGCAGGCGCTGGGACTGGCGCTGACGCTGCGCCTGGGCCCGCAGGCCGGCGCGCCCCGGTCGGTGGCGCAACTCGACCACCAGCCGTCCGGCCCCGGGTACCTGCACGTCACTGACGGCCGTCGCGGCGTGGCCGTGGGGCTGCGCCACTTCGTGGAGGAGTTTCCGAAGGAGCTGGCGTGGAGTCCCGGGACGCGTGAGCTCGCGGCGTACTTCTGGTCGCCGCGCGGAGGGGCGGCCAGCTTCGCGCGCGCGTCGAACGCGCCCGCCAACGAAGGCGCCGTCGAGAACTGGGCCACCGGCCTGGCCAAGACCTCCGAAGCGCTATTCTTTTTTCATGGCCCTGGGACGACGGCCACCAGCGTCCGGCAGACGATGGCGCTGGTCCTGCGCCCGCCGGTCGCCCACGTCGCCCCGGCGTGGTACGGCCGGTCGGGCGTCTACGGCGCCTTTGCGCCCCGCACCGATTCTCACCCCGACCTGCAGCGCGCGCTGGACTACAAGTTCGCCTGGATGCGGTTCAACCAGCAGCGGGAACCCTGGTACGGCGTCTTCAACCACGGCGACATGATGAACACCTTCGCCAACGGCGCGTGGAGCGTGTACGGCCACGGCGAGCCGGCGCAGGACTTCATGTGGTGGCTGCAGTTCATGCGCACGGGCGACGCCGACGTCTTCGACACGGCGCAGGCCTTCAGCCGGCACCTGATGGACGTGGACAACACGCACTGGCCGGCCCCGCCCGTTTATCTCGGCGACACCAACTACCCGATGGACTGGTGGAACACGCAGACCGCGCCGGCCGCCACGAAATACCTGGGCGTCGGGCGGCGGCACGCCGAGCAGCACTGGATGCACATCCTCAGCGCCCACGTGTGGGTGCAGGGCTGGATGGCCTCGTATTACCTGGCCGCCGATCACCGCGGCCTCGACGTCGCGCGCCTCACCGCCGACATGCACCTGCGGCGGCTCTGGGGGGAACACGAACTCACCGGCCGCCGCCTGTATCTCTCCGTCTGGAATCTCTCGGAAGTCTGGGACGCGACCAAGGATCCGCGGTACGCGCGCGAACTCGAGGAGCGCGTCGGCCGCATGCTCCAGCTGCAGCGCGACCAGGCCGACCAGCTGGCGCTCGAACGCTACGGGTACGCCAACGTCTACGCGACACACGGCCTGTGGAAGTACTACACGATGACCGGACGCGCCGACGTGCGCGCCGCGCTCATCCGCAACGCGCGGGCCGTGCGCGACATTCCGCCGCTCAATCACCTGATGGAGTCGTATCTGGCGACCATCCACGGCCTGAGCCTCGGCTACCAGCTCACCGGCGACGAATCGTTCCGCGACGAGATGATCCGCCGGCTCGCGCCGCTGCGCATGGACGCCCTGCCGCGCCCGGTCGGTGACGGCTGGACGAAAGCCGATCTGGCCGCGGCGCTGGAATCGGCCAGCCGCCTGCCCGTCGATCCCAACCGGATCCGGCCCGCGGCGGCCAACGAATACACGGCGGCGCCGCCCCCGCGCCGCGCGATCTGGGCGTTCACCCACGGCCTGCGGGTCTTCGGCTGGACGACCGCGTTCGGCGTGCCGTGGGCGCTGGAGATTCTGGACGAGAGGAGCACGCGATGAGAAGGCGTTTGATGCAATCGCTGGGGTCTGCCGCGGTCATGGCCGCGGTGTTGTGGGCGGCGACGCCCGAGGTCGCCACGCAGGTGACACCACCGGCGTGGGATACCGGGCCGGTGGGCCTCGGGCTGGCGCTGCGCCAGCTGCCCAACGACAGCTCGGTGTTGTACGTCACCGCGCATCCCGACGATGAAAACAACGGGGTGCTGGTGGCGCTCAACCGCGGCCGGGGACTGAAGACGTCGCTGCTCACCGTGACCCGCGGCGACGGCGGCCAGAACGAGATCGGCCCGGAACTCTTCCAGGCCATCGGCATCCTGCGCACCGAAGAGCTGGCCGCCGTGCATCGGTATGACGGCGCCGACCAGTACTTCACGCGCGCCTACGAGTTCGGGTACTCGTTCAGCGTCGAGGAGACGTTCGAGAAGTGGGGCAAGGAGGAGATCCTCCGCGACGTCGTCAAAGTGATTCGCCTGACGCGGCCCGACGTGATTCTCACGATGAACCGCGACGGGCAGGCCGGCGGCCAGCACCACATGGGATCGGCGCGGCTGGCGCACGAAGCGTTCCGCGCGGCGGCCGATCCGTCACGGTTCCCCGAGCAGCTGCAGGCCGGACTGCGGCCGTGGCAGGCGCGCAAGGTCTATCAGGCCGGCGGCGGCAATCCGGGCGGCGGCCCCGCGCAGTCGGCGGCCGGCGGCGCCGCGCCGCCGCAGGCGCCGGTGCGTGTGCCGACCGGCGAGTTTGATCCGCTGCTGGGCATGTCGTGGGCGCAGTTCGGCCAGCGCGCGCGCGCGAACCACCTGTGCCAGGGCATGGGCCAGATGGAGACGCGGCCGGGCGACACGGGCGGATCGTTTTCGCTGTACGACAGCGAACCGCGCGTGACCGGGACGGAAGACGACATTCTGGACGGCATCGACGTGACGCTGCGGCGCATGGCCCGGTTTGCCGCCGGCCAGGAGGCCGCGCTGCCGAACCTGGCGCGCGATCTGGACGCCATCTACGGCGTCGCGCGCGACGCCAACGACGCGTTCGACCTGCGCGCGCCGCACCGGACGCTGCCGCATCTGTCGCGCGGGCTCACCCTGGTGCGCGCGCTCCGCGAGCGGGTGGCCAACAGCACGCTGAGCCCGGACGCCCGCCAGGAACTGCTGTGGCGGCTCGACCGCAAGGCCCGCGACTTCATGCTGGCGTTGCAGCTGGCCCAGGGCGTGGTGGTCCACGTCACCGCGCCCGACGGCAACGTCACGCGCGGACAGACCTTCGAGGTGACCGCGCAGATCTTCAACACCGGCCCCGAGCCGATGACGGTCGACCGCGTGGCGCTGCAAGTGCCGCAGGGCTGGACGGCCACCCTCACGCAGGGCCAGCCCGGTCCGCTGACGTACAACCAGGCGGCGACGTTGATCTATTCGGTGACGGTCGGACCCGAGGCCCGCTACTCACAACCCTACTGGCGCCGCTCGACCGCGAAGGGGCCGGGCTCGGATCGCTACGAGATCGACATCCCCGAACATCACCTGCTGCCGTGGAGCCCGCCCGACATCAGCGCCGAAGTCGCCTTCACCGCCGGCGGCGCGCAGGTGACGACCACCGCCCCGGCGTATTACCGCTACGACGGCCCGTGGGTGGGCGGCGAAAAACAGAAGGTCGTCAACATCGTCCCGAATCTGTCGGTCCGGCTGACCCCCTCGATTGCGGTCGTGCCGCTCACCGCGGGCGGCCAGAAGAAGGAATTCCGCGTGTCGGTGCTCAACAACGCGACGTCAGGGTCCACCGCCCAGGTGTCGCTGGAAGCGCCGGAGGGCTGGCGCGTGGAGCCGGCCTCGCAAACGTTGACCTTCTCGGTGGAAGAAGAAGAAATGTCGGCCCAGTTCTTCGTCACGCCGCCCGCCAGAGTCACCCCCGGCGAAGTCGAGATTCGCGCCGTGGCCACGCGCAACGGCGAAACGTTCCGCGAGGGGTATCAGGTCATCGCGTACAACCACATCCAGACGCGGCACCTGTTCCATCCGGCCGCGTCGAAGGTCAAGCTGATCGATGTCACGTTGCCTCCGGGCCGGCACGTGGGGTACGTGATGGGATCCGGTGACGAGGTGCCCGAGGCGATTCGCCAGCTTGGCGCGACGGTGACGATGCTCTCGCCCGAGGACGTCGCGTTTGGCGACCTCTCGAAATACACCACCATCGTCCTGGGCATTCGCGCGTACGAGAAGCGGCCGGATGTGCGCGCGTACAACCAGCGGTTGTTCGACTACGCGCGCGCCGGCGGCCACCTCGTCGTGCAGTACAACAAGACGGCGATGAACCAGCTGGGCGGCGGTCAGGCGGGGCCGCCCCCCGGACAGTTCACGGGCAACATCGGCGGCCGCGGCGGACGCGGCGGGCGCGGCAGCGCGCCGCCCTCCAGTCCGTACGTGCCGTTCCCGGGCGGCATCACCAGCAACCGCGTGTCGGTCGAAGAAGCGCCTCTGCGCATCCTCGAAGACGGCACGGCGGAACTGACGACGCCCAATCGCATCACGGCGGCCGACTTCGACGGCTGGGTGCAGGAGCGCGGCCTGTATTTCTTCGGCGCGAACGACCCGCGGTACACCGACATCCTGGCGGCGACCGACCCGTGGCCGTTCAACCCCGGCGAAAAGAAGGGCCTGCTGACCGTCGCGCGGCTGGGTCAGGGCACCTGGACCTATGTCGGCCTGGGCCTGTGGCGGCAGCTGCCGGCCGGCACCCCCGGCGCATACCGGATACTGGCGAACCTGATCCGGTAGTACGGGATTCACAGCGAGGAATGAAGGGCTGGGAGGACGTGATTCGATAGACTTGGGTGTGTCTTCGTCGCCAGCGTTCCGCTGGATTCTCGCCCTCATTGCGCTCGACATGACCGGCCTGGGGTTGTTGACCCCGGTCGTCCCGGAAATCGTCGGACGGTTCGCGGCGACGCCCGATCGTGTGGCCTGGGCCACCGCGGCGTTGGCGACGACGTACGCGCTGGCGCAATTTTTTTCCACGCCGCTGCTCGGCGCGTTGTCCGATCGCTGGGGCCGCAAGCCGATCTTGATGGTCAGTTTCCTGGGCTCGGCGGTCACGTACGTCGTCTTCGGCTGGGCGCCGGCGCTGGCGCTCCTGTTTGCCGGGCGGCTGGTGGATGGGCTGACCGCGGCCAACATCGGCACCTCGCAGGCCTGCCTGGCCGACATCACCGCGCCACCCGACCGTTCGCGCGCAATGGGACTGGCCGGCGCGGCGCTGGGCGTCGGGTTCGTCGCCGGGCCGCTCATCGGCTTCGCCCTCACGCGCGCCGGCGCCGGTGTCCACGTGCCGGTGTATCTGGCGGCCGTCCTCGCCGTCTGCAGTACGGTCCTGGCCTGGCGGTGGCTGCCTGAGACGTTGCCGCGCGACCGGCGCGAAACCGACCCGTTTCGCCGAAGGCACCTCAACCCCCTCGCGCCGCTGGCGGCCACGGTGTCGCGCGCCGCGCTGAGGCCGCTGGCGGTGGCGGCGCTGCTCACCAACTTCGCGATGGCCGGTCTTCGCGCGTTGTTTGCGGTCTTTGCGGCGGTCCAGCTGCAGTTTGCGCCCGCGCAGATCTACGGCGTCATGGGCTTCCTCGGCTTGATGATGGTCGTCGCGCAGGGCGGCCTGGTGCGGCCGGCCGTCTCCCGCTGGGGCGATCGCGGCACGTTGCTGGTCGGCCTGACGATTTCGGCCGCCGGGTTTTTCGCCGTGTCCCTGTCAGCCGCCACCAGCCACCTCTACCTCGCAGTCGGGATCACCGCCATCGGCGTCGGGCTCAGTCTGCCGACCATGGCGTCGCTGGTATCGCGGTTGAGCGCCTCCCACGAACAGGGCGCGATGCTGGGCGCGACGCAGGCGGCCGGCGCGCTGGGCCAGGTCCTCGGTCCGCTGTGGGCCGGCTGGATGTTCGACCTCATCGGCCCCGGCGCCCCCTTCGCCAGCGGCGGCCTGCTGGTGCTGGGCGCCCTCGTCGCCCTCAGGTGGACACGCTATCCTGATCCGCGGTGACCATGGTGCCCTGGCCGATTCCGGTGGACGTGACGCTGCTCTCGTTCACGGCCGTCTTCTGCCTGTGGCTGACGGTGGTGGCGTTGCGGCGGCGACGGGTGGCGGGCGCGACGACGTTTGCCCTGCTGACGCTGTCGCTGACGGTGTGGACGGGTCTGAGCGCCCTGCACCGGCTGGCGCTGCCGCTCGACACACGTGTCCTCCTTGCACAGTTCCAGGTCATCGGGATCGTGTCGGTCGCGCCGCTGTGGTTCCTGTTCGGCCGCACCCAGGCGCGTCTGCCCACCGGACCGCCGGCGCTGATGCTGGCGCTCTGGGTGCTGCCGCTCGTGGTCATCCTGGACGTGGCGGTCGAAGGCACGTCGGGCCGGTACTGGATCGGCGTGCGGCAGCTCACGGACTTCCCCGCCGACGGCGTCGAGTACAGCTACGGCCCGCTCTTCTGGACGTCGGTGGTCTACAGCTACACGCTGGTGCTGGCCGGGACGGTCTTCGTGCTGCGATCGCTGCGGGAGAGTCCGCCGCAGTATCGCGGCCAGATGGCGGCCCTGGCGTTCGCCTCCCTGATTCCCCTGGCGGCCAACGCGTTGTATCTGGGCCGGGTGACCGCCGACTACACCCCGATGGCGTTCGCCATTTCGGGAGGCATCTTCGGCTGGAGCCTGTTCAGCCGGTACCTGCTCAATGTCAGCCCGGTGGCGCGGGCGCTGCTGTTTGAACGGTTCACCGACGCGGTCGTCGTGGTGGATACGCGGTACCGCGTGCTGGACTTCAACGCCGCCGCGGCCAAGCTGGCGCCGGAGGTGAAACCCGGCCGCGCGATCGCCGACGTGTTGCCCTGGTGGAACCGCCTCATCGGCGGCGACATCCGCGATGCGGACGGCGCGATGGTGATCCGGCAGGGCGACCGGCGCCTCGACGCCGCCGTCACCCCGGTGCCGGACGCCGACGGCCAGTTGTCGGGCTGGCTGGTGGTCATCCGCGACATCACCGATCGGTTGCGCGCCGAAGAGGAACGCAGCGCGCTGGACCGCCGGCTGCAGGAACAACAACACGTCGAAAGCCTCACCATGCTGGCCGGCGGCCTGGCGCACGACTTCAACAATCTGCTCGCCGGCATCATGGGCAATGCCGACATGCTGGCGATGAAGCTGCCGGCGCACGCCAAGGAGCTGCGCGAGATGGCGCACGCCATCACGGTGGGCGCCGAACGGGCGGCCGACCTGGTCGCCAAGATGCTGGCCTACGCCGGCGAGGGCGCGGGCCCGGCCGAGCCGGTGGACATCAACGCGCTGGCGCACGAGATGACCGACCTGCTGCGCGCGTCGGTGGCGCGGCGGTCGCAGCTGGTCTACGAGCCGGGTGAGCCGCTGCCGACGGTGCTCGCCGACGCCACGCAGATCCGCCAGGTCCTGCTCAACCTCATCGTCAACGCCGCCGAAGCCGTCGACAGCGACGCCGAGGGAGGACGCGTGACGCTGCGCACCGGGACGGAACGCCTGCCCGGGCCGCGCGGGACCACGCCGACCCCGTCCACGCCGCTGCCGCCGGGGCCCTACGTGTTCATCGAAGTCAGTGACACCGGCACGGGCATGACGCCCGACACACAGGCCCGCATGTTCGATCCGTTCTTCACGACCAAGACCACCGGCCGCGGTCTGGGCCTGGCGTCGGTGCAGGGCATCATCCGTCAACATCGGGGTGCGGTCGGCGTGTCGAGTGCCGAGGGCCAGGGCACGACGATTCGCGTGTGGCTGCCGGCGGCGTCATGACGCCGCTGGGGCCGCAGAACCACACGCGCCTGCGGTCGCTGGCCGATCAGGCGTTCAGCCGCACCGCCGGCGCGCCGCTCATCGGCGGCAACGCCGTCCGGGTGCTCCGGGATGCGCGCGAGAACTACCCGGCGTGGGAGGACGCCATCCGCCGGGCCACGCGCACGATTCACCTCGAGATGTACATCATCCATGCCGACCGGGTCGGGCGCCGGTTCATGGACCTGCTGGCCGCCAAGGCCCGCGACGGCGTGCGCGTCCGGCTGATTTACGACTGGTTCGGCTGCGGCCTGTCACGGCTGGCCGGCGTGTTCCGGCCGCTGGAACTGGCCGGCGCCGAGGTGCGCGTGTTTAACCCGCCGACGATCACGGCGCTGGCCGGTTGGGTGCGGCGCAATCATCGCAAGCTGCTGGTGGTGGATGACGAGGTCGCCTTCATCGGCGGCCTGTGTATCGGCCAGGCGTGGGAAGGCTTCCCCGACCGCGGGCGCGCGCCGTGGCGGGACACCGCGGTGGAAATCCGCGGGCCGGCCGTGGCGCACGCCAGCGCCGCGTTTGCCGAGAGCTGGCGCCTCACCGGCGGCGCCGACATTCCGGCGGCGGACACACCCGCGCCGGCCGGCGACGTGGCGCTGCGCATCGTGCCCACCGAGCCGTTCATGGCCAACCTGTTCCGCGTGGACCTGCTGGTCACGGCCCTCGCGCGCGAGCGGTTGTGGATCACCGACGCCTACTTCATCGGTCACGGCCCGTTCGCGGACGCGCTCATGCGGACCGCGCGCGACGGCGTCGACGTCCGCCTGCTGCTGCCGCACGGCAGCGACGTCGGCTGGACCGTGCCCGTCTCGCGCACGCTCTACCGCTCGCTCCTGGACGCGGGCGTGAAGGTCTATGAATGGACCGGCTCGATGATTCACGCCAAGACCGCCGTCGCCGACGGGCGGTGGGCGCGCGTCGGCTCGACCAATCTCAACATCAACTCCTGGCTGGGCAACTGGGAACTCGACGTCGCCATCGAAGACGACGCGGTGGCGGCCGTCATGGAGCAGCAGTTCCTCGAGGACCTGGCGCAGTCGACCGCCATCACGCGCGGCGCCGATGGCCGGCTGATGCAGACCCCGGTGCGCTCGCGGACCGGGCGCGCGCGCCGATCGGCGCGGCGCGTCGTCCGCGAAGTGACGGGCGTGGCCCGATCCCTCGGCGCGGCCGTCACCGGCAGCCGGCCGCTTGAAGATTTCGAGGTGGGCCCGGTCCTGAGCCTGTCGGCCATGCTCGCGGTGGTCGCCGCAGTCGGGTTCGTGGAACCGCGCGCGCTGGCGTGGCCGGCCGGGCTGTTCGCCGCGTGGCTGGCCGCCACCTTGCTGGCCGACGGCTGGCGCGCCTGGCGCCGGAGGCCGCCCGCATGACCCGCCCCGTGGCGATCCGTTCGCTCACCCGGGTGCGCCCCGGCCAGGGCCGCGAGACCGATCAGGACCTGCTGGCGGTCGAAGCGCCGCTCTCCGTGTTGATCGACGACGGCCGGCAGCGCACGCCGCTGGGCGTCCTGATGCGCACGCCCGGCCACGATGAGGATCTGGCGTTGGGCGCGGTGTTCAGCGAAGGCGTCATCAATCGGCCCGAGGATGTCGCGGGCGTGTCGAACGAGCCGGACACGCTCGTCGTGACGGTCACCGCGTCGGCGGATCTGAGCGCGTTGACCGGCCGGGTGGCCACCTCCACGTCGGCCTGCGGGCTGTGCGGCCGGCTGGAAGTGCTCGCGGTCAACACCTCGATCGTGGCGACGCCCGACCGTCCGCGTGTCCGCGCGGCGACGGTGGCCACGTTACCCGCCGCGCTGCGCGAGGCCCAGGCGGCGTTCGAGGCGACAGGCGGTCTGCACGCCGCCGGACTCTTTTCGTCGGCGGGACTGCTCGACGTGCTGCGCGAGGACGTGGGCCGGCACAACGCCGTCGACAAGGTGGTGGGCGCCCGCCTGCGCGCGGGCAGGCTGCCGGCCCCGGACAGCATCCTGGTCGTCAGCGGCCGTATCGCGTACGAAATCGTCCAGAAGGCCGCCCGCGCGTCCATCCCGGTCATCGTCGGCATCGGCGCCCCCACCGATCTGGCGGTTGACGCCGCGCGCTCCGCGGGTCTCACGCTGATTGGCTTCGCCAAAGCGGAAAAATTCAACATCTACACGGGGACCGGACGGATTGAGGATTGAGG
Organism: uncultured Solibacteraceae bacterium; assembly: GCA_964471115.1. Lineage (GTDB taxonomy): Bacteria > Acidobacteriota > Vicinamibacteria > Vicinamibacterales > SCN-69-37 > SYFT01. The sequence continues at coordinate 14,709 of CAYYFE010000052.1, forward strand.
ATTGGGGATTGAGGATTTAGAAACGGGGATTTTTCCCCACTAATCCGCTCGATTGCCCACGCTCAAGAGGCCGAGCCCACCAGTTCAGCGCGCCAGGAGCCCGTCCACCGACCGGCGGCTTCGGCAGGCTTTGTGCAAGAAGCACCGCAGCGACTGGTCCATGGCACCACGAATCCTGTTTACCGCTGTCGTGCTGACCTGGGGGATCGCCGTCGGGCTGGTGTCGGCTCCTGCTCCGGCACCCGCGCAGCCCGGGGACGGGGCCTTCCTCCCAGGCCCCGAGTCTTCGAGCGACGACCTTCCCCAGGACCCGGACAACGACACGTGCCTCGCCTGTCACAACGACCCCGAGGCCAAGGCGGAGGATGGGCGTTCGATCGCCGTGGACCCGTCGCGATTTGCCGAGTCGCTGCACGGCGCGATGGGTATGACGTGTACGGCGTGTCATGCCGACCTGGCAGGCGCCGAACTGCCGCACGCCGCGACACTGGCAAAGGTCAATTGCGCGAGCTGTCACGAGGCCGCCGTGGCGGCGTACGACCGGAGCATCCACGCGGCCGCGCGGCGGCAGACGCCGGGCAGCGTGGCGGCGACGTGTGTGGACTGCCACAGCGCGCATGAGGTGCGCGCGTCCACCGACCCGGCCTCGATGACCTACGCGCTGAACCTGCCGCAGACGTGCAGCCGGTGCCATGGCGACGCGGCCATCATCGAGCGTGGGCACATCGCGGCCGGCAACGTCGCCGACCTCTTCAAGGACAGCATCCACGGCCGGGCGATCTCGCGCAGCGGTCTGCTGGTCGCGGCCAACTGCACGTCGTGCCATGGCGCGCACGATATCCTGCCGAAGAACAACCCGGACAGCCGCGTCTACCGGGCGAACATTCCGGGCACGTGCGCGACGTGCCATGAAGGCATCCAGTCGCAGTTCATGCGCGGGTCCCACGGACAGGCGCTGGCCGACGGCTCCACCAAGGGACCGGTGTGCACCGACTGCCACTCGGCGCACCAGATCCAGCGCGCCGACACCACGACGTGGCGGCTCGACACGATTGCCGAGTGCGGCACGTGCCACAGCGACAAGATCAAGACGTACCGGGACACGTTCCACGGGCAGGTCACCTCGCTGGGGTTCGTGCGCGTGGCCAAGTGCGCCGACTGCCATGGCGCGCACGAAGTGCATCCCAAGTCCGACGCGCGGTCGATGGTGTCGCCTGAACGTGTGCTGGCCACGTGCCAGACCTGCCACGCGGACGCCACCCCGGCGTTCGTCGACTACGACCCGCACGCGGACCGCGACGACGTCTCGCGCAATCCGGAGCTGTATTACGCGTCGCGGTTCATGCACTGGCTGCTCATCGGCGTCTTCGGGTTCTTCGGCGTCCACGCGCTCCTCTGGCTGCCCCGGTCGTACGCCGAACGCCGGTCGCGGGCGAAGGCCTCCCCCCCGGCGCCGGAGGAGGACCGATGACATCCGGCGATTCCCGCTTCGTCCGCCGGTTTGACGCCATCGATCGCGCGATGCACGGCGTGTTGATGCTCAGCTTCCTGGGCCTGGCGGCCACCGGACTGCCGCTGGTGTTCAGCGACGAGACGTGGGCCCGCACGCTGGTCGGGCTGTTCGGGTCGTTCGAGGTGGCGGGCTGGCTGCATCGCGTCTGTGCGGTGCTGCTCATCGGGGTGTTTGCGGCGCATCTGGGACGCCTGAGCCGGCGGATGCTGCGCGAGGGCGCGGCCGGCCTGCTCTGGGGGCCCAACTCGATGGTGCCGCAGCCGAAGGACCTGCGCGACCTGGCCGGACATCTGCGCTGGTTCGTGGGCCGCGGCCCGCGGCCCCGGTTCGATCGCTACACCTACTGGGAGAAGTTCGACTACTGGGCGGTGTTCTGGGGCATGGGCATCATCGGCGCCTCGGGCCTGCTGCTCTGGTTCCCGGTGTTTTTCTCGCAGTTCGTCCCGGGCTGGGTCTTCAACGTCGCGCTGCTGATTCACGGGGAAGAGGCGCTGCTGGCCGTCGGCTTCATCTTCACGATGCACTTCTTCAACGGCCACCTGCGGCCCGAGAAGTTCCCGATGGACCGGGTCATCTTCACCGGCCGCGTCAGCGAAGAGGAACTCCGGGAGGAACGGCCGGCGGAGTACGAACGGCTCGTCGCCCGCGGGGACCTGGCCGGCCTGCGCACGTCCGCCCCCGAGCCGTGGCTGCTGCGGCTGGGCACGGCCATCGGCACCACGGCCGTCACGATCGGCCTGTTGCTGGTGACGTTGATCCTCTATGCTGTGCTCACCTGATCCGCTATGACCCGATTCCCCTACCTGCGACACCCCGTTTCGTTTGCCGGCGCGCTGATCACCTCGGTCAGCGCCGCGTTGTTCCTCATCTTCTTCATCGCCGATTCGATGGGCTGGCACACCAATCCCTACATGGGCCTGGTGTTCTTCCTGGTGCTGCCCGGCCTGTTCATCGCCGGCCTGCTGCTGATTCCGTTCGGGGTGTGGCGGCAGCGGCGGCGCGTGGCCGCGGGCAAGCCGGAACTGACGTGGCCCGTCATCAACCTCAACACCTCACGGCACCGGCAGGTGGTGGCGACCGTGGTCGTCCTCACCTTCATCAACGTCGTCATCGTGTCGCTGGCCGCGTATTCGGGGCTCCACTACATGGATTCCACGGCGTTCTGCGGCACGGTCTGTCATGAGGTGATGGAGCCGCAGCACGTGGCGTTCCAGGGCAGCGCGCACGCGCGGGTCGGGTGCGTGCAGTGCCACATCGGCCCGGGCGCCTCGTGGTTCGTGCAGTCGAAGCTGTCGGGCACGCGGCAGATCTTCGCGGTGACGCTCGACACGTTTTCGCGGCCCATTCCCTCGCCGGTGCACAACCTGCGCCCGGCGCGCGAGACCTGTGAGCAGTGCCACTGGCCCGAGAAGTTCCACGGCGACAAGGTGCTGGCCAAACGGGAATACAGCGAAGACGAAACCAACTCGATGACCGAGATGATCCTGCAGCTCAAGGTGGGCGGCGGCAGCGACGTCCTGCGGCCGGCGACGGGTATCCACTGGCATACGTCCGCGTCGAGCACGATCGAGTACATCGCGACCGACGCCAAACGCGAGCAGATCCCCTGGGTGCGTGTCACCCACCGCGACGGCACGGTGCGCGAGTACGTGGCGGAGGGCGTGTCGGCCGAGGACATCGCCCGCGGCGAACGGCGGCAGATGGACTGTGTCGACTGCCACAACCGCACGGGGCATCCGTTCTCGACCACGCCGCAGCGCGCCGTCGACATCGCGATGGCCAACGGCGAAATGCCCACCGACCTGCCCTTCGCCAAGCGCGAGAGCGTCGCCGCGCTCACGCGCACCTATGACACCAAGGCCGCCGCGCTCGACGCCATCGCGGCCAGCCTGCGCGGCTACTACCGGGATCAGCAGAACAGCGCGTACATGACGCGGCGGCAGGACGTGGAACGCGTCGTGGTGGCCACGCAGGAGATCTACCGGCGCAATGTCTTTCCGTCGATGCAGGTGGGGTTCGGCACGTATTCGAACAACCTGGGGCACATGGACTTCCCCGGCTGCTTCCGCTGCCATGACGACAACCACAAGGCCAGCGACGGCCGCGTGATCAGTCAGTCATGCGATCTGTGCCACGAGATCAGGTGACGAGATGGCGAGATGGCGAGGTGGCGAGGTGACGAGATGGCGAGGTGGCGAGGTGGCGAGGTGGCGAGGTGATCTTCACCTCGTCATCTCGTCATCTCACCACCTCGCCACCTGCTATTTCTTAAGTGACTGCAGGTAGGCGACGAGCGCGTCGAGATCGGCGTCGGCCATCTTGTAGGCCTTCATCTTGATCTTCGGCTTGGTCGCCAGCTTGGCTTCCATCTCGGCCGGCGTCACGATCCACTTCTTGATGTCAGCGGCCGACAGCTTGGTGCCGACGCCGTCGAGCGGAGACATCTTGTTGCCCTTGCCACCGATCATGTGGCACGTCACGCACTTCTGCGTGTCGTAGACCTTCTTGCCGGCCTCGATCTTGGCGGCGTCCTGCGGCGCGGGGGCGCCGGGTGCCGGGGCGGCCGACACAGCCCAACCGGTGACGATCAGAATCCCTGCCAATGTGGTGACAATCGCTTTCATACACACTCCTTCAGCCGGAAACATAGCAGATCCCGTACCAACCGGCCCGCCCGCCAGGATCGGCCGGCCGGCGGCCGGAAATCGAACCCCGGCGGGCCGCGTGCGGTAAACTTCCGGTCAGGGTGGGGCGGTATTCCCACCTATGACCACCATGACTGCTCCGGCCACGGTTCTCGGTCCGCTCGAATGGCGGGTCCTTGATGCGCTTTGGCGCCGGGACGCCCCGGCCACGGTGCGCGACCTGCAGCCCGAATTCCCCGAAATCGCGTACACCACGCTGATGACCACGCTCGACCGGCTGTTCCGCAAGGCCATCCTGTCGCGCACCAAGTCCGGCCGCGCGTTCGTCTACGCGCCGCGGCAGAGCCGCGCGGCGTTTGACTCGCACCGGGCGACGCTGGCGCTGCTCACGGCCGTCGAACGCAGCGGCGGGGCCCGCCCGGTGTTGTCCTGTTTCGTCGACGCGATTGGGCAGCACGATGAGTCGCTGCTGACGGAGCTGGAGGCCCTGGTGCAGGCGCGGCGCGCCGAGCGCAACGGACAGGCCTGATGGACTTCTTCCTGCGATGCGTCGTGCTGTCGCTGGCGGCCTGGGCCGTCGCGTTCAGCCTCGCCTCGCTGGCCGCGGCCGTCCAGGTCGCGTGGCGGCGCCCGGCGGGCACGCCTGACGCCGAGGCCGACTGGCTGCTGCGCATGCGCCTGCTGCCCACCGGCGTCGGCCTCGCGGCGCTGGTGTTTGCCGCCATCGGCCTGGCGCGGTTCGAGTCCCGCGACGGTGACGAGATCATTGGCTGGGTCCTGTGGCTGACCTCGGGCGCCGGCGTGGCGCTGGCGGGCACGATGGCCTGGCAACTCGCCGCGCAGCAGTGGCGCACGGCGCGGTTGTGGCGCGCCTGGCAGGTCTCGGCCGCGCCGCTGACCGTACCGGGCCTCACCATTCCGGTCTACCGCATCGACACCGGCTTTCCCATCGTCGCAGTCATCGGCATCCTGCGGCCGCGGCTGGTGATTGACGCGCGCGTGCTGGACTCCTGTCAGCCCGAGGAACTCGACGCGATTCTCGCCCATGAACGCGGCCACCTGAGGCGGCGCGACAACCTGCGCCGCCTGCTGTTCCTCGCGGCTCCGGCCCTGTGGATGCCCGCACGGGCCCACGACCGATGGCGCGAGGCGACCGAAGAGGCGGCCGACGACCTGGCCGCGGCCCAGCGCGCCGACGCGCGGCTGCATCTGGCCTCGGCGCTGGTCAAGGTGGCGCGGCTGGCCCAGGAACACGAACCCGCCGGCTGGCCGTCACACCTGCCGGCCAGCGCCTTGTATCGCGGCGAAAGCCTCGACCGGCGCGTTCGCCGGTTGCTCGCCCCACCCGCCGTCGCGCCCGGCGCCGGCCACCATTGGGGCCTGGCCGTCGCCGGTGTGATCATGGGCGCGGCGCTGGCCGTCCAGCGCGACATTCACGACGCGATGGAAGTGGTCGTCGCGCTGCTGCCGTAGAGCCGCCAAACGCGGACTGGTAGTATCCGGCCCGCCTTCCCTACACTGGTTACAGCCCTGTTACATGCGCCTCCGACTCCTGCTCCCTCTCCTGGTGCTGACCTGCAGCGTTGCCGCCGCGGCGGAAGCGTTCACGGGCCGGGTCGTGGGGCGTCAGGACGGCCGCCCGGTGAGCGGCGCGGAGGTGCTCATCGTCGGATTGACCGGCTCGGTGAAGACCGACGCGGACGGCCGCTTCACCTGGACGCCCACCCCACCAACGCCGTTCGAAGTGGTCGTCATCCTGCCCGGCGGCCGCGTCACGCGGCCGACGCTGGTGAAGAGCCACGACTGGTCGGCCGTGCTGACCATCGAGATCGAAGCGCTGCTCAATGAGGAAGTCACGGTCCACGCCGGACTGGCGCCCAGCATCGATGCCGCCGCAGGCGCGGGCATGACGATGTTGTCGGGGCGCGACATTGCGCTACGGCTGCCCGCCAACCTCAATCAGGCGCTCGAGAACGTGCCGGGCGTCAACCAGGTGTCTGAAGGACAGGCGGCGGTGCCCGCGGTGCGCGGGCTGGCGCGCGGCCGCACGCTGATTCTGATTGATGGCGCGCGCGTGACCTCGGAGCGGCGGGTGGGCCCCAGCGCCACGTTCCTCGACCCGTTCAGCATCGACAACATCGACATCGCGCGCGGGCCCGGCTCGGTGGCCTACGGGTCGGACGCCTTTGGCGGCGTCATCTCGGTGCGCACACGCCGGCCGTCGATGACGCCGGGGTGGACGGGCCGGGCCACGGCGACGTGGGGCGCCGGGGTGCCCGACCGCCGCGCGGGGGTGGAACTGTCGCACGGCCACGGCACCGGCGCGTTGCTCATCCAGGCGCACGCGCGCGACGTGGAGGACTACGACGGCCCGTCGGGGCGTGTGCTCAACTCGGGCTGGGCCGACCGCGGCGTGCTGCTGCGCCTCGACCAACAGGGCGCCGGTGGCATGTTCTCCTTCGGCTGGCAAAGCGACTTCGGCCGCGACATCGAGCGTCCGCGCAACAACTCGACCGCCACGCGCTTTTATTACCCGTTCGAGAACTCGCACCGGTTCACGGCCGCCTGGGAAGGCGTGCAGGTGGCCGGCGTCGACCTGATGCGTGTGCAGGGGTACTGGGGACGGTTCTCACAGCGCACCGATCAGGACCGCGTGCCGACGGCCACGGTGACCCGCCGCATCGAACGGGCCGACATCGAGGCCAACGACCTGTCGCTGCGGGTGATTGGCGAAAAGGCGACGGGCCGCGCGCGGATGGAAGTGGGCGCCGACGTGAACGGCCGCTTCGGTCTCGAAGCGCACGACATCCTCATTGGCTTCAACAGCGCCGGCGATCGGATTTCCCACACCGACGTGGTGTCGACCGAATCGGCGAGGCGGATCGACGCGGGCCTGTTCGTGCAGGCGGACGCCCCGATCGCGCGCGCGCTGCTGGCCGCCGGCGGCCTTCGCGTGGACGTGGTCCAGACGAAGAACACCGGCGGGTACTTCGGCGATCGCGCGTTCACGCACTCGGCGCTTTCGGGCTTCGGCTCGCTGGTGGCCGGCCCGTTCCGCGGCCTGACGTTCACGGCGATGGTGTCGCGCGGCTTCCGCGACCCGACGTTGTCCGATCGCTTCTACCGCGGCCCCACCGGGCGCGGGTTCATCACCGGCAATCCAGACCTCGAGCCGGAAACCAGCCTGCAGTTTGATGCGGGTGTCCGGTACACCTCCGGCCGGCTCCGCCTGGCGCTGTACGGGTATCAGTACCGCATCACCGACCTCGTCGAACGGTACGGCACCGGCAACGACAACTTCCTGTTCCGCAACCGGGGGCGTGCCCGGTTGCGCGGCCTCGAACTGGAAGCGCAGGCCGACCTGGGCCGCGGGCTGGCGCTCGAACTGTCGGCGCAGACCGCGCGCGGCCGGGGCCTGGACGAAGAGGTTGGCGCCGGCAACGACCAGGCCTGGCTCGATGACGTGGCGCCGGACTCGGTGGCCGCCACCCTGCGCAAGCGGCTGCTCGACAAAGGGTCGGCGCACCTGCGCCTCGCCGTCTTCCGTGACGATGTGCGGAATGGCCCGAGCGAGATCGATACACCGGGCTACACCCTGCTCGACGCGGGCGCGTCGTGGTGGCTCACGCCGCGGGTGGAACTGCGCGCGCTGGGCCGCAATCTGCTCAACCAGTCGTACTACGCCAGTCCCGATGCCCGCTGGGTCTGGGCGCCGGGACGGCACATCTCCCTGACAGCGGTGCTGCAGTTCTAGGAAGGAGGCAGGTTGCAGGCCACAGGGCACAGGTACGGACCGCACCTGCCGGACGTCGGCCCCGCAGGCCCCCGTCCCCTTCCGTACCTGTAACCTGTAACCTGTAGCCTGTAACCTGTTACCTGTGTTCAGTCGGTGGTTTTCCAGAACGCCCACGGCGCCGGATCTCACGGAGTGGTGGACGCGGGCAAATCGTGAGGCGGCCCGTCCAACGGATGACGGTCTGCGGGCGCTGCGGAGCGGCGTGGTGGACGCCGCGGCCTTTCCCGATCTCGCCGAGGCTCAGGAGGAGTTCCTCGACGGCCTCGCCGCGTTGATGCCGCTGCTGGCCGCGCCGGCCCTGCCGATTGTCGACACGCAGCACCGCGTCATCGGCGGTGATGCCTGTCACTTCCTCACCCCCGCCAGCCTCGCCGATCAGGTGGACGCGGGCGGCAAGTTGTTCGTCACCTCGGCGCGCGTCATCCTGGCGACCGGCAGTGTGCAGAGCTGGCCGTGGCACAGCGTCTCGGCCGTCCAGCGCCTCGAACGCGACGTCATTCTCGTCCTGCGCGGCCGTCCGCCGGTGCATCTGCGGCTCAACAACTACGAGGCCGCGCTCATCGTGGCCGCCCTGGCAGGACGCCTGTCGCAACGCCCTGGATAGGGGCCTCGCCACCTCGCCATCTCGCCATCTCGCCATCCATAATGGAGGGATGCCCGTGGTCCTCGGTTCCGATACCCTCGTCGATCGCGCCCTGCTTCGCGGCCGGACCGTCGGCGTCGTGTGTAATCCCGCGTCCATCGACGCGCAGTTCCGGCATGTGATCGACCGGCTCGAGGCCGGCGGCGTCCGGGTGGGCGCGATCTTCGGTCCGCAGCACGGGTTCCGGTCCGACCTGCAGGAGAACATGATCGAATCGCCGCATGGCGAAGATCGGTCGCGCGGGGTGCGCGTGTATTCGCTGTACAGCGAGACGCGGACGCCGACCCCGGAGATGCTGGCCGGCCTGGACGCGCTGGTCATCGACCTGCAGGACGTCGGCACACGCATCTACACGTACATCTACACGATGGCCAACTGCCTCACGGCCGCGGCGGCCCACGGGCTGCCGGTGGTCGTGTGTGACCGTCCGAATCCCATCGGCGGCCATCTGGTGGAAGGCCCGATGCTGCTGGACGGATTCCAGTCGTTTGTCGGGCAGTACCCGATTCCGATGCGCCACGGCATGACGATTGGCGAACTGGCGCGGCTGTTCAACGAGCACTTCGGCCTCGGCGCGAAGCTCGAAGTGGTGGCGATGCAGGGCTGGTCGCGCGAGACATGGTGGGACGCCACCGGTGTGCCGTGGGTGCTGCCATCACCCAACATCCCCACGTTCGAAAGCGCCATCGTCTACCCCGGCGCGGTGTTGTTTGAAGGCACCAATGTGTCGGAAGCGCGCGGCACGACCAAGCCGTTTGAACTGTGCGGCGCGCCGTGGGTCGCGTCACCGGAACGGTTCGCCCGCGATCTCAACGCCCGGGGCCTGCCGGGGGTGGTCTTCCGGCCGCACGCGTTCGAGCCGGTGTTCCACAAACACGCGGGCACCCTGTGCGGCGGCTGTCAGATTCACGTGACGGACCGGGAGACGTTCCGCGCGGTGGAGACCGGCATGGCGCTCATCGAGGCGTTCAGGACCGAGGCCCCGGATCAGTTCGAGTGGCGGCTGCCGCCGTACGAATACGAATACACGATTCCGCCGATTGACATCCTGTACGGCTCGGCGGCGCTGCGTGAGGGGCTCGACGCCGGCGTCAGCGCGTCGGACCTGGCGCGTGGCTGGGACGCCGAGATGGCAGCGTTTGCCGCGCTGCGGGCGAAGTTCCTGATGTATTGATCACAGCGAGACATGGAGAACTGGGAGGCGCGGGCTGAGCGCCGCCTGCGGCGGCGTGGCCGACGCGTTGCGTCACCCGGACGAACGAGCTGTCGAACCAACCGTGGCTCGCTCGTCCGGATGACGCAGCGCGTCGGGCGCCCGGCGAAGCCGGGCGCTCAGCCCGCGCTTCACGCATTTCCTCCCAGCTCTCCAGTGCTCGTGTGAATTGCTCGCGGGCCGTTACTCCGGCAGCGGCCGCACGGAGAACGACTGCGCGGGGCCGGCCGGGGTGAACGTGCCGTTGACCACACGCCCAATCGCGGCCGTGTAGCGGCCCGGGGAGACGGGTGGACCGGCGGCACCGCCGCCGCGGCCACCGCGGCCGGCCGCCGGCGCCGGCGCGCCTGCCGTCGCGGCCCCGGACAGATTCCAGACCACACGCTTCACGCCGGGTTCACCGTTGAGGTCGATGCGCCGCACCTCGGCGCCGCTCGCATCGCGGATCGCGATCACCCACTCGCCAGGCGCGGCCTTGTCACGCAGGTGATACGTGAGAATCGCGCCATACGGCGGGTTGGGCGCCGTCCAGTCACTCTCCACCGGACGGATCTGGTTCTTCATCGGGAACTGGTACGCGTGCCGCAGCGGGAACAGCCGCGCCGGCTCGGCCAGCGCCTGCGCCGACATGGCGCGCAGCGGGCTGTAGTCGTCGAGCACGTAGAAGCTGCGGCCGAACGTCCCCAGGGCCAGGTCGCTTTCGCGCTTCTGGATGTCGAGGTCGCGCACCTGGGCCACCGGCAGACCGCCGCGCAGCTGCGTCCAGTGGGCGCCGCCATCCACCGTGAAGAACAACCCGAACTCGGTGCCGGCAAACAGCAGGTCCCCGTTGATGTGGTCCTGATTGACGGCCCACACGCCGCCGCGCGACGGCAGGTTGCCGGCAACACTGCGGAACGTCCGGCCGCGGTCGTCGCTGCGCAGCAGGTACGGCTTGAAGTCGCCGCGCTGCCAGTTGTAGAGCGACACGAACACCACGTTGACGTCGCGCGGTGACGGCGCCACGTCCGTGACGTAGGTCCCGTTGGGCACGCCGGGGAACGTCTCGACCCGCCGCCAGTTCCGGCCGCCGTCTTCACTGACCTGCAGCAGGCCGTCGTCGGTGCCGGCGTAGAGCAACCCCTCGAGCAGGGGCGACTCATCGATCGCCACGATGTTGCTGAGCGCGGTCGTCGCGCGGTTCCACGACACCGTGCGCGCCGGATCCCACAGCCGGCCCATGATGGGAATCTCGGAGGGGTCGAGGTTGCGGGTCAGGTCCCCGCTGATGCGCGTCCACGAGTCGCCGCGATCGTCGGTGCGATACACGAAGTTGGTGGCCCAGTAGAGGCGCGTCGGATTGTGCGGGCTCACGAAATACGGCGTGTCCCAGTTGGCGCGTTCGTTCGGGAACCCGCCGCCGCGACCGCCGGCGGCCGCCGTCGGGATTTCGCTGCCATCCATCGCCCGCGTGTTCGACGGGTTCGGACGGATGTTGACCGACTGGCCCGTCCGCAGGTCGAGGCGCTGCACGTTGCCGTTCTGCGACGTCGCGTACGTGAAGTACGGATCCTCGGGATCGCTGCGCGTGGTGAACCCGTCACCGCCGCCGGTGCGGTACACGTCGCTCGTCCGGATGCCCGCCTGGTTCTGCGTGCGATGCGGCACACACATCGACCCGTTGTCCTGCGTGCCGCCGCACACGTTGTAGAACGGCGTCATGTTGTCGACCGACACGCGGTAGAACTGCGAGATCGGCAGGTTCGAGAAGTGCCGCCACGTGCGGCCCTCGTCGTAACTCTCGTACAACCCGCCGTCGTTGCCCAGCACGATGTGGAACCGGTCGTTGGGATTGAACCAGATCGAATGGTGGTCGACATGCACGCCGGGCGTCGGATGGGTCCGCCACGTCCGGCCGCCGTCGGTGCTGCGTTCGAGGTTCGTGCTCATCGCCCACAGGTTGTCGGGCCGCACGGGATCCACGAAGAACTCGTTGTAGTACCCCGGGT
>CAYYFE010000053.1:0-26421 GCA_964471115.1 uncultured Solibacteraceae bacterium
GCATCCGGAAGATGTGATCGCCGATCTCCGTCAGGCGTTGGAGAGATGAACCCAGTGCGGAGTGCGCAGTGCGGAGTGCGGGGTGCGGAGTGCGCAGTGCGGAGTGCGGAGTGCGGAGTGCGGAGTGCGGAGTGCGGAGTGCGGAGTTCGGAGCTCGGAGTGCGGAGTGCGGAGCTCGGAGTGCGGAGCTTGCCCGCCGGCTTGCCCGCCGGCTTGCCCGCCGGCTTGCCCGCCGACTTGCCCGCCGGAGCCTCGGCGAAGGCGGGAGCCCAGGCGCAGGCGGGAGCCTGGGCGCAGGCGGGTGCAGAGTCCCCCGTTGCGCGGCCCGATCTTCGGGCCGCGGATCTTCCAGACTGCATCGTCGGCGGTGTCTGGGTCGTGGCGCCCGGAGCAGCAACCGGCGTCGCGCGGGCGATTGCGGCCGTCGTGTCGCACCCGATGGGGTCGGGCGGCGCGGCGTATCGGCATGCCGACGCCGAGGGGCCGGCCGTGCAGGACGTGGAGACGGTGCCCTTCGGCACGTTTCCGCGCGCGCTGTGGGAACGGCTCGGGGGCTTTGACGAGTCACTCGAGGCGAACCAGGACTTCGACTTCAACTACCGCGCCCGCCGGGCGGGCGCCCGGGTGCTGCTGGACCGCCGCATCCGCGCGACGTATGTCGCCCGGCCCACCCTGGCGACCCTGGCGCGCCAGTACTTTCGTTACGGCTTTTGGAAAGTCCAGATGCTGCGCAAGGACGCCCGCGCGCTGCACTGGCGCCAGATCCCGCCCGCCCTCATCGTCCCCTGGCTGATTGGCACCGTCGTCCTGGTGGCCGGCTGGCCGGACGCACTCTCGTTCAGTCTGGCCGCCCTCTACCCGCTGGCCGTCCTGGCCGCGGCCCTGCACCTGACCGTCTGCCGCGGCGTCAACCTCGCATGGGCGGCCCTGGCCCTCCTGACCGTCCACCTGTCATGGAGCCTCGGGGTGTGGCGCGCCTCCCTGCACCACGTCATGCTCCGTCCGGCATCCTAACGTCGTCATTTGACGCTTGCCCCCGTCAGGCGGTCAAAGAGACTGTCTGCTATCGAAGGAGGCACGTCGCATGTCCAAGCGCACCACTCGCGCCCCACGCGAGGACTGGCAGGTCAAGGTCTACCAGACGTCCGTCACCGAAGGTCCCTGGACGCTCACGCCCGGCGTTCCCGACGGGCCCGACATCAGGATTCAGGCCGGCGAAAGCCTGCTGCTTGATTTCGGCCGCAGCATCGACGTCGCGTTCAGCCTGGACGGAGACGGCGTCGCACCGCTGCCGTCCGGGTCATTTCTCGATCCGCTTGCCGGGTGCTTCGGCTGGCAGCCGGCGCGGCCGGCCGACACCCCAGTGGTCCTGCACTTCGTCTCCGGCGCCCGTCGACTCACCACGTCCATTGCGGTGGGGAGGAAGAGCACAATCTAGTGCGGAGTGCGGAGTGCGGAGTGCGGAGTGCGGAGTGCGGAGTGCGGAGTGCGGAGCTTGCCCGCCGGCTTGCCCGCCGGAGCCTTGGCGCAGGCGGGAGCCTGGGCGCAGGCGGGAGCCTTGGCGCAGGCGGGTGCGAAGCGATGTACGTAGCGCGGCCGGATTTGTCGGCCGCGGCTGACGGCGCGCCACAGACCGGCGCGCCCTACGTGTACCCTGTGCACCCTGTGGACCTTGTGGACCCTGTGGACCCTGCTTCCCCCTGATGCGACCCTTGTTGTCGGTGGCCCGCTGGACGTGGCGCGTGATCGCGGTGACCACCGTGGCGGTCGTCGTGTGGGTGCTGCTGGGAGGGCCGATCTACGTTGATCGCTGGCTTGACGTGAGCGAGCGTCCGCTGCCCGCCGCAGCCATCGTGGTGCTGGGCGGCGGCACGGACGGCCGGAATCTGCCGCTGCCGCAGGGCTGGGATCGCCTCGTGACGGCCAACGAACTCTTCGCCGACGGCCTGGCGCCGGCCGTGGTGTTCAGTGGCGGCGGGACCTCGCGGATCGCCGAGGCCGAGATCTATGCAAACGCCGCCGCGTGGCTGGGGATTCCGCGCGACGTGATGGTGTTCGAGACCGCATCGCAACGCACGCGGGACCATGGCCATGCGTTGGTGGGGGTGCGCCTGCCAGGCGGTCAGTCCATTGCGCCATCGACGCCGCTGCTGGTCGTCACCTCCCGCCTGCACGCCCGCCGCGCACTGCTCGCCTTCCACCGCGCCGGCTTCACCCACGTCCGTATCGTCGCCCGCTACACCGCGCGACGATCCAATCCCTTACACGCCGCGTCGCCCGGGTCGCCCCACGCGCTCGTACCAACCGTGTCGACCCACCAGCCGTCAGGCCGCTCCTACGACGACCCGCTGCTGCGCCTGGCCTATCGGGGCTTTGACCTCGTGATGGCGATTCGGGAGGTGGGGGCGATTGCGATTGAATAGTGCGGAGTGCGGAGTGCGAAGTGCGGAGTGCGAGGTGCGGAGTGCGGAGCTTGGAGTGCTCCTCACTGACGGCGGGCGGAGGCGACCCGGAGGGAGGCGCGCGCCTGCAGGCCCAACCACACCAGCGGGGCGAACAGGCGCCCGGCGCCCGCATGCTTCCAGTAGAGACGGAACGCACTGCGGTGAAACGCACGAATCGACGGGACCACGTTCTGCGCTGACGACACGCCCCCCGTATGCCGCACGCTCACCGTGGGCACGTAGTGGCACCCGCCGTTCTGCGTGGACGCGCGACGGCAGTAGTCGGCGTCTTCCCAGTACATGAAAAAGCCCTCGTCGAGCCCGCCCAGCGCATCGAAGACACGGCGCGGGGTGGCGAAACACGAGCCGGCCAGCCAGTCGACCACGCGCACATCGGCGGCCGCGCGGTCGGTCTCGCTCAGCAGGTTGCGACGCGAGAACCAGTTGTTGGGAAACCGGCGGGTGAGCCACGTCGACCGGCCGCCCACCGCAGTGGTCAGGTCAGGAAACCGGCGGGCCGACGGTTGTACGGTGCCGTCGGCGTTGAGGATGCGCGGCCCGGCCACCACACACTCCGGGTGCGCCGCGAACCAGTCGGCCATCACCTGGGGCAAGGGGCCTTCCACAACAGTGTCAGGATTCAGCAGAATCAGCAGGGGCGCGGTCGTCAGAGCGGCCGCCGCATTCACGCCGGCCGCGAATCCGCGATTCCCGCGGCGCCCCTCAATCCGCACGCGTGGATGTGCGCGCGCCAGCAGCGCCACGCGCGCGGCGTCGCTCTCCCAGTCCACCACCACCACCTCATCGTCATCGCGCAGCCACGGCTCGAGCGAGGAGAGCGCGCGATCGAGCGCGTCATACGTCCGGTAATTGACGATGAGGACGGCGGCGCGCATGCACAGCCATTGTAGTCAGTGCGGAGTGCCCAGTGCGGAGTGCCCAGTGCGAAGTGCGGAGTGCGGAGTGCCCAGTGCGGAGTGCCCAGTGCGAAGTGCGGAGTGCGGAGTGCGCAGTGCAGAGTGCGCCTTTCCTACCCATCCGAGCCGTTGAGGTAGCGGTATAGGCCGTTGGCGACCCGCATCGCCTCCTGCAGCAACGCCTCGAACTCCTGTTGCTCCTGGGGTGAGATGTACCCCTTCAGGCCGGCTTCGTCGTTGGTGTCGAGTAACTCGCCGAGCGACGACCGGGCGATGTTGACGAAATGTGCAAACTCGCGATGCCTGTGCCGGTAGAAGCCCTCGGCCAAGTTGCGGCAACTTGAAGCGGCCGCGCGTTGGGCCTGCCACACGAAGTCGCGATCGTTGCGCACATGGGGCTGGCGCGTCAGTTCCAGGACGCGTCGCCTGACCCGATCAGCCCACTGCCAGGCCTGAAGCTCCCTATGCGTCCGCGCTCCCATGCGCTACGCGACTGCACGTTTCGTGCCGCACCCTGCACTCCGCACTCCGCACCCGCCTGCGCCAAGGCTCCGGCGGGCAAGCTCCGCACTTCGCACTGCGCACTGCGCACTGATTACTCCTTCCGCACCTCCCGTTCCCCCAGGATCGTCACGGCGCCGCCGGCATCCACGGCGCGGAAGATCAACGTCGCGCCGGTGAGGGCCCGGTCCTCCGGCCAGACCATGAATCGCCACGGGGCGCGCGCCACGTCGGGCATGGTGGGCAGCGCGGCTTCCACATCCGGGCGTCGGCCTTCACGCGTGACGATGCCGATGACGCGTTCGCCGGAGGCGTCCCGCGCGACCACTTCGACGCCCAGCAGGGCCACGTCATCAACGGCCCATCCTTCGACAATCGACAGAGGCGTACTGATGGTCACCGGCGCGCCGGCCGGCGGCACATCCACGAACCCGATCGGGGGCGCGCCGGCAGCAGGCACGGGCACGGCGGCGTTGCCGCCGCCCAGCCTGGCCGGCGCCGTCAGGTCGTACACGATGTACCGCCACGCGTGTGCGGGACCGCCGCGGTCGACGAGGCGGTGGCGTTGTTCGAGCCAGGCACGCGCGTGCGGGTCGGCGTCCAGTTCCGGCTGCACGGTGCCGACGAAATACTGCGCGCGTCGCGCGCGGATCAGGTCGCGCAGGCCGCCGGTGACCGACGTGTCAATCGCGCGATCGATGGACATCGGCAGTTGCGTGACGCGGATGCGCGCATGCCAGGCGAGGGGATAACCGTAGGCGCCATCCAACGACACCACCTGTCCGCTGTAGGCGGTCACGGCCCCAATCCGCGCGTAGTCGGCCGCCGTCTGTCTCGCGCGCGCCACATCGCCATACAGGCCGAGGGGCGCGAAGGGCCAGGCCGATCCCAGGATGATCGCGCCCAGTCCGAGCGAGGCGAGGGCCGGCGACAACCGCCAGCGTCGTGTGACCGCGCCCGCCGTTACGGCCACCGCACACGCGGCGATCGGCGCCAGCGGCAGCGAGTAGTAGTCGTGGGTGGAGATGTGATGACTGAAGGTCAGGCCGAGTGCGACGTATCCGAGCAGCGCGGCCGCCAGCAGCCGCCGGCTGGGACCGCGTCCCACCCACAGGGCCGCCGCGATCGTCAGGGCGGCGGCCGGCCCGATCACACGCAGCACCATCGTCCACCATCCCTGCCAGGACGTGGCGCGCGACCAGAGCTCGGGATAAAAGCGACGCGTCGTGACTGCGCCGCCGTCGGCGATGACGGCGGCGTAGTGCCAGGCCGCGGGCGCCGCGGCCAGGAGACACACGACGCCGGCGTGCAGAGCGCCGCGCACCAATCCCAGTCGCGCGACGTCGAGTGCGAGGAACACCGGCGCGATGAAAAACGCGGCCATCGGCTTGACGTAGATGGCCGCGGCCGCGGTGAGCACCCGCGCCGCCTGGCTCGTCGCGGACGGCGTGAGGTGGTGGCGCAGCGCCAGCGCCAGCGCGGCCATCGTCAGACCCGCCATCCACGGGTCCGGCATGAACGCGCGGCTGGCGTCGACGGTGAAGGGCAACAGCAGCGTGAGGCTCAGGGCGAGGGCGGCACCGGCGCCCGGCAGGCCGGCGAGAAGCGCGAGCCAGCCCGCGGCGGCCGCCGCCAGCAGCCAGCCGGCGATTGAGATCGCGCGCGGCAGCCGCAGGTCTTCAGCCCCGGCGGCGTCGTACAGCCACGCGGCGGCCGCTTCGATGAGCGGCGGTTCGATCTCGGCCTGCGATCGCGCCATGGCGACGGCATTGTCCCGTTCGATCGGCGACAGCGGCGCCAGCGCGGCCTCTGAGGCCGCGCGCGCGATCAACGCCGACCGGTACTGGCGTGTCGGGTGAAAGTCCAGTGGCGGCGCGTCAAGCGCGACCAGCCGCAGCGCCGCACCCGCCACCAACAGCGCCGCATAGACGTAGAGAGGTCTCAAGCTCCGCACTCCGCACTCCGCACTGCCGTCAGTAGTACCTCATCGCCACCCACGCCAGCGCGCCGCCGTGTAATGCGGCGAGCGCCGCGCCGAGGATCACACGTCCCCACCAGGGCAGGCGCGCGATGTGGGCCCACGCGACGGACGCCGGCACCACCATCAGGGGCACCAGGGTCATGAAGAGATAGCGGCCGTGCAGGTTGCGGCCCATGAGGTAGCTGGCGATGGCCGCGGCCGTGACCGCCCCCAGGCCGCCGATCACAATCGCGAGCCGGAAGGCCTGGCGCGCGGTGGCCCGCTCGCGCCAGTCGATGACGATGGCCGCCGCGATGGCCACGGTGGCGAGCAGCGCGAGCGTGGCCAGCAGCCACGCGGGCAGGATGGCGTCAATCCAGCCGAAGCCGCTCCACAGACTGGTGAAAGTGAGATGGTCGAACCCGGCGAGGCGCGGAAACGTGGCCACCGCGACGACCGCGCGCTGCACGTAGGCCCAGACCGTGGGAGGGCGGTTGGCCTCGAGCGTCGCCAGTTGCGGCAGGTCAGCCACCAGTGAATACACGAGCGTGGCCAGCAAACCGGCGGCCAGGGCCAGCGCGGCGGTGTGAACAACGGGGCGCACCAGCCGGGCGACCGCCGGCCGGCGTACCGCGAAGGACAGTCGCCACTCGACCACAAAGACCAGCGCCGCGAGCGGCATGAGCGTCCACCCGTAGTCGGCGAGCCATCGCACCGCCATGTTGACCGCCGCCAGGAACGCGGCGCCGGTCCCTTCCCGCGCATCCAGGCGTTCATACCCGGCCGAGTAGATGTCGTGGGTGAGCACCCACGCGATCAGGAGCGCCACGGCAAAGCCGCTCCAGAACCACACGGCCGATCGCGGGCCCTCCGCCTTGTGCGAGGCGCCGGCCAGCCGCCACACCAGCACTGCGGCCAGCAGCGGCAGCAACGTGAGCGACACCACGCTGGCCGAGGCGAGAACGGCGATGGTCAGACCCAGGGTCAGACCCACCCAGCCCGATCGCGAATGCGCCAGCGGCATCACCATCAGCGCGCCTGTGAGGACGACCGTGGCGGACGCCACCAGGCTCCAGTCCGACATCATCGTGGCGAAGTACGGCACGGTGGGGATCAGCAGCAGGCCCGCGGCGCGCCACGCCTGTGTATCCGTGGTGAGACGCGCGATCAGGACGAGCAGCAGCGCCGCCGCCAGGGCGAACAGGAGCGCGCCGGCCAGTCGCAGTCCCAGCAGCGTCGACCGGACGGACAATCCGGCGACGCCGAGATCGCCCAGCGCCGCCCAGACGTTGCGCGCGAGCGGGCTGCGCCGATCCATCCGCTCGCTGTGGATGTCACCGGTCCAGGCCACCGGATGCGGCGTGTCCCGATCGCCGGGGCCGATCCGTTCGTGCGCGCGGAACCGGAGGCGCTCGAAGTGCACGCCGCGCGCCAGCGTCTCCAGTTCGGCCGGCACCGCCGCCATGCCGTTGACCTCCGCGAAACTCAGCAGGTGATCCGGTTCGTCCGCGCCCTGCAGCGGCGGCACGACGACCGCCCAGCCGGCGGCGACGACCAGCGCGCACAGGCCGCCGCCGCAGATGATGCGCGGCCAGGAGCCCTGCAGGATCAGCCACACGCCCGTCACGAGCAGACCCGCCGCCAGCGTCAACACGGCCGCCGCCAGTCGCGCGCTCGCGCCCCACGCCCAGCCGATCATCCCCAGCCGTGTCGGCGCCACGCCCGGCAGCGCCCGTCCGTAGCGGCCGCGCACCATGGCGTTGGTCGGCGCGTCGGCCTCGGGCGCCGTCAGCGTCAGGCGCGGGCCGCTCACGGCCGCGGTCCGTGGTTGATACCAGGTCAGCAGGCCCAGGGCGCCGGGGGTGGAGAGGCCCACCGTCACGCGGCCGGGCGCCGGCGCGGCGCAGGCGCCCCGCCGTGTCAGGCGAATGAGTGCGCCGGTCGCGGGTGTCACGGGCCGGTCCAGCGTGAACCGGCACCCGGCGGCCTCCAGATCAAGGGTCGTCACCGTCGGGCGCGTGCCAGACGTGCTGACCAGCAGCGCCACGTAGTCGGCCTCCCGCAGCAGTTCCGGTTCCCCCAGCCAGAGCGGCGCGGTGCGCTGCCGCGGTCCGTCGGCGTCGACGATGGCGACCGGCACGGATTGTCCGGCGCGCGCATCGTCGGCCAGGGTGACGTTGGTTTCGTTGGGGACGCGCGCGGCGAGCGTCCAGACGAGCGGTCCCAGCGCGGCCGCGGTGATCACCGCGGCGCCCAGCAGCATCCGCGGCGTCACGTTCGTCGGCACGTGAGGATTCTACGTCGAAGGCGATGCTACGATCGCGGCATGCGCGTGCTGGTCACCGGAGATACGGGGTACATCGGATCGGTCATGGTGCCCCTGCTCCGAGCGGAGGGGCACGAGGTGGTGGGCCTCGATGCCGATTATTTCCGCGAGTGTGAACTGTGGCCCGGCGCGCCGGCGCCGCGCCGGCTCACCGCGGACGTGCGCGACCTGACGCCGGCGGCCTTTGAGGGCATCGACGCGGTCGTGCATCTGGCCGCGTTGTCCAACGATCCGCTGGGCGACCTGAATCCCGCGTGGACGTACGACATCAACCTCGAGGGCTCGATCCGGCTGGCGCGCCTGGCGAAGGCGGCCGGCGTGGGCCGGTTCCTGTTCGCCTCCTCGTGCAGCATGTACGGCGCCGGCGCGGGGGACGCGTTGCTCGAGGAGACGGCGCCGCTGGCGCCGCTCACGCCGTACGCCGAATCCAAGGTCCGCTTCGAGGCGGCGTTGACCGACATGGCCGACGCGTCGTTTGCGCCCGTGTTCCTGCGCAACGCGACCGCGTACGGCGTCTCGCCGCACCTGCGCGTCGACATCGTGCTCAACAACCTCGTCGCCTGGGCGTACACCACCGGCAAGGTGCGCATCATGAGTGACGGCACGCCGTGGCGTCCGCTCGTCCATGTCGAAGACATCTGCCGCGTGTTCGCGCTGATGTTGACGGCCCCGCGCGCGCTCGTCCACGGCCAGGCGTTCAACGTCGGCCAGGACCGCGAGAACTACCAGGTGCGCGACCTCGCGGAGATCGTGCGGCAGACGGTGCCCGGTTGTGAGATCGAATACGCCGGCGGCGCGCCCGTGGGGGATGCCCGCAACTATCGCGTCGCGTTCGGCAAACTGGCCTCGACGTTTCCGGCCTTCTCGCTGCGCTGGACGGCCGAGTCCGGCGCGCGCGAACTGCACGAGGCGTATCAGCGCGTCGGCCTGACGCTCGACGATCTGCAGGGCCGCCGGTTCGTGCGGCTCAACCAGCTCAAGTACCTGATCGCTCAGGGCCGGGTCGACGACGCGCTGCGCTGGCGCCAGTAGTCGGCCGTCCGGTCCAGCGCCTCGGCAAAGGTCAGCGCGGGCCGCCAGCCCACCTCCTCGCGCAGCCGCCGCACGCGCGCGCGCAGCACCGGCGGTTCGTCGGAGTCACGCGCGCCCAGCCGCACCAGGTCCGCGCGTCCCAGGCGCGCGGCCAGGCCCTCGATCACCTCACGCACCTGATGCAGGTCGTCGGCCGCCAGGTTGACGATGCCGGTGACCGGGGCGTGCAGGATCGCCACCAGCCCGTCAGCCACATCGTCCACGTGGAGGAACGGCCGGAGCTGTTGCCCGTGGGTGCAGAGGGCCGGTTCGCCCGCCAGCAGCGCGCGCGCCACCGAGGGCACCAGGCGGCCCTCCGCTTCGTCGCCGCCGAACTGGAAGAAGAGGCGCACCCAGGCCGGCGCACACGCCGGCGAGGCTTCCGCGCACACCGCGCGTCCGGCGGCCTGCTTGGCGCGGCCGTATGGGGTCGCCGGTGTGCCGTCGGGCGCCTCGTCATCGCAGTCGGCGCGCGTCCAGTCGTATTCGGCGCACGACCCCAGGCCCACGAAACGACGGGCGCCCGCGCGCGCGGCGGCGCGCGCCAGCGCTTCGGTGGCGGCGGTCCAGCGCGGATTGTCGGGAGAGGTCCAGTAGACGCCCGGCCGCGCCTCCCACGCCAGGTGCAGCACCGCATCGGGTGTTGCGGCGTCGACCAGCCGAGCGGGCGCGCCCGGCGCGAGCAGGTCCGCTTCGCGGCCGGCGGCGATCACCAGGTCGCCCGCCGCGCGCAGCCGGGGCACGACGTGACGGCCGATGTAGCCGCTGGCGCCGGTCACCAGCACCCGCATGGATCAGTCCGTGAAGTCGGGGAACGATGCGTCGCGTTTGTGGATCATGGTCGGCGGGCCCAGCGGCCAGGTGATGCCGAAGGCGGGGTCGTCGTAGCGGAACCCGCGCTGGTGGTCCGGTGAGTACGGGCGCGAGACGAAGTAGAACACCTCGCTCTCGTCCTCGAGTGTCTGATAGCCGTGGGCGCAGCCGGCCGGCAGGTAGAGCATGCGGCGGTTGTCGGCCGACAGTTCGACGCCCACCCAGTGGCGGTAGGTGGGCGAGCCGGGCCGCAGGTCGACGGCCACGTCGAAGATGCGGCCGCGGGTCACGCGCACGGTCTTTTCCTCCCAGAACGGGTGGGCCTGCCAGTGCATGCCGCGGATGGTGCCGCGGCGGTGGTTGAACGCGAACATCGCCTGCGCGATGTCGGTCGACAGGCCGTGGGCCCGGAACTCGTCGGGCATCCAGGCGCGCGTGAAGGATCCGCGGTCGTCCGGGATGATGTCGGCGTCAATCAGATACACGCCGGCGATGGACTGCTCGGTAAACGTCACGTTCGAACCTCGACTCGGGGCACCGGCACGATGAAGCGGCCGCCGGCGGTCACATACGCCGCCTGCTGCGCCACGATCTCGTCCGCGAAATTCCAGGCCAGCAACACGGTGTAGGCCGGGTGGCGCTCCAGCAGCGCCTCGGCCGGCAGGATGGGCAGCCGGACGCCCGGCATGTACCGGCCCTGTTTGTGGGGGTTGCGGTCGACGACAAAGGACAGGTCGCCGGCCGTGAGTCCGCAGAAGTTGAGCAACGTGGCGCCCTTGGCCGCCGCGCCGTACGCGGCCACCTCGTGGCCCTGCGCACGCAGGCCGGCCACCATCGCGCGCAGGTCGCGACGGATGCGGCGCGCGTCCTCGCCGAACTGGTCGTAGCGCGCCGGGCGGTCGACGCCCCAGGCCTCTTCCTCGGCCAGCAGCGTGGCCACGGCCGGCGCGGCGTCCCCGCGGTCTTCCGCGCGTCCCGCCGTGATGCGCAGCGACCCGCCGTGTGTCGGCAGCCGTTCCGCATCGATCACGCGCAGGCCCTGATCCGCGAACAGGCGCACGAGCGCCGTCAGCGAGAAGTAACAGAGATGCTCGTGGTAGATGGTGTCGAACTCGCCGTGATCGACCATGTCGCGCACGTACGGCGCCTCGACGATCACGACGCCGCCGGGCGCGAGCAGCGTGTGGAAGCCGGCCACGACGCCGGTGAGGTCGGGCACGTGCGCGAGCACGTTGTTCGCGTGGATGACGTCCGCGGCCCGGCCCGCCTCGCGCAGCTCCCGCGCCAGGTCGCGGCCGAAGAACCGCACGATCGACGGGATGCCTTTTGCTTCGGCCACGGCCGCGATGTTGGCGGCCGGTTCGATGCCCAGCACCGGGACGGCCGCGCGCTGGTAATGCTGCAGCAGGTACCCGTCGTTGCTCGCGATTTCCACGACGAGCGAGGAGGAGGACAGGCGGCGGTCGGCGATCACCCGCTCGGCGAGGCGGCGCGCGTGCGCCACCCACGCGTCCGAGTACGAGGAGAAGTACGCGTAGTCGGCAAACAGCCGCTCGGGCGGCACGCTCAGCGTGATCTGCACGAGCGTGCAGTCGAGGCAGCGCACCAGGTCGAGGGGAAACACCGGCTCGGCGGTCGCCAGGTCCGCCTCGCCGAGCAGCGCGTTGGCCAGCGGCGTGTGTCCGAGGGAAAGGATGGGGGCGAAACGCGCGCCGCCGCAGATCCGGCAGCGCAGGGACTCGGGCACTACCACCGCTTCCACGGCGCCTCGCCTTCCCACAACGCATTCAGGGCCTGCAGATCGCGATACGTGTCCATGCACCGCCAGAAGGTGTCGTGGCGGAAGACCGAGAGCTGGCCGTCGGCGGCCAGGCGCTCGAGCGGCGCCTGCTCAAGGACACAGCCCGGGTCGGCGCTCAGATAGTCGAACACACCGCGCTCGAAGACGAAGAATCCGCCGTTGATCAGGCCGTGCTGCACCTGCGGCTTCTCGCGGAACTCGGCCACGCGATCGCCGTCGACGACCAGTTCGCCGAACCGCGCGGGCGGCCGCACGCCGGTGATTGTCGCCAGCCGGCCGGCCGCGGTGTGATGCGCGACGAGCGCGTGCAGATCGATGTCGGCCACACCGTCGCCGTACGTGACCATCACGCGGTCGCCGTGGATGAACGGCTCGGCCTGTTTGATGCGGGCGCCGGTCATCGTGTCCAGGCCGGTGTCGAGCACCGTCACTTCCCAGCCGTCGTCGCCATGGTCGTCGTGGAAGCGCAGGCTGCCGGGGCGGCCGAGCGTCACCGTGAAATTACGATTCCGTGCCTCATAGGACAGGAAGTAATCCTTGATGACATGACCCTTGTAGCCGGTGAGCAGGATGAACCGGGTGAAGCCCTGCGACGCGTAGAGCTTCATGATGTGCCAGAGCATCGGCCGGCCGCCGATCTCGACCATCGGCTTGGGCCGCACTTCGGTTTCTTCGCGGAGGCGTGTGCCGTGGCCGCCGCACAGGATCAGTACCGGAATTGGCTCGGCCATCGTCACGCAGGATGATATCAGGCACGCCCGACGCGGTTCAGGCATCATGGTAACAAGCGGATGCCTCAACCGATGCGCGCGCGGAGTCTCGCGACCGGCCTGGTCGTCGTGACGGCCCTCTGGCTGTCGTGGCGCCCGGCCGCGCAGGCGCCGCCCACGCGTGACGTGTTCCAGCCGCAGGCGGCCTGGGTCGGCGTCGTGCAAGGGCCGGAGGCGCGGCGGATCGTGCGCGTGGATCTCGAGGCGCTCGCGCAGGCGGGCCGCGAGCGGCGCGCCGTCGAACTGCCGCTGCCCGACGGCGATCGTGTGGTCGCCGCGCTGGCCCACTTCACCCAGGACGACCGCGGGTACTTCACCGCCGGCCGGCTGGTGCGCGCGGCGCGGCCGGGCACCGCGCTGACCGGCGAGGTGGCGCTGACCGTGGTGGGCGACCGCGTGGTGGGACGCCTGGTGCGCGGCAACCGCCTCTATCGGATTTCCCGCATGGAGGGGTCGGCGTTCCATGCGATCGAGGAGATTGACCAGGCGGCCATGCCGCTCGACGGAGAGCCGCTCGCCGTCGACGGCCTCGACGCGGCGCCGGCGGACGCCCAGGCGCCGGTGGTGCCGGACACCGGCGCGTTTGTCGATCTGCTGCTGCTCTACACCCCGGCGGCGCGCGTCGCGATGGGCGGGACGGCGGCCGTCCAGGCCGAGGCCATCGCGGCCGTCAACATTTCGAACTTCGCGCTGCAGGAGAGCGGCCTCGGATTCCGGTATCGCGCGGTCTACATCGGCGAGGTGTCGTACGTCGAATCGGGCAGTTCGACCACTGATCTCGGCCGGCTGCGGAGCGTGGGTGACGGCATCCTCGACGAGGTGCACGGCCTGCGGGATACCTACGACGCCGACGTCGTCACGCTGCTGACCCAGGCCAGCGACGTCTGCGGCGTCGGCTACGTCATGGGGCCCGGCGCGGTGAACAGCGGGTTCGCGGCCTGGGCGTTCAACGTCACGATTGCGCGCGTCTGCGCGTCGGCCGGGCTGTCGCTTGCGCACGAGATCGGCCACAATCTTGGGCTCCAGCACGATCGCGTGAATGCGGGCACCCCGCCCGCGTTTGATTTCGCTTATGGCTTCGCGGTGCCGGGGGTGGCGCGTTCGGTGATGGCGTATGCCTGCACGACGGGCGGCGCCTGTCCGCGCCAGCCGATCTACTCGACGCCGCTGCGCAACTTCCCGGCCACGGCCACCACGGCCGGCACACCGGTCGACGACAACACCCGCGCGCTGCAGCTTACCGTGCCGGTCGCCGTCAACTTCCGTGATTCCACCTGCGGCTTCACCGTGTCTCCCACGCGGATCGACGTGCCGTTGTCGGGCGGGACGGGCGCGATTACCGTGACCACCGGCGCGGGCTGTCAGTGGAACGCCGTCTCGAATGCGCCAACGGTGGCCGCCATCACCAGCGGGGCCACGTCGACCGGGTCGGGCGCCGCCGGCTACTCCGTCAGCGCGTCGTCCACCTCGCGCGAAACGGTGCTGACCATTGCGGGCCAGTCCATTACGGTGGCCCAGGGTGCCTGCACACCGGCCCTGACGCTGGCGCCGGGATCGGCGTCGCCGGTGGTCCGCGGCGGCGGGACGGTGACGGTGCAATGGACGATGCCGCCGGGCTGTCCCTCGGTGTTGTGGTCGCTGTTTGATGATGCGGCGTGGGCCACGACATCGACGACGTTCGGCGCGGGCAGCGCGTCCGCCGACTACACGCTCGCGGCCAACACGACGGACGTGGCGCGCACGGTCACCATCTCGCTCTCCAGCCCGGCGTTCACCACGCGCACGCTGGTGGTGACACAACTGGGCGCCAGTGCCGCCGTGGGCGCGTTCACCACCGCGATGCGCGCGGCCAAGGGCGGCGCCGGCACACCCCTGCACTCGTGGACGCCGCAGCAGGGGGTGAGCGTGACGCTGGACTCCGCCGCGGTCCGGACGTGGACGGCGGCGTCCACGGTGCCGTGGCTCGAGGTGGTGGGCGGCAGCGGCACGGGCGACGGACGGTTTTACGTGCGCATCATCAATCCCGGCGACGTCATCGGCGGCGCCACGCTGCTCAGCGGCGGCGTCACCGTGTCGGTGAGTGGCCTGGCCGCGCAGACAGTGCCGGTGACGCTCACCATCGAGCCCATCGGCACGGCAGGTATTCCGTTCGGCAACCTTGATACACCGGTGCCGGCCTCGACGGTGTCCGGTGCCGTGTCGGTCACCGGGTGGGCGCTGGTGGATGCGACGACCAACGTCGCATCGCTGGGCGTCTGGCGTGACGCGGTACCCGGGATTGACCCGCCGGCGGCGGTGCAGCCCAACGGCTGGGTCTACGTCGGCCCGGCCGTGCAGGTACCCGGCGCGCGGCCCGACGTGGCCGCCGCGTTCCCGGGATACACGTACGGCCCGGTGGCCGGATGGGGCCACATGGTGTTGACCAACATGCTGCCGCACCAGCCCACCAACGCCGCCGCCGGGGGCCAGGGCGTGTTCCGCCTGCACGTGACGGCAACGGCGCCCGGGGGCCTGACGCGACAGATCGGCACCACGAGCGTCACGGTGGACAACGACGCGGCCGTCAGGCCGTTCGGCACCCTCGACACGCCGGCGCTGGGCGGCAGCGCGTCGTCGCTGTACGCGACGTTCGGCTGGGCGCTCGCGCGCGGGTCCGCGTTGATCCCCACCAACGGATCCACCATGGCGGTGTTCATCGATGGCCAGTCGGTGGGCCGCCCGGTCTACAACCAATGCCGGGGATCCAATCTCAACGGCGGCGGCAGCTCGTTTCTGCCGGGCGCCGGCACGTGTGACGATGACATTGCGTCGCTGTTTGCGTCGCGCGGGCATCTGAACGTCGCGCCGGGCACCGGGCGCGGCGCGATCGGTGCGTTCGTGTTCGACACGCGGCTGATGACCAACGGCATGCACTCCATTGCCTGGAGCGTCACCGACAATCAGGGCCGCACCGAGGGCATCGGCAGCCGCATCTTCACGGTGACGAATGGCGTCGGCGACGGTGCCGAGGGCCAGGACGTGGCGGCGCCTGTGGCTCCGGCGGCCTCGCTGGACGGCCTGCCCGTCGACCGGCGCGTGGTGATTGGGCGTCGCAGCTTCGCGCTGGATGCCCCGTGGGAACTGGTCGACGCGGCGGCGGACGGTACGCGGTTTCTGCGTGTGCGCGAACTCGATCGCCTGGAACTTGATCTGGGCGGGCCGATCGCGGCCGGATACGTCGCCGGCGGCGCGCAGTTGTCGCCGCTGCCCGTGGGCGCCTCGCTCGACCTGGGCGCCGGCCGATTCGCGTGGGCGCCGCCGGCCGGGTACCTCGGCCGGTTCGACCTCGAGTTCGTCACGGCGACCGGGCGCGTGCCGGTGTCGATCGAGCTGATCCCGCAGGTGCTGGGGCCCGAACACGACGGCGTCCGGATGTTCCTCGACCAGGTCACCTTCACGCCCGGCGTGGTGCCGATGCCCGGCCGTGTGCGCGTCGCGGGGTGGGCGCTCGATCCGCAGGTGTGGAACGGGCCGGGCGTGGGCGCCGTGCACGTCTGGGCCGAACGCGCTGACGGCGCGGGACGCCCGCAGTTTCTCGGCGCGGCGACGCTTGGGCTGGCCCGCCCGGATGTGGCCCGGGCCTTCGGACCGCAGTTCCATGCGGCCGGGTTCACGCTGGACGCGCCGGCCACGCTGGCGCCCGGGGTGTGGCGGGTCACGGCGTACATCTGGGTGCCGCGTCTGGGCGGATTCGCCGACGCGCGGACCGCAACGGTGGAGGTGCGATGAGGCGGATCATTCTGGCAGTTGCGGTGGCGGTGACCCTGTCGGCCGGCGAGGCGCGGTTGTCGGTGGTCCACCATCACCTGTGCACCCTCATCGCCCTGCCGTGGGACGCACACACCCACGTGCCGGCGCCGCCCGGACCCGCGATCGTGGGCGACGGCGGCGCGACGTTCCAGGTGACCTACACCGGCTTCACGACCGAGGCGCAGGCCGCGTTCCAGCGCGCCGTGGACATCTGGGCCGGCCTGGTGTCCAGTCCGGTGCCGATTCGCATCAACGCGCAGTTCACGGCGCTGGGACCGGGCGTGCTGGGATCGGCCGGCGCGACGTGTTTCCATCGCGACTTCTCCGGCGCGCCGGTGGCCAACACCTGGTATCCGCAGCCCATGGTGGACCGGTTCGCCGGCATGGACGTGAGCGGCGCGGGCTGCGGCGCGACCGGCGCGTCGTTTGAAATCAACGCGAGCTTCAGCAACACCTTCAACTGGTACTACGGCCTCGACGGCGCCACCCCCGGCGGGCGGCACGACTTCGTGTCGGTGGCCCTGCACGAGATTGGCCACGGCCTCGGATTCCTCGGGTTCGGCGACGTGACGTCAGGCGAAGGCACGGTCATCGCGAGCGGATTCCCCGGCATCTGGGATCGCTTCACCGAGACCGAAAGCGGCGTGTCGCTGCTGACCGGCTTCACCCAGCCGTCGGCCGCGCTGGGCACGCAGCTCACCCACAACTTCGACGCGGGCAACCCGCGCGGACCGGGCGTCTACTTCGACGGCACCCACGCGCGCGCCGCCAACGGCGGCCAGACCGCGCGCCTCTACACCGTGACGCCGTGGAGCGACGGCTCGTCCTACTCGCACCTGGACGAGAGTACGTACGCCCCCGGCCATGCCGACTCGCTCATGACGCCGTTTCTGGCGGCGGCCGAAGCCATCCATCATCCGGGCAACGTCGGCCTCGGGATGTTCAAGGACATGGGCTGGTCCACCTGTCCGGCGTCGCTGGCGTCAAGCGGCACCACGATCGCCGGCGGCGCCGGCAGCGGCAGCGTGGCGCTGACGATTGAACCCAACTGTGCGTGGACGGCGACGAGCCAGTCGGGTTTCCTCACCATCACGAGCGCCACGTCGGGCACCGGCAACGCCACCGTCACGTTTTCGGCCGCGGCCAACACCACCGGCTCGACGCGCCAGGGGACCCTGCGCATTTCGGGCGCCACCTACACGGTGACGCAGAACGCCAACTCCAACACGGTGGCCGTGTCGCCGGCCACGCTGTACTTCGCCGGCACGAACACGTCCGGCACGTTGAGCCCCCTGACGCCGGCCCAGGCGGTGGTGGTGACCGCCGCGGGGTCGGGCTCGATTCCGTGGACCGCGTCGGCCAGTGCGTCGTGGCTGCAGGTCTCGCCGACCTCGGGCACGGGCAGCGGCGTGTTCACCGTGTCGATCGTCAATCCCGGCAACGTGCTGGCGGGCGTCTCCGATGCCACCGCGACCATCACGATCGCGTCGACCAACGCGGGCAACACGGCGCAGGTCACCGTGCATCTGTCGCTCCGGCCGTCCGGCAGTTTCACGGTGCCGTTCGGCCAGGTGGACACGCCGGCACAGAACGCCGCCGGCGTCCAGGGCGCCATCGGCGTCACCGGCTGGGCGCTCGACGATGTGGGCGTGTCGAAGGTGGAGATCTATCGAAACTGCCTGGGGTTCGACAATCCCGCCAGTTGCCAGACCGTGCTGGGCACATCGGTGGTCTATATCGGTGATGCCGCATTTCTGGCCGGCGCGCGCCCGGACGTGGAAGGCGCCTTTGCGACGACCCCCATCAGCAACCGCGCGGGCTGGGGGTATCTGATGCTGACGCCGATGTTGCCGCACGTGCCGTCGTCGCAGGTGTTTGGCGGGCAGGGACCGCTGACGCTGCACGCCATTGCGGTGGACATCGAGGGCAATCGCAAACGGCTGGGCCGCACCTTCGTCAGCGGCCAGCCCGACTCCGAGACGCCGACCCAGATCACGATGGACAACGCCACGATCGCCAAGCCGTTCGGCGCCATCGACACGCCGGGGCAGGGCGCGACCGTCAGCGGCAACCTCGCCAACTTCGGCTGGGCGCTGACACCCGACAGCAACACGACCGGCGGAGAACCGGGCGACATCGTCATTCCCACCAACGGCAGCACGATGACGGTGTTCATCGACAACGTCGCGGTGGCGCAGGTGACGTTCAACCAGTGCCGCGGCACCAACCTCAACGGCGGCGGCAGCCCGTTCCTGGCGCCGGGCGTCTACTGCAATGACGACGTGGCGAGTATCTTCGGGCATCCCACGCCGCAGGCGCCGGGCACGACGCGGACGTCCAATCCGACGCGGTACCGCAACCTCGATGCGGGACGCGGCGTGATCGGGTCGTACGACATCAACACCACCGCGATGACCAACGGCCTGCACACGATCGCGTGGTCGGTGACCGACTCGGCGGGCCGGACCGAGGGGATCGGCAGCCGCTTCTTCCACGTGGTCAACAGCGGCGCCGATGCCGCGATCGACGCATCCGGCGCGCGCGCCGCCGCGCGTGTGGGTGATGCGGCCACCGTCGAGACGCTGCCGTCGGGCGCGGGGTGGCTGTGGGGTCGCGTCGGGTACGACACCGCACGCCCCTGGGTGCCGCTGCTCGCCGCGTCGAGCGGCGTGCATCACGTGCAGCTGGCCGCGATGGACCGGCTCGAGTTGTGGCTCGGCGCGTCGACGTCGGGGGCGTTCCTGGTGGCCAACGGGGAACTGCGGCCGCTGCCGGTGGGCGCGACCCTCGACGGCGCGCGATTCATCTGGGCGCCGCCGCTCGGGTATCGCGGCGACTACCGGCTCGCGTTCATTCGCCTGGGACAACGCGTGGATGTCGTGGTCCACGTACGGTGAGGGGGCGCTACACTGCTATGACTGTGAGTCGCGCGATCGTAGGACTGTGGGTCGTCACGCTGACGGCCGGGGTGTGGCCGTCGGTTTCGTCGGCGCAGGAGCTGATGCCGCTGGCCCGCGCGCAGGCGCTGGCCGCCGAGGGGCGCCGCGACGACGCGTGGCGGCTGATCGAGCCGCTGCCGGTGTCGCCCGAGGTGCTGGCGCTCGGGGTGCAACTGGCGCTGGCGCCGAAGGCGCCCACCGTGGACGCCGCGCGCCTGTCGTGGCTGGCCGATCGCGGCGCGCGCGTGGTGCTGGCCGAGTCCGCCGCCTTGCGCGTGGAGGCGTGCGCGATCGTGACGCGCCTGACCGGTGATGCCGAGTGCGCGAAAACCGTGATGGACCTGACGCGCGGCGTGGCCGGCACGGTCCTCGACGGCGCGCGTGTCTGGGTCGCGCTGCGCCGCCTGGGCCAGACGCCGCCGCCGCTGCCGAACGGCTGGGAAGGCGGCGTCCTCGGATCCACCGCGCTCGAACTGGCGGCCTGGCCCGAGTTGCCGGCCGCCTCGCGCGTGCGTCTGCTGGAACCGCTGGTCACCAGTCAGGACCCCGGCGTACTCATCGCGGCGCTCACGACGCTGCAACTGGTGCCGGGCCCCGAGGCTGAAGCCGTGTGGCGGCGCCTGGCGGCGGCTCCCGTGCCCGCCGTGCCCGGCGTCCGGACACTCATCACGGTTGGCCTGGCGCGCGTCGGCGATGCCGAGAGTCTCAAGACTCTGGCGCCGCACGAAGGGTCGTTGTCGTCCTCCGATCGGCTGGCGCTGGCGATGGGCCGGGCCGAACGCGGCGACCGCGCCGGCCGCGCCGCGCTGGCGACCATGGTCAATGCGGGGGATGAGCTGACGGCGCTGCGCGCCGCCGAAGCGCTGGCCGGGCTGGGCGGCGACCCGGTCGTCCACACGCGAGTCCGCCAGCTGGTGCGCGCGGGGGATCCGCCGCTCCGGTGGCGGTGGCTCGGCGTGGCCGGACGCCTCGGCCTGGGTGACAGCGCCGAGGTGGTGTTCCACCTCAACGATCGCGATCCCGAAGTGCGACTGGCCGCCAGTCTGGCCGTGACGCTGGCCGCCATCCGGACGCCGCGCTGACGTCATGAAATCGCCGTGGGTCCTGCTGCTGCCGCTGTATCTCGCAGTGACCACGGCCATCGGCTACGTCGACTACCGCGCGCGGCCCCATCTCGAGCGCGGCTTCACGGCGTATTCGCAGGGTGTGGTCGCCAACACGGAAGACCCGCCGGGCAAGTACCGGGTGCTGGGGCCGTTCGTGTTCGAACAGGCCGTGGCCCTGACGGGCGCCGATCGGCGGGTGGTCTGGGCGGCGTTCCGGTGGCTCGCGATTCTGGCGGCGTTGCTGGCGACACACGCGCTGCTGCGCGGGTGGTTCACGCACGGCGAATCCCTGCTGGGCGCCTCGCTGAGCGCGGTCTGGCTGCTGCTGACCTTCACCAATTCCTGGCCGCATCCCGACCACTTGGTGGAGTGGGCGCTGACGGCGGCGGCCGTCGGCGCGCTCGCCCGCGGGCGAGACGGCTGGTTTGCCGCCTGGCTGCTGCTGGCGGCGCTCAATCGCGAAACCTCGGCCTTTCTGGTGGTCTTGTACCTGGCCGCGCGGCCCCTGACGCGCGCGCATCTGGTGCGGGGGGCCGGCCTCGGGGCGATGTGGGTGCTTGTGTACTCGGCACTCAGATTCTGGCGGGGGGTGTCGTGGTACGATCCCTGGCAGTTTTCCCGCAATCTCGAGTTCCTGGGGTTGCTGCCGGACAGCTTTGATCCCTACGCTCGGGCCTACGCCTGGTTTGGTGTGGCTCTGCTGGCGCCGCCCCTGTGGTTGGTGTGGCGCACCTGGTTGATACAGCCGCGGCTGTTGCGCGCGGCGGCTGCCGTGGTGACACCGCTGTTTGTGGTCACCGCGTTTCTGTTCTCGAGCATCGTCGAGACGCGGATCTTCACGCCGCTGATCCCGATGCTGGTGGGCGGCGTAATGTTTGCATTGCTTCGGTCCGATACCCTGCGTTAGCCGATACACGGCGCTTGTTGCCTATGCCTTCACTGTCCCTCTGCCTGCGGGCTCTGTTCTGCGCGACCCTTGTGTGTCTGGCGACCGTTCGCCCGGCGTTGGCCCAGGTGAACAACCTGGGGTTCACCCAGGCGTCGGGCGGGCACGTCACGGTCGTGCACGGCGTGGCCTACTCGGCGCGTCACGATGTGTACCTGACGGTGTATGAGGGGCCGGGCGGGGTGTACGGACGCTTCGTCAATGCGTCGGGCCAGACGGTGGGCGATGTGTTTGCGGTCGCGACCACGCCGGGACAGGCCATCGTGTATGCCAACAAGCCGATGGTCGCGTATTCGCACGACACGGCGGGCGACGTGTTCTTCGTGATGTACGCCAGCGACTACAACAAGGCGCCCGATGCGGCGCCGGCGGCGTGGATTCAGCGCGTGAGTTTCACGGGCACCGGCGGCGCTCGCGTGGGTAACCCGATTCAGGTGGGCGATCGCGGCTGGGAGATTCCCAACGACCTGGTCTACAACCCGGTGACGCGGCAGTTCGTGGCGGTGTGGGAACGGTTCTACAGTGAAGGCCCGGACGTGATGGTGCGGTTCTTCAACGAGGACGGCTCGGCCGGGTCGGCCATCATCAACACGACGACCGCCAATCACGGGCAGGGCGCGGCCAAGGCGGCGGTGGACTGGGAGCGCAACCGCATTCTGATCGCGTATCAGGGCTTGCACCCGAACAGCCCGACGAATCCGGAAGTGCTGGGCCTGTGGGCGAAGATCATCAACGGCGGCACTGGCGCGGCCGAGACCGGACTGCTGACGGTGCAGAACGGATTCTCGATTGAAGCCGTGCCCGTCTTCCTGCCCGAGGCCGATGGGTTTGCCGTGGCGTGGACGGCGTTTAATCCCGGCCGTGACGTGTTGGCGCGGTATGTGAGTTCCGCCGATGGCGCGGTCGGCGCGATGCCGTTGCCCGTCTACACCATTGCGGGCACCGGCCGGCAGGAAGGCGCGGCGATGGGGATGTACGACGCCGTGTCGCGCCGCGTGCTGATGGCGATCCAGAGCAGCGGCGGGTGTCCCAACGACACGTGCCCCTACCTGGATGGCGCGGTCCTCGACGCGGGTGGCGGCGTGGCGGCCGGCCCGTTCACGCAGTTGTCCACGGCAGTGCCGTCGGCGACCGGCGGCACGTTCTACCCGGATGTGGCAGTGGGTGAGGGCGGCCAGTTCGGCCTGTCCTACTCGCTCAACTACGCCGCGGTGTTTGTGCAGCGGCTGGCCCTGCCCGCGGCCGGCACGCCCGGGCCGTCGTTTGGAGGCGGCAGTGGTCCGCCACCCTCGACGCCCAGTGTGTTGCCTTCGCCCTCGTCGCTGTCGTTTGCCGTGACCAAGTCAGGTGCCACGCTCGGCAGCGTGGCGCCGCAAACGGTCACCGTGACGTTGGCGGGCGGCGCGTCGGGCAGCTGGACGGCGACCACCTCCACGCCGTGGATCCAGATCGGGTCGGGCAGCGGATCCGGCAACGGATCGTTCTCGGCCACCATCATCAATCCGTCGGATGTGATCGGGACACAGACGGCGTTGTCGGGCAGCATCACGCTGACGGCCGCGTCGGCCAGCAACTCGCCGGTGACGATTCCTGTCAGCCTCAGCGTGTCGGCCAACACCGGCGGCGCGATCACGCCCCAGGGCACGACGCAGGCCTCCGGGTCACACGTCACGGTGGTACATGGCATTGCGTATGCCGCGCGGCACGACGTGTACCTCACTGTCTACGAAGGACCGGGCGGCATTCTCGGCCGGTTCGTCAACTCGGCGGGCCAGGCCGTGGGCAGTGTGTTTGCGATCGCGACCACGCCGGGGCAGGCCATCGTGTATGCCAACAAGCCGATGGTGGCGTATTCACACGACACGGCCGGCGACGTGTTCTTCGTGATGTATGCCAGCGACTACGGCAAGACGCCGGACGCGGCGCCCTCGGCATGGATTCAGCGGGTCAGCTTCACCGGGACGGGCGGCGCGCGTGTGGGCAACCCGATTCAGGTGGGATCGCTGGGCTGGGAGATTCCCAACGACCTGGTCTACAACCCGGTGACGCGGCAGTTCGTGGCGGTGTGGGAACGGTTCTACAGTGAAGGCCCGGACGTGATGGTGCGGTTCTTCAACGAGGACGGCTCGGCCGGGTCGGCCATCATCAACACGACGACCGCCAATCACGGGCAGGGCGCGGCCAAGGCGGCGGTGGACTGGGAGCGCAACCGCATTCTGATCGCGTATCAGGGCTTGCACCCGAACAGCCCGTCGAATCCGGAAGTGCTGGGCCTGTGGGCGAAGATCATCAACGGCGGCACCGGCGCGGCCGAGACCGGACTGTTGACCGTGCAGAACGGGTTCACCATCGAAGCCGTGCCGGTCTTCCTGCCCGAGGCCGATGGATTCGCCGTGGCGTGGACGGGCTTTAATCCCGGCCGCGACGTGCAGGCGCGGTATGTGAGTTCCGCCGATGGCGCGGTGGGGTCGATGCCGCTGCCCATCTACACGATTGCAGGGTCGGGCCGTCAGGAAGGCGCGGCGATGGGGATGTACGACGCCGTGTCGCGCCGCGTGCTGATGGCGATCCAGAGCAGCGGCGGGTGCCCCAACGACACGTGCCCCTACCTGGACGGCGCGATTCTCGATGCCGGTGGCGGCGTGGCCCTCGGGCCGTTCACGCAGTTGTCCTCGGCCGTCCCCACATCCACCGGCGGCACGTTTTACCCGGATGTGGCGGTTGGTGAGGGCGGCCAGTTCGGCGTGTCGTATTCGCTGAACTACTCTGCCGTGTTCGTGGAACGCATCGCGCTGGCTGCGGCCGGCACCCCCGGACCCTCCTTCGGAGGCGGCAGCACCGGGCCGGCCACCGGCGTGGCCGTGGCGCCCAACCCGCTGGCCATGGCCATCAGCAAACGCGGCACGGCGATCGCGGGTTCACCGCTCACGGTGCTGGTCTCGTTCACCAGCGGTACCGCCGGGCCCTGGACGGCGACCAGTTCCACGCCCTGGATCCGGATCGGATCGGGCAGCGGCACCGGTAACGGCAGCTTCACCGTCACCATCGTGAATCCGTCGGACACCATCGGCTCGCAGACCAGCCTGACGGGCGCCATCACCGTGACGGCGGCCTCGGCGCCGAATTCACCGCTGAGCGTGCCGGTCAATCTGTCGGTGACGTTCGTGACGCTGACGGCCGCCCCGCCCATCGGCCAGGTCGACACGCCGACGCACAGTTCAACGCAGCGCGGGGCCATCTCCGTCACCGGCTGGGCGCTCGACGACACCTCGGTCTCCTCGGTCCGGGTCTACCGCACCTGCCATGTGGGGATCGATCCCTCCGGCGTCTGCCAGATCGTGCTCGGCCACAACGTGGTCTGGGTGGGGGATGCCGTGTTCCTGACCGGTGCGCGTCCGGACGTGGAAGCGGCGCTGCCGCTCTATCCCAACGCCGCGCGCGCGGGCTGGGGCCTGCAGGTGCTCAGCAACATGCTGCCGCACGTGCCCAACAGCCGCACGACCGGCGGCCAGGGCGCCTTCACCTTCTACGCCGTGGCCACCGACAGCCAGGGCAACGCGCGGTTGCTCGGCCGGTCGGCCGATCCCGCCAGCGCGACGTACGCCACGCCCACGCAGGTCACGCTCGACAACGACACGCTGGCGCGGCCGTTCGGCACGCTGGATACGCCGGCGCCGGGCGCCACCGTCAGCGGGACGATCCCGATCTTCGGCTGGGCGCTGACGCCGGACTCGGACACCGTGTCGGGCAACGTCGATCGCGCCATCCCCACCGACGGCTCGACCGTGGTCGTGTTGATCGACGGCGCGCCGGTGGCCAACGTCACCTACAACCAGTGCCGCGGCACGAACCTCAACGGCGGGGGCAGTTCGTTCCTGGCGCCGGGCGCGTTCTGCAACGACGACATCGCCAACCTGTTCGGCAACAGCAGTCCCGCGCCGGTGTTCACCAGCCGCTCGTCGAATCCGACGCGGTTCCGCAATCTCGACGCCGGCCGTGGCGCGATCGGGTCGTGGAATCTCAACACGGCGACGTTGTCCAACGGTGTCCATACCATCGCCTGGCGAGTGGTCGACTCGGGGCTCAATGAGGAAGGCCTCGGCTCGCGCACGTTCATCGTCAACAACGCGCCCGGCGACACCGGCGCGTCGCTGGCCGGCGCGCCCGCCCTCTCACGCGGCGCCGCGTCGTCGTTGTCGTCGCTGCCGGTGGGCGCCGAGGGGGTGTGGGGCCGGACCGGCTTCGACTTCCAGGCGGAGTGGCTGCCGATCGCCCCCGATGCCGAGGGGCTGCGCACCGTGCGGATTCCCGAGATGGGCCGGCTGGAACTTTGGCTCGGTCTCGAGGACGTTCGCGGGTTCCTGGTCACCAACGGGGAACTGCGCGACCTGCCCATCGGGTCGACGCTGCAGGGGGCGATGTTCTCGTGGGGGCCGCCGGTCGGCATGCTCGGGACGTACCACCTGGCGTTCGTCCGCGCCGGCGAACGGCTCGACGTGCAGGTGACGATCGAGCCGGCCGCCACGGCGCTCGAAGGCGCGCAGGTGCGGATGGCGCTGGATCCCGCCACGGTCTCGGCCGGCCAGGTGACGGTCACCGGCTGGGCGTTTGATCCCAAGGCGGCCATCGGCACCGGCATCGCCGCCGTGCACGTGTGGGCCCGCCGGACCACGCCCGGCGCCACCGACGCGCCAGTGTTCCTGGGTGAGGCCGCGCTCGGACTCGATCGCGCCGACGCCCTGGCCGCCGGCTTCTCACTGCGCGCGCCGCTCGGCGCCGGCACCTGGGAGATCACGGCCTACGTCTGGAACCGGCGTACCGCGCGCTGGGAGGACGCGCGCTCGGTTACGGTCGTCAGACCGTAACCCGCGTGCGGATTCACAGCGAGGACTGGAGGGCTGGGAGGTTTTCGTCCCGGCTCTGATTCACAGCGAGCACTGGAGGGCTGGGAGGCTTTCGTCCCGGCTCTGATTCACAGCGAGGACTGGAGGGCTGGGAGGCTTTCGTCCCGGCTCTGATTCACAGCGAGCACTGGAGG
>CAYYFE010000054.1:0-9310 GCA_964471115.1 uncultured Solibacteraceae bacterium
CCTGTGTCCTGTGTCCTGTGTCCTGTGTCCTGTGTCCTGTGTCCTGTGTCCTGTGTCCTGTGCCCTTCCTACCCCTATGTCCTTATCTCCTGATCCGCTCGTCATCGCCGGACGCACGTTTACCTCGCGGCTGGTCGTCGGGACCGGGAAATACCCGTCACACCAGATCATGCAGGCCGCGCACCTGGCGTCGGGCACCGAGATGGTGACCGTCGCGGTGCGCCGCATCGACCTGTCGGCACGCGGCGAACAATCGCTGCTCCACTGGATCGATCGCGACCGGATCTTCCTGCTGCCCAACACCGCGGCCTGTTACACGGCCGAGGATGCGATCCGCACGGCGCGCCTCGGGCGCGAGGCGGGCCTGTCCGAGTGGGTGAAGCTGGAGGTGATCGGCGACGAACAGACGCTCTTCCCCGACAACGAAGCGCTGCTGGAAGCCACCCGCGTGCTGGTCAAGGAAGGCTTCATCGTGTTGCCGTACACCAACGACGACCCGATTGCCTGCCGCAAGCTGGAGGACGCAGGCGCGGCCGCGGTGATGCCGCTGGGCGCGCCGATTGGATCGGGCCTGGGCATCCAGAATCCGAACAACCTGGCCATCATCAAGGCGCAGGCGCGCGTCCCGGTCATCGTCGACGCGGGCGTGGGCACGGCGTCCGATGCGGCCATCGCGATGGAACTGGGCGCCGACGCCGTCCTGATGAACACGGCGATTGCCGGCGCCGCCGACCCCGTGGCGATGGCCACGGCGATGCGTCATGCGGTCATCGCCGGCCGGCTGGCCTTCGGGGCCGGCCGCATCCCGCGCCGCGCCTATGCGACACCGTCGAGCCCGGTCGGGGGGAGGATTGGGACGTAGGGCGGAGTGCGGAGTGCGCCCCCCTTTCGGGGTACGATGAGCGCCTGTGGACGTCGAACGGCTTGAAGATCGACTCGCGCGGCTCGAGCGCGAGCGGCAGGAGGCGGACCGCGCGTACAACGACCGGCTGACGTCGGTCGACCGCGCGTTGTGGCGCCGCGCCGAGTTTCCCCATCCCCCGCCCCCGTACGACGACGCCCAAATCACGCCGCTCAACGAACGGTGGGACCTCCTGCCCGATGGGCCGCCGCCGATCGACCGGTCGCTCAAGGGCCGGCTGCGCGGCTTTATCTGGCGCCTGGTGGGTCCGGCGTTGGACCGTCAGAAGGCCTTCAACGCCGCCCTGGTCGATCACCTCAACCGCAACGTCGCCGCCCACCGCGAAGCCGAACGCGCGGTGGCCTCGACCCTGGCGCTGCTGCGCGACCAGACCGACGCGATGGTGCACTTCCAGACGCAGCTGCTCGGACTGTTGCAGAGCCTGACGTTGTACGTCGACACGAAGGACCGGTCGGTCGGCGGCCAGATCCAGGTCCTCAACGCCGCGCTCTCGGCGCTGACCGACGACTGGATGAAACACTGGGAATCGCAGCGCGTCCGCCGCGATCGCTTCGAAGCGCAACACCCGGCGCTGCTGCAGGCGTACCAGGATCTGTCGCACAAGGTGTCGCTGGCGCAGCAGACCTCCCTGCTGCTCAAGCGCGAAGTGGAACGCCTGCTGGCCAGCGGCGTGCCGCCGGCGGCCGCGGGCGCGGCGTCCGGCTCGCCCGCGCCGTCCGCCGCGCAGGCCGTCGCGTCGCTCGACTCGTTCAAGTACGTCGGATTCGAGGATCGTTTCCGCGGCTCGCAGGATCAGATCCGCGCCCGCCTGACCGACTACGTCTCGCGGTTCGCGGGCCTGGGCCGCGTGATCGACATCGGCTGCGGCCGCGGCGAACTGCTCGACCTGTTCCGCGAGGCGGGCATCGAGGCGCACGGCGTGGACATCAACGACTCGATGGTCGACATCTGCCGCGAACGCGGACTGTCGGCCGACGTCGCCGGCGCGGTCGAGTTCCTCGAGACGCAGCCCGACGAATCGCTGGGCGGCGTGATCGCCATCCAGGTCGTCGAACACCTGGAACCGGCGTATCTGAGCCGGTTCATCGAAACGGCGTTCCACAAGCTCCGCCCGGGCGGGCTGCTGATTCTCGAAACCATCAATCCGGCCTGCTGGGTCGCGTTCTTCGAAAGTTACCTGCGCGACGTCACCCACCGCTGGCCGCTGCATCCGGAAACACTGCAATACCTGATGCAGGCGGGCGGATTCACGACGGTGGATCTCGACTTCCGCTCACCGGTCCCGGACGCCGACCGGCTCGAACAGGTCCCGCGGCTGCCGCCGCGTGAAGGCCGGGGCCATGATCCGGTGCTGGTCGATCTGGTCGACGTCGTCAACGCCCACGCCGACAAACTGAACGCCCGTCTGTTCACCTTCATGGACTACGCCGCCATCGGGAGACGCTGATTGATGCGGGCCCGGATCGGCTGGAGTGCCGCCGCGCTGCTCGCGCTGATTCCCCTCGCCGGCTGGTTCACTCCGGAGGCGATCCCGCTCGGGCTGAAGGCCAACGCCCTCCTGCTGCTGGGTCTGGCCGCGTGGCGCCCCCACCTGGGCCTGGCGGCCCTGCTCGTGCTGGGCCCCTCGGCCGTTCCTCTGGCCGCCGTCTTCGCGCCGCCGCTGCTGGGCGGCGCCGAGACCCTCGTGGCACTGGTTCTGGCCGCCCTCACGGGCGCCGCCGTACGGTGGAGCGTCTCCGGCGCGCCGCCGGCCGGCCCGCTCGCCCGCCCGGCTCTGCTGCTGGCGACGCTGCTGCTGGCCTCAATCGCAACCGTGGCCGCCGTCGATCAGATGGCGACCGCGCCCTGGCGGGAGTACCTCGCCCGGCTCTTCACGTACACCACACGCGACGTCTTTGCCGGCCCGGGCGACGTGCCCATCGTGTCCGTGGGACTGCCCTGGCTCACCGGGCTGGCCCTGCTCATGGTGGTGGAGCGCGCGGCGCGGCAGGCACCGGCCGTCGCCATCCTGCTGGCGCGCGCGCTGGCGTGGGGCCTGGCCGGCGCCGCGACCTTCTCCCTCATCCGGTTGCTGCAAATCACCTCGCGCGCGGCCGACCCGGGGACGGCGTTGTGGTCGCACCTGCTCTCGACGCGCATCTCGCCGCACTTTCCCGACGTCAACGCCATCGGCTCGTTCTTCGCGATGGCGGCCGTCGTGTGGGTGCTGATCGCGAGCCGGCCCGCCGTCCGCTCACGCGTGCCGCCGCTGGCGGCGGCCGCGCTCACGGCCCTGGCCCTGTGGCTGACACAGTCGCGCGCCGCGCTGGGCGCCGCGCTGATCGTCCTGGGCGCCGGATGGCCCGGTCTGTGGACCAACCGCGGGCGCCGTCGCACGATCGCCACCGTCATCGTCGCCGGATTGCTGCTGGCGGCAGCGGCCGCGGTGCTGCGCACGGGCGGCGATCGCCCGACGGCCTGGCTCGCGCTGCAGATCCGATACGAACTGGCGCAGATTGGCGTGACGATGACCCGGCAGGCGCCGGTGTTTGGCGTGGGCCTCGGCGAATTCCAGCAGCGGTCGATTCCGCTGGTCTCGGCCGACCTGATCAACCGCTTCCCGGCCGCGGCGGTCGGAGAAAACGCGCACAACCAGTTCATCCAGACCGCAGCCGAACTGGGTGTGCCGGGCCTGCTCGTCCTGCTGTGGCTGCTGGGCACGGCGCTGCGCGCGGGCCTGAGCGCCCCACCGGCCGAAGGCGCGGGCCTCTGGGCGCGCGCGTGGGCGGCCGGGCTGGCGGCCCTGCTGCTCAGCGCGGGGTTCGGCCACCCGTGGCTCACCCCGTATGTGTGGCTGTTGACCTGCGCCGCGCTCGGCCTGACGACGATCGCGGCGTCCGCCTCACGGCCCCAGGGCCTGGTCCGCGCGGCCACCGTCGCGGGCGTCGTGCTGGTCCTCGCACTCGCGCCGCTGCAGGCCGCGCTGGCGCGCCGGGCCATCGACCTCGATCATCGCGTGATCGGCGCGTCGGCCGAACGGGATGATCGCGACGGCATTCCGTATCGCATCGCCGGACCGGTCGCCACGTACTTCGTCCGGACCACCGCGCAGGTGCTGGAATTCCGGCTGCGCGCCGACGAGGGCGCGTGCCGCGTGGCCATCGACATCGACGATCAGCCCGCCAATGCCGTGGACGTGGACACGCAGCGCTGGTACGAATCGCGATTCGTCTTCCGCGAAGCGGAAACACGGTGGTCGAGCCGCCGCGTCCAGGTGCGCGTGGTCTCCGGCGCCTGCCGGCTACTCATCGGCCGGCCGATCGTCCTCGACTGACGCGCGGTCCGCGAACGAGAAACGCTTCTCGCGCCGTTTGATCCCCACCCAGTCGGGCTCCATCTGCGCCCACACGGCGGCGGCGGTGGCGTCGTCCACCACAGAGGCGCGCGCGCGCCACGCGCGCGTCACGCCGGCCAGCGCGGCGGCCTTGCCGCGCACCCAGGCCCGCAGCCGTCCGCGGCGCGCGTACGCCACGGCGCCGGCCAGGTTGTAGGCCAGGTGGGCGGGCCACGTCCGCCACAACCAGCGGCCCGGGGTGTTGCGAATCCAGGTCCACTCGAGATTGCGCTGCCCGTAGAACACGGCGCGATCGCTCACCCGGCCGAGTGAGGGACTGCCGGCGTGCCGCACGATCGCGCCGGCGGCGTACCACACGCGCGCGCCGCGCATCCGCGCGCGATACGACAGATCCACGTCTTCGTACACCATGAAAAACGCGGGATCAAAACCGCCGAGCCGCTCGAACAGATCCCGGCGCACGAGGAACGCCGCCCCGCAGACGCCGAACACCTCGCGCGACTCCGCAAACGCGGCGGCCGGCTGGCCATGCCCCCGCTTGAAGCCGCCACCACACCGCAGGTACCCGTCCCCGGCCGAGTC
This sequence comes from uncultured Solibacteraceae bacterium, assembly GCA_964471115.1. Classification (GTDB taxonomy): domain Bacteria; phylum Acidobacteriota; class Vicinamibacteria; order Vicinamibacterales; family SCN-69-37; genus SYFT01. Next base: position 4,839 of record CAYYFE010000054.1, read on the forward strand.
GATCACATCCGGACGATCGAGAAACACGATGCGCGACGCCACCAGCGCGTACGGTGGCCGCGCGGCCGCCTCGAGCGCCGCCAGCCAGCCGGGCTCCGCCTCGGTGTCGTTGTTGAGGAACACCAGCGCATCGGTGCGCGCCCCGGCCGCCCCGCGGTTGTTGCCCTCGGCAAACCCCAGGTTCTCGTCGAGCGCCACCACCGTGACCTGCGGCCAGCGCGCGCGCAGATACGCCACGCTGTCATCACTGGACGCGTTGTCGACGACGACGATTTCGTCGGCGGGCCGCGTTTGCGCCGCCAGCGCCGACAAGCAGCCGTCCAGCCACCGGCGCCCGTTCCAGTTGAGGACCACGACGCGGATGGTCATCGTGCAAACTCCCGTGCCTGGGTCACCGCCACGGCCCCCGATTCGGTCGACACCCGCCAGGCGACCGCGTGCCGGCCCGGGGGCCAGTCGGCCTGCTCGACGGCAAAGGTCAGCGCGGGCGGGTCGACCGCCCGGCAGCGCGCCTCGAGGTACCCCTCCACATCGGGCCGTGGCGGACCGGGCGTGACCACCGCCGGCACGGGCCGGTTGTCCACCAGCACCTCGACACGGGTGATGCGCTCGCCACACGCGGCCGCCCAGCCCGCGCCTGTCACGCGCCCGCCGGGGTCGACCGTCACGAGGTCCACGTGGCCCTCGACCCTCGGAACCGTCACGGCTGACAGCGTACACGCCGGCGTCCCCCGCGCATCGAGCACCGCCACGTGATACGGCCCGCCGGCGCCCGGTTGCGCGAAACCCCGCCACGCCACGGGCGCGGACCAGTCGCGCAGCCTCAACACGACCTGGCGCGCGACATCGGCCGGTGCCGCCTCGGGGGTCGCGCTCCACGGCATCGCATGGGCCAGGCCCACCACCACTCCATCACGATCGCTCACGATCGCCCGCCTGCCGGCGCCTGCGGTCGCGATCAGGGCGAACTCACCGCGCGTGGTGAACCGCTCGAGGCGCGCTTCGCCACCGCAGGAGGCCACGCCCGCCATCACACCCACGCGCCGGCCCATCTCCGGCCAGGGCGCCTGCGGCCGCGACAGCCGCGCCATCACGCGATCGATCCGCGCGGGATCGGGGTGCAGGACCAGACGCCACTCGGGCGCCGGCACACCCGTCGCGATCGTCAGACCGGCCACCCGGACGAGGTCGGCTTTCGCCCGCCACACCAACCCCAGGTAGATCTGCGGGACGAGCCACACGAGAAGACCGGCAGTCACGAGGCCCGCGACCAGCGCGTGACGGCGCGCCGGCAGACGTTCGGCCCGGGCGAGCCCCAGCAGCAGGACACCGGTGAGAGTCCCGAGGGCGTACGACGCATAGCGCGACTGCACCGACTGCGCCAGACCGTACTCGGCGCGGCCGGGCGCGGCGGCCACCGCGCTGAGCAGGCCGAACACGGCCAGGCTGATGGCCAGCCATTGCACGCGGGTCGGCGGATCGGACGCGCGCAGCGCGCGCCACGTCCACACGGCGCCAGCCCCCAGCACCAGCAGCCCCAGCCCCACGCCGGCCAGCGGGTGCACGAATCCGGCGGCCAGCGAGAACGAGGCCGCCACGAAGCCGGCCATCTCGATGAAGCCGGGCGGGTGCCACACCGGCGCATCGGGCGCCGGGCTGACGCGCGTCTGCACGAGATACACCGCGGCCGCACCGAGGCCGATCACGACGTGCCCGGCGATGATCCAGGCCGCCGCGCGGCGCCGCCACGCCAGCGCGGCCGCACCCCACGGCACCAGCAGCCCCGTGGTCGTCGACGCGACGGCCACACACGAACCGGCCAGGGCGGCCGCGCCCCACCACCGCCGGCCGGCCGGCGCGCCGGGCGCATCGGTGGCCTCGAGGGTGGCAACGATCGCCGCCACCAGGCCGACCTGCACGAGCGGAAACAGCACGGCCGCGCCAAACACCACCGACTGCAGTTGCCACGTGAACGACAGGCACGCGACGGCCGCGCCGGCGGCCACCGGACGCAGCCGCGATCCCGACGGCCAGCCGCGCCAGACCTCGCGCGTCACCAGCGCCAGCATGACGGCGTGCGCCGCCAGCGCCACCGACGCCAGCAGGGCGACCGACGGCTCACCCCGGATCGCGTCCGCCCGCGCGACCAGCCGCGCCATCGGCACCAGGTGTTCGTTGTGCAGGGTGATCAGGTCACGCCAGGAGAACGGCTGAGACACCGCCGGCCACAACCAGTCCCAGTCGTCGCGGTAGGCGATCGGGAAGCGGTCCCAGAGGGCAAAAGCGGCAAACGACAGGTAATACGCGGCGCCCAGCGCAAGCGACCACCACCCGATCGTCCGCGAATCGCGCGACGACATCGCCCTACAATACTGGTATCGGGTCGCGTGCCGCGCCCTCTGTCTCGACGCCCGGCACGGGCCGATATCTTCTCTGATGTGGGTTTCCGCACTGATCGCCGTCGTCGCCGGAGCCGGGGCGTCCGCGGCGCTGGTCCCGGCGGCGCGCCGGCTCTCGCTCGCCACCGGACTGATCGCCCATCCGACACATGACCGCTGGCACGACCGTCCGGTGGGCAAGCTGGGCGGGGTGGCGATGGCCGTGGCGCTGGCGCTGGTCCTGCCGTGGACCGGCGTGCTGGGCGCGAGCTGGCCGGTCGCCGCGTGCGCCCTGCTGATGATGGGCCTGGGCCTGGCCGACGACCTGAACCCGATTGCGCCGACGGCCAAACTGGTCGGACAGGTCCTGATCGCCGCGCTCTTTCTCTACCTGGTGCCGCCCATCGAACTGGTGGGCCACGTCATCGTCGACCACGTGATCGCCTTCTTGTGGCTGGTCGGCCTCACCAATGCGTTCAACCTGCTCGACAACATCGACGGCCTGACGGCCGGCATCGCGGGCATCGCGGCGTCGTGCCTCGCGGTCACGCTGCTCTCCGGCGGCGCGGCCGCGGTGCAGCCGCTGGGCCTGGCGCTGGCGGCGTGCGCCGGCGTCTGCGTGGGGTTCCTCTTCTACAACTTCCAGCCGGCGTCGATCTTCATGGGCGACGCCGGCAGCCATCTGCTGGGCTTCTTCATCGCCGCGGTCGCGCTGATGGCGGTGCCGCACCTGGAGGGCCCCACCGTGTGGCCCGCGGTGATCGGCCCGACCCTCACGCTGCTCATTCCCATCTTCGACACGATCTTCGTCACGGTCACACGCGGACTGTCGGGGCGCGCGATCTTCAGCGGCGGCCGCGACCACACCTCGCACCGGCTGGTCGCGCTGGGCATCACCGAACGGCGCGCCGTCCTGATCCTCTACGCGCTGGCACTGGCCGGAGGCACGCTGGGCGTGCTGCTGCACGCCGAGGCCAGCCGGTTCGCCTGGGGCCTGGCGATTCTCTACCTGGCAGCCCTGGCCGGACTTGGGGTGTACCTCGGACACCTGGACGCCACGCGGCCCGACACGGCGGCCCTCGCGTCCGGTCCGCTCCCCAGCGAACTGGCGGTCCGTTACCGCTCGATCGAAGTCACGCTGGACGCGTTGCTGATCGCCGTCGCCTACTACCTGGCGTTCAGCCTTCGCTTCTCGGAGCCGGAGTTCAGCCACTTCCTGCCCTACTTCACGCGATCGCTGCCGCTCATCCTGGCGCTGCAGCTGGGCGGGCTCGCGCTGATGGGCAAGTACCGGCAGGACTGGGGGCATTTCGGCCCGCAGGAAGCCGGCCGGCTGCTGCGCGGCATCGGCGCCGGCGTGCTGGCCACGCTCGTGGCGGTGCTCTACCTGTATCGCTTCATCGGTTACTCGCGCGCCGTGTTCCTGGTCGACGCCGCCCTGCTCACGGCGTTCCTGATGACGGCACGGGCCGGCCTGTCGTGGGTCGACGAGTTCCTGCGCCGCCAGCGCGCCGGCGGCCGGTATGCGCTGATTATCGGCGCGGGCCGCGGCGGCGCGCTGGCCGTGCGCGAACTGCGGCAGAACCCGGCCCTCGCGCTCATCCCACTCGGGTTCCTCGACGATGATCCGGCGCTGCGGCAGCGGCGGGTCGAGGGCTACAAGGTGCTGGGCACGCTCGCCGATCTGCCGGCGTGCCTGACCGCCCACGCCGACCGCCTCGCGGCGGTGGTCATCGCCATCGACCATCTGCCGGTGGCGACCACCACCGCCATCCTCGAGGCGTGCGACGCGCGCCGCATCCCCGTGCAGCGCCTGCGGTTCTCACTGGAGGACACGGACTGGCGCGACCGCACGCCGGGCATTGTTCGTTTCCCGGGGCGATAGGGATTCACAGCGAGGACTGGAGGGCTGGGAGGCTTCGCTCGGCTCGGATTCACAGCGAGCACTGGAGGGCTGTGAGGTCAGCCACTCGCGCGGATTCACAGCGAGGACTGGAGGGCTGGGAGGCTTCGCTCGGCGCGGATTCACAGCGAGCACTGGAGGGCTGGGAGGTCAGCCACTCGCCCGGATTCACAGCGAGCACTGGAGGGCTG
>CAYYFE010000054.1:9410-17505 GCA_964471115.1 uncultured Solibacteraceae bacterium
CGGAGCAAAGCCTCCCAGCCCTCCAGTGCTCGCTGTGAATCCGAGACGGAGCAAAGCCTCCCAGCCCTCCAGTGCTCGCTGTGAATCCGAGACGGAGCAAGACCTCCCAGCCCTCCAGTCCTCGCTGTGAATCCGAGACGGCGCGAAGCCCTCTCAGCCCTCCAGTGCTCGCTGTGAATCCGAGCCGGGGATCATCGCTGCCCGGCCGTCCCGAAGGTCACGCGCACGGGGACCCGTTCGCGCAGGCCGTACTCGGTGCGGCGCACGAACTCGAACTCGTAGGCGCCGAAGACGCCCGCCGTGGGCTGCCAGGTGAACCGGCCGTTGGCCGAGTCGAGGAACGACCCGGCGGGCAGCGGCACCAGACGGCCGTGCTGCACGAGGTACCCTTCCCACTGATACCGCGACAAGGTGCGCGGCAGCGCGACCTCGACGCGATCGAGATCGTCCACCTCGACCACGGCGATGCCATCACGGCGCGGCGCCGGCGCCAGCGGCGCGGCCGGATCCCAGCCGGTGCGGAACGGCACGACCCGCGTGGCGTGCGCCAGCGGATCGAGCACCGTCCGGTCGCGGCCCACGTCCAGCCCCATCGGATTGAGCAGCGCGAAGGCGCCTTCCTCGACGTCAAACGGATCCGACACGCCGTTGACGACCATGAAGTTGCGCGAGCCGATGCCTTCGATGCGGTTGGCGGAGTCACGCACGGACCAGGCAATCGAGTGCCGGCCGTTGCTGTAGAGCGCCGTGTTGATGTCGAACGATCCGATCACGGCCCGCCCGGCGTCCAGATTGCGGAAGAGCGTGGGGTTGGACGAGCGGGGAGTGCCCGTCAGTTGAGGGGTGGTGTTGCCGAAGATGCTGGCGACGTCATCGACGCAATACTGCCCCGGGGGCACGGGATTCGCGCCGACCCGGCACTGGTTGTACGTGACGTTGCCGATGTTCACCCCATCCACGAACACCGCGATCGTCGACCCGTTGGTCGGGATGAGGATGTCGCCGGCCCCGGCGGTGGTATTGGTGTCGGGCGTGAGCGCCCAGCCGAAGTTGGCCAGGTTGCCCGAGGTGCTGCCGCCCTGCGCGGGTGTGTCGATGGCGCCAAAGGGTTTGGCGATGGTGTCGTTGGCCAGCGTCACCGTCGTCGGCGTGTGATCGGACGGATCGCGGCCGAGCAACACTTCGTTGCCTTCGGCATCGGTCGCAAAGGCGAAGAAGTCGAGTTCCCCCTGGCCGCCGTTCGGGGCGAGGTTCGGAATGTGCGGCAGCATGTTGGTGAGCACCTGGTACCCCCACCCGCCGCGGTGCGCCTGCGGATACGTGGGGAACGCCGCTTCCACGTCGGGCCGCACGCCGGGGACGAAGTCGGCCTGGCCGACGTAGATGACGTTGTACCCGCCCTTGGTCTGGCAGGCGCCGTCGATGCCAATGCTCTGCAGGCACTCGCGGTAGATCTGCACCGACTCCACGCCGAGGTCGTCCACCACCCAGCCGGTGATCCCGACCGCGCCCTGGACGCCCGTGGCGTTCTGCGCCGGCGTGTCCACCATGCCGATGGGCGGCGCGGTGGGTTCCGACGGCCCGTAGATGGTGATGTAGGCCTGCACGTACTGCGCCGGCGTGGCCGTGGCGCCGGGCGTGGCCTCCCGGACGCGGATGATCACGCCAATCGGCGTCGCGCCGGTCGACAGCGGCAGCACCGAGGAATCCTGCAGGCTGACGGTGAAGGTGCCCGTGCCCGACCCCGACGTCCGCGAGAGCGCGATGTACGGCACGCTGTTGGTGCAGGGCGCGGCGTCGGGATCGTAGTTGTAGTTCTGGCAGACGTCCACCACCCAGTCGACCGCGGTGGAGCCGCCGACCTGGGCCACGGTGATCGTCTGCGGCGCGGTCTTCGCGCTGAGGTTGGGCGGCGAAAGCGCGCCGGTGTGGGTGGCCGACAGCCGCAGATCCGCCCGGTCGAGATACAGCCGCGGCCGGATCGCATTGGACCCGGACGGTTCGTAAATCACCGGGAACGTCGAAAGATTGAAGACGGCCGGCGTCGACGTGCCGGGCGGAATGAGCCCAGCGCAGATGAAATACAGCGCCCCCACCGTGAGACTCCCGGTGTTGACGGCCGCGGACATCGAAAACGTTCCGGCCGCCAGCGTGGGCTCGGCGCCGTTGGCCGTCAGCGTGACGATGCCCTGGCCGCTGGCCGAGCAGACCGTCGTGCGCGGACTGCCCGGCGATTCAGGATCGTCGCCCTGCGCCGGGCGCGTCGGTACCGCGTACAGCCGCACCTTCCAATCCGCCGCCGTGTTGTAGGTGCCCGTCGGCTGCCCCTCGGGCATGGCGCTGGTCCAGGTGATGGCGAAGTTCGACGTCAGCCGTTCGTGCGCGGCCAGCTTGACCCCGGTGACGTAGAAGTCCGTCGCCGGCGTGAACTCGTGAAAGTCGATGCGGAAATTGTCGATACCCACGCGATCGAACGGCGCGACGCGGTGCGTGGCGCAGCCTTCCGCCGCGCAGACGACGGCGTTGTTGGACCAGCCGGTGCGTGACGGACTGCTCACGTTGGTGGGCGCGTCCGACTCGAGCGGCACCAGGAACCGGTCGCTGACGTCGAACTGCAGCCGGTCGAAGACGTACCGCGCCGAGGTACCGTCGACCGACTCACTCCCCTTCTTGAAGTGGTTCAGCAGGACGTCTTCGGTGACGTTCTCCGCGTCGGCGGCGGGGCCTTCCACCGTGTTCCACGTTTCGCCGGCGATGTGCCACACCAGGCGGAAGATCGAACCTTGGGCCAGGTCCCGCTCGGCGTCGATGCCCAGATCAATCGTGAAGAGCCGGTACCGGCTGGCGTCGATGCGATTGTGCAGGCCGCGCGTGGACGACAACATCAGGTAGGCGTACGGGTCGCCGACGTTGCCCGGCGCCGGCACGGTGCTCGTGCCCTTCAGCGCCCGCACGTCGCCCATCGATTCGCCGGTGGGCCGCTCGCCGGCCACGGTGACGATCGACGGCGTACCCATGCCCAGCGTCAGGTCGAGGTCGCTGGTGGCATCGAAGTCCCACGCGTTGCCCAGCACCACCGTCGCGAAGTCGTCGTTGGACCCGGTCGGGCTCGGCGCCGTGACGGCCAGGTTCGGGTAGTCGGCCACCGTCCAGGTATTGGTGGAGCACCCGCGAATTTCGCGCGTCTCCGGCGTATCGCTGCCGTTGGCCAGCAGGCGGTCGCGCAGACCGACGCGGTAGACCCCGGCCGGCAGCACGCGCGGGTTGAACGTGAATCCGGTCTCCTGGTTGTAGCCGATGACGGCGAAGTTGCCGTTCGACGCGCCGCAGTCCGCCGCGGTCGAAATGACCACGTCGTACCGCGATCCGCCGGCCCACGTCACCGACTCGGCCGGTTCCGCCCCCGGCGCGACCAGCCGCACCCAGTCCACGTCGACGGTGCCGGACTGCGTGCCGACGAGGTTGACCGGCTTGAAGCGCAGCGAATCGGCGAACACACCGGGAGCGCCCCAGTTGATGTCCGTCGTGCTGGGAGCAGCGGGGTCGACGTTCTTCCACTTCGCGATGTTGCTGTTGAGCGCCTGCATGCCGGCCAGGCTGCCCAGCGGGATGGCATGGATGACGTACCGCCCGCCTTCCATCGAGCTGCACGGCGCCGACACGCCGTTGCACCCCGGCGGCGACACCGTGAACGGCGTGCCCACCTGGTTGTTCGCGCCGTCGACGGTGGTGTAGAACCCACCATTCGGACGCAAGGTCGCGTCGTAGTAAATGGTCTGTCGGCTCCAGTAGACCTGCATCACCGGCACGGTGCCGGTGAAGGCGGGCGGCTTGAGTTCGTTGGCGATCCGCATCTTCACGTAGAGGTGCGTGTACTTCGTCGTGTCGATCGGCGTGCTGCCGCCGCCGTGGCGGCCCAGCCGCGAATACGCGGTGCTGCCGCCGGGTGACGGCGAATCGACGAGGAAGAAGGACGGATCGTTCGAGGACGGCAACGGCGTCGCCGAAAAGATGGTGTGGCCGAACACCGGGTCGGTGGTGATGCGTTTGCCGGTGAGGTTCGACGGCGGGGAATCGACGCCCCACGTAAAGGCGCCGATGTCGGTGCGCTGGGCCATGTCCCACGCGTCGCGCACCTGTGTGGTGGCGTACTCGTCCCACGGCAACACGGTCCGGGTCGTGATGTTCACCGTGACCTGGGCCGACGCCGCCGACGCCCAGAGCGCCGACGCCCACACCGCCAGCATGACACTTCGCCGCATCTCTCTCATGTTTCCCACCGAAGTAGCATACGCTACGGACACCATGCGTTATTCGATGCTCAACCTGCTGGCGTGCCCCGAACAGCGCACGCCGCTGGTGCTGGTCGCAACTCGGGAAATTGAAGGCCGCGCGGCGCACGTCCGGATGTCAACGGCCCTGCGCGTCAACGCCGCAGGCCAGGCCGTGGGTCCCCTGCCCGAAGGCGTCTCCGGTCCGTTGGCGGCTCTGCTGGGCCGATACGCAGCAAAAGGCGATCCGTCGCGCAACGACGAGGTGCGGGTCGAAGAGGGCCTGCTCGTCTCGCCCGAGACCGGCCGCTGGTTTCCGATTCGTAACTTCATTCCCGAACTGTTACCCGACCACCTGCGCGACTGGACCGCCGACCGGGCGTTCCTCGACCACCTGCGGCCGGCCCTGCCCGGCGACCTCCATGAGGCCCTGGCCGCCGGCGCCTTCGGCGCGCCCGCCAGCCGCAGCGACGCCGGGCAACATCACAAGGTCGCCGAGATGACCATCACCGAGAAGGTGGGCAACACGCCCGGCTTCTTCGGCCCCGGGTACGTCGCGCCCTTCAACCCCGGCAGCGCCGAACACACCATCCACCTCATCCGCATGTTCGGCTTCTGCATGCCGCTGCTGGGCAACGGCACGCGGCGCCTGGTGCTCGACTCGGGCTGCGGGTATGCCTGGACGACGGACTGGATGTGGCGCGCCGGCCTCGAGCCGATTGGCCTGGACATCAGCCGCGTCTACCTCGACATCGCGGTGACGCGCCTGGGCCACAACCTGCCCTACGTGATGGTGGCCGACACCGAGTACCTGCCCATCGCCGACGGCGCGCTGGAAGCCGTGCTGGGGTTTGATGCGTTCCACCACATCCCGAACCGGCCCCGCGCGATGCAGGAGTTCGCGCGCACGCTCCAGCCGGGCGGCGTCATCGTGCTGGCCGAACCGTCCACGGCCCACGACACGGTGCCGGCGGTCGTGGAAGTCGCCGAGCGGTACGGCACGCTCGAAAAAGGCATGGACCTGCGCGACGTGCAGCAGTACGTCGCCGGCAGCGGCCTGGAACCGCCCATCCAGCACTACATCCTCGACGTGCCCCACGTCGATCTGGACGGACAGCCGCCGGCGGCCAGGCCGCCGGCCTCCCGATGGCAACGCGCGTGGGCCGCGCTGCATACGTCGACGCCGGATGCGGACGTGCTGCCGCACACCACGCGGGTGGATGCCACGTTCGTCACGCGGCATTCCTTCAACCCGGCCAATCTGTTCACGATCCGGAAGCCGCAGTAACGGTCACTGTCACCGGCACGCGCACGGCGCGTCCCGTGTGGTCGGTCCAGACGAACATCAGCGGGAATCGCCCCTGCGTGCCGGGAAACGGCCGCCACTGGAATCGTCCGCGCGCGTCCACCAGATGCGCGCCCGGCGGCAGCGCGCGCACGCCGGCCGCGGTCACCCGGTACCCCTGCCACCGGCCTCGTTCGTCGGGCATCGGCGGCAGGCGCACATCCAGCAACTCGTCGACCGCCACTTGCGCGCCCGCCGCGGGCACCGGCGCCCACCGGCCGCGGTCGGCCACCCACACGGGCCGCGCCAGTACCGGCGCGGTCACGGCCTGCCGCGCCGACGCCGCCGGCGCGCCGGCGGGCGGTGCAAACGCCTGACCCAGCAGTGAGGGCGCGGCATCCGCCGTGCCGGTGTTCGCCACATAGAAGAAGCGGCTGCCGATGCCTTCGCTGCGGCCCAGCGTGTCGGTTGCAATCCACCAGATGTCATGCCGGCCGTTGGCCATGGTCGTCGAATCAAACACGAACGCGCCGATGGCGCCGCGACCCGGATCGAGATTGCGGTAGTTCCCCGGCCTGAACGGCGTGGCCACATCGTCGTCACACAACACGGTGGGCCCGAGGAAGGAACTGCCGGTGAGCGCGATGTTCGACCCGCGGCACTGGTTGTACTGCACGGTGCCGACGGCCTGTCCATCGATGTACACCGTGATGGGCACGACGCTGGTGTTGATCTCGGCGTTGTCGTGCGGCGGTGTCAGCACCCAGCCGAAGTTGGCGAACGCCTGCCCCGCCACGCTGCCGCCCTGCCCGGGCGTATCCATCGCGCCGAAGGGCCGATTGAGCGTGTCGTTGTCGAGCGTCACGGGGATCGGCGTCGCCTCGGCCAGCGTCGGGCCCAGCAGGCTGCGGTGTCCTTCCAGATCCTGCGCGACGGCAAAAAACTGGAAGCTGCCCTGGCCACCCTGCCCGCGCTCGGCGGGCCGATGCGGCATCATGTTGGTCAGGACCGACAGTCCCCATCCGGCCACCTGCGCGTTGGGATACCCGAAGTAGGCGGCTTCAACGTCCGGCCGCGCATCGGGCAGGAAGACCGCGTCGCCGATCGGCACGAGCCGGTACCCGAACTCATCCAGATACGCATTCGGGCCGTCGATCCCGGGGACGTGCTGCCGATAAATCGAGACCTTCTCCACGCCGAGGTCGTCGAGCGCCCAGCCGGTGACGCCGATGATGCCGCGCTGGGTGCTGTTCCACGTGGGTGTGTCGACCAGACCAAACGGCGCGCCCGAGTGTGTGGCGGACTCGAGGACGAGCGTCACCGCAATCGTGTGTGAGGCCGGATTGCCGCCGGGCGTCGCGATCGTCAGCGTGTACGTCCCCTGCGGCGCCCAGGCCGCGCCGCCGTTGACCGACAGCGTCATCGTGGCGTCGCCGTGGCCGCTGGACGGGCTGACCGTCAGCCACGTGGCGTCGGTCGTCGCCGTCCAATCCACCGTCCCGCCGCCGGTCATCGTCAGGCGCAGCGTTTGCGGCGCGGACACGTAGGCCAGCGAGCTGCCGCCCCGCGCCGCCGCGAACCGGAACGTCGTGCGATCGACGGCGGTGGCCGGCACCCAACCGTCCTTGACCTGCTCGATGAGTTCGGCCAGCGCCGTCTGGAACCCCGTGCCCCGCACCTTGTAGTCGGTCGAATCCTGCCAGCGATAGGGCGCGACGATTGTGGGTCGCAGTTGACGGATGCGGCGCATCTCGTCGCGATAGACCGTCGGGTCCGTCGTGTGCGGAATCGACGGATTCCACTCGAAGATGCCCCAGCGGGCGCCGGCCAGGCCGCCGCTGTTCTCCAGGCACTGGGGCGGCGCTTCACCCACGCCGCACGATCGAATCGCGCCAAACAATCCGGGGGCCGTGCGCGCGTACCTCCCGCCGCCACGGTTGACGCCGAACACAGTGAGTCCGAGATTGCCGAGCGGCGCGATGTTGGCGGTCCACCACGGCGAGGCCGAGGTCAGCAGCCGCGTGTCGGGCGAGGCCGGCGTCTGGCCGTGCAGGTAGTCGGCCGGGACCTGGTACGAGTACCACGCCGATGCCGGGAACGTGCGGCCTTCGCTGTCGACGGCCGTGGTGATCCAGGTGGCGAAGTCGCGCACGTAATGCCACACCAGCTGGCGCCGGAAATCGTCGAACACATCCCACCAGGCGTTGACACCGCGCGCGGCGTGCGTGCGCGGCGCATCAAAGCCGCCCGGGAAGGCCTCGAGCGGCGTCCATCCGTCGGTCCCGTAGGTGGACGCGGGAATGGCCAGCGCGTTTTCCGGATCGGACAGCTCCCAGGGCTCGTAACGCAGCGACCACGTGGTGGCGGTCACGCCGAAGTCGGTGGCCAGCGTCCGGCCGTCGCCGTTGCCGTCGAGGTGCGGCGCCGGGTCGTCGTAGTAGCGGCTCGCGTGTGCGTACGCCTGCCCCGCCAGGGGCTGGCCGACGTCGTACATCCCGCGGCCGCGCAGCCAGTCGCGGAATTCGAGAATCGTGAAGGG
>CAYYFE010000054.1:17515-26175 GCA_964471115.1 uncultured Solibacteraceae bacterium
ACCACCGGCCCGCCGGGATCGTCGCCGCGGTCGAGCGCCAGTTCACTTTCTCCGTCGCCCGACACGGCCACCAGCGTCTCCGGATACGCCGCGCGCCGCTCCGACAGGATGCGCCCCACCTCGCGCACGTAGGCCGCATACTGGCGCCGCAGGGTCCGGGCGTACCGCGAGTACGTGATCCAGCCGGGTGCGAGCTGCCCGTCGGCGTACCACTGCATGTTCCGGCGATCGGCGACCTGCGCCGCGGTCTGCAACGGATCCACGCGGTCACGAATCGCCGAGAGCAGTTCGACGACCAGCACCAGGTTCTGCCCGCGCGCCGCCGCAATCTGACTGTCGAGTGTCGACGCCAGCGGCGCCAGCGCCGCGCGAATCGCGGGCACGGAGACCTCGGCCGACGATGCGGACGCATCCACCGTCCAGTCCGGCATCGAAATGTGCAGGTATTCGGCGAACCCCAGCTTGACGCCGGGGCCTTCACCGAACGCGGCGCGCAGCTGCGCGGCGCTGGTGGCGGGCGTCGACAAACCGGCCACCGGGGTGACGTACATCACGTGCGTGGCCAGATCACTCGGGGCGCTCTGCGGTGCCGGCGTCGCGGCCGACACGGCCAGCACGCCGGCGCCGGCCAGCAGCGCGGCGGTCCACACGCGACGTGGTCCGCCGATCACGACGCCCTCCCGCGACGGGCGGTCTCGCGCCACACATCGGCGGTCGCGCGCGCCGCCGCGACCCAGCTGAACCCGGCGGCCCTGGCCAGGCCGGCCGCCGACCATCGCGCGGCGGCCGCCGGGTCGGCCACCACCGCGCGCAGGGCCGTACACCACGCCTGCAGATCATCGGGCGACACCAGTTGCGCCGCCTCGCCGGCCACCTCGGGAATACACGTCGCGCGACTGGCCACCACCGGCGTACCGCAGGCCATCGCTTCGAGCAGCGGCAACCCGAACCCCTCGTACCGCGAGGGATACGCAAACACGGCCGCGCGACGGTACCACTGCAGCAGCGCCTCGTCATCGATGCCGGCGTGGTGCTCGAGTGCCTCGGGCGCGCCGGCCGCGCGCGCCTGCGCCTGCAAGGCCGCCACCGCGCCCAGATCGCGGCCGATCAGCACCAGCCGCAAGGCGGCCAGGGCGCCGCCGGCCGCGCGCAACGCCAGCACGGCGTCAAGCACGATGCCGAGGTTGCGGCGCGTGTGCACATCCCCCACGTGCAGGACGAGGGGTTCACGAGCGATCGTGGCGTCGGCGCGCCAGCGCCCGGCCACGCCGAGCGGCACCACCGTGATGCGATCGGCCGCGATCCCATAGGCCTGCACGATCTCATCGCGGGAGTGACGGGAGTCGGTGATGATGCGATCGGCCCGGCAGGCCGACCGCCGGTAGAACGCCTGGCGCAGCGGGTCCGACAGATGGGGATACCACTCCGGCTGCCGGGCGTACGATACGTCGTGGATCGTCAGCACCAGCGGGGCACGCCCCCAGAGCGGCGCCGTGTAGGCCGGCGCATGGAACACATCGGCGCCGACGCGCGCCAACGCGCGCGGCAGCGTCCAGGCGGCCCAGTGCAGGTTGTTGATCACCGGACCGCGGACCGGCAGATGCCGCAGGCCGAGACCCGCGGCATCACGCGCGTCGCCGCCGACCAGCGTCCCGCACACGTCGGGCGCGGCCTCGGGCATCGCGCGCCAGATTTCGGTGAGATAACGACGGACTCCCGGAGCCGGCGATCGCGCCGCCAGCCCATCCACGGCAACGTGCATGAGACTGGCACCAGTATAGGTCGGGTCGCATGGTACACTGCCGTCCTCGATGCGTCCGGTCGACGCCCCTCCAGCTCCACCACTGACTGTTCGGCTGCTGGCCGATATCGTTGTGTGCGCCGCCGCCCTCGTCGGCGCCTGGTGGTTGCGCGCCCACGAGCTGGCGTGGCTCGAGGGAGTGCGTCTGTCGAGCGCACCGATCCTGCTGGCGCAGGCGGCAGGAGTGGGCCTCGTCGCGATCGCGCGGGGCGGCCGTTCCGCCACGAGCGCCGCGATCGCGATCGTGGCGGGTGCGGCCGCCGGCTGGTTCGTGCTCGAGTCGCGCGCGACCGCGATGCCGATCAGTGTGGCGCTGGCGCAGGCGTGGCTGGCGGGTCTGGGCGCGTACGGCTGGCGCGCCGCCTGGGCCCTGCGGTCGTCGGCCGACGCCGCCGGCGCGGCGCCCGAATGGCAGGCGCCCGGCCGCGCGCCCGGCTTCGTCGACGTCATCACGCGGCACCGCTCGCTGCTGCGGCTGCTCGTGCTGCGTGACCTCAAGTTGAAGTACCGCGGGTCGATCGTCGGGTTCTTCTGGTCGCTGGCCAACCCGATCGTGATGACGGTGACCTACACGCTGGCCTTCACCTACATCCTCGATGTGCGCAGCGAGGGATTCGTCTTCCGGCTGCTCATCGGCCTGCTGGCGTGGACGTTTTTCTCGGGGTCGGCCTCCATGGCGACCGGCGCCATCGTCGACTCCGGCGCGCTGGTGCGCAGCATCTATTTCCCGCGGGTGATCCTGCCGACGGCCACCGTGGCCTTCAACTTCGTCCAGTACCTGCTGGCGCTGGCCGTGCTGCTGCCGTTCATGTTCATCGTGTCCGGCGTCCGGCCGGCGGCCACGCTGGCCGTCCTGCCCCTCATCCTGCTGCTGCTGGCCGCGTTCACGCTGGGCGTCAGCCTGCTCATGGCCACCGCCACGGTGGCCTTCCGTGACGTCCGCCACCTGCTCGACATCTCGCTGCAGGTGCTCTTCTGGGCCACGCCCATCCTGTATTCGGCGTCGACGTTCCCGGCGCACGTCGGCGCCCTGCTGACGCTCAGCCCGGTCGCGCCGTTCATCGAATCGGCGCGCGCCGCGGTCTACGCGCAGACCTGGCCGACGCCGCAGTTGCTGACCCTGGCCGTCCTCTACGCCGCCATTGCGCTGGTGTGCGGCCTGGCCACCTTCCGACGCCACGAGGGGCACTTTGCCGAATAACCCGCCCTCCGCCCCGGTCGTCCTGCTGCGGGACGTGTCGAAGCGGTTTTCGCTGCAGCGGCAGCGCGCGACGTCGGTGAAGGACCTGGCGCTGGGTCTGCTGCAGCCCTCGCGGCGCGAGCCGCGTGAGGAGCTGTGGGCGTTGCGCCGGGTCTCGCTCAGCATCGGCGAAGGCGAGGCCGTGGCGTTCATCGGCCGGAACGGCTCCGGCAAGAGCACGCTCCTGCGCCTGGTGGCCGGCATCCTCACGCCCACCTACGGCACGGTCGGCATCCGCCGCGGCGCGCGTGTCGGCACGATGATCGAACTGGGCATCGGTTTTCACGGCGAACTCACCGCGCGCGAAAACGTGTACCTCAACGCCGCGGTTCACGGACTGGACCGCCGGTCGATCGACGCGGTCTACGCCGACATCGTCGCGTACTCGGGGCTGGCGCACTTCATGGAACAGCCCGTCAAGCAGTTCTCCTCGGGCATGACGATGCGCCTGGGGTTTTCGGTGGCGGTCACGCTGCGCCCCGACCTGCTGCTGCTCGACGAGGTGTTTGCCGTCGGGGATGCGGACTTCCAGCGGCAGTGCCTCGACACCATGCAGGATTTCCGCGCGCGCGGCGGCACCCTGCTCTTCGTCTCACACGCGCCCGAAGCCATCCGCCGCATCTGCGACCGCGCGGTTGTGCTCGACGCGGGGCGGGTGGTGTTTGACGGATCGGTCGACGACGGCCTGCAGCGCTACACCGAACTGCTGGCCGAGCCCCGGGCGCCGCTGCCCGGCGCGGCCGAACGGGACGCGGCCGCCGAGTGGCATCGCACCGCGATGGGCCCCCACTGGGCGGATCTGGGGGCGTGGGCCGACGAGGTGCTGACCGCCGAGGGCCTGCGGCCCGAGGCGTTCCTGCTCGACGCCGGGTGCGGCAGCCTGCCGGTGGCGCAGCGGCTGCTGCCCCGCATGGCGCCGGGCCACTACTGGGGCCTGGACACCGATCACGAACTGTTCGCGGCCGGCGTGCGGCACGAATTGGAGGCGCGGGGCCTCGATCCCACGCGCGGCCACTTCCTCATCAACCGCACCTTCAGCCTGGAGGGCGCGCCGGCCGCCTTCGATCTGATCCTCGTGCATTCCTGGCTGTCGCGGCTGACGCCCGATCAGGCGCGCGACATGCTGCTGGCGGTTGCGGGGAGGCTGGCGCCCCGCGGCCGGTGCCTGGTGGCGCTTGGTGGCGACGCCGGCGCGCGCGCGCTGGTGGCCTCGGTGGCCGCCACGCTGGGCGTGACGTGTGCCGAGCGGCCGGGCGCCCGGCATCCGTCGGGCGAACCGGTGGTCGCGCTCGAGAGGCCCGCATGAGTGTGCCCGAGCGGGACTGGGAGGCGGCCTACCGAAGGCTGGAAGCCGAAGCGGATGCGCTGCGCCGCGAGGCGGCGGAGACCGCCCGCGAGTTGCTGCGCGTCATCGAGGCGCAGCAGGCCACGCTGCGGGAAGCCGCGGCGATCGAGGCGACCCAGGCGGCCATCCGCGCGAGCAACAGCGGCCGGCTGCTGGCCGCCGCCGGCGCGCTGCGGCGGCGCTGGCGATCGCGCCTGATGCAGGGCCACCTGCGCCGGGCCCGGCGCGCCGCCCAGCGCCGGCGCCTGCAGGTCCCCGACGCCGTGCGCACCGCGCCGCTGGGCGTCAACGTCAGCGGCTACATCAGCGCCGAGAGCGGCATGGGCGAAGCCACGCGTTGCTCACTGCGCGCGCTGCAGGCCGCCGGCGTCCCGGTGGCGCTCAACAACGTCCGCGGACCGCAGCGGGCCGCCGATACGACGTTTACGGCCTTCACCGAGGACCACCCGCATCCGTTCAACCTGATCCACCTCAACGCCGACAACATGGCGTGGATCCGGCAGCAACGCGGCGAGGCGTACTTCCGCGACCGCTACACGATTGGCTACTGGTTCTGGGAGCTGGAACAGTTCAGGCCCGACTGGCTGCCGGCGTTTGATCTGGTCGACGAAGTGTGGGTGGCCAGCGCGTTCAGCCAGGCGTGTATCGGCGCCGACGCGCCGGTGCCGGTCGTGCACATGCCGCTGGGCATCGAACCGCCCGTGCCCGGGCCGTACAGCCGCGCGCACTTCGGGCTGCCCGAGGGCCCGTTCATCTTCCTGTATACGTTTGACGTCTCGAGTCAGACCGAGCGGAAGAACCCGATGGCGGCGATTCGCGCGTTCCGCCTCGCCAACTTCGCGCCCGACGAAGCCCTGTTGCTGCTGAAGTTCACCAACGGCCACGCCGATCGGGCGGCGGTGGGCCGTCTGCACGAAGCCGCCTCGGGGCTGTCGACGATTTTCCTCGACGTGTCGCTGACCCGGCCGGAAGTCACGGCGCTGATGCACGTGACCGACGCATGCCTGTCGCTCCATCGCGCCGAAGGGTTCGGGATGACCATCGCCGAGCAGATGCTGCTGGGCCGCCCGGCCATTGCGACGGCCTACTCGGGCAACATGGACTTCATGACGCCCGACGTGGCCCGCCTGGTGCCGGCGACACGGGTGCCCATCCCGCGCGACTACGGGCCGTACCTGCGCGGGTATCTCTGGGCCGAGCCTGATGCCCACGAGGCCGCGCGCGCGATGGTGGACCTGGTGCGTACGCCCGGTCTAGCCGCGCACCTGGGTGCCGCCGGCCAGGCGCACGTCCGGCGCGTGCTCGACCCGGCCAGGACCAGCACGCTCATGCCCGCGCGCCTGCGCGCCATTCAACAGGGCCACCTGCGGGAGGGCCAATGACGACGCCCCCTCCCGATCCGGCCGACCTGATCGCGCGGCTGACCAGCACGCGGGCGGAGCTGCGCCGCGCGCGCATGAGCGCGCTCGACCGGCTGGACGAAGCGCACCGGCGAGCCCTTTCCTCCCAAAGTGACCTGGAGGCGCTGCGTGATGCGCCCGAACGCCGCTGGTGGCTGCGCCAGCGGCAACGCCTGCTGGTGCCGCTGCACGTCGCACGCCACCCGCTGCAGACCGCGCGAGCGCTCTCCCACCGCGTGGCGCTCGCCCTGGGACTGCACCGGCTGGGACCGCCGCTCGAACACGCGCTGTACACGACCACGCCCCTGCGCGGTGTGCCCCCGGCGTCGCAGACCACCGACCAGCCCTCCCCGGCCGACGCCATCCGCTGGCTGGGGCCCGCGACCGTTCACGGTGTGAGCCGCCAGGCGTTGTTCGTGCACCCGACCTCGACCGTGACCTGGCAGGTGCCGCTGCCGCGGCGCGCACGTGTGGTGGTCTCGTGCGGTCTGGTGCCGGACGTCGCGCGCCAGAACCCCGACGGCGTCGTCTTCACCCTGACGGTCACCCGGCCGGACGGGTCGGTCCAGCGCGCCGAGCGCCTGCTGCGCCCGCGCGTCGCGCCCGGCGATCGCTTCTGGCGCACCCTGGAAATCACCACCGGCCCGGTCCCCGACGCCGACGTGACCATCACCATCGGCACGAGCCTGCCGCCCAACGGCGCGCCGGACTATGCCTGGGCGCTGCTGGGCGAACCGCGCCTGCTGGCGCGGCGCCCCCTCCGGTCGATCACCGCGCTGGCGCTGGCCGTGTGGCGCCGCGACGGCTGGCGCGGCGCGCTCGCGCGTCTGCGCGCCGGCAACACCACGCAGGACGGGCTCGCCGACTACCAGCGCTGGATCGCCACGCACACGGCCGACGCCGCGGCGCTGGCGCGCCGGCAGGCGGCCGTGGCCGCCCTGCCGCTGCAGCCCACCTTCAGCGTCATCACGCCGGTCTACAACACCGATCCCCGCTGGCTGCGCGCCTGCGTGGACTCGGTGCGCGCGCAGATCTATCCCCACTGGCAGCTCTACCTGGTCGACGACGCCTCGACGCGGCCGGACACCCGGGCGCTGCTCGATGCGCTGGCCGAACAGGACCGGCGCATCACCGTCATCCGCCGCCGGGAGAACGGCCACATCTCGCGGGCCTCCAACGACGGCCTGGCCGCCGCCACCGGCGAGTTCATCGCGCTGCTGGATCACGACGACACGCTGGCGCCTGAGGCGCTCGCCGCCATGGCCGAGGCGATCAACACGTCGCCCGACGTGGACTTCCTCTACAGCGATGAAGACAAGCTGGACGAGGCCGGCGGCCGGTGTGATCCCTACTTCAAGCCGGACTGGTCGCCCGAACACTTCCTCAATTTCATGTACACGAACCACCTCATGGTGCTGCGGCGATCGCTGGTCGCGCGCCTGGGGGGCTTCCGCGCGGGTTTCGAGGGATCCCAGGACTTCGACCTCGCCCTGCGCGTGGTCACCGAGACCACACGGGTCGGCCAT
Organism: uncultured Solibacteraceae bacterium; assembly: GCA_964471115.1. Taxonomy (GTDB): domain Bacteria; phylum Acidobacteriota; class Vicinamibacteria; order Vicinamibacterales; family SCN-69-37; genus SYFT01. The sequence continues at coordinate 24,828 of CAYYFE010000054.1, forward strand.
GTGCCTGAGGTGCTGTATCACTGGCGGAAGATTCCGGAATCCACCGCCGGAGGCGGCCAGGCCAAGCCGTGGGCGATTGACGCGGCGCGCCGCGCGTTGCTCGATCACGTGGCCCGCACCGAACCGGACAGCCAGGTGCTGGACGTCGCGGCGCCGGGCCTGTTCCGCGTCAAACGGCCCATCAAGGGGCAGCCGCCCGTCACGCTGGTCATCACGACCGACGATCGCTCGCGGGAGATCCGCGGGCGCGTCGAGCGGCTGCTGCCCAACCTGGTGCGCAGCATCGTGCAGAAGACGGCCTACGCCAACTACGAACTGCTGGTCGTCGACAACGGCCGCCTCTCGGACGAGTCACGCGATGTTCTGGCGGGCACCCGGCACCGGCGCGTGTCGTACACCATCGAAGGCCGCTTCAACTTCGCGCACAAGCTGAACTTCTCGATGCGCCACGCGACAGGCGACCACGTCGTCATCCTCAACGACGACATCGAGGTCATCAGCTCCGAGTGGCTCACGGCGCTGCTCGAATACTCGCAGGACCCGGCCGTGGGCGCGGTGGGCGCGCGGCTGCTGTATCCCGACGGCCGGCTGCAGCACATCGGCGTGGTCCTCGGGGTGTGCGGCGTGGCCGCGCACTGCTTCCACCAGGCGCCGGGCCACCACCCGGGCTACTTCGGATCCGCGTACGGCCCGCGCAACTACTCCGCGGTCACCGGCGCGTGCCTGATGACCCGGCGCGCGGTCTTCGAGGCGCTGGGCGGCTTCAACGAGCGGCTGGCCATCGACTTCAACGACATCGACTTCTGCCTGCGCGTCCGCCGCGCCGGCTACCGGATCGTCTACACGCCGTACGCCGAGCTCTACCATCTGGAATCGGGCACCATCAGCGATCGCACCTGGGACCCGGCCGAAACGCAGTACATGCGCGACACCTGGGCCGACGTCATCGCGCGCGATCCGTACTACAACCCGAACCTCACGCGCGAGTATCCGGACTACCGGCTCTAGTCCCCGGGGTTCACAGCGAGCACTGGAGGGCTGGGAGGCTGCGCTCTGGCTCAGATTCACAGCGAGCACTGGAGGGCTGGGAGGGCTGCGCTGCTCCACGGATTCACAGCGAGCACTGGAGGGCTGGGAGGCTTCGCTGCTCCACGGATTCACAGCGAGCACTGGAGGGCTGGGAGGACTTCGCTGGTGCTCGGATTCACAGCGAGGACTGGAGAGCTGGGAGGCTTCGCTGCTCCATGGATTCACAGCGAGCACTGGAGGGCTGGGAGGCTTCGCTCTCTCCCGGATTCACAGCGAGCACTGGAGGGCTGGGAGGGCTGCGCTGCTCCACGGATTCACA
>CAYYFE010000055.1:0-24088 GCA_964471115.1 uncultured Solibacteraceae bacterium
CTCCAGCGCAGCAGGATGGAGCCGACGGTGAACCCGGCGCCCACCGAGGTGATCAACACGAGGTCGCCCTTCTTGAGGCGTCCCTCGGCGCGGGCATCGGCCAGCGCGAGGGGAATGGTGCCGGCCGTGGTGTTGCCGAACCGCTCGAGGTTGATGACGACCTTGTCCCGGTCCAGCCCGATGCGGTCGGCCGTGGCTTCGATGATGCGCCGGTTGGCCTGGTGCGACACGTAGAGCGCGAGGTCGGCGCCGGTGAGCTTGTGGCGTTCGAGCAGCCGCTGCGCGACGTCGCCGCTCTTGCGCACCGCGAACTTGAACACCGCCTGCCCGTCCTGCTTGACGAAGTGCTGCCGCGCGTCGACGGTCTCATGGGACGCCGGCCGCTTGCTGCCGCCGGCCGGCATGCAGAGGGCGTTGCCCCCGTGGCCGTCGATTTCATGCAGGAAGTCGATAAGGCACGGCTCCCCTTCCGCCGCCGGGGACAACACCACCGCGCCGGCGCCGTCGCCGAACAACACACACGTCGACCGGTCGGTGTAGTCGATGATGCTCGACATCACGTCGCCGCCGACGACCAGGGCATGCTCCACCGCGCCGGTCGCCACCATCTGCCAGGCGACCGTCAGTGAATAGGTGAACCCCGAACACGCGGCGCCCAGGTCGAAGCCCCACGCCTTGTCCGCGCCGATCTTCGCCTGCAGGACGCAGGCCGTGCTGGGAAACACGGTGTCGGGCGTGGTGGTGCCGACCACGATGAACCCGATATCGGCCGGCGTCAGGCCCGCCTCGGCGATGGCCGCGCGCGCGGCCGGTTCGGCCAGATCGGACGTGCCGACGCCGGGCTCGGCGATGTGGCGCTCACGGATGCCCGTGCGCTGCAGAATCCATTCGTTGGACGTCTCGACGAGTTTCTCGAGGTCGTCATTGGTCAACACCCGCGGGGGCACGTAGGTCGACAGCCCCGCAATCTTCACCGGTCGAATCACCACAGACGGTCCTTTCCTGGCGCCATGAGGCCGAAGTACTCGTACGCGCGGGCGGTGGCCACCCGGCCGCGCGGCGTGCGATCGAGGAACCCGATCTGAATCAGATACGGCTCGTAGATGTCCTCAATCGCGTCCTTTTCCTCGCCGATGGCGGCCGCCAGGCTGTTGAGCCCGACCGGGCCGCCGCCGAACTTGTCGATGATCGTCCGCAGCAGCCGGCGATCCGCTTCGTCAAACCCGTGCGCGTCCACCTCGAGCAGCCGCAGGGCGTCCTGGCAGACGGTCTCGGTGATGATCCCGTCGGCGCGCACCTGCGCGAAGTCGCGAATGCGGCGCAGCAGTCGGTTCGCGATGCGCGGCGTGCCGCGCGACCGCCGCGCCACTTCCTCGGACGCCGCGGCCGACATCTCCACGCCGAGAATCCGCGCCGACCGCCGCACGATCTCGGTCAGGTCCACGTCCTGATAGAAGTCCAGCCGGTGGACGATGCCGAAACGCGCGCGCAGGGGCGACGTCAACAGGCCCGCGCGGGTCGTGGCGCCGATCAAGGTGAACGGCTGCAGCGGCACCTTCACGGAGCGCGCGCTGGGCCCCTGGCCGATGAGGATGTCGAGCTCGAAATCCTCCATGGCCGGATACAGGATTTCCTCGATGACGGGACTCATCCGGTGAATCTCGTCGATGAACAACACCTCGCGCGCCTGCAGGTTGGTGAGCATCGCGGCCAGGTCGCCCGGCTTCTCCAGCACGGGCCCTGACGTCGACCGCACGGTGACGCCCAGTTCGTTGGCAATCACCAGCGCCAGCGTGGTCTTGCCCAGGCCCGGAGGGCCGTACAACAACACGTGGTCGAGCGCTTCGCCGCGCTGGCGCGTCGCCGCGATGGAGACGTGCAGGTTCTCGCGCACGCGATCCTGCCCGATGTATTCGTCGAGCGTGCGCGGACGCAGTCCCGCGTCGTACTGCGCATCGTCATCCACCGGCAGCGCGTTGACGAGGCTCTCGTCCTTCATCGGGCCAGTTCCTTCAGCGCGTCGCGCAGGCGCGCCTCGAAGGGCGCGTCGCCCTCGCGAGCCAGCACCCGGTCGACCACCTTTTCGGCGGCGGCGCGTTGATACCCCAGGTTCCCGAGCGCCGACAGCAGATCGTCACGCAGCCCGCCGGCCGGTTCCGGCTCGACGCTGGCGCCGTCGGTCTGCGGCAGACGGTCCTTCAATTCGACCACCAGGCGCTCCGCCGTCTTGCGGCCGACGCCGGGAATGGCCGTCAGCCGGCCCAGGTCGCCGCCGCGAATCGCTCGCACCAGCGCGTCAGGCTCGAGCCCCGACAACACGGCCAGCGCCAGCTTCGGCCCCACACCGCCGACGCCGATGAGCCGCTCGAACAACTGCAGTTCGAGGTCGGTCGCAAAACCGAAGAGCTGCAGCGCGTCCTCCCGCACGTGGGTGTGCACACGCACGGAGACGGCCGCGCCGGCCTCCCCCAGGGCGTAGATGGTGAACAGCGGCGCCCACACTTCGTAGCCGACGCCGCCGACCTCGATCACGACACGTTGAGGCCGGCGCGCGTCCTTCTCGCGCAGGATGCCAGACAGCGACGCGATCACGACGCGGGCCGCCGTGTCGTGGCGGCGGGACGATAGTCGCGCCAGTTGCGGAGGTGGCGCGGCAACGACCGGGTGGCGCGCGCGGCCAGGGCCGACGTGCCGGAGTGGACGTGGCACAACGCCGCGGCCAGCGCGTCGGCCGCGTCGTGCGGCGACGGCGGGGCATCCAGGCCCAGCAGCACCTTCACCATCTGCTGGACCTGCCCCTTGTCGGCGCGGCCGTACCCGACGACGGCCACCTTGATCTCGGCCGGCGTGTATTCAATCACCGGCAGCCCGGCCTGCACGGCCGCGAGCAGCGCCACGCCGCGGGCGTGCCCGAGCTGCAGGGCCGACCGGACGTTGCGTGAATAAAACAGGTTCTCGATGGCGACACAGTCCGGCGCGTGCTCGCGCAGCAGGCGCGTCAACCCGTCGTGGATGACGTGGAGCCGCTCCGGGAACGTGTGGCCCGAGGGAGGCGCGAGGGCGCCGCAGGTCACGAGGCGATGCCGGGTGCCGTCGGTCTCGACGCACCCGTAACCGGTGCGCGTCGAGCCCGGGTCAATCCCGAAGATCCTCACGCCAGAGACGCCTCGATATCCTTTTCGTCGAAGTCGGCGTTGGTCCAGACGTTGCGGGTATCGTCGCTGTCGTCGAGCGCGTCCATCAGCTTCATCATCTGCTGCACGGTCTTGCCCTCGAGCGCCACGTAGTTCTTCGGCAGCATCGCCACTTCCGAACGGGTGGGCTCGATGCCCAGCGCCTTGACCGCCTCGAGCACGGCCTGATGCGCGTCCGGCGCGCAGGTCACTTCCCAGCTGTCGCCATCGTCCTGCATGTCGTCGGCCCCGGCCTCGAGCGCCGCATTCATCAGGGTGTCCTCGGCCGCCGCCGACTTGTCGACGACGATCAGGCCCTTCTTTTCGAACATCCAGCCAACGCTGTTGGTTTCGCCGAGGTTGCCGCCGTACTTGCCGAAGATGTGGCGGATCTCGCTGACCGTCCGGTTGCGGTTGTCGGTGATCGCGTCGACCAGGACGGCGACGCCGCCCGGGCCGTAGCCCTCGTACATCACCTCTTCGTAGACCAGGCCTTCTTCTTCACCCGTGCCACGGCGAATCGCCCGCTTGATGTTGTCGGCGGGCATGTTCACCGACTTGGCCTCGGCAATGATCGTGCGCAGCCGCGGGTTGGCGTCCGGATCACCGCCGCCGTTGCGCGCGGCGATCGTGAGTTCCTTGATGATGCGCGTGAAGACCTTGCCGCGCTTGGCGTCAGCCGCGCCCTTCTTGTGCTTGATGGTGTGCCACTTCGAATGGCCTGACATGGTAGTTCTCCCGCAATGAAACCAGCCCCCCTGCGGGCGGCCAAAATGACCCTAAATGTTAACACGTCAATGTTTACGGGCCAGGATCACCCAGGTGTCGGCCTCCGGTGTCCAGACCTCGCCCCGGTAGCCGCCGCAGACGTTGTCCACCCGGAATCCCGCGCGTTCGAGCCGCGCCAGCACCTGCCCCAGCGGCAACGTCCGGAACCGCAGTTCAAACGCGTGGCGACGCACCTGGCGGCCCCGGCGCACCACGTATTGCTCCTCGAAGGTGGTGATGCCGCGCCGGCGATCCTGACGCACGGACTCGATCAGCGTCACGGTCGTCCCGGCCGACAGCCGGCCGCGCAGCGGCACCTGCTGCTCGTACTCCTCCCAGCGGGTCAGGTCGGGCACCAGGTCGATGCCGAACAGTCCGCCTCGGGCGAGTCCGCGATGGGCGGCCGCCAGCGTGGCGTCGATGTCCCGGTCGCGGATGAGCGACTGCAGCAGTCCGTACGCGGCAATCACCCCGCGCAGCCGGCCCGGCCGCAACGGCCAGGCCCGCGCGTCGCCGCGGATGAGCAGCGGCCGCGGCGCGGTGCGCAGGCGCCGGATCCGCCGCCGCGCGCGCTCGAGCATCGGCGCGGATCGGTCGAGGCCGATCGTGCGTCCCTGTGAGGGCCGCACCCGCGCCATCGGCAGCAGGAGACGGCCGGTGCCGCACCCGAGCTCCAGCAGATCACCGTCGACCTCAGCGGCGATGCGCTGCCAGAACGGCACATCACGCCGGCCCAGCGTGCGGGCGTTCTCCCAGTCATAAAAGGGCGCGTAGGCGTCCCACCCCTGCCATCCGTCAGACATGACCCAACGTGCCCTCCCGCCGCGCGTGACGAATGCTCCAGGCGAGCGCGGCCAGGCCCAGCGGCATCCCGATGACCGCAAACCCCGCCAGCGCCAGCACGGATCCGCCAACCTCCGCCAGACCGGCCCCTCCCAGCAGGGCCGACCGCATCCCTTCCAGGGCATGTGTGGTCGGCAATCCGCGCCCGAGGGCGGCCAGCGCAGGCGGCAACGCGCTGGCGGGATACAGGACGCCGCCGAGCAGCAGACTGATCGCGCCCAGCAGCCACACGACGGGGTCTCCCCGCTTGAAGATCACGGCAAACGCCGCCGACAGGAACCCGAACCCGGCCATGGCCAGGGCCGCCAGCGCGAACACCACGGCGGCCGCCAGCAGCGGCGCGGGCGCCAGCCCGGCAAGCGGCGCACCCAGCCAGACGGCCGCCACCAGCCACACCACGAGATCGAGCGTCGCCCGCAGCAGCGGATACACCGACGACAGCAGGACAACGAGCAGCGGCGGTGCGGGCGTCACCAGGACGGCTTTGATCGCGCCGGCCGCCTGCACGCCGCGCACGGCCTGCGCAAAGGCCACAAGCGCCGTCATCAGGGCGCCGTTGGCGGCCACACCGACCAGCACGAACCCCAGCGGCGTGAAGCCATCAAACGTCCGGCCGGGAAACAGCCGCGCGAGCACGGCGTAGGCCAGGACCAGCACCAGCGCATCCACGACATCGATCACGAACGAGACCTTGTAGCTCGCATCGATCCGGAAATCGCGGCGCAGGCAGGCCCAGGCGACGTCGATCACGCGCATGGCTCGTCCTCACGGGTCGCGCGCCGGTACGCCTCGGCCAGCGCCCCGCCCGCCACGGCCGGTCCGCTGGTGGGGGCGTCGAGGGTGACGCGCCCGCGGTGCAACACGACCACCTGATCGCAGACGCGGGCGGCCTCGTCCAGATCGTGCGTGCTGAGGAGCATCGTGAGACCCGACTCGCGCGCGATCGCGCGCAGCGTGTCCTGCGTGCGGCTCCGCGCGTGTGGATCCAGACCGCGCGTGGGCTCATCGAGCAGCCAGACCGACGCGTCCGCCAGCCGCGCGCGCGCCAGCGCGAGGCGCTGACGCATGCCGTCCGACCACCGATCGAACCGCCGGTCGAGGGCGTCCGCGATGTCGAAGCACGCGGCGGCCGCTTCCCCGCGGCGCCGCCAATCCTGGCGCGGGACCCCGTACAAGGCGGCGAAATATTCGAGGTTCTGCCGCCCCGTCAGCCGGGGGAAAAATCCGGCGCCCAACGACGGCGCGTAGGCCACGGCGCGGCGCACCGCCGGCGGATCGCCGGCCACGTCGTGCGACTGCACGCGGGCGCTCCCGCCGTGCGGCAGCAGCAGGGTCGCCAGGATTTCAAGGAGGGTCGTCTTGCCGGCGCCGTTGGGCCCGAGAATCGCGCAGATCGCGCCAGGGGCCACGGCGAAGGAAACGGCGTCGAGTGCGGTGACGGTGGAGGATCGCAGCCAGCGGTCGCCCGCGCGAAAGCGGCGCGTCAGATCGCGGACGTCAACGGCCGACATGCCGTGCAGTCGCGGGACACACTCAGAGACACTTGCGTTTGGTCGTGCCGCCGTCGGCCTTGTTCCCGCTCGATCCCTGGGTCAACTTGCCGATGTGCCCGTATTCAAGGAGTTTGGGCGCCGACCACGGCTTGCGCGTCGACGAGGAAGGGCTGTTCGGGTCGAGGGGGCGTCGCGCGTCAGCCATACGGCCCTACTATGCCCGAACCCTGCGGGGGCCGCAACAGCCGTCGGGCCACGGACACCGGGTCGCGCGTCGCGCGCGGACCGAGGCGCACCACCTCGAGATCGGCGGCCAGATCGGCCACGTCGTGGAACAGGCGCACGGCTTCAACCGGGTCGCGCACGTCGAGCCGGAACACTTGCGCATACAGCTCAACCGCCAGCGGCCGGACGGGTTGATCCCCCGCCAGCAGGATCAGGCGCCGCAGCGGGCGCGCCTGCTCCGCGAACCGCCACGCGCCGTGTTCCGGTCCCACGCGACGTTTGTCCGTGTAGTGGGCGGCCGGATCACTGGCGGTCGCGCCCACCTGCTCGAGACCCGACGGCCAGAGCCGCACGGCGGGATAACTCGGCACCCCAATCCAATGCTGACGGCCGCGGCTCACCACCAGGCTGTCATCACACACGACCTCGGCTCCCTCGACGGCGCACGCGGCCACCAGCGTCGACTTGCCCGATCCGGTGGGCCCGACAAAGGCGGTAATGCCCTCCTCGGTCGCGACGGCGCCCGCGTGCAGCACGAGACGGCCCTGCCGGCTGAGCACCAGCGGCAGCACCTGATTGAGCAGCAGGTGCGACACGGTGTACGGCGGGACGGACGCGACCGGCTCGACCTCCACACGGGTGGCCGAGCGATCGATGCGGAAGGTGGCCAACGCCGGAAACGCGACCACCCAGCCCTCGTCGGTCGCCCCGAACCGCGCCCACTCGGCCGTGCCGTCGGACCAGGCGTGGAACCAGTCGACGGGCGGCCGCGGCGGCGCGGACGCGTCGCGCCAGCCGACGACGATCGCGGCGGGCCCGTCATCATCGCCGGCGGCCCGCAGCTCGGACAACACGCGTGTCGACGTCAGGACCACGCCGGCAAACCGGTACCGGGCGCCGCGATCAGTCGGAATCGTGTTGGCCATACCGGGTCACGACTTCGGCCACGAACACGGCCGCCGACGCCGGATCCACGAACAGGTCGGGATGTCGCGCGGCGGTCTCACGTTCGACCTCCGCCAGCGTGCGCACCCCATCACAGAGATGGAGCACGGTCGCGCGCGCGGCGGCCCAGGGGGACAACACGGGCCGGAATCCGGGATCGGTGAACGCCAGCGCCTCGCGCGGCACCAGCATGCCGCGCCAGGTCGACCGGCGTTCGTGCGCGAGGACGACGGGCCCGCGGGTGACGCGGACCTCCCACACGAGGATCGTCTCGCGCGGCCGGACGCGCCACGCCACCTCGACGTGATCGCCGGCCACCACGGCCACCGGCGTGGCCAGCGGGAGAAACGCCTGCCGGCGCGCGATGCCGTCCGGCGCCCCGGGAGTGTTGGTCATGGTCACGCCCGGGGCCAGGTCCGCCTCGAACCATCCGCCCAGACCGCTGAGCACGCCGTCGCGCGCCGCCACGTACGACGCGGCGCCTGCAGACGTCATCTCCGGCGCTTCGGGGTGGAACTCGACGAGACGCTGCGCCGGCGCGAGGAGCTGCTGCGGGTGCAGATGCGCCGGGTACCCCGTGCTGGCCGCGCCTTCATGCGCCGCGGAGATGTCGAAGCCCTCGGGACGTGTGCGCCAGAAGTCGACCCACGCGGTGCACTCGGGCGCCTCGATGGGCGCGACCATGGTGGCGGTGCGCTGCGGGATCACGCGTCCGCCGGGCCTGAGGAAACGACGCGCGGCATCGACGGTGACGTCCATCAGGCCGGCTTCAAACCCGAGGCGGCCGATCTGGTCGCCGAGCACGACGTCGGCCAGCTCGGGCAGGGTCACGCGCGAGACGGCCTCGTGTAGGAAGGTGACGCGGTCGGCCAGACCGTTGGCGGCCGCGATCTGACGGGCCACCTCGATGATGCCGCCCTGCTCGATCGCATAGACGCGCGACGCGCCGGCGCGCGCGGCGATGAAGCCGAGGATGCCGGTGCCCGCCCCCAGGTCGACGACCACGTCGCCGGGACGGACCGTCGCCTCGATGGCGCGGCGGAACGCCCGCAGTCGAGGCGCGTCGGCGAGATACTGCCGGTGTTCGTCGTACTGCAGCGACATCAGGCGGTCCGCGATGATAACGCACGCACGGCCGCCTCCGCGCCGAAGACCTGCCACAACGCAAACAGCGCAGGCTCATCGGACGTGGGACCGTGATCAAACGCGCGCTGCGCGCGCGCCCACAGCGGCGGCAACGTGTCGGCGCGCACCCAGCCTCGCTCGACGACCTGCAACGGCTCACGCATCAGCCGATCGGGATCCAGCACGCGCAGCCCGTCGAGCTGGATCTGATCGAACGTGGCCTTGTCGGTCCGGGACGCCACGGCCGGCGCGAGGTCGGCGGCCAGCGCCCGCCGCAGGAGATACCGCGTCTGCCCGGCACGGAACCGCAGATCATCGGGCAGGCGGATCAGAAACTCGACCAGCCGCCGATCGAGAAAGGGATGGCGCAGCTCGAGCCCGCTCTGCTGCGCGACCCGGTGCATGGCTTCGCGGCCGTGCGCGGCATCCCCCGACCAGAAGCGCGCGATCGACTCCCGGACAACGAAGGACCGCGTGGCCGGCGCGCGGTCGAACTCCGCGCGGAGACGCGCCGCCAGATCCGCGCGGGTGACGAAGGCGGGCTCCAGCCAGGGCGCGCGCACCTCGCGGCGGCGCGCGCGCACCCGCCGCTTGACGGATTCCGGAAGCAGGGGCCCGAACGCCGCGCGCCCGATCGTCCATGCGCCGCGCTCCGGTTGAAACGCCGCGTGGTACTCGCGCGCGAACGTCCACGCCTGCCGCCACCGCCGGCGCCGCACCAGGTCGGTCACCCGAAACAGACTGCCTTCGAGCCAGTCGTCGCCGCCGATGCCGGTGAGCATCGCGCCCGCGCCGTCGGCCGATGCGGCGACGAACAGGCCGCGCATCAGGAACCCGCCACTCGCAATCTCGGGCAGCGCGCCGTGCCGCACGGCATCGGCAAACAGCGCAAACCCGCCCGGCCCGCCCGGCGTGTGCGGCAGCCGCGTCGACCGGCACCCATGCCGATGGGTCACCGCGTCGATGTACGCCGATTCGTCGGACACGGGCCACGCGGGAAACACGATCGAGTAGGTCGCCGGCGGCGGTCCCAGCCGCGCGCCGACGGCGACGACCGACGAGGAATCCACGCCACCCGAGAGCTGGAACGCGGCAGGTCCGCGCGGCGCCGGTCGCAGGCGGACGCGAACGGCGTCGTCGAACAGCGCGCGGAACTGTTCCGCGGCCTCGGCCTCCCCCACCGGCCGTTCGTCCTCGATCGCCGGCGTCCAGAACGGCGTGACCTGCGGCGGCCGGCCGGGCGTCCACTGCAGCCAGTGGGCCTGCGGCAGGCGGTGCGCGCCAACGATCGGCGTCTCGTGCAGCGACACGGGCGCGCGCGCCAGGTACTCGCCGATGTGTCCCTCGTTGAAGGTCCGCGCGATCCAGTCCGGCTCGAGCAGGGCGGCCAGCGTGGACGCCCACCAGCAGACCTCCGGCGTCCAGGCGTAAAACAGCGGGCGCAACCCCAGCGCATCTCGCGCCAGGCACAGCCGCCGGCTCTGGCTCTGCCAGGCCACGATCGCGAAGTCGCCGATCAGCCGCGCGACGTCCGCCGCCTCCGGCGTCTCCGGCCGGGCGAAGACATCCGCCACGCACTCGACGTCGGACATCGGCCCATCGACGCGGGCGCCCACCCATCGGTCCAGGTCGGACCGATTGTCCACACGGCCATCACACTGCACCAGCCACCGGCGATCCCGGGACCAGGCCGGCGTCACGCCCACGCCACCGAGGATGGCTGGCCCGGCTTGCAGCAGGGTGGACGGGTGCGGGGGGCCGTCGACCGCCACGCGCGCCAGCATGCGGGTGACGACCTCGGCATCGCCGCGTCCGTCACCGGCCGCGCGCACCAGCCCGGCCAGTCCGACCATGGCGCTCAGGCGAGCGCGACGAGCTGGACCGACGCCAGGCGTTCGATCAGCGCGCGCAAGTCCCGATCGATGACCTCCGCTGGCGCATCGAACTCCTCCTCCAACTGCGCTTGGAGCGCGGCCAGCGTGGTGCCTTCTGCCGGCAGGAGGCTCCAGATGCGCGATCCCACGTCATCGAGGCTGTAGTAGTGCCCTGACGTAACATTAAGGAGCACCACTTCGCCTTCGACCAAACGCCAGACGACGTCCGGATGGGCGGAGACCTTGGAGTGTGAGTGAAGGTCCATGAGGACGGTCCAGTCTGTCGGCCGGCGAGGTTGCGACCGAGGATAGTGCAGGGGCATTTTAGGAGCCAGGGAGGGACCGGTCAACGGCCGCCTCTGCATGTTTTGCTTCAAGTAATTGAAAAATAAGCACTTGTCGTAACGTCTCGCGGATTCACAGGCCGGCTGGCGGCCTTATTGGCTTGCAGTACGGTACATGTCGATATATGACTATAAGTGACATGAACATCAGGAAGGCTGCGGCAATCGCGGTGTCGGTGGCGTTGCTTTCGCCCACCGGCGTGATCGCGCAGGCGCGGCCTCCGGTTCCGCCGGTGTCGAGCGCGGCGCGTGCGCTGCCGCAGGTGCCCACGGTCCCGACCGGCCCGATGACGGCCACCACGAAGACCGCCGCGGCGATTCGCTCATCGCGGGCCGCGCAACGCGCGGCCGCCTCCGGGTTGACGAACACCGCCGGAACGGCCGCCGGCCGCTCCACCTCGGTGGTGGGGTACCTCTGGACGGCGAACAACGCGGCGATTCCGGACGCGACGGTGCAGCTGCGCAACACGCTCACGGGCCAAATCGAATTCTTCACACAGACCGATGCGGCCGGTCAGTTCACCTTCAACAACGTCTCGGGCGGTTCGTACGTGATTGAGTACGCCACCGACAGCGCCAGCCGGGTGCTGGCGTTGGGACACCCGTTCACGATCGCACCCGGCGAAACCGTCGCGACGTTCGTCAGGATGTCGAACGCGTTGCCGATCATCATCCCCGACGTGGCGGGCAACGTGGCCGCCTCGGCGGTCCAGAGCGCCGCCAGTGCCGGCGTCACCGCCGTGATCACGCCGATTGCGCCGGTGGTGGAAGCGCCGCCTCCGCCGCCCGCGTCCAGCATTCGCTGACCTGACAGGACACACCCAGCCCCATGTTCGGAGATCGCAACAACGTCCTCATCGAACCGCCGGCTCCGGCGTCCCCCGTGGCCGGCCTGCCGGGCGGTCACGCGCCCGGCGAGGGCGAAGTGCATCTGCTCGATCGCCTGAGCGTCATCTACCGGTATCGCAAGGTCGTGCTCACGGTCGTGCTGGTGGTGATCGTCGCCGGCTTCGTCCAGACGATGACGACCACGCCCGAGTACCGGGCCGAAGCGACGGTCACGATCTCGGCCGATCGGGCGCTGCCCGGCCTGCAGACGATCGATCAGGCCTATGTGGACATGGCCGAGCAGCTCGAGACCGAGATGCAGGCGTTGCGCAGCCGCGATCTGGTCCGCACCACGGTCGGCCCGCTGGGCCTGGCCAACAACCCGGAGTTCAACGGGCAGGGCGTGACGCCGACCGGCTTCGGCGGCGCAGTGGCGGCCGTCGGCGCGCGGGTCATCCGGCCCATCCGCAATCTCATCACCGGCGCAACCGAGCCGCCGGCCACGGCGACACCCGAGGGCGCGCCGGTCGACGGAGCCCGGACGCTCGAAGATCAGATCGTGGACGCGTTCCTGGCGAAACTGACCGTGGCGCCGCGGACGGGTTCGCGGGTGCTGTCGATCTCGTTCGTGTCACACGATCCGGCGCTGGCGGCCGCGGCGGCCAACCTGCTGGCGCAGAACTACGTCGACCAGAACCTGCTGCGCAAGAAGGGGTCGCTGCTGGAAGCCGTCAGGGTGCTCAACGACGAGATCAAGGGTGTCGACGGCCGGATCAAGCAGGCCGAGTCCGACATGGCCTCGTTCCGTCAGAACAACAACGCGTCGGCACTCGCCGATCCGACGGCGCTGGCCACCAACGAACTGACGCTGCAGGCGCGCTTCAACGAAGCCCAGGATCAGGCGCGCCTCGCGCGTGAGGCCTTCAACGAAATCAAGGACGTGGCATTCGACAGCCAGGACATCGACAAGTTCCCGGCGATGTACTCGAACGCCCAGGTCGTCGACCGCAAGGCACAGTTGACGCGGCTGCAGAACGAACTCTCGCGCATGACGCAGGGCGAGATTCACCCGGCCAGGCTGGCCAAGCAGGAAGAGGTCAAGACCGCGCAGGAACAACTGCGGCAGGCGCGCAGCCTGGTCGTGGAGCAGCTGCGCCTGGCGCTGGTGCGCGCGGAAAGCGCGGAACGCGTGGCGCGCGAGAACCTCGCGGCCGTCTCGGAGTTCCGCGAATCGCTGGGCACCAAGGGCATCACCTACAGCGCGCTGGAACGTCTCCGCGATGCGCAGCAGGAGACGGCGCGCAGTCTGCAGGCGCAGCTGGCCGACCTGAACGTGCAGGCCTCGGCCGTCCAGAACAACGTCTGGATTCAGGATCGCGCGGTGCCGCCGGCGTTTCCGTTCAAGCCGAACTGGTCGCGCAACCTGCTGATTGCGTTGTTCGTGGGGTTTGCGCTGGCCGGCGCGCTCGCGTTCGGCCTGGACTACCTGGACGACACGATCAAGACACCGGAGGACATCACGCGCAAGCTGCGGGTGCCCTTCCTCGGTCTCGTGCCGTCGGTCCGCGGTGACAAGCAGCCGGTGCTGTCTGGGCCGGTCCCGCACGACTTCGGCGAAGCGTACCGCGCGCTGCGCACGTCGCTGGTGTTCACCAGCGGCGGCGAGTCCACGCGGATCATCACGTGCACGAGCGCGCAGCCGCTCGAGGGCAAGACCACCACGGCCTGCAACCTGGCGATGGTCCTCGCGTTTGGCGGATCCCGGGTGCTGCTGATCGACGCCGACATGCGCCGGCCGGGCGTCCACAAGGCGCTCAAGATCAACAACACGGTCGGCCTGTCGCATCTGCTGGTCGGCCAGGCGCGTGTGCGCGAAGCCATTCAGCGCACGAGCGACCCGAACTTCTGCGTGATGACCGCCGGCCGCACGCCGCCCAACCCGTCGGAGCTGCTGTCCTCCGAGCGGATGAAGCAGCTCATCGCCAATCTGAAGCAGGGCCCGTTTGACTGGGTCGTGATCGATACGCCGCCGGTGCTGGCCGTGACCGACGCGGTGATCCTGACACCGCTGGTCGACGGCGTGACCTTCGTGCTGGGCGCGGAAATGACGCGTCGTCGTCTGGCCGAACGCGCGGTGCAGATGTTGATGGTCAGCCGGCCGCGGGTGGTGGGCGCCGTCCTCAACCGCGTGAATTTCGACCGCAACAAGTACTATTATTCGCGCTATTACGGCTACCAGTACAAGAGCTACTACGGCAGCAGCGCGAACCAGTCCGTCCAGGCCTGACACCGGAGGTGCGTGGATGCGCGTCCTGCCCGCAGCGCTGTCCCTGCTGCTGGCGTGGTCGCTGTGCGCCTTCGGCGCGGTCTACGACTGGGCGTTCGCCCCGGCGCTGGCCGCGGCGATTGCCGGCGCGCTTCTCGTGGTGTGGCGGGCACCGGGGCGCCCTGCGGCGATCGACTGGTGGCTGGGCCTGGCCGTCGTGATGGCCGGCCTGCAACTGGCGCCGCTGCCCCCCGGCCTGCGGGGCGTCGTCTCTCCCGAGCAGCAGGCGTACTGGATGCGCCAGAGCCTGGCGCCGCCGGCCCCCGAGGCCTGGCTCCCGCTGCATCTGTACCCGGCGTCGTGGCTGATGGGCATCGGCGTGCTCATCGCCAGCGTCGCGGTGTTCGTGTGGACGCGTCGAGGGTTGGATGCGCGGGGCGCGCGGCAGGTGGCGCGTCACATCGCCTGGCTGGGTCTGGCGGTCTCGGCGTATGCCTTGATGCAGCCCGCGCTGTTCCCCAACGGCCTCATCTATGGTTTCTGGCTCCCTGAGGCGAGAGCCGCCCACCCGATCGGGCCGGTGGTGAGCCGCAATCACTTCGCGGCGTGGATCGTGCTCGCCTGGCCCGTCACCCTGGGCTACCTGCTCACGCACGGACGCACGCACTGGCGCCACCGGCGAGTCTCGACGACCGCGGCGATGCTGGGGGATTCCCGCGCGATGTGGCTGCTGCTGGCCGCGGCGCTGATGGTGGCCGCGCTGCTGATCACCCAGTCACGCGCGGGCACCGGAGGATTCGTGGTTGCCGCGCTCGTGCTGCTGGGTCTCGCCTGGCGGCGGCTGAGCGGCGTCGGCCGCGCCGGGGTGCTGGCGCTGCTGGTGGTCGTGGCCGCGGCGGTGTCCCTG
This sequence comes from uncultured Solibacteraceae bacterium, assembly GCA_964471115.1. Taxonomy (GTDB): domain Bacteria; phylum Acidobacteriota; class Vicinamibacteria; order Vicinamibacterales; family SCN-69-37; genus SYFT01. Next base: position 14,792 of record CAYYFE010000055.1, read on the forward strand.
TGGGCCACGCCCGCGGGTCTGCTGACCCGCCTGGACCGCGCGTACTCAGGCGCGGATGGCGGCCGGCCCGGCATCTGGGCGCAAAGCGCCGTGATGGCGCGCGCGTACCCGGCCGCCGGGATCGGCCTGGGCGCCTTCGAGGTCGTGATGCCCGCGTATCAGACGGCCTCGTTTGATGTGCTCATCAATCACGCGCACAACCAGTACTTGCACCTGTTCGTCGAAGGCGGCCTGCTGGTGGCGGTGCCGCTGGGCGCGGCGGGGATCGTGCTGCTGAGCGGCGCGTGGCGGCGCGTGCGCGACGACTCGTCGCCGATGATGCACCTGCGCCAGGGCGCCGTCGCGGGGCTGGCGGGACTGGCCGTGTTGAGTGTGTTTGAAACGCCGCTGCTCACGCCGGCCGTGGCGCTGCTGGCGGCCGCGACCGCGGGGCTCGCCATGCGGGGCACGGATCCGGCGGCGCCGTCGCCCGACGAGGCCGGCTGATGTCGTTGCGCGTTGGTGTCGACCTCGACGGTGTCATCGCCAATTTCCGGTCCGCCTTTGAATCGGCGGCCGCCGAGACCGGTGTGGCGCTGCCGGCCGGGATCGACAACGCGACCGCCGATCCGCTGTCCTCGCGCGACATCCGGCGCATCTGGGATCACGTCAAGCGGACGCCGAACTGGTGGGTGCACCTGGCGCCGTACGAACCGGCGCAGATCACCCGCCTGTACGAAACGGCCCGGCGGCTGCGCTGGGAGGTGGTGTTCGTCACCCGCCGGCCCTCGACGGCCGGCGATCCGGTGCAGTTCCAGACGCAGTGGTGGCTGGAACAGCAGGGGTTCTTTTACCCGGCGGTGGTCACCGTGCCGGGCTCACGCGGGGAACTGGCCAACGCGCTGCGTCTGGACGTCCTCATCGACGACCAGATCCACAACTGCGTCGACGTGATCAGCGCGTCGACGGCCAAGGCGGTGCTCGTGATGCGTGATGCCGCCGATCCGGCCGTGGAAGATCACGCCGTCAGCCGCGGCATCGGCGTGGTCCGATCACTCGAGGAGGCCCTCGACGTGCTGGACCATCTGCACGCCGTGCTCCGGGAACGGCGCGGCCGCCTGCAGCGGCTCGCCGACTGGTTCATGGCGCGGCCCCGGCACGACGCGGGCCTGCCGACGCGGCCCGACCCCGGGCGTGTGTCCCTGCGTCACGACGACTGACCGCAGCGGCCCCGCGCCCACGCCGTCACCCACCGCGCGCCCCCGCTGACGAGGCGATGCCCGTACAACACCGGCAGCCACAGGCGGCCGTGGCGGCCGTACCGGGCGCGGAGGAACCACGCCGGCGGCAGGACGATCTCGCGCAGCAGCCGCGCCCGCGCGGCCAGCGTGGGCAGGGCGCGCAGATCGTCCCAGGCGTCCTGCAACTGCTCGCGGTGGACGGCCTCCCAGGGATCGGGCGGGGCCGCCGCAAAGCGATCGATCGCGCGGTCCACCCACGCCACGCGCGCGGCCTCCGGCGTCAGCGCGCGGGCCTCGAGCAGCGCCCGCCGGACCAGCGCCGTGACGCCGCCGTCCGCGGCGCGCGCCAGAAACCGGTCGGCCGACGCGGCGTCGCAGTGGCGGGCCAGCAGCGAGACGTCCAGGGCCCACTTGAGCGGCGCGCTGGTGATGTGGTGCGCAAACGGATGGAGGCACGCCACCAGCAGCGCATCCGCGGGCGCCATCTGGCGCGCGCCCGCGGCAAACGGCGCAGGGGTGGACCGCGCGATCACCTCGTCGGCCGGCAGCAGCCGCGTGAGCCGCACACGATTCGACACCTGCCAGTGCAGATCGACGGAGCTCACGGTGCCGGCCACGACCTCGCGTTCGAACACCTCCTGTCCGTTCACGATCTGCCCGGGAATGCGCCCCGCCCGCCGGTAGCCGATCCGCTCGAGCACCTCGAACGCCCGCGCGCGCGCGCCCGGCGACACCAGCAGGTCGAGATCCAGCTGGGGCCGGCACCACGCCTCGGGGTACACCGTGGGCGCCCACGCGCCGCCCTTGAACACCACAGGGGTGACGCCGGCCTCACACAGCGCGCCGGTGATCGTGGTCAGTTCACGCCTCCGGATTTCGGCATCCAGCACCGCGCGCCGGCGGATGTCGGCCAGCCACGCGGCATCCGGCCGGAGCCAGGCCACGTACTCCGCCACCTGTTCGCGCACGAGTTCCTCGCGCAGCGCCGCGACGCCATGCCGGGCGAGGCCTCCCTCGAGTGATGAGGGATCACGCAACAGGGCAACGATTTCGTCGAGCGTGACCATGGGTCCGGCAGTCAGGGCGCGGCCCCGGGCCGCGCGTCAGCTCCAGAGCGAAGAGAGCACGGCGCGCCGGAACGCGGGATGGCGCAACAGGGCGAGAGCCGCGCGACGATGCCAGTTGAAGTCGCCGTGTTCCTTGAGCAGCGGCACGATGCCGTCCACGCGCGCCACCTCCACCAGCGCGCGGATGCCGCGGTCGCCGATCCGCGTCGCCAGCGCGCGGAACGCGAGCCCGGCGCGGATGTCCGGCCCCAGGACGGCGCGCCAGCGATCCTCGTACACCCGCAACGCGCCGGCCGACAAGGCATCCGTCGGCAGCCGCTCGAGCAGCACTTCTGCCGCCAGCCGCCCGCTGAGCAGGCTGTAGTAGATCCCGCCACCGGTCGTCGGTTTGACCATGCCGGCGGCGTCGCCCACCGCGAGGACACGGTCCGAGTACGTCCGGCGCACGGGGCCCAGCGGCAACATCTTCAGGCGCGGCGCCGGCCACGGCGATCGGTCGACCCCGTGTTCGGCGGCCACGGCGTCCGCAAACACCGCGAACCGCCGGCCGGCGTCCGCGTCGCAGAACAGACCCAGCCGCGCGTACGAGACCCCGTCGCGCTCGAAGGGCACCGTCCACGCGAACCCGCCCGGCGCCACCTCCCGGCCCAGCCGCACGTCGATCCGCGGCGTGCGGGGAAACGGCACCTCGACCTGCGCGGTCTGCACGAACACGCGCGGGACGCCGAGGCCGAGCTCCTGGTTGAAGCGATAGTTCGCGCCACTGGCGATCACGACCGCGCGGGCGCGCACCGGCGCGGCGTCACGCAGCGCCACCTGCACTCCGTCGGGCAGGACGGTCAGGCGATCGACGCGGGCGCTGGTCCTCACCTGCGCGCCGCTGGCGGCGGCCTGTTCCGCCAGGGCGGCGTCGAACCGGGCGCGATCCACCACGGCGGCGATGATGTGGTCGGAGTCCACGATCACCGGTTCGCCGGCGCCATGCCGGAACGCGGCCTGGCGCGCGAGCGTGAGAATCGTGTGAGGCGACAGGCGGAGTTCGTCGAACGCGTCGTACCCGAGGACCCCGGTGCAATGCACGGGCCGCCCGACCTCGGCGTGCTCCTCGAAGACCGTCACCTGCGCGCCGCCCGCGGCCAGCGTCGACGCGGCCATGAGACCCGCGGGACCGCCACCAACGACGGCCACATCAATCATTGGAGAAGAGGCTGCTGTCACGGCGTTGGTCGGCGTTGAGATCCGCGTTGTTCCCACCGACCCGAAAGACTGATTCCGATCGACTGCAGGATCAGCCAGAGGTCCAGCCAGAAGGATTGGCGCCGGATGTAGAGCCTATCGTAGCGGAATTTCTGACGCCGGGGTAGGCTGCGTGACGCGTGGATCTGGGCCAGACCGGTGAGCCCCGGCCGGACGAGTGACCGCACGGCGAAGCCAGGCACGGCTTCCAGCGGCTCCAGCGTGCCGTCGCCGTCCGCCTCGATCTCGCCGGGCCGCAGCGCGCGCGGCCCCACGACGCTCATGTCGCCCACCAGGATGTTCCAGAGCTGCGGGATCTCATCGATCGCCGTCGCCCGCATCACCCGCCCGACACGCGTCACCCGCGCATCACCGGCCACCGCCTGGCGGGCGCCGTCGCGATCGGCGTCGACGACCATCGATCGGAACTTGGTGACGTGGAACACGCGGCCGCCGCGGCCCGATCGGGGCTGCCGATACAACACCGGCCCGCCATCGCCGAGACGGATGGCCAGCGGCACGAGCAGCCACACCGGCGACGTGACCAGCAGCCCGGTCGCCGCGAAGACCACGTCGAGCGCGCGTTTGGCGCGTGACCCGTTGATCGCGTCGGCGCGCGCGGCGATGCCGGTCATCGCCGGCCGCCCGCCGAGAGCCAGAGGATCGCGCAGCGCCCCCAGATGCCGACCCACGTCACGGCGTCCTTGAGCCAGAACCGCCGGAAGTGCGTCCGGTAGTACCGCCACATGCTGCGGTGCCGGGCGATGATCATCGGGCGCGCCACCTGCCGGCTGCTGCCGGCGATCGCGTGCACCATGGTCATGCCCGGATGGAAGTACACCGCCCAGCCGGCATCGGTGGCCCGGCGGCAGAAGTCCACGTCTTCGACGTACATGAAGTACCGCTCATCGAGTCCGTGCAGGGCGTCGCTGACCGCGCGGCGATGCAGCAGGAACGCGCCGGACACCCAGTCCACCTTCGCGATCTCGGTGTGCGTGCCGGCGCCCTGCAGATACCCGCGGGTCCACGGATTGCCGGGAAACCACCGCGTCAGCCAGGACGACCGATGTCCCAGCGCGGCGCCGTACGACGGAAACCGCCGCGCGGACGCCTGGACCGTGCCGTCGGGATTGCGCACCATGCCGCCGGCAATTCCGACCTCCGGATGCGCGTCCATCCAGTCGATGACCGCAGCCAACTGCCCGCCGGTGACCTGCCCGTCCGGGTTGACCCACAACACGTACCGGCCGGTGGAGGCGCGCAGGCCGGTGTTGATGCCGCCGGCGAACCCGCTGTTGATCTCGCGCGCGACCACGCGCACCCCGTCATGGGCCCGCGCCCGCTCGACGGTCCCGTCACCCGACGCGTTGTCGATCACGACGATCTCGGCGGCCAGTCCCTCCACCGCCGCGCGGACCGAGGTCAGGCACGCATCGATGTCGCGCCGCGACCGGTAGGTCACGATCAACACCGAAAGGTCGAGAGGCGGTGTCACTGCGGCTTCTCCAGCAGGCGATCGAGCACGTACACCGCCCAGAGACGCGTCCAATGCGCGCGTCCGGCCAGGAACGCCGAGATCGCCGAAGCGTACCGGGGCTGAAGCAGCCGGTCGGCCACATCGCGCCACACGCGCGGTCGCGCGGCCGTCAGCGCGTCGCGCAGCCAGTCTTCCATCGGCAGGACGAACCCCTGCTTGGGCCGCAGGCGCGCGTCGGCGACCGCCGCGTCGGGCCACTGCGCGAGCAGCGCCGCTTTCCAGCTGGGCGCCTCTCCCCGCGGCCATCGTCCGGCTGCCGCCACCGCGTCCACGACGAGATGATCCACCAGGGGTGTGCGCAGTTCCAGCGCATGGCACATCGTGAACGCATCGGTGTCCGGCAGCAGTTGCCGCTCGAGGAACTCCCGCCACTCCAGCCGGCGGATGATGTCGAAGGCCGCGCCGGGACCCGCATCTCCCTGTCCCTCGTCGATCAGCGACTCGCCGGCCAGGCGTTCGGCGTCGGGCTGCGGCCACACGCCGCGGTACTGCCACCACACCTGCGAGAGCGACGCCGGACGCGCGCGCGCCATCATCACGGCCTTTGAGGTGCGCGCCGAGGGCCAGTGCTCCGGCACGGGCGCCGCTGCGCGCAGCAGGCCGCCGTACCGGCGCAGCACATGCGCGGCGCGCGGCACCTCGACAAACGACGGATAACCGCCCAGCAGTTCATCGCCGCCCATGCCCGACAACGCCACACGCACGCCGGCCGCGCGCGCCGCCCCGGCGACGACGAAGGTGTTCAAGCCGTCGACCGTGGGCTGCACCATGGCGTTGAAGAAGGCGTCGAGCACCGTGTCGCGATCGACCGCCTCCACGGGCACACTGGTGTGCGCCAGCCCCATGCGACGCGCGGCCGCCTGCGCGGCGGCGCGCTCGTCGAGCGACGCGGACGGCATGGTGACGGTGATCGACTGCAGAGTCTGCCCGGAGCCTCGAGCTGCGGCGGAAGCCACCATGGCGGAGTCCATCCCCCCGCTCAGGAACACGGCGACCGGCACGTCACTCACCAGGTGCGCGCGCACGCTGCCTTCGACGGCCTCTCTGACGGCGGCCGCCACCGTGGCCGGATCGGATTCGCCGCGCGACTCGGCCCAGTGGCGGTCGGTGGACCAGTACGGCGTGACCACCGGCACGCCATCCTGAAACGTCACCGCCGCGCCGGGGGGCACGACGTGGATCCCGTCCCAGAAACTCCGGCCGGCCGGAACGGATCCATGCGCGAGAAACGCGGCCTGCCGCCCCGGGGCCGGCCGCAGTGACACCAGGCCTGAGGCGGCCAACGTTTGCGGCGACGATCCAAACAGCACCAGCCCGGGCGCAGGCGCGGCCCACACGAGGGGCTTGATGCCGAACCGATCGCGCGCGAGCGTCAGGCGGTGCCGGCGCCCGTCCCACAGCGCGAAGGCAAACATGCCGCGCAGCCGGCCGAGGGCGTCGAGGCCCTCATGGGCGATCAGCTCGAGCAGCACTTCGGTGTCTGACGTCGATCGCAGACGGATGCCGGCGTCCCGCACGCGCGGCTGCAGCTCGCGGAAGTTGTAGATCTCGCCGTTGTAGACCAGCCAGGTCTGCCCGTCCGCCGCCACCATCGGCTGCCGGGCCGCCCCGGATCGATCGAGGATGGCGAGACGCCGATGCGCCAGACCGGCCGTCACGCGGCCGCTGCGCACCACCTCGCGTCCGGCGCCATCAGGTCCGCGCGGCGCAATCACGGCATCCATCCGGTCCAGTGCCGCCTCGAGCGCGTCAGGATCGCGGCCTTCCCAGTCGACGAAGCCGGCGATGCCGCACATGTCAGTGACGCGCCTCCAGCACGTCGCGGTACACACGCTGGACGCCGGCGAGGTACGCCTCAGCCGAGTACCGCTCGACCACGCGCGCCCGGCCCGCCGCCCCCATGGCCCGCGCCCGGACCGGATCATCAAGGAGCGCGCGCAACGCGCCGGCCATGGCGGCCGCGTCGCGCGGCGGCACCAGCATCCCGGTCACACCGTCATCCACCAGCTCACCTGGCCCACCCGGCGCCGTCGCCACCACCGGACGGCCGCTGGCCATCGCCTCCACGACCACGAGACCAAACGGCTCAGGCTCGGTGGAGGCCAGCACGGTGATGTCCAGCGCCCGATGCACCCGCGGCATGTCGGCCGGACCGTACTGCCAGCCGGTCCACTGCAGCCGCTCCCCGAGCGCCAGCGCCGAGGCGCGCATCCGCAGCTGCGCGGCATACGACTCGAGCCCGGCAATCGCGCCGCCAACCACGACGAATCGCGCGCGCGGCTGATCAGTGGCCACCTGCGCCGCCGCGTCGAGGAACACGTCCACGCCCTTCCAGACATCGAGGCGGCACACCAGACCGATCAACGTCTCGTCGGGCCCGGCGCCCAACGCCGCGCGCAGCGCGGGCTCCTCGCCCGGCGTGAATCGGTCCGTCTCGATGCCGTTGGGCACCCGCACCAGCGTGGACGGCCGGTGCGACGGCGGCCCGTACATCGCGGCCACAGCCTGCGACGTCACGATGATCCGGGTGGCCAGCGTGCGCGTCATCCACAGCTCGAGCCGGCGCAGCCAGCCTTTCTGCCAGACGATCTCACGGACGTGCCAGACGTGCGGCACGCCGGCCAGACGCGCCGCCGGCCCGCCGTACAGGTTGTGAATCGTGTTGGTGTGCACCAGCGCCACGCGGGCGCGGCGAATCAGTCCGCGCAACTGCCACACGGCGCGCGGGAAGTTCAGCAGCCAGCGCAGGTGGTACCACAGGCCCTGCCGTGACGTCAGCTTGAGCAACGTCGGGCTCACCATGACCGTGGCGCCTGACGCCTCCAGCCGCGCCACCAGCGGCCCCGGCGACGGCAACACCACCATCGGGCGGTACCGCGACCGGTCGAGCCCCTCCACCAGGCGCACCAGCGACACATCCGAACCGCCGACCTCCGACGTGGTGTGGAGGTACAGAATCACCGCCGGCTCAGGCACCGGGAGCCACCTTGCGCCAGGCCTGTTCGTACGCCTGGGCCACGACGTCCCAGTCATACCGTCGCGCCTCGATCAGCGCGGCGGCTTCCAGCCGCGCGCGCGTCGCGGCGTCCTGAAGGATCCCGACGAGCGTCTGCGCGAGGGCGTCCGGTTCCGTGATTACGCCGAACGCACCGTCACCCAGCACCTCGACCGCCCCCGGGTTGCGCGTGGCCACCACTGTCGTTCCCGCGGCCATCGCCTCGACGTACGGCCGGCCAAAACCTTCGTACGCGCTCGGCAGACACATCACCCACGCGCGCCGGAGCCGCTCGCGCAACGTGGCGTCGTCGACGCGGCCGAGCCAGCGGCACCCCGGCTCCTCCGGAGCCGACGCGTCGCCCGCGATCCAGAGCTCGGCGTCGGACAGCGTGCGTCTGACGTCGCGCATCGCGCGAATCAGCAGATCGCCGCGCTTGCGCGAGTGGACTGCGCCGATGAACAACACGGTCGGATGCGGCGACTTCGGCCGGCCGTCGGGCGCGAGAGCGCCGATGTCGACCCCGTTGGGGATCACCGTGGCCGGCCCGCGATAGAACCGCCGGGTGTGGGCCGAGACCACGACGAGCGCGTCGGCGCGCCAGGCCGCAATCCACTCGTTGACGTAAAACCAGAGGTGCAGCAGGCCGTGTTTCACGGATCGGCCGCGCACCCCGTTGAACCACGCCTCGGCCAGCGCGGTGCCATGCAGCGTCCGCACGAACGGCGGCCGTCCACGCCGCGGCATCCACTGGTCGTCACCCTGGGCCAGGACGACGTGGAAGCCGGACACGTCACACCGCCGGACGGCAAAGGGAAACGTCAGCGGCGCGAGCCGTCCGGACACGGGCACGCGCCGCACCGAGTACGGCGCGCCCTCGGGCGCGGGATCCTGACTGAAGATCGTGACGCGATGCCCGCGTCTCACCAGCGCACGCGACAGCCCGTCGGTGAAGTGGCCGACGCCGCCCGGCGACGCGCCGGGCAGGAACCGCTGAATGACGGCGACGTCAGCCACGGGCCACGGCGCGATACACCTCGATCATCTTCTGCGAGGCGTGGGTCCATTCAAAGCAGGCCGCGCGCTCGAACCCGCGCTCCACCAGCCGGCGCCGCCGGGCCGGATGTGAGAGCAGGTCGGCCATCGCATCGGCCATCGCCTTGTCGTCGTCGGCCTCGACCAGCACGCCGCCGTCACCCACCACTTCAGGAATCGCGCCGCGATTGGAGGCGACCACCGGTG
>CAYYFE010000056.1:0-22454 GCA_964471115.1 uncultured Solibacteraceae bacterium
GGCGTCGGCGGCGGCGGCGGCGTAGGCGGCGGCGGCGTCGGCGGCGGCGGCGGCGGACTTCTTCTTGGCCAACAGCTCGCGGACTTCGGCGCGCTTCGCGCGCACATGGTCGCGGGCCGCGGAGACCGCCTCAGGTGTCGTCAGCGGCGCGAGCGCCCGCAGCATCGCGGCATACGGCCGCAACTCCTCCACCTGATCCCACCAGATCGGCAACGCCACACGGAACGCCCAGTCCACCGCCAAGCGCACCCGGGCCACCTCCACCGCGGTCGTCGACCGCGACCCCACCAACGCCTGCACCCGCGGCGCCAACAGCCGGGTCCGCAGCGCATCGTCATCGATCCGGTCGTTGATGCGCCGCGCAAAGGCCGCGATGATCGGACAGGCGCACGTCGGCCGGTCAGAGTGACGCTCGCCAGCGACGTAGGCGACCGCCTCCATCACACACATGCCGTCGGCGGGCGAGGAGTGGGCGCCGGCCGCCAACACCAGGGCAGGCGGGAGTTCGCGCACCAGCGCACCCGCCGTGAGGGGCAGTCGTTCAGAGGACATGGGGACTCCTTGTGGGTGTGAGCCGCACGGTCATCGGCGGCCTCGCGTCTGCTGCAGGGCCAGGCGCAGTTGCGCGCCGGCCGTCATGAACTCGGCAAACTGGCGATCGATCCGTTCGAACTCACCGTCGTCGATCGCGTTGTCGCCGGAAAGCGCGCGCTCGATCTCCGCCGCAACGTCTCCCAGCTCCTTGGCCGTCGCCATAAACCGCTGCCGCACGTCCTGGGCGACCTCAGCCGTGTTCATGTACGGGGACCTCACCGCGCCACCACCTGCCGCGTCGAGACTGAGCGCCACAGCCGATACATGGCGAAGATGGCCCCACCGGTCAGCGCGGCCCACATCAGGATTTCGAACCCGGCGATCCAACAGCCGCGCAGCCACCAAAGCCACGAGCCCTCTTCCACGCCCTCACAGGGCAGATACACGACTTGCGCGAGCAACAGCCTCATGCGACACCTGCCTTTTCGTTGGGGAGACTCATCCGAGCCTGACGACGCGCCACACGTGCCAGACGAGCACCGGCCAGCACCGTCAGCGGGACGCCGTGACGCTGCGCCAGCGCGACGGCGAACCACTGCCAGAAGTCCACTGGCAGCGCCTCGAGTGCTTCGAGCGTCAGCGGCTTCTCACCGCTGAGCTTGCGCGAGTAGACCGACTTGGAAATGCCCATGTCGATCTGCGCGGCCTTGTCGGTGATGCCAGCCTGCCGTAGGGCAGCGCGCACGTCCGCGCGGAGATCCTCACGAGAGATGGCCAGCCAGATCAGCAGCGGCAGCACGACGAGCGCCCACGCCCCGATGACTTGTGCGGCGGGGAACCACGTTGCCTGACGTGAGGCGTTGAGGCCTGCCAGGATGGCGTCCATGACGTTAACGCCTCCCTCTGCACACGCACTCGCGCTCAATCTTCTTGAGGCGCGCAATCTCTTTCAGGTCAGCGTGGCGCTGGACTCGACCAGCACGGCAGAAGACAATGGCCAGATTGATGGCAACGACGGCGATGGCCTGATGCTTAACAGGCTTGCCATCGGTGGCCCAAATCAACACTGCGCACGAAAGCGCGAACGCAGCGAGGTGATAGCGCGACCTCTGCGAAACGGTGATCGCCCCGTCCTTCACGCGACCTCCTGCTGCTGGGCGAAGTCACGGGCCGGGATGCCAGTCAGGTCCTCGATGCGGACGGCCAAAGCCAGGCCTGGAGTGTCGTCGCCTCGGACGATGGACGACATGTGGGCATCCGTGATCCCAAGGCGTCCGGCCAACTCGCGCTGGGTCATCTCGCGGTCTTTCAGCCACTGCTTGAGGCGCTGACCGGCCGGCTGGTTCATGGACTTCTTCGCCACGCCGCGCAGTTTATGGATAAACCATAAGTTAAGTCAAGCCTAATTTATGGTTATTCCTAACTCCTTTACTGGTAGTACTTTGCGGGTGCGAGCCACCGCTACCGCGCTGTTGCGCGCCAACGTTGCACGCCTCGCTGGCGGACGAACTCAGCGCAGCTTGGCAGACGCGATCGGCGTGAAGGACGCCACGATGAGCGCCTTCCTCAACGGACACCACGGCCTGGGACTGGATAAGCTGGACCCGTTGGCCAAGGAACTTGGGGTGTCGGTGTCGGCGCTTTTTGATGTACCAGAATCGACCGCTGTGACCTCCTCTGGCAGGGCCGGTACGGCAAAATCCTCGTCTCAATTGCCACCATCGCAAGGAGACGGAACGGATGTTGAAGTTGGTCTACTCCGCGCCAGACGTGACGCCCTCGAAGCGGAGAATGCTGCGCTGCGGGCTATCCTCGATGCCATCAAACGCGAACTCACAACCTACGACAGCCTCGCTCACGCCGTTGGAACGACTCCGGCGCGAACGACCCCACGCCGCGGCCGTCGTCGACCGCATGATCGCTGACCTCCTGGAGCGCACATGACGAAGCCGACGACGCCTGCCGGCGTCATTCTTATGCTGAGCGTTTCAGCCCTACTGGCGCTCGCGGCGTTTGTCATGACCTCACCGGTCACGACTGGTCCAGTGCTCGTGGGATTGGCAGTCCTATTCGCGGTGTGGGCCCGCCTCAGTCAATCTGAGCGACAGCACAGCGAGTTGTGGGCTTGGCTGCAGCGTCAGAATGAGACGCGAGACCACTTGCCCATCGTTCGGCAAGAGCAATCGGACATGACGACGCGGCACAGATGACCGGTCAACAACACAGGAGGCTATTTGGCATGAAGAATGCGCTTCCGTTCATCCTTGTGGCCGCGTTGGCCGTCAGCGCCGGGTGCGGCAATGAACTTGACCCAGCCCCCGCGAAACTGACGGTCACGCAGTCGATCTTCACGCCTGTCTATCGGGCCGCGAAGTCCATTCAGGGAGCCACTGGCCCGGGCGTGACCTACATGAAGTTCGGAGAGCTGCTTCAAGAGTGGTCCACTGAGATTGCCATCGCGAAGGACCAGCAGATGAACGACATCGACAAACGGCTGCTGGCGAAATACGAGGAGGCCATTGCGGCGTACAAGTTCAGCGCAGACCTCTGGAAGCAGAAGAACGAGGCACACCAGGACTATTGGAACGGGGAAATACCTGTCGGCTTCAGCGGCACGATCTCTCCGGAGTTCGCGGACGGCCTGCAGAAGTTCAAGTTGACGCCGGTAAACCGGAAGATGCCATACACCGGCGCGAGCTTCTCCGCCATCCCTGGTGATTCAATTCAACAGGTGTGGCTGTTCGCGTCCGCAGCGGTCGACGAGGCCACGGAAATCTACTACGGCCGCAGCGACGGAACCACCCCGGCCAAGAGCAAGTGACATCGGAGGATCTGGGAGTGCCTGAATCGCTCCCGGGCTTCACGTACAAACTGTGACGCGACTTTATTCACCACGACGGCGATGACGATACGGATCGCGACGACAGCGGAGTTCCCCACCCCGTGCCTGCGGGCGTCGGCGCTGGTGTTCGCGCTGCGCCGCGCAGGGGATGGCGAGCGCGCGGGGCGGGCCGTCGTGTGCGCGGACGCGCGGTACGTGTCGGTCGCGCTGGTTGGTGAAAGCCGGTTGGGTCGGCGGTTCGCGACGGTGTCGGAGTGGCAGGCGATTGAAGCGGAGATCGCAACGCTCAGCGCCGGCGCCACGCTGCCGTCGGATTCGACCACAGCGCGGGTGGTGGCGGCGGACCTCGGGACGGCCCTGGTGCTGAGACTCGAGCGCGCGGAGGCCATCGAGGCTACGCCTGGGGAATTGGTGGGGGCGTTGGACGGGCTCGCACGGCAGAGATGACTGCTTCAGTTCGGCTGACGCTTCGCGGTTCGCTCAGACTCTTGTCGGCGGCGCGCACCGTACGCGACCAACACGATGGCCGCAAGATCGGCAAACACAACAGCAAAGGCCCACCCGCTGAGCCCCTGCGAAAAGAGCCAACCAGCCAACGCGAGCGAAGCGAACGTGATGAGGGCAGCGAACCACTGACCACGCTTTGTCGCGGCGACGTTGCTGTCGACGACTTTGGATTCAAGGCGCCGGCGATGCTCGGTTTGGAGTTCCCACTGCTTGATGATGCGGTCAGCAGCCCCAGGCAAAAGGTGTTCATACCGCTCCAGCTGCTGCGCGGGTGGCAGTGGCCCGGAGTACTGAGCGGCGATCAGTTGAGTCGACGTCGTCCGAGCGAGAGGATCACCCGCTGTAGGCATCGGCACCATCTTGGCGCGGCGCCGGCGACGGCCACCCACCTACACCTCGGACCGACGCTCAGAGGCCGCTTGGGCCTCGGCGGCCAACAGGACACGCAGATCATCTCCGGCAACCTGCCAATCTTGCTGCAGGGCCCACTGATCAGCCTCCTGTTCAGTCCGACTGCCGTTGTAGGCATCGAAGACGCCCATCAAATCGAGCGTTCTGCCCACGCCGGACATGAAGGTCGGCTGCGCGACGAGAAAGTCGGTCCGAGCCCGACCAGTCGTCGGCCACGGAGCCCCCTCCAGGAGCCCGGTGAAGAACCGCAGAACCCGTGCCATGAGGTAATGCTAACACCAACACCAAGGTTCGCTTCCAGCCGCCGCGGATAAGGGCGAATATGAGGCAAAAGACCCGTCTCAGCTCAAGGCAAGGCATCCGAAATACCAGGTCAGGCTGGCAGGTCTTCGCCCGCGTTCAGGGCCGGTTTGTGTCCGAGCATTTCCCCCCACAGACCGACCTCTCCGCGTTGAAGGCGGCCCGCGAGCGCCTGATCGCGCAGCACAAGTATGGCCTCGTCATCCCAGGCCACGCCGAGGGGCCCGGCTTCGCAGCCGACGCACAGGAATACCTCGACCTGGTCCGCACGATGCCCAGCTACGATGACCGCGCCTACGAGATCGGCGAGTGGGCGAAGGTGTTCGGTCGGACGCCCCGCAGCCAGATCACCGGGCGGGACATCCGCCGCGTGCTCGAGCGCTGGCGAAAGACCGGGAGCGCCACAGGGGGGCCACTGTCGCCCTCCTCGCTGAACCGGCGCCGGACGGCGCTGATGAGCCTGTGGACGACGCTCGATGGCCGGAGCGCGGTCAACCCTGTCCGGGACGTCCCGCCCTTTCCTGAGCGAGCCTCAGAGCAGATTCGTGCGGTCGACCCGCGGGTCCTGTATCGCGTGATCGCCCGCGTCGGCCGCAGCGCGTGGAAGTCGCGACGGCCGGAGTTCCAGGGCACGCGCCGCAGCGCCACCAAGACCCGCGCGCGGCTCAGGCTGATGCTGTGGACCGGATGGCCTCAGACGCAGATCATGCGGCTCACGGCGGCGGATATCGACTGGAAGCAGGAGGCGGTCCGCGTGTCGGCCAGGCGCAAAGGCAAAGGCACGCGGCCGCGATGGGTGCCGCTCTTTCCTGGCGCGGTCATCGCACTGCGCGCGTTCGTGGCCGCGGACGCCTGGGGCCCGTTCTCAACGTCAGGCATGCACAAGGCGTTTCAGCGGGCGCTGGCTGAAGAGAACGCGCATCGCGCGCGGTACGGGAAACCCGCCATTCACGCGCGGCCGTATGACCTGCGACACACCGCGCTGACCGAGATGGCACGCGCCATCACCGATGAGCGCGCGCTGCAGGAACTCGCGCTGCACTCAAGTCCGTTCCAGACGAGGCGTTACACTGAGGGTGCGACGGCGGACCGGCTGCTGCGCGCGCGCGCGGAAGTTGCACAATCGAGCGCACTGTTGCAAAAACAATCGAAACGCTGAGTCTCTCTGCAGTCGCGACCTGCCTTGGGCGCAGGGGGTCCCGAGTTCGAATCTCGGCGCCCCGACCAACTCCCTCTGCCTGGCTCCGCTTGTGGCCATCGCGCCACGTCGAAGCCCTTGCACTTCACGCCAGACGATGGCATCGTCGTCGTCAGTTTTCTTCAACGACCCTGGCAGAAATTGCGAACTCTGACCGCCGCCCTCCAGGCAGCGGTCCGGCACGGAACCTGCAACCTTCCTCAGCGGGAGGATTGCATGAACGATGTAGGAGAACGCGTGGCAAACCTGGAAGCTCGACTTGATGCGCAAGGCCAGGACCTGGCCGAGATCCAGCAGTCAATCGTGCGGCTGGAAGACAAGATGGAGCGACGCTTCGAAAGCGTGGATGCCTCGCTCCGATCGCTCACCACCGAGATGCACGTCCAGTTTCGCTGGTTGATTGCCGGCATCGGGGCGGCCGCACTGTCGGTCATCGGCACGATGGTGGCGCTGCTGGGCCGATAAGGCCGGCATTGTCGGCCCAGCCCTCAGTCCGAACAAGTCCGAACACTTTTTTCGCGCGGTTCAACCCAAATCGGAGCCCGATCGCGCCGGCCGCTCGTCAAATGGACGACCAGCCATGCCGCCGCGGATCCGACTGAAACACGACAGGCTGGCCGCGCTGCTTGGCGCCAGCCGGCTGAGCCAGAACCACTGGGCGCTTCGATTCGGGATCTCCCGCGGGCACCTCTCAGACCTGCTCAAAGGCCGGCACCCCTACATTTCGGCACGCACACGCCAGAAGCTGCTGGACGCTCTGGGTGTGCCGTTTGACGACCTGTTCGAGGAAGTCGCCGACGCACCAGGGCCACTCGCCGCCACCGTCCCCGCGCCCGCCAACCGGCCACCGGCGGTCGCGGACCGGTCAACTCTGGAGTCACTCATGTCCCTGCTCGACGACCTGCGTTACGCCGTCCGTGTGTCGCTGCGGTATCGGCTCGTGTCCACCGCCGTCATCATCACGCTCGCCCTCGGCATCGGCGTCGCCACCTCGGTGTTCACGGTCGTCCAGGCCGTGGTGCTGTCGCCCCTGCCGTTCGAAGACTCCGAGCAGGTCATCCGTTTCGGCATGACGCTGCGCGACGGCCGGCGCACCACCAACATGGCGCTGGCCGATCTCGAAGACATCCGGCGCGACACCCGGACGATGTCCGACCTGACCGCGGTGCGACTGTCGGGCGTGGCCCTGACTGGGGGCAGCCAGCCTGACCATCAACTCGTCGCCTACGTCGACCACGGGTATGACGAGGTCTTCCGGGTCCGGCCGCTGCACGGTCGCTTCTTCGAGGCCGGCGAACATGCGGTGGGCGCTCCGCGCGTCGTGCTGCTCTTCCATGCGTTGTGGCGCGACCGCTTCGGCAGCGACCCCGCCATCGTCGGACGCACGATTGAGGTGGACCATCAGCCCGCCACGGTCATCGGGGTGCTGCCGCCCATGGCCTACACGTACCCGTTTCACGGGCTTGGCCTGCTGGCGCCGCTGCGCACCGCGCCGAATTCGTTCTACTTCAATCGCGGCAATCTCTCCGTGCGGGTCGCCGCGCGCGTCAAGCCCGGCATTCCACTGGCACACGCGGACACCGAGCTGCAGGCCATCACGGCCGGCATCATGACGCGCTTCCTGGATGCGTACCAGGGCCTGCAGTACTGGAGCGAATCGTTGCGCGAGGGCGAAACCCGGGACGCGCGCTCGATGCTCGGGCTGATGACGATGGCGGTGATCACGGTGCTGCTGATTGCCAGCGTCAACGTCGCCAACGTCCTGCTTGGACACTCGCAGACGCGGGTGCGCGAATTCGCGGTGCGCGCGGCGCTGGGAGGCCGCACGTTCCGCCTGCGCCGTCAAATCCTCACCGAAAGTCTCACGCTGTCGGTGGTGGGCGGCGCCATGGGGCTGCTGATGGCCCCTGCGCTGACGCGGGCCCTGCTCACGCTGTACCCCGGACGGCTGCCGCGCATGGAAGAGGTGGCCTTCGACTGGCGCGTCGTCCTGGTGGGGGGCACGCTCACCGTGCTGGCCGCCGTCATTGCGGGATTGCCGTTGGCCCGGCGTGTCTCGACCCTGCACCTGTCCCGCGATCTGCGACAGAGCGGGCGGGGCTACAGCCGCGGCCGCGCTCTTGGCGGCCGCGTGCTGGTGGCCTCGCAGGTCGCGTTAGCGCTCGCGTTGGCGTTTTCCTCGGCCTTGCTGGTGAAGACGATGCGGACGCTGGTCACGACCGACCCGGGCTTTCGTGCGTCGAGTGTGTCGACGTTCCAGGTGACCGCCCCGCAAGCCCGCTATCCGACCTCCGGCGCCATTGACGGGTACTTCGACCGCGCCGCCGCCGCCATCAGCGCGTTGCCGGGCGTCGTGGGCGTCGCGACCTCCACGGACATGCCATACACGGGGAACATGACCAGCGACGTCTTCACGATGCGGGAACGCGGCGACCTGGGCCCGAACAATCCCCAGGTCCGCGTCAGCGTCGTCAGCGACTCGTTCTGGGACGTGATGGGCGCGTCGATCGTCGCCGGCCGCGCGTTTGCGCCCACCGACCTGCCGACGGCTCCGCGTGTCGTCATCATCAATACGGCGGCTGCCGACAAGTACTACCCAGGAGAAGACCCGGTCGGCCGAGAGATCGATTTCAACCTGCAGACGTGGACGATCGTCGGCGTCGCCGGCTCGGTGCGCATGGCGTCGGTGGCCGCACCGGCTGAACCCCAGTTGTATCTGCCCTCGCGGCAATTCCCACGCAGTTCGCGGTACCTCATCGTGCGGGCGGCCGGAGCCGTGCCGCCCGCGGTCCCCGAGCTGCGGCGGGCGCTGGCCGAGGTCGACCCCACGATCCCGCCAATCGACGTCGCTACACTCGACGAGCGTGTACGGCGTGTCACCGCGCCCGAACGATTTCGCGCGGTGCTCGTCACGGCCCTGGGCGTGCTTGCGCTTGGCCTGTCGGCCCTCGGCATCTACGGCGTGCTGGCCGATACGGTCGCCCGGCAAACCCGCGAGATCGGCATCCGACTGGCGCTTGGCGAATCAGACCGCCACGTCCGCCGCCGGGTGATGACGGACGCCCTCCTGACGGTGGCGGCCGGCGTGGCGGTCGGCACCGGGCTGGCGCTCTCGGCCGGGAGCGCGCTGTCCCATCTGCTGACCGGTGTCGACGGCACCCAACCGATGATGTTGCTGGGTGTGGCCGTCCTGCTCACCGCGATCGCTGCGGCCGCGTCGTACCTGCCCGCGCGCCGCGCGAGCCGGATCAGTCCGCTCGTGGCCCTTCGTCACGACGGATAGCGGCGCGCCGGCCGTCTCAGAACTGGAAGTAGATGAAATCGAGCGACTGCCGGCTGCGGAGCACTGCAATCAGCGCGACGGCCGCGGCGACCAGCACGGCGCGCCCAGCCAGGCCCGCCCAGTTCCAGTCCGCCGGCGCCTCATCGTCGCGCCGCCGGCGAACCACCGGGCGCAGCCACTCAGCCCATACACTCTCGAGCCACAACGGCAGCGAATACACGAACGCGAGCAGGAACAGGTAACCGCCGGCCATCCAGTCGGCCTGCGGCACGCCGAAGGGCGACAACGTGAGGCCGCGCACGAGGAAGGTGGTGTCGGTCTCGCGGAACAGGAACCAGCCGACGAGCACGAGCGCAAAGGTGCCGGCCACGCGCAGCGGCAGCAGCGCGACTCGGACGACGGCCGGCAAGGCGACCTGCGGCAGGAAGCGCGAGATCGTCACGAGCGCGCCATGGTAGGCGCCCCACAGGACGAAGTTCCAGCTGGCGCCATGCCACAGGCCCGACACCACGAACGTGATCATGATGTTGCGCGCAGTTCTCCACCGGCTGCCGCGCGAGCCGCCAATCGGGATGAAGAGGTAGTCGCGAAACCAGGTCGAGAGCGAGATGTGCCAGCGCCGCCAGAAGTCAGCGGGCCCTGTGGCCAGGTACGGGTGATTGAAGTTGCGCATCAGCGAGAACCCGAAACACCGCGCCGTGCCGCGCGCGATGTCGGTGTACGCCGAGAAATCCGCATAGATCTGAATCGCAAAGGCGAAGACGCCGGCCCACAGCAGCGGGAACGCCGGCTCCTGCAGGCTGAAGATCTTGTTGGCGATGATGCCGACGTTGTCGGCGATCACCAGCTTCTTGAAGAAGCCCCAGACGGCCAGCGCCACACCGTCGCGCGCCGCGGCCATCGAAAAGGTGCGCGGCTGCTCCACCTGCGGCAGCAGGTGTGAGGCCCGCTCGATGGGCCCGGCCACCAGCTGCGGAAACAACGCCACGAACGTCGCGAATCCGACGAAGTCACGCCGCGCCTGCAGCCGCCCGTAGTACACGTCAAGCGTGTACGACAACGCCTGGAACGTGTAGAACGAGATGCCCACCGGCAGGATGACGCGCAACACCGGCGGCGACACATCAATGCCAAGCGCCGCCAGCGCCACGTGCACGTTGTCGGCGAAGAAGTTGAAGTACTTGAAAAACGCGAGCAGGCCCAGGTTGGCGCCGATGCTGAGGCCGAGCATGAACTTCCGGCCGCCGGGCCATTCCGCGATGCCGCGCGCGGCCCAGAAGTCGATCACCGACGTGAAGAAGATCAGGCCGACGAACCACGGGTGCACCCACCCGTAGAACACGTAGCTGGCCGCCAGCAGCAGGACGTTCTGGCCGCGGTGGGTCAACCGCCAGTACGCGGCCAGCACCACCACGAAGAAGACGAGAAACTCGAAGCTGTGGAAGATCATTGCGGCAACGCCCGCAGCTTCCGCGCCAGGATCTCGGTGTAGGGAATCCGCCCGGCCGGATCGATGTGGTCCAGATCGTCGTACGGCAGCCGCAGGATCTCCTGGTCGTGCTGATCGTCAATCAACACCGCTCCTCGCGCCTCGACATACGCCCGCAGGTCGCGCATGTACTTGACGAGGGCCGGACTCTCGGGCCGCAAGCCGCCACCGGGCGCCCGGCGCTGCGTGCGCACGAACACCAGGCGGTGGCCGTGTTCGCGCGCCAGCGACAACATCAGCGGCAGGACCGACGCGTCGACGTTGGCATGAAAGTCGGCGTCGTTGTCGCTGACCACCGACATGTCCGAGATGGGCATCGGGCGCAGCTGTTCAAGCGCGAAGCGATCGTTCACCTCGCGCTGCAGCAGCGTGCCGCCCACGTTGCCCGCCAGCACACGCGCAGGCCAGGCAGTCAACGCCGGTTCGACGCGCGTGCGCGCGGCTTCCACGCCATAGGCCTGGTCCAGCAGCCGATGAGCCTGGTACCAGGACCCGGCCAGGCGACGAGCGACGACCGCGTCCAGTTCCGGCTCCAGGTCGCGGGCCGCTTCGTCGAGTTTCCACCGATCGCCGTCGAGCAGCCGGAACATCAGGTCCGTCAGGTTGGTGTCGCGGAACATGATCAGCGTCCACCGCGGCTTGATGCCGCTGGCCACCACCCAGTTCTTGAGCGCGAGATACCAGTACCCGGAGCTGCTGGCGAGCTGGATGATGGGCGCGACGGGCGTCCCAAGCAGGCCGTCCAGGTGCTCGGCGTGCACGCGGCCCACCATCGAGTCCCCGATGATGACCACGCCCGGCTGCATCGGTGCCAGCCGCACCAAGTGGCCATCATCAAACGGACGACGGACGCGGGCCGCCTCGACCGAGGGCAGGTAACTGGGTGTGGCGCCGGCCTCCGCCTCGAGCGGCGCCATGGTCCGCCAGACCAACGGTCCCGTCACCGCGGCCAGCAGCAGGACGACGAGGCAGAGCGACGGACGGAGCGGACGCACGGTCGCGATGATATCGCGGGTGTGACGGGGCTACTTCTGAATCAGGCGATCGAGACTGAACCGGCCGCCCCCGGTGCACAGAAAGAGCATCGCCGTGAAGAAGAACAGGAACGCCAGTTCCTTGCGGGCGAACGGATCGGCCGCATGGCGCACGAAGGCCGCGGTGCCCACCGTGCAGGCCACGAAGAGGGCCGCCGGCCGGGTGGCCAGGCCAATCGCCATCAACACGCCGCCCACGGTCTCCGACAACGCCGCCGCCCACGCGAAGAGCCACGGCATCGGGAAACCCATCTCCGCCGTGCCGGCGATGAACCGCTCGGACGGCGGCATCTTGCCGAGGCCATGCGCATACATCAACGAGAAACCCGCGAACAGGCGAAGGGCGGCCAGGCCCAGGTTGGCCGCCAGCGAGGGGATCTTCACCGAACCGAACAACAGCGACTTCATTGCTCCAGACTATGTCCGGCGGCGCGCCGGCGCAAACAGTCCCGCGAGGTAGGTGACCAGCGCCACCGCCAGGACGCCGGTCATCGACGTATCGACCCAGGTCAGCGGCGCACGCGACCATCCCACGCGCGCGCTGAAAAAGTCAGGCCCCATGCCGGCGGCATACCAGCCGGCCGCCACGACGGCACACGCGGCCGTGGCTCCGGCCGTCGTCAGGACCCACCAGGGCCGTTCGCGCTGGATCGGCGCCGGCAGCGGCGCCCTCTCGGCCTCCGCTTCGCGCGCGATCCGGGCCATCACCGAGGCCACCATGGCCGGCGGCGCCTCTGGTTCCGGGAGCGAGGACAACAGCGTTGGCAGTGACTCGTTCATCTCAGCCTCCAAACAATTCGCGCAGGCGCCGGCGGGCGCGGAACAACAGCGTCTTGATCGTGCCTTCGGACACCCCGACCGCGTCGGCTGCCTCGGCCACACTCAATCCCTGCCGGTAATGGAGAAGCACGGCGGTCCGTTCCCCCGAGGGCAGGGCTGCGACCGCGCGCCACAACTGCCGGTCGCGCTCATCGGTCAACAGGCCCTCGAGGGCGTCCGCGCCGGCCGCCGGCACATCCGACTCTTCGGGCAAGGCGTCGCCTTCGCGGCGGACGTGGCGTGAATGGCGCACGAGCCAGTTCTGCGCCAGACGCACGGCGATCGTCGACAGCCAGGGATAAAACGGTCGCGCGCTGTCGTACGCCTTCAGGTGGAGGAACGCCCGCACGAACGCCTCCTGCGCCACGTCGTCGGCAGCGGCGGCGTCACGCGTCATCATCAGCATCAGGCCGAACAGCCGGCGCTGATACAACGCCACGATGCGCGCATAGGCATCGACATCGCCGCGCCGCACCGCCGCCACGGCCTCCCGAACGGATGCCGCGTCCGGATCACCGGACGCGGCCAGGTTCGCGGTCACGCGCGTCGCGTCGTGGTGCCGTCATCCACGAGCCCGAGGCCCATGGACGCATAACAGACCTTGCGGGCGCCGTAGAACAGGGGGATCGCCCCCACGAGCAGGGCCGGCGGAAACAGCAGGCCACAGAGACAGATGATCACGCCCTTGAGCATCAGGTCTGCGGCATGGCGCTTTTCGTCATCGGTCGCGGGCGCCGCGCGCAGAAACTCGCTTCGCGACCGGTATCCGAACTGCGCCGCCCGACGGCCCAGACCGCGCCACATCACGGCGGCCACGATCACCGACACCAGAAACGGCACCACAATTCCCACCAGCAACGGCGTCAACATCAGCACTTCCGGCCAACCCACGTCGAGCTCCTTTCGCGTGCCGCCCCATGCGGCCCGTCTGGAAGGTATACAAGGGCCGCGGTGGGGAGGTTGACAAGGAAATTGAGGATTGAGGATTTGGGATTGAGGATTTGGGAACCGGAGGGGATTTGGGCCGTATAGTTATTTCAACCATATGGCCGCCGATGTTGATGCCCACCTGCCCCTCAAACCCGTCGACCTCGAAATCCTGCTGGCCCTGGCCGAGGACGACCGGCACGGGTACGGCCTCGTCCAGGCTGTCCGGGCCCATACCAACGGACTCATCGACCTCGATCCGGGCAACCTGTATCGCGTCATCAAGCGGCTGATTGAAGCGGGCCTCGTGGCTGAGGCCGATCAGAGGCCGGCGGCCGACGCGGGCGGCGAGCGCCGGCGGTACTACCAGATGACCCGGCTGGGCGGCCGTGTGCTGGCGGCGGAGCTCGACCGCCTGCGCCGCCTGGTCAACGCCTCGTCGACGCGGCACATCGCGCGCAAGGTGGCGCCATGACGGCCGCTCGTCGAGTCATTCGCTGCCTGCTGGCGCTGTACCCGCCGCACTTCCGCGCGCAGTACGGCGACGACATGCGCGACGCCTTCCTGGACCAGATGGCCGACGCCCGCCGCCGCGGACGACTCGCGGCACTGCGACAGTTGCTGCGTCTGACCTGGCTGATGAGCCTGGCGGCATGGCGCGAACGGCGGCAGGATCGACGCGTCGCGCCGGGCCAGACCTTCGAGGCCATCACCTCCGACCTGCGGCTCACGGGCCGCGCGTTGATCCGCTCGCCCCTTGCGTCGATCACCACCATCGTCGTCATCGCCATCGGCATCGGCGGCGTCACGACGATTGCGTCGGCGATGAACGCGCTGGTGCTGCGGCCGCTGCCGGGTACGACCGATGGCCGGTCGCTGTACACGATTGAGCGGCGGTCGGAGGATCACTCAGAGGGCGTCTCCGTCTCGGTCGACCTCTACCGGCACCTGCGCGAGAGCACGCAGTCGCTGAGCGGGCTGGCGGTGTGGAGCCGCGTCACGCTCTCGATGCGCATCGAGGCGGCCAGCCTGTCGGTGCCGGGCAACATCGTGTCGACGGACTACTTCGATGTATTGGGATTGACACCCGCGGCCGGGCGGTTCTTCGCACCCGATGAAGTCCCCGACACGGTCGTGATCTCTCACCGGCTCTGGAGGACGCAGTTCGGGGAGCGGCGCGATGTCGTCGGCCGCGCGGTCACGCTCAACGGCCGGCCGTACACGGTGATTGGCGTCGCGCCTGACGGCTTCCACGGTGTGTTCACACCGCTGCGCATCGACGCCTGGGTGCCCTTGGCCGCGCAGCCGCACGTCCGCCCCGGCCGCGACCTGACCTCGTCGCCGTGGCTGTGGATGTTCGGCCGCCTCGCGCCGGGTGTCGCGCCTGAGCAGTCGCGCGCCGAGCTGACGACGCGCCTGTCGGTCTGGATCGGCTCGACGATGCGCGAACCGTACCGGCGATAC
This sequence comes from uncultured Solibacteraceae bacterium, assembly GCA_964471115.1. Classification (GTDB taxonomy): domain Bacteria; phylum Acidobacteriota; class Vicinamibacteria; order Vicinamibacterales; family SCN-69-37; genus SYFT01. The sequence continues at coordinate 14,809 of CAYYFE010000056.1, forward strand.
GCCTCCGTTCGATTCACGCCGCTGACCGGACTGCCAGACGATGCGCGGCGGGGCATCTTCTGGTTCAGCGGACTTCTGCTGGCCGCTGCGGTCGTCGTGTTGTTGATCGCCGGCGCCAACGTGTCGTCGCTCCTGGCCGCGCGCGCGCACTCGCGCCGCCTCGAGATGGGTATCCGCACGGCGCTGGGCGGCAGCCGGCGACGGCTGGCCGGGCAACTGCTGGCCGAAACGGTCGTCCTCTTCGTGCTGGGATCGTGCGGCGGTCTGCTGCTGGCCACCGCCGGCACGACACTGCTCGAAGGTGTGCGCATCCCTGGAGATGTCGGACTGCATCTGGAACTGTCACCAGACTGGCGCGTGGCCCTGGCGGCTGCGGGGCTGGGACTGGCCGCCGGTATCGGATTTGGTCTGGGTCCGGCGCTGCGCGGCGCCACGGTGAATCCCTCGATGCTCCTGCGGGCGTCCACCGCCGGCTCCGGCACTCGGCGGAGCCGTCTCACTTCGGCGCTGGTCGTCGTGCAACTGGCAGGTTCGCTGGTGCTGGTCTCCGTGACGTCGCTGCTGTCGGGCGCCGTCAGTCGAGGTGAGCGGATGTCGCTGGGCTTCCGGACCGACGGAATCTCGACCGCCGTCCTCAACACCGAGTCATGGGGCTACGACGAGACGCGCGCACGGGCGTTCTTCGACGCGCTCGATCGACGCCTGCGGGAGCAGCCCTCGATCGGTCACGTGTCGTTCGCGCAACTCGCGCCGCTGGTCTCGACGCCGTCGGGCGGCACCATCACGGTGACGCGCGGCGGCGAGCGCGTGCGAGTCGCCATCGAGTCCACCATCGTCGGCCCCCGGTTCTTCGAAACGCTGGGGATTCCGGTGATCGCCGGCCGCGCGTTCGACGATACCGATGGCCCCATGGGCCCGGCCGTGGCCGTGGTCAGCGACACGTTCGCGAAGCAGGTCTTTCCGGACGAGCTCGACGTCGTGGGCAGAACGTTCGACATGAGCGACTCGCGAGTCACCATCGCGGGGGTCGTCGGTGATGCGAAGTGGGGAGAAATCGACGAGCCGCCAGTGCCGCTGGTGTATCTCGCGGTCGCGCAACGCTGGCCCTCGAGTCAGACACTGTTTGTGACGTCGGCCGACTCCGCCGTGGCCGCGCGGGCGGTGATCGAGGCTGTTCGCCACATCGATCCGCTGGTGCCGGCGCCCACCGTCAGCACCCTTGCCGCCGACATCAGCGTCGCGCTTTTCCCGCAGCGGGTGGCCGCCGTCGTGACGAGCGCGCTGGGCGTCGGCGCGCTGGTGCTGTCGGCGGCGGGTCTGTACGGCGTGCTGGCGCTCGTCGTCTCGGCGCAGCGACGCGAGATTGGGGTGCGCATGGCGCTGGGTGCGACACGCGGGCAGGTCATCGGCCTCGTGCTGCGACGCGGGCTCCGCCTGGCCGCGGCCGGCATCATCATCGGCCTGGCGGGTTCGGTGCTGGCGGCGCCGCTCACCGCGGACCTGCTGCTGGGCGGCGCGGCGTTGGACGCGCGGGCGTTCGGCGTGTCGGCCGTGGTGCTGACCCTGGTCGCGCTGGCCGCCGCGCTTGTGCCCGCCCGAAGGGCCGCGACGGTCGATCCCGTCCAGGTGCTACGTTGACGCGCCGGGAATGAAGGCGCGATAGGCCGCGCGCAGGCGCGACAGGTCGGCCTGATCCACCTTCAGTTCGCGGGCGATGCGCGCGATTTCGTTGCCTTCGAGGGTCAGAATGCGTTCGTCTGCGGCCGCCACCGCCAGCAGGCAGTCGACCAGCGCCAGCTTCTGATCGTAGCTGGCGGTCTTTTCCAGTTCGCGAGTCACCAGGAAGTCGTCGGTGCCGCCAAACAGCTTCTGCTGCGTGCGCGCCATCTGGACGACGAGCGCGGCCTGGTCGTCGCTGATGCCGCCCTTGGTCGCCACCAGCTTCTCCATCGAGGCGACTTCCGCGTCGGCCAGTTCGTGGTCGGCGTGGGCCACGCGGGCCAGGATGAAGGCAAACGACGCCAGGTATTTCGCGTGCCCCGGCTCGAGGCGATCGAGTTCGTCGGCAATGCGGCGAATCGTGTCCCCGCCGGAGCGTTCACGTTCTTCGGTCAGTCCCAGCCAGTCTCGGACAAAGCGCATACGGCGAGTCTACAATGCGCGCATGGCCCGACGAACCCTGTCCCTGCTGTTCTGCGCTGCGATGGCGCTGCTGGCTGCGCCGTTGGGCGCCCAGGCGCCGCAACCGGCCGCGCCGGCCGTCACCGAAGGCACCTTCCTCGTACGGGACTACACATTCCGATCCGGTGAGCGGCTGCCGGAGGTGCGGTTGCACTATCGGACGCTGGGCACGCTGAGAAAGGACGCAAATGGTCGAGCGACCAACGCCGTGTGGATTGGACACGGCACCGGCGGTACGGGGACCCAGTTTCTGGGACGTAACTTCTCGGGCGAGTTGTTCGGTCCCGGCCAGCCGCTGGATGCGTCGCAGTACTTCATCATCCTGCCCGACCACATCGGACACGGCCAGTCGTCGAAGCCCAGCGACGGCCTGCGCGCGAAGTTCCCGCGCTACGGCTACCTCGACATGATCGATCTGCAGCACCGGTTGCTCACCGAGGGGCTGGGGGTGAACCATCTGCGACTGGTGATGGGCACGTCGATGGGCGGCATGCACACGTGGCTGTGGGGACAGATGCACCCGACGTTCATGGATGCGCTGATGCCGCTGGCCAGTCTGCCGGCGCAGATTTCGGGCCGCAACCGTGTCTGGCGGCGCGTGCTCATTGACGCCATCCGCAACGACCCGGCGTGGAACGGCGGCAACTATACGAGCCAGCCGCCCAGCCTGCGCGTGGCCGCGCAGATGTTGTGGCTGGCCAGCAGCAATCCGGTGCGCCGGCAGAACGAAGCGCCGACGCTGGCCGACGCGGACCGGGTGATGGAGAACTACATCGCCAACTACATCAAGACCGCCGACGCCAACGACGTGCTTTATTACTTCGAGGCGTCGCGCGACTACGACCCGGCACCGGGCCTCGAGAAGATCGTCGCTCCGCTGGTCGCGATCAACTTCGCCGACGACATCATCAACCCGCCTGAGCTCGGCATCCTCGAGCGCGAAACCAAGCGCGTGCCACGCGGCCGGGCCGTCACCTATCCCGCCACCGACCGCACCGCAGGCCACGGCACCCACACCATGGCGGCCGTGTGGAAGGACGAACTGAGCAAGCTGTTCGCAAGTAGCGGCAAGTAGCGGCGAGTAGCGGCAAGTGGCGGCGAGTGGCGGCAAGTGGCGGCAAGTGGCGGCAAGTAGCGGCAAGTAGCGGCAAGTAGCCGCGAGTCGCGGCTAGACGACGCTTGTGCGGCGCCAGAACTCGAGCGTGAGCGCGAGCGCGCATTGCAGCAACACGCCGGGCAGCGCCCACGGTGAAAAGAACTGCAGCCAGGCGGCCACGGCGAACACGGCCGCGCCGGCGGCCTTGAGCGTCGCGCCGCCGTGGCCAAAGCGCAGATACAGCACGCCCAGTGTCGCCGACGCGACCACCGGCACGAAGCCCAGCAACTCACTCATCCACCGATTCGACGCAGCGTACAGCCCGGCGGCTTGATTTATTGTGCATTGTGCAGTATATCTACCCGCCATGGCCGGCTATCTGGGGGAATTCGAATACCTCGTGCTGCTTGCGCTGGCCCGATTGGGCGAGGACGCGTACGGCGTGACGATCAGGGACACCCTCGTCGAACGGACCGGCCGCGCGCCGTCGTTCGGCGCGGTCTACAGCACGCTGCGCCGGCTCGAAGACAAGGGATACGTGCGTTCTTATCTGGGCGATCCGGAAGCCGTGCGTGGCGGCCGTGCGAAGAAGTTCATACTGCTGACCTCGCAGGGGCTCGCCGCCCTGCGCGACTCGCACACGGCCTTTGCTCGCATGGCCGAGGGCGTCCCTGGCCTGAAACGCTGACCGACCATGCGACGCCATCCCCTGCACTGGTGTGCGCGCCTGGGCCGCCCGCGCGTTGATGCGGACGCGCTCCTGGGCGACCTGCAGCAGCAATGGGCCGCACACCGCGCCGCCGGCCGGTCGCGTCCGGTCCTCGAGCTCTGGTATCTCGGCCAGTTGCTGGCCGCAGGCGCATACGCCCTGCGCGCGCGCATCGGTGCGCTGCTGCGCCCGCGTGTCTTCGCCAGCGCGAAGTACGCCCTGCGCCGCTGGCGCCATCGGCCCGGCTTTGCGCTGGCAGCGATCGGCACACTCGCGTTGGGCATCGCCACCGCCACGGCGCTGTTCTCCATCGTGGACGCGGTCCTGCTTCGCCCCCTGCCGTGGAAGGACCCGGGCTCCCTCGTCATCGTCCACGGCGTCTATCCGGAACGCCGCGCGCGGCCGGCGACCGCCACCACGTGGAACCGCGGGACGTTGTCGTACCCGGTCTGGGACGCGTTACGGGCGTCACCCGCGTTCAGCGCCGTGGCCACCTATCGGCCGCAGGCGCAGCCGGCGCACACGTTGGAAGGTGATGGAACGCGGGTGTTTCTGGGAATGGACGTCTCCTCGAACTTCCTGGCGGAACTCGGCGTGCCGATCGTGCTTGGACGAGCGTTCAGTGACCGTGAAGACAATGTGCCGTCCGACAGCCTGCTGATTTCGCACAGCTTGTGGCAGTCGCGTTTTGGCGGACGCGACGACATCATCGGCCTGCGTGTGCGCACCGGTCGCGCGGGTACCGAGAGCCGGCAAACCAAGACGGTCATTGGCGTGGTCGGTCCGGGCTTCACGTTTGGCGGCGCCACGCCGGAGGTCTTTGAGCCTGTCGGGATCTCGGCGGCCGTGAACCGGCAGTACTACACCGGCGGCTTCCGGATGGTGGCACGGCTCGCCCCCGGGGCCACGGCGGCGTCAGCGGAGGCCATGGTGTCGGCGGTCGTGGCGGCGACACACATGCCTGAGCCGGCATCGGCGCGCCTCGTGCCGCTCGCACAAGAGCACCTGGGCGCCCCCGCGCGTTCGTTGTGGCTGCTCTTCGGAGGCGCCGGCCTGTTGTGGCTGGTGGCCTGCGCGAATGTCGCCGGTCTGATTCTCAGTGACGCGCGGAGCCGGCGTCACGAGGTGGCCGTCCGCGCCACGCTGGGTGGCGCGCGCGGGCAGATCGCCCGGTTGCTGATGGTCGAGTATTTCCTGCTGGCCGCGGTCGGGACGGCCGCCGGATTGGTCGTGGCGTACTGGCTGCTGGGTGCGCTGGTCGCCATCGCACCGGAGGGACTGCCGCGGCTCGACACCGTGACCGTCGACCTGCGTGTGGCCGTCTTCGCAGGGGCGGGCGGCCTGCTCACGTTCGTGCTGTTTGGCCTGATGCCGGCGTTTGCCGTCGCGCGAACCCCCATCGCACCGGTGCTGGCCGAAGGCGGACGCGATGGCCGCGCGGGACGGCTCTGGGCTCAGCGCGCGATCGTGACCGGGGAACTCGCGCTGGCGCTGGTGCTGGTGACCGCGGCCTGGCTCTTCGGCGAGACGATCCTGCGGCTCATCCGGCAGCCGCTCGGGTTTTCCCCCGAACGCGTGGCGGTCCTGACCACCACGCTGACCGGCAGCCAGATTGATCCCTCGACACTGCAACGGCTGTTCTCTTCCCCGCCACGCGACACCGGTGTGGTGGACCGGCGTCAGGCGATCGAGGTGGCGATGCGCGACACCGCCAACGGCTACAACGACCGCGCGCTGGCGGCACTGACGTCGGTGCCCGGTGTCGTCTCCGCTGCGGGCACCTCCGGGTTGCCGTTTGTCAGCGCGGCGGCCGCGGTGTCGATCGTCATCGACGGTCGACCGGCCGGCGAGCGGCACGACGTCACCCAGCAGCGGGTCACGCTCGACTACTTCCACACGCTGAGGATCCCGATCACACAGGGCCGTGGCTTTGCGGAAGAGGACCGCGGCGTTGCCCTGACGCCCGGCGGCACGCAGTACGCCGTGGTGTCGGACACCTTCGCGCGGCGGTTCTTTCCTGATGGCGCGCTGGGCGGCCGGTTTCGTTACGTCTACGGCGGCAACTTCGAGCTGGCCGTGCCGTACGAAATCATCGGCGTGGCCCGCGACGTCAAACGCGCCGAAGTGTTCGACGATCCGCAGCCGCTGTTTTACGCCGATGCCCGGTCCGGAGGACGATCGATACAATTCGTCGTCCGCACCGAGGGTCCGCCCGGTCCGCTGCTTCCGTCGCTGCGCGCGGCGATGGCGGATCGCGTACCGGAACTGGTCGTACTCGGCAGCGACACGATGGACGACCGCGTCGCACGCTCGGTCGCGGAGGAACGGTTCCGCGCCACCCTCTCGGCGCTGTTCGGACTTACGGCGCTGCTGCTGTCTGCCGTGGGCCTGTACGGCCTGGCTGCCCGGCGCGCGGCCGAACGCCAGCGCGAGTTCGCTGTGCGCGTGGCGCTGGGCGCGCGGCCGGCCGATGTCCGCCGGCTCGTCCTGCGCGACGCACTGGTCATCGTGACGGTCGGCCTGGCCGCCGGCGTCCCGGCTGCCTGGTGGACGGCGCAACTCGCGCAGTCGCTGTTGTTCGGCGTCGAGGCCGGCGCGCTCCGGGTCTTCGCGACCACGGCGGGTCTGCTGTCAACCGTGGCGCTGCTGGCCACGGCGCTTCCCGCGCGCCGTGCCGCCCGCGCCAACCCCATCGACGTCATCCGGAACTGAATCCGGACAGTTAACCAACCGCCGGGCGCCGTCGTCATATCTACCAGGACGACTGCCATGCGGCTCAACCTCGTAATCATCGTGATTGGCCTGGCGCTGGTGTTCAGCGGCCTGACCTTGCTGGCCGCAGCGTAAGGCGCCTCACCTGAACGCCGAATCCAGCGTCAAGGTGACCGCTGGATTCGGACCCGCTCACCCAGGCGCACAGTGAGTCAGCCCGGCGACATCCTCAGGTGCGAGGATGACGCCGGGCTGCAGGACGCTGACGGTCTATCGGACCTGGAAGAACAGGTCGTGCGGCTGCGAGTCGTTTGAAGTCCTGACGACAAGGCGATACGTGCCCTTGGCGAGCCCGGTGGTCTTCAGGTTGAAGATGTAGCCGCCCAGTGAGGCGTCATAGCGGAAGTTGCCGTCCGCATTGGCGTTGCCGGCGTCCTGCACCTGGTCTGTCGCACTGGTTGACACGAGCCCCAGCGACACGGCAGTCAGGACCACGGCGGGGCTGGACAGGTTGGCCCCCGTGGTGGAACACAGACGGACCTTGAGCGGAATCGTCGCGCCGCTCTTGACGGCCTTGTTCGGATCGTAGAGCACGCACAGCGTCTGCCCTGCCCCGATCGTCAGGGTGCCCGGCGTGAAGCTCATCACGTAGTTGGCGTTGGCCAGGAGCGACCCCTGCCCAATCGTGTACGTGCCGGCCGTCTCACCCGGGTCACGCGCGAGCGCACCCGTCAGGACGCCGCCAGTCGTGTCACTGCCGACCAGGCCGCTGACCTGATAGGTCAAGGTCGGATCGGCCGCACCGGCGGTCTTCGTCTTGTCGTCGGCTGTCACGGCCAGTGGCGCGGGCGCCACGGTGAACGTGGCCGCACCCGTGCTGGCGTTGTGGTTCGCGTCACCCACAAAGGTGGCCGACGCGCTGGCTGTGCCCGCGTTCGTGTTGTTCGT
>CAYYFE010000057.1:0-22419 GCA_964471115.1 uncultured Solibacteraceae bacterium
TCCCTCGCCTGGGCAAGCTGTTGCTCTTCTCGAACAACGGCAGTCTCTACCTGGGCACCCGTGGAACCGCGCAGTACTTCGCCTCCGAAGCGTATGCGTTGACCCAGTTGCGCTGCGCCGGCGTGACCCAGGTGCGGGCCGTGCGGGTGCTCGACATTCCCGTCAGCGACGCGGCGTTCGCGATCACGGACCATCGCACGGCGCGCCTCAACCTGGTGCCGGCGATGCCGAGCTCCACCGCCGAAGAGAAGCTCCTCAAGCACGAACCCTACCGCGGGCGCCGGTGCACGCGCTGCATCCTGCCCGAGACGATGCCGTACATCGCGTTCGACGAGGCGGGCGTCTGCAACTACTGCCGGCACTACACGTCGCGGAATCAGCCGCGGCCGGTGGCCGAACTGGAGCGCCTGGTGGCGCCCTATCGCCGGGCCGACGGGCCCGAGTGCATCGTGCCGTTTTCAGGCGGCCGCGACAGTTGTTACGCCCTGCACCTCGTCGTGAAGGAACTGGGCCTGCGCGCGATTGCGTACACGTACGACTGGGGCATGGTCACCGACCTGGGGCGCCGCAACATCAGCCGCATGTGCGCCGCGCTGGGGGTCGAAAACATCATCGTCGCCGATGACATCACCAAGAAGCGCCGGCACATCGCGCGCAATCTGCAGGCGTGGCTGAAGGCGCCCGACCTCGGGATGGTCAGCATCCTGACGGCGGGCGACAAACACTTCTTCCGGCACGTCGAGACGGTGAAGCGCCAGACCGGCGTGCAGCTGAACCTCTGGGGCGTGAATCCGCTCGAGGTCACCCACTTCAAGGCGGGCTTCCTGGGCGTGCCGCCGGACTTCGCGGAGAAACACGTGTACTCCCACGGCGTCCGGAAGCAGCTCCGGTATCACGCGTTGCGCACGCGCGCCATGCTGCGCAGCCCCGGGTACTTCAATTCATCGATGTGGGACACGCTCTACGGCGAGTTCTACCGCAGCTTCAAGAAGAAGGAGAACTATTACCACCTGTTCGACTACTGGCAGTGGGACGAACGGGTGGTCGACGGGACGCTGGAGCCGTACGACTGGGAGCGGGCGGTCGACACCAACACGACCTGGCGCATCGGCGACGGCACCGCCGCGTTCTACAACTACATCTATCACTCGGTCGTGGGCTTCACCGAACACGACACGTTCCGGAGCAACCAGGTGCGCGAAGGGCAGCTGACCCGGGCCGAGGCGCTGGCACTGGTGGAAGATGAGAACCGTCCGCGGTATCCGAACATCAAGTGGTATCTGGACGCCCTCGGGCTCGAGTTCCCCGACGTGATCCGCGTGGTGAACCGGATCCCGTTCGGGGCGGTGCGGTGGCGTCCGTGACACGGCCGGAGGACACGAAAGGCAACGGGGCAAACCTATGTCACATCTGAATGCGGGGGCTCGCATCTACGTGGCCGGCCATGCCGGCCTGGTCGGGTCGGCGATCGTCCGGCGGCTGGGGCGCGACGGGCACGACCGGCTGCTGCTGGCGACCTCGAGCCAGCTGGATCTGCGGGACCAGGCCGCCGTGAACTACTGGTTCCGGGCCAACCGGCCCGAGTACGTGTTCCTGGTGGCCGGCACGGTCGGCGGCATCCTGGCGAACTCGACGCGGCCGGCCGAGTTCATCTACGACAACATGATGATTCATGCCACGGTGGTCCACGCGGCTCATCAGTTCGGCGTGAAGAAACTGCTGTACCTCGGCAGTTCGTGCATCTATCCGCGCGAGTGCCCGCAGCCCATCCGCGAGGAGTACCTGCTGACCGGCCCGCTCGAGCCGACCAACGAGGCGTACGCCATCGCGAAGATCGCCGGCATCAAGTTGTGCCAGTCGTACCGGCGGCAGTACGGGTGCAACTTCATCTCGGGCATGCCGACCAACCTCTACGGCCCGCGCGACAACTTCGACCTGACCAGCTCCCATGTGCTGCCGGCGCTGATTCGGAAGTTCCACGACGCCCGGCTCGCCGGCCAGCGCGAGGTGACCATCTGGGGCACCGGATCGCCCCGGCGCGAATTCCTGCACGTCGACGACCTGGCCGACGCCTGCGTGTTCCTGATGCAACACTACGAGGATCCGCTGCACATCAACATCGGTACGGGTGTCGACCTGTCGATTCGCGAGCTGGCCGAGAAGGTGCGCGAGGTCGTGCATCCCGACGCGGTCCTCGTGTACGACTCGTCGAAACCCGACGGCACCCCGCGCAAGCTGCTCGATGTCTCGCGCCTGCACGCCCTGGGCTGGCGGCACCAGGTGGAGCTCGACCGCGGCATTCGCGAGACCTACCAGTGGTTTCTCGACAACATCCAGACCACGCGGGGCCTCGAGCCCACGACGCGGCCGACCCACGCGTGAGCATGCCCGGCCCCTCCTGGCTCCGCGCGGTCACGGTCCTCGTGCTGGCCGCGGGCCTGGTGGCCTGGGTATTTCCGCGGGAGGCCGGCGCGGCCGTGGGCGCCTGGTTCCTGCCGGCGCTTTCGATCGCGGCCGTGCTGATCGCGCTGCGCCTGGCCGCCACGGCGTGGCGACTGCTGGCGGTGCCGGTCGGCGGACTGGCCGTCCTGCTGTTCATCGGCTGGAATCCCGCGTCGGCCACCTCCACGTCACATCTGGCCGGCGTCTGCCTCGGGCTCCTCGCGATGGGCGTGACGGCCCACGAAGCGGCCGCGCCGGGCCGGCTGCGGCTGGCGGCCGCCGGTGTCCTGGCCGCCGGTACCGCCACGGTGCTGCTGGGATTGGCGGGCGCGGGCTCCGCCCTGGCGCGCCTCGGATCGGTGGTGCCCGTGACCTTGCCCACGCAACCGCTGGGCCTTGCGGGCCTGCCGCGGGGTGGTGAGGTCAACGAAAACGCGCTGGCGGCCGCCGCGTTACTGGTGGCGCCCCTGGGAATCGCGATCCTGCTGAGCCGCGTCGGCAGCCGGCTCGACTCGCTCGCGCTGAAGGCGCTCGCGCTGACGACGGTGGCGGGCGCCGCCGTGGCCCTGGCGGTCAGTCACTCGCGCTCCGCCTGGATGGCCGTGTGGCTCACCCTCGTCGGCCTGCTGGTCTACGGCGTGCGTTCACGTGTGATCAGGGCCGTGGCCGGCGCCGCCCTCGTCGCGCCGCTGCTGGCGCTGCTGGTGCTGGCCCTGTCGATGAACCAGCGCGCGGTGCAGGACGCCGCCGTCAGCGCCTGGAGCAGCATGCACAGCCGAGGGCCCATCATCACCCAGGGCTGGGAACGGCTGCGCGAATCGCCCTGGGTCGGCATCGGCCTCAACGAGTTCCGCGCCGTGTATTACCCGCGCGAGCAGCCGGTGCCGCACGCGCACAACATCGTGTTGCAGACCGCGCTCGACGTCGGTGTGGTTGGGTCGGCGGCCTACTGGGGACTGCTGGCGATGTTGTTGCTGCGCGCCCGGCAGGCCACGACGACGGCGGCGCCGCTGGCGGCGGCGGTGGCGGCGGGCTCGGCCGCCGCGCTGGTGGCCTCGACCCTGTTCGGTGTGGTGGACGCCGTCCCGCTCGGCGCGAAGATCGGATTGTTTCAGTGGGTGGCCGCGGGCCTGATCCTGGCCGCCTGGCGGATGCCGGCGACGGCGTCGGCGGCCTCGGCCCGCTGACCCGGCGTCATGCGTGACGCCAGGGCCTCGAGATCGGGCCCGGCCCCGGCGAGTGTCAGCCACACCGCCGCTTCCACGAAATCCTGCAACACGCCACGGCCCGCGACGTACATGCGGCCGAGCGCCACTTGCGCGTCGGTGTGACCGTGTTCGGCCGCCGGGCGGATCCACGCGGCGGCCAGGGCGTAGTCCTTCGGCACACCGCGGCCCTCGAGGTGCAGCCGGCCCAGGGCGTACTGGGCTTCCGGATGTCCGCGCTCGGCCGCGGCGCGGAACCACTCGACGCCGCCTGTCAGCACGCCCAGCTCGAACTGCGCACCCGGGTGGCCCTGCTCGGCCGCCCGGCGAAACCAGGTGGCGGCTTCGGCCGGGTCCGCCGGGGATCCCTGGCCGTCGCGCAGGAGGACTGCGAGGGCAAACTGCGCTTCCACGTGTCCCTGAATCGCCGCTTGACGAAACCAGCCGGCGGCCACCGCCGCATCCCGGTTCACACCGAGGCCGTCGCGGTGGATCACACCCTGGTCGAACTGGGCCCAGGCGGCGCCGCGCTCGGCGCGCCTGCGCGCCAGATGTTCGCCGCAGCCCGCGGACAGGGACAGCGCGATCAGCAGCAGCGCGGGAAGTCGTCGACCCGGTGACCTCATTGCCGTTCGTTGAACTGCCGGAGCCACGCGCGCGCCTCCGCCTGCGCGCGGGCGAGCTCGTCGACCGTCATGCCGGCCGCCAGGGCGTCGCGATCGTCGGCGAAGCGCTCCTGATTCGACCGGTCGGCCCGCGCGGCCGCCAGATTCAGCCACTTGTGCGCGTCCACCGGATTCGGCGCGACACCCAGCCCGCGCGCGTGCATCAGGCCGAGGTGCCGCAGGGCCGAGAAGTTGCCCTGGTCGGCGGCCCGGCCGAACCACACCAGCGCCTCGGTGTAGTCCTGCGGCACGCCGAGGCCGTCGCGATGGATGACGCCCAGGTTGACCTGCGCCCACTCGTGGCCTCGCTCGGCGGCCTTCCGCGTCCATGCCGCGGCCTGCGCGAGGTCCTTCGGCGCTCCGTCGCCGTAGAGGTAGCGCTCGCCCAGGTAATACTGCCCGGTGGGGTCGCCCTGGTCGGCGGCCTTCCGAAACCACAGCGTCGCTTCGGCCGCATCGCGGGTGACGCCGAGGCCGAACAGGTAACTGGCGCCCAGTTCGGCCTGGGCACCGGGGTCGCCGCGTTCGGCGCGCAGGCGCAGGGATGAGGCGCCGGTGTCCGCGCGCGCGTCCGTGGGGCCCGGCGCCTCGCGCACGCAGGCCACGGCCAGGCCGCCCACCACACACCACATGAGTCGTCTCAGCGCCTGTCGCATCGCCGCGTCGAGGGTCATTTCACCACGGAACCGCGCCGGACGGGCGCGCGCATGAACATCTGGATCGTCTCGAAGTATGCCGGGCTGCCGAAGTACGGCTTCGGCGCGCGGCTGTATTACCTGGCGCGGGAGTTCGTCCGGGCCGGGCACGACGTGGTGTTGCTCACCTCGGACGCCAACCATCTGGCGGCATACCCGGACACGTCGCGGACCGTCAACGATGAACGCGTGGACGGCGTCGCGGTCCGGTGGCTGCGGACGAGGAAGTACCGGCGGACGGCGTCGGTCGGCCGCGTGCTGAGCTGGCTCGACTTCGAGTGGAAACTCTTCCGCATGTCGCGCGCGGATCTGCCGCGGCCCGACGTGGTCATCGTGTCGTCGCTGTCGCTGCTGTCGGTGGTGTACGGCTCCTTCCTGAAACGGCGGTATGGGGCCGCGCTCGTCTTCGAGGTGCGCGACATCTGGCCGCTGACACTGGTGGCGGAAGGCGGGTTTTCGCGGTGGCATCCGCTGGTCGTCGTGTTGGGCGCGATCGAACGATTCGGCTACCGCCGCGCGGATCTCGTGGTCGGCACCATGCCGCGCCTCGACCTGCACGTCCGGGAATCGATCGGCCGCGACCGGCCGTTTCATTGCGCGCCGTTCGGCTACGCCGACGAATGGGCCGCCCAGGAGACCCCGCTCTCCGAGGACTTCTTCCAGCGCCACATGCCTGCCGGCCGGACCATCGTCGGCTACGCGGGCAGCTTCGGCGTGACCAACGCCCTCGATCCGCTGATGGCGTGTATCGAGCGGCTGTCCGATCGCGACGACCTGCACTTCGTGCTGGTGGGCAGCGGCGACCTGCTGCCGTCCTACCAGGCGCGTCTGTCGGGCCGGCCCAACGTGACGTTCGTGCCGAGGATCACGCGCGCGCAGGTGCCCAGCTTCCTCCGCCGGTGCGACGTGTTGCTGCTGTCGGCGCACGACTCGGCCCTGTGGCGCTTCGGGCAGTCGCTCAACAAGCTGGTCGACTACATGCTGGCGGGGAAACCCGTCATCGCGGCGATGTCGGGGTATCCCTCCATGCTCAATGAAGCCGGGAGCGGTTTTTTCGTGCCCGCCGGCGATGTGCCGGCGCTCGAGGCGCGCCTGCTCGAACTGGCCGACCTGCCGGCGGCCGATCGGCACCGGATGGGCCAGCGGGGCCGCGACTGGATCCTCGAGCACCGGTCCTACGAACGTCTGGCGCGTGAGTACCTGTCAGCCATCACCGCCTGCCTGCGCAATCGGCTAGACTGAGCGTTCGATATGCCCACGGGGACGCAGGCGGAGAACTTCGCGGTAATCGGGGTCGGCGGGTACATCGCGCCGCGGCATCTGCAGGCGATCAGGGACACCGGCCATCGCCTGGCGGCGGCGACGGATCCGAATGATTCGGTCGGCATCCTCGATCGCTACAGCTTCGACGTCCGCTACTTCCGGGAGATCGAACGGTTCGACCGTCACCTCGACAAGCTGCGCCGCGGCCCGGCCTCCGAACGGGTGGGCTGGGTCTCGATCTGTTCCCCCAATTACCTGCACGACGCGCACATCCGCCTCGCGCTTCGCAACGGCGCCCACGTCATCTGCGAGAAGCCGCTGGTGGTCAGTCCGTGGAACCTCGACCCGCTCGAGCAACTCGAGGCCGAGACCGGGCGCCGCGTCTACACGGTGCTGCAACTGCGTCTGCATCCGGCGCTGGTCGCCCTCAAGGCCCGGCTCGATGCCGAGCCGGCCGGCACACGTCACGAGGTGGTGCTGACCTACGTGACCAGCCGCGGCGGCTGGTATCACGTGTCCTGGAAGGGCAACGAGGATCAGTCGGGCGGCGTCGCCACCAACATCGGCATCCACCTGTTCGACATGCTGCTCTGGCTGTTCGGTCCGGTGTCGGCCTGTGAGCTGCACCTGCATCAGCCGCATCGGATGGCGGGAGCCATCGAACTCGAAAAGGCCAGCGTGCGGTGGTTCCTGTCCGTGGATCGGCAGGACCTGCCGTTCGTGCTGCAGCCGGGGCAGCGCAGCACACACCGCTCGATCAGCATGGACGGCCATGAGATCGAGTTCACCGAGGGTTTCACCGACCTGCACACCCACGTCTACCAGCGGACGCTGGCCGGCGAGGGTTTCGGGATTGCCGACGCGCGGCCGTCGATCGAACTCGTGCACCAGATTCGGACCGGCACCGCCGGACCCGGCGCGCTCCGGCCGCATCCCCACGTGGGCCTTCCGTGACGATGCCCGGACCATCGGGATGGTACGTCCGATGGGGGAAGCGCGGGTTCGATGTGTGCCTGGCCGCGCCGCTGCTGCTGCTCGCGGCGCCGGTGATGGCCGTGCTCGCGGTCTTGATCAGGCTGCGCCTGGGCCGGCCCGTGCTGTTTCGGCAGGCGCGCCCGGGGTTGCGCGGCGAACCGTTCATCCTCCACAAGTTCCGCACGATGACCGAGCGGCGTGATGCCGCCGGGCAGCGGCTGCCCGACGATCAGCGCCTCACCCCGTTCGGCCGCCGGTTGCGCCGCACGAGCCTTGACGAACTGCCCACCTTGTTCAACGTCCTCCGGGGCGAGATGAGTCTGGTCGGACCGCGGCCCCTGCTCGTCCAGTACCTGGAGCGGTACTCACCCGAGCAGCGGCGCCGGCACGACGTGCGTCCGGGCGTCACCGGCTGGGCGCAGGTCAACGGCCGGAATGCGCTGGACTGGGATCGCCGGCTCGCGCTGGACGTGTGGTACGTCGACCATGTGAGCTGGGGGCTCGACCTCCGCATCCTCGCGCGCACGGCGTGGAAGGTGCTTTCACGCGAGGGAATCTCGTTCCCGGGGCAGGCGACGATGCATGAGTTTCAGGGAGCCGGGCGCGAAGCGGGCCCCCGGCCGGGGAGCCCGCGCTGACATGCGTGTCCTGGTGCTGGGCGCCGGCGGTCATGGGCAGGTCGTGGCGGACATCCTGCTGCGGATGGCCGAGGCGGGGGCTCCGATGATCGTGAGCGGGTTCCTCGATGACCATCCGGAGCTGGCCGGCCGCCGGCTGCTCGGCGTGCCGGTGCTGGGCCCGCTGGCGGCCCGCGCGTCGCTGCCGCACGACGCGGTGGTGATTGCCGTCGGGAGCAACCGCCGGCGGGAAGCCCTGGCGGCGGATCTCGCGCGCGAGGGCGAACGCTTCGTGACCGCGTGTCATCCCAGGGCCGTGATTGCGCCCGGCGTGGTCCTCGGCGAGGGCACGATGGTGTGCGCCGGCGCGGTCGTCAACACCGGCAGCGCCGTCGGCGCGCATGTCATTCTCAACACCAACTGCTCGGTCGACCACCACAACACGATTGCCGAGTACGCCCACATCGCGCCGGGGGTGACGCTGGGCGGCGAGGTGCGCGTGGGCGCGGGCGCGCTCGTCGGGATCGGGGCGACGGTCGTGCCCCGGCGGTCGGTGGGCGCGTGGGCGGTCATCGGCGCCGGGGCCGTCGTCACGCGCGACATCCCGGACGGCGTGACCGCGGTGGGCGTGCCGGCCGCGGTCCGCGCGTCACGGACGTCAAAGGAGCAGCGTTGAAACGGATCTACCTGTCGCCGCCGCATGTCTTCGGCGCCGAACACGCCCTGGTGGCCGAGGCGTTTGCCACCAACTGGATCGCGCCGACCGGCCCGCACGTCGAGGCCTTCGAGGCCGAGTTCCAGCGCGTCGTGGACGTGCCGCATGCCGTGGCCGTGTCGTCGGGCACGGCGGCCCTCCATCTGGCGCTGGACCTGCTCGGGGTCGACCTCAACGACCGGGTCCTCTGCTCGTCGCTCACGTTTGCGGCGTCGGCCAATCCGATTCGCTACCAGCGCGCCGTGCCGCTGTTTGTCGACTGCGACGCGACCTGGACGATCGATCCCAATCTGCTGGAAGACGCGCTGCGGACGGAACAGGCGGCCGGCCGTCGCGTGAAGGCCGCCGTGGTCGTCGACCTGTACGGCCAGTGCGCCGACTACGAGCCGATCCTCGAGATCTGCGATCGGTACGGCGTGCCGCTGGTCGAGGACGCCGCCGAGGCGCTCGGCGCGACCTGCCGCGGCCGGCCCGCCGGCGGTTTCGGCCGCATGGCGGCCTTTTCGTTCAACGGCAACAAGATCATCACCACGTCGGGCGGCGGCATGTTCGTGTCCCACGACAAGGCGCTGGCCGATCGCGCGCGGTTCCTCGCCACGCAGGCGCGGGATCCCGCGCCGCACTACCAGCATTCAGTCATCGGCTACAACTACCGGCTGAGCAACGTGCTGGCGGCGATCGGACGGGGCCAGCTCGCGACGCTCGACGCGCGGGTGGCCGCGCGGCGGCGCATCTTCGACCGGTACGTCGACGGCCTGGGGGATCTGCCCGGCCTCACCTTCATGCCCGAGGCGGCCTACGGACGCGCGACGCGATGGCTGACCTGCCTGACCATCTCCGCGCGCGAGTTCGGGGCCGACCGCGAGGCCGTGCGCCTGGCCCTCGACGCGGAGGACATCGAATCCCGCCCGGTGTGGAAGCCGATGCACCTGCAGCCGGTGTTCGCCGACGCGCCCCGGTTCGGCGGGGCCGTGTCGGAGCGGCTGTTCCAGGAGGGGTTGTGCCTGCCGAGCGGATCGAATCTCAGTCCCGAGGACCAGGACCGCATCATCGGGATCATCCGGAGGACGGCGGGCGGAGGAGACCGGCCATGAGTTACTTCAAACACGACTCGGCATACGTGGACGATCCGTGCGAGATCGGCGAGGGCACGAAGATCTGGCACTTCTGCCACATCCAGAGCGGCGCGAAGATCGGCGCCCACTGCAGCTTCGGCCAGAACTGCAACGTCGCCAATGACGTGGTCATCGGCTCGAACGTCAAGGTGCAGAACAACGTGTCGATCTACAAGGGCACCATCGTCGAGGACGATGTGTTCCTGGGGCCGTCGTGTGTGCTCACCAATGTCACGAACCCGCGGTCGCAGGTGCTGCGCCACGCCCTCTACGAGCGCACGCTGCTGCGGCGAGGGTGTTCGATCGGCGCCAACGCCACCGTCGTCTGCGGCACGACCGTCGGCCGGTATGCGTTCGTCGCGGCGGGCGCCGTCGTCACCAAGGACGTGCCCGACTATGCGTTGATGGTCGGCGTGCCCGCCCGCCGGGCGGGCTGGGTGGGGCGCCATGGCGTCCGGCTCGAGCGCCCCGGCCCGGACGGCGTGATGACGTGCCCGGAGTCCGGGCTGCGGTACCGCGAGGTCGAGCCGGGCGTCGTCCGCTGCCTCGACCTGGAGGAGGACGCGGCGCTGCCGGAGGCGCTGCGGGTGGGGAAGGGCGCCTACCGGCAGTTCCGTCCCCGTCCCCATCTGGCGTAGCATGTCGCATGGCCGTGCACAGTCCCGGACACGTGCGCAACCGGTATCTGCTCGTCGCGGATCTGATGGCGATCGCCACGGCCGCGTACGCCGCCTTTGCGTTCCGGTTCGGCTGGCTGTTCCTGGACGCGCGTCCGGAGTTCCCGCTGTTTTTCGTGATCGCGATGGCCGCCAAGACCACCGCGTTCATCGGGTTCGGTCTCTACCGCCGCTACTGGCGGTATGCGGGCTTCTGGGATCTCATCTCCCTGGTCCTGGCCAACAGCGCCGCCTCGATCGCGCTGACCGCGCTGATGGTGCTGGCCCGGATGACCGGGTTCATCGAAGGGTTGTCGCGCCCGGTGCTGCCGCTGGACTGGATCCTGTGCCTGGCGCTGACGGCCGGCATCCGCACGTCGGTGCGCGCGATTGCCGAAACGGCGGGCCGGCGCAGCAAGGGCGGGGCGGCCGCCACCAAACACGTGCTCATCGCCGGCGCGGGCGATGCGGGCGCCATGGTGGCCCGCGAGATGCAGCGCAATCCCCACCTCGGGCTCAAGCCGGTCGCCTTCCTCGATGACGACCCCGAAAAGCAGCGGCGGCAGATCCACGGGCTGACGGTGGTCGGGCCGCTGTCGGCGGTGGCCCGGGTCGCGGCCGAACGCCGCGTGGACGAAGTGGTCATCGCGCTGCCGCGTGTGGGCGGCGCGGCCGTCCGTGTGGTCGTCGAACAGTGCAGCCAGCTGGGCATTCCCTCGCGCGTGATGCCCGGGATCTTCGAACTGCTCGACGGCAAGGTCAGCGTCAGCCGTCTGCGCAACGTGGACATCGCCGACCTGCTGCGGCGGCCGCAGATCGAGGCCGACGGCTGGAGCGGCGCGTACCTGGCGGGCGCCACCATCCTGGTCACCGGGGCCGGCGGGTCGATTGGCTCGGAACTGTGCCGGCAGGTGGCGGCGTTCGGGCCGGCCCGGCTCGTGCTGCTGGGCCACGGCGAAAACAGCATCTTTGCGATTGCCGCGGAGCTGCGCCAGCGGTTCCCGCAGGTGCCCATCCAGGATGTGATTGCCGACGTGCGCGATCGCGATCGCATCGCGCGCACCGTCCGCCGCGTGCGGCCGGACGTGATCTTCCACGCCGCGGCCCACAAACACGTGCCGCTCATGGAAGGCAACCCGTCGGAGGCCATCACCAACAACGTGGTCGGCACGCGCAACGTGGTGGATGCCGCCGTGGCGGCGGGCACCGCGCGGTTCGTGCTGGTGTCCACCGACAAGGCGGCGGCGCCGGCCAACATCATGGGCGCCTCCAAACGCGTCGCGGAACTGATCGTCCAGCAGGCGGCGGCCCAGACCGGCCGGCCGTTCGCGGTCGTGCGCTTCGGCAACGTGCTGGGCAGCCGGGGCAGCGTGGTGCCGACCTTCCGCGAGCAGATTGAACGCGGCGGGCCGGTGACGGTGACGCATCCCGAGGTGCGCCGGTATTTCATGACCATTCCCGAAGCCGTGCATCTGATCCTGCAGGCCGGCGAACTGGGCAAGGGCGGCGAGCTGTTCGTCCTGGACATGGGCGAGCCCGTGCGCCTGCTGGATCTGGCCAACGACATGATCACCCTGTCGGGCGCCGATCCGGCCGAGGTGCGCGTCGAGTTCACCGGGCTGCGCCCGGGTGAGAAGCTCGATGAGATCCTGTGGGACACCAATGCGGAGGTGCTGCCGACCGGACGGCCGGACATCCGCCTGGTGCGCGAGGCCCTGCAGATGACCGGCGCCGACGTGGACGCGCTGGTGGACCGCCTGCAGCGCGCGGCCGCGCGCGACGACCGGGCCGGCATCGTGTCCGCCCTGCGTGAGGCCATCCCGTCCTCGGATGCGCGCCTGCTGGCCGACGTGCCAGTCCTGCGGCCGGTCGATCCGGCATCTTCCGCCCACGCCTGATCGGGCATGGCGCGTCCATTCCGGCCCACTGAACGACAAGCCGTCCTTGCCAGCCTCGATGTGCTGGCCAGCGCCTCCGCGGTGACGCTGGCGTTGTTCGCCTGGACCTTCTCCAGCGGCGACACGTTCTCGGCGGCGTTCCTCGGGAGCCGGGCGTGGTGGTTTCTCGCCGTGCCGGTGTGGCTGCTGGCCCTGAGTCCGTCGCGCCAGGCCCACGCCGCGCTCGATCTGCGCGCCACGGTCCGCAGTCTCGTGCGGGCCACGGTCATCCTGTTCGGCATCTATCTCGTCGCCTTCTTCTACTTCGGTTCGCAGCACCTGCCTCGCCTGATGGCGGTCTACGTGTTGTGGAACGGCGTCTGGTTGACGCTGGCCGCGCGCGTGGTCGTCATCTTCGTGCTGACACGTGGGCGATTCACGCGCCGGCTGCTCGTGCTGGGTGACGCGCAGGCCTTCGAGACGGTGGAGATGCTGGTGCGGTCGCCCGCGCTGGCCGACACGGAGATCGTGCGCGGCGAAGCCGGCGAGGACGGGGATGCGGGCAGCGCCCTCGAGCAGGGGGTCACCGAAATCGTCGTGGCGTTGCCGGCGCCGCTTGATCCCCATCTGGCGCAACGCCTGCTGCGCTGCCAGGCCGCCGGCGTGGGGGTGATCACGCTCGAACAGTTGTATGAGTCGACGCTCCTGCGGGTGCCGGTCCGGCACCTCAGCGAAGGCTGGCTGCTGGTCGAAATGTTCGGCGGCCAGGGGCTGCAGGACAGTTCGCCGCTGGTCAAACGCGCGCTCGACATCGTGGCCGCGCTGAGCATCGGCGTAATCACGCTGCCGTTGTGGGCCGTGGCCGCGGTCGCCGTCTGGCTGACCGATCGCGGGCCCGTGTGGTACCGGCAGACGCGGCTCGGGCGCGACGGCCGGCCCTTCACGCTCACCAAATTCCGGACGATGCGCATGGATGCAGAGGCCGATGGGCCGCGATGGAGCGAACCGGATGACACGCGGCTGACGCCGGTCGGCCGGTGGCTGCGCCGCACGCACATCGATGAACTGCCCAATCTCTGGCAGGTGCTCCGCGGCGAGATGAGCCTGGTGGGGCCGCGCCCCGAGCGGCCCGAGTTCGTCGAGTCGCTCGAGCAGGAAATCCCCTGGTATCGCGCGCGGCTGATCGTGCAGCCGGGGCTCACCGGCTGGGCGCAGGTGAACCAGGGCTACGGCGACTCCGTGGCGGCGTCCCTCGTGAAGCTCGAGTACGACCTGTATTACATCCGCCATCGATCGGTGTGGTTCGATCTGGCGATTCTCCTGCGCACGGTGTGGCGCATGGCCGGGTTCAAGGGGCGGTGATGGTACGTTCGTTCTGGGACACGTGGGCGTCCGGCCGTCAGCCGCGGCTGGACGGGCGACACGTCCTGGTCGTGCTGATTGTCGTGACGCTGGCGACCGTGGTCGGGCCGCCCGCGTTTGGCTGGGCGCTCAACCAGTGGCGCGAACAGCGGACGATCGCGCGCGCCGAGGTGCTGGCGGCCCAGCTGCGCCCGGACCTGGCGCGGCTGGCCGGCCGCGCGGAGGAACTGCGGGTGGTCTGCGGGCCGGGGCGGTTGCCTGATCCAGGTATCACCGGCGCGTGGGTGAGTCGCGCCGTGCAGGCGCCGCGCGTGTTTCCCGAGGACGCCGCCACCGATGCCTGGGGCCGCTGCTTCCTGATCAATCTCGGCGCGCTGACCGGTGGCGGACCCGTCTGGCTGCTGTCGGCGGGGACCGACGGGGCCGTGAGCACGTATCCGGATGCGCAACGCCTGGCCGACGACGATCTGGGTGTGCGCTTGCGCTAAAATTCCGGGCACATGTCCACCACTACCGAACCAAACGATGTCGACGAGGGCTGGTCCCTGCGGCCGGTCCTGGAACACGTGGTGGCGTCGCGCCGCCGCCTGCTGCTCGTGTGGCTGGCCGCGGCGTCGGCCAGCGTGGTGTTGTTGACTCTGTTCTATGCCAGCCGGCCGTACGAACGTACGGCTTCGGTGCGCTTCCGGCTGCTGTTCGACGGCGTGGAGCGTTCCCAGTATCCGAATGGCGCCCGGTTCTCGCGGTCGGACATCCTCGCGCCCTCGGTTCTGACGGAGGTGTACCGGAAGAACGAGCTCGAGCGGTACATGTCGTACGAAAAGCTCAGATCCTCGGTCTTCGTGCTGGAGTCCAGTGCCGCGATCGACATGCTCAACTTCGAATACTCGGCGAAGTTGTCCGACCCGCGCCTGCCGTCCCCGGAGCGCTCGCGGCTGGAGGCGGAGTTCCGCCAGAAACTCGAGTCGATTCGTGAGCCGGAGCTGAGCCTGCAGTTCACCACGTCCTCGGTCGTGCAATGGCCGCCGTCCGACGTGATGGAGAAAGTGCTCAACGACATCCTGGCGGAGTGGGCGGAGCAGACGGCCAACGCCAAGGGCGCGCTGGGCCACCAGGTGGAACTGCTGACCCCCAACGTCATCGTCAAGGACACGCTCAACACCCAGACCACACTCATCCGTTACGACCTGCTGCGACGCCATGTGGGCCGAATCTCCGCGCAGCTGCAACGGCTGGCCGATCTGCCCGGCGCCACCACCGCCCGGGTGGGGACCGACCGGTTGAGTCTCATCGACCTGAAGACCAATCTGGAGGACCTGCTCGAGTTCCAGCTGAACCCGCTGATCCGTCGCCGGCTGGTGTACGCCATCACTCCGGCAGAACTCGGCCTCAACACCCTGTATCTCGAGGATCGCGTGCTCGAACTCGAGCGCGAGCGCGACCTTGCCGAGCGCCGGCGCCAGCAGTTGCAGGCCGCCGCGACGTCGATTGCGGCGGAATCCTCGTTGCCCGAGGCCGCGCTCCGGCCGGAGAGCGGCGCCAACGCGCCGCAGACCACCGACTCGTTTCTCGATCGCGTCATCGATCTCGCGTCCAGCGCGGGGGCCGTGGAATACCGGAAGGACCTGACCAATCGCATGCTGGCCGCCGGCGAGGAAGCCATCGCCCTGGAATCCGACATCGCGTTCTACCGCGAAACGTTGCGCCTGCTGCGCGGGGCGAGCGGCGGGTCGCGGCCCGGAGCGCTGCAGCCCGAAGACGTGGCGAAGACCTTCCAGGACATCCAGACCCGGGTGGTCGAAATCCTGACCCTCTCCAATGAGGCCTACGCCACGATCAGCGCCTCGAATCTGAATCCACGCGGCAGCCTCTACAGCCTGCGAAGCCCCTATTCGCTCTTCGAATCGCGCACCCACTCACGCGCCTGGTTCCTCCGGACCGCCATGCTCCTGATGGTGTTTTCACTGCTGGCCGTGGTCGGCTGGGCGATGCTCGACCGGCTGGTCCGCCTGAACTGGGCACGGGTCTGAGAATCGGCGGTCGCCGGCCGCGATCTGGTGTAAGATGCCCGCTCAAGTCGCATGCCGGACCATCAAGGGCAGTCTTACGACGATTCTGACGACGTAGTCACAATTTCGCCATTTGCCGTCGCGGCCGTGCTGCTGCGCGGGCGGCGCCTGCTGCTTGGACTGGCCCTGGCCGGCCTGGCGGCGGGGCTGGCGGCGGCGCTGCTGCGGACCCCCACGTACGAGGCCGTCGCGAAGTTCGTGACCAGCCAGGCCGCGCAGGCCCCGGCACCGGGCGTGGGGGCGGACCTGAATCCCGCCCAGGGCCGCGATCCCGGCGACTATTACCGGAATCTGCTGTCGTCGCGGGCGATTCAGCAGGCCGTGCTCGCCCACACGCTCCCCAATGGTGAGACGATCGCCAGCCGGATTGGCGTCCCCGCGTCGGATCCGGCGGCCGGTCGTGCCCGGTTGCTGGGGGCGTACGCGCGGCTCGAGTCTTCGCGCAGCTGGACGACCAGCGCGTTCCCCGTCTGGATGATCCGGGCGGAGTGGACCGATCCGGAGGTGGCGGCCGACGTGGCCAACGCGTACCTCGAGGCGCTCAGGGCGCACGACCTGCAGATCCGATCGACGGCGGCCGGGCAGCGCCGGTCGTTCGTGGAGTCCCGGATTGAGGAGACAGGCAAAGCGCTGGCTGACGCCGAGGCCGCGCTGCGTGTCTTCCGTGAAGAGAATCGTCTGCTGCTGCGGCCGGTCCCCCGCGAGGCCGCCGGGACGCCGCCGGTGCCCGCCGTCGTGCAGCAGCGCCACGAGCAGCTGCAGCGCGACGTGCAGATTCAGGCCGACCTCTACCTGTCGCTCAAGAAAGCCTTCGATTCGATGCGGATTGCCGAGTTGTCGGAAGCCTCTCCGCTGATCGTCCTCGATCACGCGGCGCCGCGGCGCACCCCCCTGGGCTGGTCGTTCGAGACGATGGTGTGGCTGGGCCTGGCGGCCGGCCTCGTCGTGGGGCTGATCGTTGTGGCGGCGACCGAACTGTGGCGGCGCGTCGACCTGACCACGCCGGACGCCCATGATCTGGTGGGCGAATGGCAGGATCTGCGCACCGAGGTCCGGACGCTGGCCGCGCGCGTCAGCGGCCCCGCCCTCGAGGCGCCCAAGCCGTCCACGACTCCGCAGAAGCAGGATGCGTAGGCTCGTTGGGCTTGTCGGCGCCCTGTCACTGCTGACCGGGCTGACCGCGGTGCGTGCCCAGCAGGCCGCCGCGCCGCCGATGGTGCCCCTCGCCGAACTGCGCGAAGCGCTGCCGCGCATCGGCTACGACCTCTTCACGATCGATCTGGCCTCCGTTCCGCCCGGGCCGGTCGACCGATCCTACGAACTGGCCGCCGGCGACACCCTCAACCTGCGCGTGTGGGGGGAACTGCAGCTGTCCTTCCTGCTGACGGTGACCGACGATCTCTTCGTCGAGATCCCCGACGTGCCGGGCCGCGTCTACGTCTCGGGGCTCAACCTCACCGAGGTCACCGATCGCCTGCGCCGCCACCTGGCGACGGCCTACGCGACCTATTTCAATCTCGACAATCCGGCTGCGTCCCAGGCGTTTGTCGACGTGGCGCTGGGCAGCGTGCGCGACGTGCGGTTCCTCGTGCAGGGCGAAGTGGCGAGCCCCGGCAGCTATACGCTGCACCCGAGTCTGGCCAACGTCATCTACGCCATCGCCCGCGCGGGTGGGCTGAAGGAATCGGCGTCGCTGCGCAGCGTGCGGGTCCGTCGTGGCACCCAGGTCATCGAACTCGACTTCTACGACTTCCTCCTGCGGGGCACCGTGGGCCAGGATCAGCTGCGGCTGCGCCACGGCGACATCGTGTTCGTGCCGCTCAAACGCCGCGAGGTGGCGGTGCGCGGGGAAGTGCGGAGGCCCGGCTACTACACCCTGCGCGACGATGGCGCCGAAGATCTGGCGGGCGTGCTCGATCTGGCGGGCGGCGTGCGTCAGACGGCCAACACCGAGCGCATCCTGATCCGGCGGACCGAGGTCAACCGCGGCGCGCAGACGCTGTCGGTCAATCTGACGGCTTCGGGGTCGACCCGGCTGCGCGACGGCGACGTGGTGACCGTGGCCGCTTCCAACTCGCTGCGGCGCGACTTCGTGGAACTGCAGGGCGCGGGTGTGATGGTGCCCGGCGAATATCAGTTCATGCCCGGTATGACGCTGGCCGATCTGCTGGCCTCGGCCGGCGGCCTGCTGCCCGATGCGTATCTCGCCCGCGCGGAACTGCGGCGCACCGGCCCCGATCAACGGCGGCGGTATCAGTCGGTGGACCTGCGTCTGGTGCAGCAGCGCGATCCGGCGCACAACCTGGCGGTGGAGCCGCTCGATGTGCTCACCGTGTTCCGCGTGGCCGATATCGAGGGCCTGGACGGGGTGGTCACGCTGTCGGGGCACGTCAAGCAGCCGGGCGAAGCGCCGCTGTCGAGCGGCATGCGGGTGTCGGACCTGCTGTTTGCCAGAGCCGGCGTGCTCGACGCCGCCTTCATGCGCGACGCGTACCTGCCGCGCGCCGAAATTTCGCGCGTCGTGTCGGGTTCCACGGCGCGGCAGCTGATGGCGTTCGACCTGGGCCGGCTGCTGGCCGGCGATGCGACGCAGGATCAGGCGCTGCAGCCCGGCGACGATGTGCGCATCTTCCACCGCCGCGACATCGTCGGCGCCCAGCGTCTGGTCACGATGACCGGCTACACGAAGGCGCCCGGGCCGCAGCCGCTGCAGGCCGGCATGCGCCTGCGCGACCTCCTGGAAGGGCCCGGCGGGTATCTCGATCCCGACTTCCGGCGCGGCGCGTATCTGCCGCGCGGCGACCTCTGGCGGTCGGTCAGCCGGGACAACCGCGTGGAGCGCGAACTGCTGCGATTCGATCTGGGCGCCGTGTTGCGCGGCGACGCCGGACAGAACCTCGCGCTCGAAAGCGGCGACGAGGTGGTGCTGTATGCGGCGAAGGACTTCCTCGAGCCGCAGCTGGTCGACATCGGCGGCGCGGTGAACAAGCCGGGGCAGTACGAACTGGCCGCGAACATGACGGTGGGCGACCTCATCGTGCGCGCCGGCGGCCTCAAGGAGATGGCCGACCCGGCCGTGGGAGATCTGTTCCGTGTGGGCGTGGGCGCGGATGGCCGCGTGGCCCTGGAATCCTCGGAGATTTCGCTGGCCGACGCCGGCGTGACGCTGCGCAATCGCGATCGCCTGCAGGTGCGCACCCGCGCGGGGTATCAGCCGTCCCGCGTCGTCTCGGTGACCGGGCAGGTGCAGTTTCCCGGCGAGTACTCGATGAACGCCGCGGGCCGGGTGAGCGACCTCATCCGCATGGCTGGCGGCCTGCTTGATGATGCGTTTGCCGAAGGGGCCGATCTGCGGCGCGGCGAGGGCGATGCCGCGCGCGTGGTGTTCGATCTGGAGCGCGCGCTGGCGCAGACGAACGCGCCGGACAACCTGCTGCTCGAGGACGGCGACCGCCTGACGATTCCGCGCCGGACGAACACGGTGACCGTGGTCGACGCGGTGGAGCACCCCATCACGATTGCCCACAAACCCGGCGAAGGCGTGAAGTACTACCTGCAGGCGGCCGGCGGCCTGACGGCGGAGGCCGACCCCGACGCGGTGCAGGTGGTGTGGCCCAGCGGTCGTGTGGCGCCTGGCCGCTTCCTGCGTGGGCCCGACGTGCGGCCGGGCAGCACCATTCGTGTGTCGCCACGTCCATCGCCGTATCAGCGGCTGGCCGATGCGGCCACGGCCGGTACGACGCCGGCCGCACCCGCGGCGGCGGCTCCGGCGCCCGAGGCTGAGGCGGCGAAGGCGATGGCCACGGTGGCCCAGGGGCCGCTGCAGGCGCCCGTCGGCCCGTGTCCGACCGTCGCGTTCGACCTGGGCTCGCTGCGTGTGACCACTGTCGAAGCCACCACCTACATCGGCGTGACGTGCGACACCCTCAAACCCGGCGACGTCGTGACGGTCAGCTTCGTGCGCGTCAATGAGCGGGTCGTCGTGGCGACGGAAATAAAGAAGTAGTGCGGAGTGCGGAGTGCGCAGTGCGCAGTGCGGAGTGCGGAGTGCGGAGCTTGCCCGCCGGCTTGCCCGCCGGAGCCTGGGCGCAGGCGGGAGCCTTGGCGCAGGCGGGTGCGGTCCTGCTCTTAGCGCTGAGCGCGGGCGTGCTGGCGCAGGCGCCGAAGCCAATCTCCAAGATCACGTACGTCCTGCCGTATTACCCGCAGTACTCCTCGGTCTCTGACGTCCAGTTTGCCGCCGACGTGGCGGACCTGCGGGCGCGGCTGGGCGAGGGCACCTACGTCCGTGTCGGGTTCAACCGCTACATCTTCTCGAGCATGGACCGCTGGGAGGTCGACCCGGCCGATCGCGCGACGATTCGCGCGAACCTGGCGTCGACCATCGCGCAGATTGATTCCACGGTCGAGCGGGCCCGCGCCAACGGTATCCCGCTGTCGCTGTCGCTGCTGACGGCGATCCGCAATCGCTACGATCCCCTGCAGACGGGCGCCGAACGCGAGGACCGGCGCAACACGCAGTGGTACGCCAACGGCGATCTGGCGCCCGGGTGGATCACGCTGTCGCGCTACGCGCGCAAGATGCGCGGGCGGTACGACGCGTACGTCCGCGAAATCGGCGCCGTGTTTGCCAATCGCATGGCGCGGTATCCGTCCACGCTGGTGGCGGCCTCGGGTGACGGCGAGGTGGAACTGTCGTACGACCGGTCGCCGCCGTGGCACCCGGCCTACAACGGCACGAACATCGAATACACGGACTACTCGCCGTTCGCCGTCGCCGAGTTCCGAGACTGGATTCGCAACGCCGGGCTGTACGCGCCGGGGCAGCTCTACGCGGGCCAGGGCTACGCCAATGCCGCGCGGTACCAGGGCGACGCGTCGCCGGGGATCGATTCCAACGGCGACGGCCGCACCCTGAACGGGGACTTCGGCACGTCGTTCTCCACCTGGGCGCTGCGGCACTTCGACTGGAGCCTGACCGACGCCACCGAGGTGGACCCACGCGCCATTCCGGCGCTCACCTACGATCGGCCGGGGTTCAACGCCCTGCCGAACGAGGTGCCGACCGGATTCGACCCGCCGCGGGCGCGTGTGGCCGGTCAGCCCTGGTGGGAGGTGTGGGATCGCTTCCGGCAGGAGATGGTCTGGCATTACAACGTCGACTTCGCCCGCGCGATCACGACCACCGCCGATCCCGAGACGGGGCAGACCATCCCGCGTGACCGCTGGTATTCGCATCAGATCCCAGCCGATTACCTGTTCGGGTTCACGCCGCAGAACCCGGATTTCCGCTTCCTCACGTCGGCCAGCCCGCACTGGAGCGCCGACATCTCGCCGTATGGGGGACTGGGCATCACGTCGTTCAACGTGAACCTCGGGGCCAACAGCTTTGCCCGCACGCTGGCCACGGTCATGCCGCATCTGGCGCAACGCAACGTGCGCTGGGGCATCCTCGAGTGGAATCCGTCGTTGCCCGTGTCGAACTCCATCGGCGTGTACGAGCAGGACATGGCGCTGGTGGAGCAGTACCGGCCGTCGGTGCTCGTGCCATGGGCGTGGGGCGACGCGTTCTACCAGGTGCGCAACTCGCCGTTCGAGATCGCGCTGCGCGATCTGATTGCGCGCATCCGCAACGGTCCCTCGGCCGATCCGCCGGCTCCGCAGCCACTGGCCCTGCCGCCGCCGTCGTCCGCGCCCGGCACCGCGCCTCCGCGCGCCCGCGATCAACGCCTGTGGCAGCTGCGCAACGACGTGCTGGACCGCGATCGCGAAGACACCCTGCGCCGCCTGAGCCGACGATGGGAACGGTGAGGGTGGTGCGTAGCGCGGCCCGGGCACGTAGCGCGGCTTGGGCACGTAGCGCGGCCCGCTCTTCGGGCCGCGATCACGGCGCGCCGAAGAGCGGCGCGCCCTACGTACTGTTCATCGCGTTGCTCGCGGCCGCCTGCAGCGGCAATACGCCCACGTCGCCCGGAAACGGCGGCACGCCGAACACCCCCACGACGCTGGCCGGCTCCGTGTCCGCATACGGCCTCGTCAACCACGACCATGCGCCAACGGCCTCGGGCCAGTTGACGATCACGCTCACCTGGTCCGGGGCCGCCGACCTCGATCTCTACGTCACGGCGCCCACCTGCACGGGTTATCCCCCCGACGCCTGCGTACTGCTGGCGCGCTCGACCGCTTCCACCGGCAACCGCGAGCAGGTCACGATCACCGCCACGGCCGGCACCGCCCTCCGCCTCTGGGTGGACAACTTCAGCCGCTCGACTTCGGCCGCCTACACGATCACAATGGCGCAGTGAGACAGTGCGTAGTGCCCAGTGCGGAGTGCGGAGTGCGACGTGCGGAGTGCGGAGTGCGAAGTGCGAAGTGCGAAGTGCGAAGTGCGGAGTGCGACGTGCGGAGTGCGACGTGCGGAGTGCGGAGTGCGAAGTGCGGAGTGCGGAGTGCGGAGTGCGAAGTGCGGAGTGCGGAGTGCGTAGTGCACCTGTAGCGCGGCACGATCTGCGGGCCGCGAAGACCGCCGTCGTCGTGCCGTGCCGGAATGAGGCGGCGCACATTGAGGCGCTGCTCGACGCGCTGGCGGCGCAGACGTGCCGGCCCGACGAGGTCGTGATCGTCAACGACGGATCCACCGACGACACCGTGGCGCGCATCGAGCGATGGCGCAACGGCGGGGCAGACGCCCGCGCCCTCCACGTGCGGATCATCGACGGGCCGGGCCGGGGGCCGGGCCCTGCGATGAATGCCGGCATCCGGG
>CAYYFE010000058.1:0-6376 GCA_964471115.1 uncultured Solibacteraceae bacterium
ATGGTGGCGCACTGCCACTTCCGCCCGATGGCATCGGTGACGTCGAAGTCGATCTTGGGGCCGTAAAACGCTCCGTCACCCTCGTTGACCACGTACGGCACTTCGGCGGCCTCGAGCGCGGCGCGCAGCCCGGCCTCGGCATGGTCCCAGGTCGACTTTTCCCCGAGGTATTCCTCGGGCCGCGTCGACAGCTTGACCTCGTACGTCAGGCCGAAATCGCCGTAGACCCGCTTGACGAGGCGCAGCAGCCGCTCCACTTCTTCGCCGATCTGCGACTCCATGACGAAACAATGCGCATCGTCCTGCGAAAACTGCCGGACGCGGGTGAGGCCCGCCAGCACGCCCGAGGCCTCGTTGCGGTGCAGCGGCGTCTGTTCGTGCAGCCGCAGCGGCAGATCGCGATACGACCGCGTCTCGCTGCCGAACACGAGCATGTGGCCCGGACAGTTCATGGCCTTCACGCCCATGGCCGTGTCATCACCGGCCGCCGCGTGCCGCGGCTCGCCCCCACCTGCCGCCACCGGCCGCCCCTCGCCGCTACTCGCCGCCACTGGCCGCGACTCGCCGCCACTGGCCTTTCCCTCCACCAGGAACATGTTGTCCCGGTAGTGCGACCAGTGGCCCGAGGTTTCCCACAGCGCCTTGTTGAAGATGAGCGGCGTCTTCACCTCGGTGTACCCGGCGGGGAAGAGCACCTCGCGCATGTAGTTGGCCAGCGTGTTGTAGAGCGTGGTGCCCTTGCCCAGCCAGAACGCCGCGCCGGGAGCCCACTGGTGGAACGTGAACAGGCCCAGGTCCTTGCCCAGTTTCCGGTGGTCGCGCTTCTTCGCTTCCTCGATCCGGTGCAGGTACGCCTTGAGGTCGTCGTCCTTGAAAAACGCCGTGCCGTAAATGCGCTGCATCGGCTGGTTCTTCGCATCGCCCTTCCAGTAGGCGTTCGACGCGCTCATCACCTTGAACGCCTTCAGGCGCGAGGTGGACGGCACGTGCGGGCCCACGCAGAAGTCGACGAACGTCTCGCGGTCCTTGATCGTGTAACAGGAGACGTGTGACTGGCCTGCGGTCTTCTCCTGGATGAGCTGCACCTTCAGCGGCTCGCCGCGCTGGCGGAAGAACTCGATCGCCTCCTCGCGCGGCCACATCTGGCGTTCGAAGATCAGATCCTGCGCGGCCAGCTCCTTCATCCGCGCCTCGATCTTCTCGAGATCCTCGGGCAGGAACGGGCGGCTCACCACGAAGTCGTAGAAGAATCCCTCGTCGGTGGGCGGACCGATGCCGCACTGCGCTTCCGGGAAGAGCTGTGTGACGGCCGCGGCCAGCAGGTGCGCCGTGGAATGCCGGTACACGTACATCGCATCCGGCCCATCGGGCGTGACGATGCGCAGCCGGACGTTCGTGGTAATCGGATGGGTGAGGTCAACGAGCTGGTCGTCGGCATACGCCACCAGCGCCTTCTTGACCACGCCGGCCGGCAGCGTCTGGCGGGCGAACTCGGCGATCGACGTGCCCGCAGGCACATCGCGCTGCGATCCATCCGGAAGGGTCACTGTGACGTGAGACATGGGTGTGATAATCCGTCCGCCTTCGCTGTTCGCTCGTGTGACTCGCAGCTCCGGCGGGACCACGTCCGCGGTTTGCCAGCCGGAGCGGCGAGCGCCGCGAGCGTTCCGCCCTCGCCGTTGGCTTGCCAGCCGGAGCGGCGAGCGCCGCGAGTGTTCCGCGAAGGTTGGTAGGCACGGGCGGACTCGAACCGCCGACCTCCTGCATGTCAAGCAGGCGCTCTAACCAGCTGAGCTACGCGCCTATCCGGGCCACCGCGCCCCAAGGCGAACCCTGATTATAACGACAAATCAGCGGTTCAGCGCTTTCCTGAGGGTTTGACTGGGCGTGAACCGGGCCACACGGGCCTTCGGAATCTTCAGCGGCGCGCCGGTCATCGGGTTGCGGCCGGTCCGGGCGTTGCGCACGGCGGTGCGGAAGGTCCCAAACCCGATCAGCGTCACCGGATCGTTCTTGCCCAGCGCCTGGGCGATCCCGTCCAGGAACGAGTCAATGGCCGCTTCCGCCGTGATCTTCGTGACGCCCGTGTCACGCGCAATCTTGGCGGCCAGGTCCTGGCGGTTCACGGCGCCTCCGGGGTCCCGCTGCGCGGCTTGAGCCGGTCCAGGGCGCGCGCCAGCATGTCGTCGGCGGCCGGGGGAGCCTCGTCAAACGCGACGTTGGGCGATTCGACCGCCACCGTGGGCCGCAGGCCCCGGCCGTGAATCGGTTCCCCATCCTGCGTGTGATACCGCGCGTAGGTCATCCACAGCCCTCGGCCCTCGGGCAGCGCCACCAAGCGCTGTTCGGCCGCCAGGCCCGCCGTGGGTTCACCCACGAGATCGCCCCGGCCGTTGCCATTGAGCGCGCCGGCGAACACCTCGGCCGCACCGGCCGTGCCGTTGGAGACGAGCAGGGCCACCGGCATCGTGACGGCGCCGTCACCGGCGTTGGCAGCGGTGACCTGCCGCGGCTTGTCGCGTTCCGATCGAATCGCGAGGGTGCCGGATTTGACGAACCAGCGCGCCGCGGCGACCGCTTCGGTCACGAGCCCGTCGGCGGTGCCGCGCAGATCGAGCACCGCGCCCGACACGCCGTCGCCGGCCAGCGTCGTCATCGCCTTGCCCAGCGCGGCCGCCGTGCCCGCCGCAAACGTGTTGACGCGTACGACCGCGCGGCCATCCGCGCGCCGCGTGACGACGACCGGCTCGATGGCCAGCGCCTCGCGCCTGAGCGTCACGACGTGCGGCTCGGCGGCGTTGCCGCGAATCACCGTCAGTTCCACCGTGGTTCCCGGCTCGCCGCGCAGCAGCCGCATGCCGGTGAAGGCCGACACTTCGCGGGTGGGCTTGCCGTCGATGCCACGGATGAAGTCGTTGGTGCGCAGCCCCGCGCGCGCGGCCGGCGACCCATCCCGAACGCCGACGATCCGGAGATAGAACTGGCGGGAGACGATCAGGCCGACGTCGCCGGCGGGCAGCGTGGTATCGGCCTTGGCGATGGCGACTTCATCCGGCGTCAGATACGCGCTCATCGGATCCAGGCCGTCGGCCAGCCCGCGCATGGCGCCTTCCATCACGCGATCCGGATTCACCTCTTCGACGTAGCTGGTCATGATGAGCGACACCACGTCGTCCCACACACGCAGGTGGCGGGCGGCGCTTTGTGGCACTTCGCCAAACACCGGCGGCGGCGTCGCGTTGGCGCCGAGCAGGCCGCCGACCGCCGCCAGCACGACGAGCGGCGTCGACACCACGAACAGGAGCCAGCGGGACTTGGAGGACATGGGGAGATCTTAACAGGGCGCAGGGCGCAGGCCACAGGGCGCAGGGCGGAAAGCACAGGGCGGAGAGCACAGGGCGGAGAGCACAGGGCGGAGAGCACAGGCGACAGGCCACAGGGCGCAGGGCACAGGGCACAGGGCAGAGGGCGCAGGGCACAGGGATGAGCGGCGGTCAGGCCGGGTCGAGCGGGAGGTACGTGACGTACTGCACCAGGCGCGGCATGCGGCCCGTGTTGCGGCTGGCGCCGTGGGGCAGCGCCTGATGCCAGATCACGAGATCGCCGGCGCGGCCCGGTACGAAGACGCGGCCAAGCGCGTCGAGGTCCTGCGCCTGCGGATCGCTGCCGGGCGGCAGCGCCCGCAACCAGGGCTCCAGCCGATGCTGAAAGCCCGGCACGCACGAGAACGCGCCCTGATCCGCATCGACGTCATTCAGGTAGATCAGCCCCTGCAGCAGGAACGGAATCGGCGGGGTCAACTCGACATCCCAATGCAGACGCGCCGGCGCGGCCACCGACTCGGCTGGCGTCGGCGGGTTGAAGCCCAGTCGATCGACGATCGGCCAGATGTCGCGCCGCCGGTACAACTGCTCGAACGCGCCGCGGACGCGCGGGTTGCGGCGGTTCCGCTCGAACGGCTCACCGCGGAAGCGCTGCACCATGATGTTCTGTCGCAGCGGATGCGCCCGGTACCATGACGCCGGATCGTCCGGGTCGGCGCCGATGGTCTCCCAGAGCAACGCGGCCGACGCGCGCGCGTCATCAGCCGAGAGCGCGCCGCGCAACACGACGAATCCATGCGCCTCGAAGTGCCCAAGCGCCTCATCGCCAAACGGCGTCGCGCGAACGCCCTCATCAGACGCGGCGCGGCCGACCCCGGCAGCGGTCGCGCGATTGAAGCGCGCCATCGCGTCCCGATCCAGGGCGTCACCGGCGGTGTCGACAATCCAACGCTCGAATGCGTCGAACGTCGGCCGCTCACGATACAGGTGGGCGATCGCTTCCTCGAGACCGATCCCGGCAATCGACAAGGCGATGCGTTCGCAGCGCTCTTCCACAGGTGACGCCTTGCCTGCCGGGCCCAGGGATCTGGACCAGAAGCGTTTGAGGCCATACAGCGGGATCGAGCCCGTGTCGGTCAGCGGCGCCAGCACGCCGTCACTATATGTCGCCGCGCATCAGTCGCGCTCGATGACGACCTCCGCGCGCCCGGATGTGCGGTCCGTCACGTCGGCCAACACCGCGTCCAGGCGACTGACCGGGACCGCGAGGGTCTGGCTCACCGTGTCGGTGTACGCGGCGTCGAGACGTGACAGGCCGTACGCCGCGACGACCGACTCCAGGGGGCCCTGCAGGTCGTACGTGATGGTGACCCGGACGCGCTTGGTCGGGACCACTTCTACCAACGGCGCCTGATCGAGGACGGCGCCGGCGGCCGCCGAATACGCCCGCAGCAGCCCGCCCGTCCCCAGTCTGGTGCCGCCGAAGATCCTGGTGACCACGACGAAGACGTGATCGAGGCCACGGCCGTCGATCCGCTGGAGGATCGGCCGGCCCGCGGTGCCCGACGGTTCCCCATCATCGTCAAAACGAAAGCGCGCGCCGGCCCGCCACGCGGAACAGTGGTGGGTGGCGTCGGGAAAACACCCGCGCAGGCGTGTGACGACCTCGGCCACGCCGGTCTCATCAACGAACCGGCCCACGGTGGCGATGAACCGGGAGCCCTTGATCTTCGGGATCTCGACCTGTGTCTCGGTTGCGACGGTGCGGAAACGGCCGTCCACAACCGGCAGCATATCGCCGATCAGCTATTCGATTCGAAAGAGCCGGTCACGCTTCCAGCGCCAACGCGTCGGCATCCCGCCGATGGCTTACCAAATTCTTACCGTTTCCTAAGACCGCGCTGACGCCGGGGGGCGGTGACCTCCGTCCTCTGTAGGCATGAAGATCCTCATACACGCTGTATTCATCTCACTCGTCGTTCTGATGCCCGGCGCGGTGGCGTCCGCGCGGGCCCAGCATGTCCACGGCGCCGCCGCACCGGCCGCCGACGGAGCGCTCGCCCCGCTGCTCACGGGCCTGAGCGATCTGCACCACCCCGTCACCACGCGCGTGCCGCGGGCGCAGCAGTTCTTCGACCAGGGGCTGCGCCTGTTCTACGCGTTCAACTTCGAGGAGTCGGCCCGCGCGTTCCGTGAGGCCGCGCGCCTTGACCCCACACTGGCGATGGCGCAGTGGGGCCTGGCCATGGCGCTGGGCCCGAATCTCAACGCCCCGATGTCCGAGGAGGACGGGCGCGCCGCGTACGCGGCGGCGCGCGAGGCCGCGCGGCTCGCCACCGGCGCGTCGGCCGCCGAGCAGGCATACATCGCCGCGCTCCAGACCCGTTTTGCCGCAAACGGGGCCGGTGACCGCGCCGCCCTCGACGCGGCGTTTGCGTCGGCCATGCAGGCCGTCGCCGCCCGCCTGCCCGATGACCCCGACGCGGTGACACTGGCCGCCGCGGCGGTCATGCAGACGATGGCGTGGGACTACTGGCTGCCGGACGGTGCGCCCAAGCCGGGCGTGTTCGAGGCGATGACCGCGCTCGAGCGGGTCGCGACGCGTTTTCCGGCGCACGGCGGCGCCCATCACTTCCTGATCCATCTCGTCGAAGCGTCGGATCGGTACGTCGGCAGGGCCGAGCGCAGCGCGGACCTGCTGGGGCCGCTCATGCCGAGCGCGGGACACATGGTCCACATGCCCTCGCACATCTACATCCGCGTCGGGCGGTACAAGGACGCCGCCGATGCCAACGAGCGCGCCGCGCTCGCTGATGAGGACTACATCGCCCAGTGCCGCGCCCAGGGTGTGTATCCCGTGGCGTATTACCCGCACAATCTCCATTTCCTGTGGGCGGTCGGCACGATTGAGGGGCGCAGCGCCGTCGCCATCGCCTCGGCGCGCAAGGTCGCCGCGAAGGTGCCGCACCACATGGCCGGGCGTCTGTCGTGGACGCACGAGTTTCCGATCATCCCGTTGTTCGCGCTGGTGACGTTCGGCCAGTGGAGCGACA
>CAYYFE010000058.1:6386-21432 GCA_964471115.1 uncultured Solibacteraceae bacterium
GACATCCTGAGCGAACCGAAGCCGGACACGGACACCCCGTACCCGACGGCGATCTGGCACTACGCCCGCGCCCTGGCGCGGGTCGCCCGCGGCGAACTCGATCGCGCGCGGACGGAACTGGCGGCCATCGAGCGGCTGCGCGGTGACGCCGCCTTTGCGACGACGCTGGCGGCGACCGCGTTGCCGATGAACCTCGACATCGCCATGCTGGAAGTGCGGTCGGCGATTGCGCTCGGCGCGGGCGACGTGGACGCGGCCATCGACGCGGCCCGGAAGGCCGTCGCGCTCCAGGACACGATGCCGTACAGCGAGCCGGCCCTGTGGCATCGTCCCGTCCGCCTGCAGCTGGGACAGGCGTTGCTCGACGCCGGCAAGGCGGCCGAGGCCGAGGCGGTGTATCGCGAGGAGATCCGCCGCCAGCCCGAAAACGGCTGGGGCCTGTTCGGTCTCTGGAAGAGTCTCGAGGCCCAGGGTCGCGCCGACGACGCCCGCGCCGTCCGCGCGAGGTTCGAGAAGGCCTGGTCGCGCGCCGACATCACGCTCGAGTCGACCACGATGATGCCGCGGCCGGACGCCGCGCCGCTCGAGGAACAGTTCGTCACGCTGTCGACGGGCGTGCGAATGGAGTATGTCGAACAGGGGGATGCCGACGGCGTGCCCGTCGTGTTCCTCCATGGCGTCACCGACTCGTGGCAGTCGTTCGCCCGCGTGCTGCCGAAGTTGCCCCGTGGCATCCGTGCCTTTGCGCTGACGGCGCGCGGGCACGGCGACTCGAGCAAGCCCGAGCGCGGGTACCGCTACGCCGACATGGCGGGCGACGTCGTCGCGTTCATGGACGCCAAGGGCCTGTCGCGCGCGGTCATCGTCGGGCACTCGATGGGGTCACTCGTCGCGCAGCGGCTGGCGGTGGACCATCCGCAACGCGTCGCGGGACTCGTGTTGATGGGCGCGTTCCCGACGTTGTTCAAGGACGCGGCCATCACGGAGTTTTATCGCACCGCCATCGCGCCGCTGACCGATCCCATCGACCCGGTGTTCGCGCGCGAATGGCAGTTGAGCACGCTGGCCCGCGAGATTCCGGCCGGGGACCTCGCGATGTACGTCGACGAGACGCGCAAGGTCCCGGCGCGCGTCTGGCGCGACGCGTTCAGCGGTTTTCTGGAGACCCCCGATTTTTCATCGGCGCTGGCCGGTGTGAAGGTCCCGGCGCTGCTGCTGTGGGGATCCAAGGACGCGTTTGTGCCACGCACCGCCCAGGACCGGCTCCTGACGGTCCTGCCGCGCGCGCGGCTGCTCGTCTACCCGGAGGCCGGGCACGGCTTCCACTGGGAGGATCCCGGCACCGTCGCGCGGGACCTCGCGGCCTTCGTCCTGGGCGGGGATCCGCGGCCCGACCGGCGAGGCCGGTGAAGGGGGCGGCGTCGGGCGGGCCGGGGGTGGGCGAGAATGGTGCCTGCTCTTGCCCATGCCCGACGCCCTCGTCTTCGGACCGTTCGTGCTCGATCCGGTGAGCGGACTTCTCCTGCGGGATGGGGTCCCCGTGCCGCTGACGCCGCGCGCGCTGCAGGTGCTCGAGTACCTGGCGCGCCGGCCGGGCCGGCTGGTCGGCAAGACCGAGTTGCGCGATGCGGCCTGGGCGGGGACGTTCGTCGGCGACGGCGCCTTGAAGGTGTGCATCCGGGAGATCCGGAAGGCGCTGGGTGACGATGCGAAACAGCCGGCGTACGTCGAGACGGCGCATCGCCGCGGCTACCGGTTCATCGCGCGGGTGGGGGCACGAGAGAGCGGGGGCGCCGAGGCGTCGGGTGGGCCGCGCGTGATGCCGCCGGTCAGTTACGCGCGCAGCGGCGACGTCAACATCGCCTACCAGGTGGTGGGTGACGGTCCGCTTGATCTGGTGTTCGTGATGGGCTGGGTGTCGCACCTGGAGTACTTCTGGCGCGAGCCGCGGTTCGCGCGATTCCTCACGCGGCTGGCGTCCTTCACCCGGTTGATTCTGATCGACAAACGCGGCACGGGTCTCTCTGACCGCGTCGCCGAACTGCCCTCGCTCGAACAGCGGATGGACGACGTGCGCGCGGTCATGGCGGCGGCCGGGTCGCGCCGGGCGGCGCTGCTGGGGGTCTCGGAAGGCGGACCGATGTGTTCGTTGTTTGCCGCCACGTATCCCGAGAAGACCGCGGCGCTCATCATGATTGGCAGCTACGCGCGCCGCCTTCGCGACACCGGGTACCCGTGGGGACCCACACCCGCCGAGCACGACGCCTTCTGCGACGTCATTCTGCGGGACTGGGGAGGGCCGGTCGGCATCGAGCTGCGCGCGCCTGGCCTCGCGGGTGACCCGGCGTTTCGCGAGTGGTGGGCCGAGTATCTGCGTATGGGCGCGAGCCCGGGCGCGGCCGTCGCGCTCACGCGCATGAACGCGCTGGTCGACATCCGGCCGGTGCTCGAGGCGATTCGTGTGCCGACTCTCGTCATCCATCGCACGGGGGATCGCTGCCTGCTCGTCGACGAGGGCCGGTTCCTCGCGTCGCGGATTCCCGGCGCCCGGTTCGTGGAACTGCCGGGCGACGATCACCTGCCGTTTGTGGGCGATCAGGACTCGGTGCTCGACGCGATTGAGGCGTTCCTGCGCGGCGTGGGGCAGGCCGCCGAAGCCGGGCGCGTCCTGGCGACGGCGTTGTGGGTCGAGGGACGTGGCGCGTCCGGAGCGGCCGCGGGCGACGACCCGTCGCTGGCGGCGGCCGTCGAACAGGAAGTGACGTGGTTCCGCGGAGTGCTCGCGCGCACGGGGCCGGCTTCGTTTGCCGCCGCCTTCGACGGTCCCGCCCGCGCGGTGCGCGCCGCGACACGGCTGGCGGCGTTTGCCGCCCAGTCAGGTCGCGCGCTGACCATCGGCCTGCACACCGGCGAGTGCGAACTGACCTCCGGCGTCGTCAGCGGACCGGCCGTCGAGACGGCCCGCGGTCTCGCGGCGTGTGCGCCGCCGGGGAAGGTGCTCGTCTCGCGCACCGTCACGGATCTGGTCGCCGGCGCGGGGCTGGCGTTCGAGGCGGCGCCGGCCAGCGGGGCCGTACCCGACGCGCCGGGCCCGTGGTCGTACGCCGGCTAGCCTGACGAGCCGGGCCGCTACTTCCCGCCCCACAGGGCGCGGCCATCAATCGACCCCGGCACCTGAACACCGTAGAACTGCAGCACGGTGGGCGCGATGTCGATGATGTTGGCGCGGCCGTTGGCGTCGGTCGTGATGGGCCGGTTGGTGATGAGCACGCCGGCGGTGTTCGCGTAGTCGTACCCGCCGTGGTCGCCGGACCAGCGCTTCATGTTGGGATACACCAGCTCGGCCGGCGCGCCACCCAAGGTGGTCTGCCACGAGACGCGATAGCCGTCGGCGAATCCCACCTGCAGGTCCGACGCGTTGTGCAGATACTCGCCCGAGTAGACATCGTCGCGTTTGTACACGTTGCGGACGATGCGCTCGCCGGTGTCGGGGTCCTTGAGATCGGCGAGGAGGCGCGCGGAGAGATCGGTGGCCAGCGTGCGGTATTCATCGCCGGTGGACACGATGCCCTGGCCTTCGCGGCCGCGCAGGTTGAAGTAGATCTGGCCCAGCCCCATCGCATACGCGCGCGTCTTCGACCAGTCGACGTGTTCAAAGAACTCCGCGCCGCTGAACAGATCCTCAAGCGTCTTGTCCTTCGACTCGGTCTGGCCCTTGAGCACCATGAAGCCCTGCTGCACCAGCCAGGAGTTGAGGTTCACGGCCTTGCGCCACGAGTGGAACCCGTGGTCCGACACGATCATCAGCGGTACCTCGGGGCCCACCTGTTCGATGACCTCCGCAATGAACTGATCGGCCCGGCGGTAGATGCGCAGGATGGCGTCGCGCTGCTGTTCGGCTTCCGTGGCCTTGTGCATGGGATGGGTGGGATCGAGGTGATGCCACATCATGTGCTGCACACGGTCGGTGGACTCGATGACGCCAATCAGCAGATCCCAGGACCCTGACGTCAGGCGATTGAGGATGACCTGCGCGCGGTCGTCGAACGCGCGATACAGGTCGTCCATGAACGTGGCCTCGCTCATGCGTTCTTCGTTGAGCGGCCAGGTGGCTTCGGCCCAGCCCAGCGTGCGGAATGGGCCCAGCTTGTCGTACAGGTCACCGGCAAACCGCGCCGGCGACGACATCGGCACGGGCGGCGCGTCGGGTTTCCAGTTGACCGGCGACACGTACAACTGCAGATCATCGTCGGCCTTGATCAGGTGCAGTTGCGCCATGCCGTGCAGCGTGATGAACAGGTTCACGCGGAACTTGAGGGTGATCCAGCGGCTCCATTCGCCGGTCTTGAGCGAGATTTGTTCGCCGGCCAGTTCGATGTCGGCCGCGCCGCGGCCCTTCGTCCAGCGGATCGTCATCGGCAGGGTCACATCTTCCTGCGCTTCCAGTTCGCCGATGGCCGTCCGGTCGGCATCGGAGAGCGTGCTTTTCGCGCGAATGTCGGCCAGTTGCTTGCGGACGATGGGATTGGGCGGGCCGACCAGTTGCGTCTCCGCGGTGTCGCCATCAAACGCGAGCCGCCGCAGGATGCCGCCCATCTCGGTGCTGCCTTCCTCGAAGCGGCTGAGGTCGGTGGCGTAATAACTGAACGTGCCCATCGTGCCGCGGATGTCGGGCAGCGGCAGACCCGACAGCAACTCGCCGTTGGGGACCTCCTCAGGGGGGAACGTCACCGGCACGGTCAGGATGCTGCTGCGCACCCCGGCCTGGCCGGCCGTCACCCAGAACGACGTGCCGCCGCGCAGCGACGTGATGGTCGGGCGCGACGTGGGAATCCAGTTCCAGAGAAACGTGGGCGGCGTCCGCGTGACCATGCCCAGGTCGGGCAGATACGTCTGTGTGTCACGCACGAGGAAGTCGTAGATGTTGTGTTTGCCGGGATTGACGCCGGTGGCGAACGACGCCCAGGCCGTGGGTGATTCCGGCGACACGGTCGTGTCGAGGTCGTACAACCCGCCGGCCTTCATGACGCGCGCGATGTTCGGCAACTGACCGGCCGCGATGTACTCGCGCACCAGATCCGGATCCATGCCGTCGAAGCCGATGATGACCAGCTTCGGCTTGCCCGTATCCGGAGGTGTCGTCGGGCCCCCGCACGCCCACATCGACACGAGCGCCACTCCCGCCGCCACCACAAGTCCCTTGCGCATGGCGCCAATTGTATTCTGCGCACTCCGCACTCCGCACCGGGCACTCCGCACCCCGCACTCCGCACTAAACTTGTCTCGTGCGGTTTCTCGGCATCGATTACGGCGCCAAACGCATCGGGCTGGCGCTGTCGGACCATTCGGCCACCGTGGCGCGCCCGTGGAAGATGGTGCCCGCGGCCGGCAGCCCCGCGGCGTCGGCTGATGCCCTGGCGCGTGTGATTCGCGAGCTGACCACGTCCCTGGATCCCGAACTCGACGGCATCGTCATCGGCCTGCCGCGCCGGCTCAATGGCGACGACACGGACCAGACGCCGGTCGTGCGGGCGTTTGCGGCGGCGCTGGAGGCCCGGGCGGCGCTGCCGGTGGTGCTCCAGGATGAACGGCTGACGAGCGTGGTGGCCGAGGCGCGACTGGCGGAGCGGGAACCCGACTGGCGAAAACGGAAAGCGCTGGTGGATGCTGAGGCGGCGGCGATCCTGTTGCAGGATTATCTCGATACACGAACCCGATGAAGAAGTTGTTCCTGCTGCTCGTGGTGTGTCTGGTCCTTGGCGCCGCCGCTGCCTGGTGGGGGCTGCAGCAAGTGCACGCGCCGTACCGCGGGTACGCGGACGCCGAAGTCTTCGTGGACGTGCCGACCGGCGCCGGCGTGGCCGCCATCGCCACCCGGCTGGCCGACGCGGGCGTCGTCTCCCACCCCCTGCTGTTTCGTGCCGCCGCCCGGATCTCGGGGAAGGAACGCACGCTGCAGGCCGGTGAGTATCGGTTTGCCGAGGCCGCCACACCAGCCGAGGTGGTGGACCGTCTGGCCCGAGGCGACGTGTACACGCGCGCCATCACATTTCGCGAGGGCCTGACCATCTGGGACATGGCCGACGCGTTCGAGGCCGCGGGATTCGGCACGCGCGAGGACTTCCTGGCTGAAGCCCGCAATCCGGCGCGCATCCAGTCGGTCGATCCTGACGCGCGGTCGCTGGAAGGTTATCTGTTCCCCGACACCTATCAGATGCCGCGGTCGGCCGGCGCCGCCGGCGTCGTGGACGCGATGGTCGCCGGGTTCCTGCGCGCGTTCGACGACGATCTGCGCGCCGCGGCGCGGGCCCGTGGTCTCTCCGTGCGCGAGGTCGTCACGATCGCGTCGCTGGTCGAGAAGGAGACGGCGCATCCGCCCGAACGGCCCATCGTGTCGGCGGTGTATCAGAACCGCCTCAAGATCGGAATGGGCCTGCAGTGTGACCCCACGGTGATTTACGCGCTGCGCCTGGCGGGCCGCTGGAACGGCAACCTCACGCGCGAGAACCTGCGCATCGACTCGCCCTACAACACCTATCGCTACGCCGGTCTGCCGCCGGGACCGATCGCCGCACCGGGCAAGGCGTCGCTTGAAGCCGCGGTCCGGCCGTCCAACGACAAGTACCTGTACTTCGTCAGCCGCAACGACGGCACACACGTGTTTGCGACCACGCTGGCGGAACACAATCGGAACGTGCAGCAGTGGCAGGTCAGATACTTCCGGAACCGCTGACGCCGGCCTCGTCCGGTGGGCCCCCGAGCTCCCTGCCTCTGCCGGAGGGCGCCCAGCCGCCGCACGTCAACTGGCTCCATGCGTCGGCGGTCGTGACGTATCACCTCGTGGCGCTGCTGGCGGTCCTGCCGTGGTTCTTCTCGTGGGCCGGCGTGGGGCTGGCGGTCCTCGGGCTCTACGTGTTCGGGACGCTGGGGATCAACCTCGGCTATCACCGGCTGCTGACCCATCGCGGCCTCGTCTGTCCCCGGTGGCTGGAGCACACGCTGGCGGTGCTCGGCGTCTGCTGCCTGCAGGACACGCCCGCGCGCTGGGTCGCGGTGCATCGCCGTCATCACCAGCACGCCGACGAGCAGGCCGATCCCCACAGTCCACGCGTCAGCTTCTTCTGGGGGCACCTGGGCTGGGTGCTGACGGAGAATCGCGAGCTGTGGCGGCTTGGTCTGCTCGACCGGTACGCGCGGGACATCCTGCGCGATCCGTTTTACGCGCGGCTCGAACGGAGAGCGGCCTGGGTGTGGATCATCGGCCTCTCGTGGGTCGTGTTCTTCTCCCTCGGCTGCCTGTTCGCCGTCGTCGGCGGGGCGTCGATCGGCGCGGCGCTGCAGTCCGGCGCCAGTGTGCTGGTCTGGGGCGTCTTCGTCCGCACGGTCATGGTGTGGCACATCACCTGGTCGGTGAATTCCGTCACCCATCTCTGGGGCTATCGCAACTACGACACCGACGAGGACAGCCGCAACAACGTCGTCGTTGGGCTCCTCAGCAACGGCGAGGGCTGGCACAACAACCACCACGCCGACCCGCGATCGGCGCGCCACGGTCACCGGTGGTTCGAGTTCGACGTGACCTGGCTGACCGTGCGCCTCCTGAAGCAGCTCGGACTGGCGACCGACGTCATGGAGCCGTCCACACGCCTGATCGGCGCGCGGCCTGCTGGCGGTGTTCTGCGGACGCGTGGTCAGGCCGACGACGAACGCCCGCAGTGACGCCCGGGGCGCCTACGAACCCCAGCCCAATTTTTCGCGGAGCATGTCGAAGTGTGTGCGTGTGGTGGTGCGCAGCAGTCTGAGCACACGGGTCGCGCGACGGATGGCCACCGCGTCGCCGGGTTGCAGCGATTCGCCGTGCTGGCCGTCAAACGTGGCAACGACGTCCGCATGGGGCGAATCCAGCAGCGGCCGCAGCACGATGTCGGCCGAGGCCGGCAGCACCAGGGGCCGGTTGGTGAGAGTGTGCGGCGCGATGGGCGTCAGCAGGAGCGCATCCACGGCGGGGTGGACGATCGGCCCGCCGGCCGAGAGGTTGTACGCGGTGGACCCGGTCGCCGTCGCGATGATCAGGCCGTCGGCGCGGACGTGACACACGTGTTCGCCATCCACGGCGACGTCGACCTCGATCATCCGCGACAGCCGGCCGCGCGTGATCACGATGTCGTTGAGCGCGAGCCGCGCGGCCCGGGCGTGGCCGTCGCGGTCGACGTGGCCCTCGAGCAGCAGGCGCGACTCGGTCCAGGTGCGGCCGTCGAGGACGGCCGTCAGCGCCTCGAACAACTCGGCGCGTTTGACTTCGGTGAGAAACCCCAGATGGCCCAGGTGGACGCCCAGGACCGGCACGTCGGCCGGGGTCTGCAGCACGGCGTTGGCCGCCGCCAGGAGCGTCCCGTCGCCGCCAAACGCGATCACCGCATCCACCAGGGACCCCAGTTCCGTGCGCGGCGCCGCGGCCCACTGGCCGCCGCCGGCCACGGCGGCTTCGTCGTGTCCGATCACGACCGAGGCTCCGCGTGCCGAGAGCCACTTCGC
Source organism: uncultured Solibacteraceae bacterium (assembly GCA_964471115.1). GTDB lineage: Bacteria > Acidobacteriota > Vicinamibacteria > Vicinamibacterales > SCN-69-37 > SYFT01. The sequence continues at coordinate 14,922 of CAYYFE010000058.1, forward strand.
CGCCTCGAGCAACGCATCGAGGGCCGACGGATGGGGACGGGCAATCAGGCCGAGGCGGGTGATGGGCATAACCAGAGGAGGAATTCGCGATTGCCTTCCGCGCCCTCGATGGGTGACGGGACGACGCCGCGTGGCTCCAATCCTACCTGACGCGCCGCCTGCGTGACGTCCTCGACCACGCGCGCGTGGACGAGGGGGTCGCGCACGATGCCGCCTTTGCCGACGTCCTCGCGGCCGGCCTCGAACTGCGGCTTCACCAGGGCGACGACCGAGGCTCCGGACGCGAGCAGGGCCGGCAGCACGGGCAGGATGTGGCGGAGCGAGATGAACGACACGTCGATCGTGATCAGGCCGAACGGCCGGGCGTCAGCCGGCAGCGCCTCGGGTGTCAGGTGCCGCGCGTTGGCGCCTTCGATGACGACCACGCGCGGATCCGATCGGATCTTCCAGTCGAGCTGGTTGTGGCCCACGTCGAGCGCCACCACCCGCGCGGCGCCGCGTTGCAGCAGCACGTCGGTGAACCCCCCGGTCGAGGCGCCGATGTCGAGCGCCGTCAGGCCGGACGGGTCAAGGCCGAAGGTGTCCAGCGCGTGGGCCAACTTGAGGCCGCCGCGGCTGACGTACGGATGGTCGGGGGTCTTCAGTCGAATCCCGACGGCGTCGTCCACCGCGGTGCCCGCCTTGGTCAGTGGATGGCCGTCCACCAGCACGTCGCCGGCGAGGATCAGCGCCCGCGCGCGCTCGCGCGAGGCCACGAGGCCGCGGGTGACGAGCAGCTGATCCAGGCGGACCTTCATGCTCGCCACCTCGCCATCTCGTCACCTCGCCACCTCGTCATCTCGTCATCGCGTGCGGGTGAGCGACCACTCCGCCAGCTCCGTCAGGCGGCCCTCGAGGCCGGCGGCGTTGAGCGTGGCCCTGGCGCGGTCGACGCACTGCGCGGCGAGCTTGCGTGACTGCTCGACACCGTGCAGCGCCGCATACGAGGGCTTCTGATGCGCCGCATCCTTGCCCGCGGTCTTGCCGAGATCGGTGGACGTGCCCTCGACGTCGAGCACGTCGTCGATGATCTGGAACGCGAGGCCCAGCTCCTGCGCGTACGCGTCCACCGCGGCGATGATGGCATCGTCCACCCCGGTGATCATCGCGCCGCCGACCGCGGCCGCGCGGATGAGCGCCCCGGTCTTGCGCGCGTGCATGTCCTTCAGCTCGCGCTCCGACAGCGGCATCGCCGGGTGGGAGGGCACCTGGCCCGCGGCGCGCAGGTCGATGGCCTGTCCGCCGACCATGCCAATCGCGCCGGCGGCGATGGCGAGCACGGAGAGGACGCGCAGGCGTCGATCGGGCGGCGCTTCGGGCGCGCCGGCCGGCGCCACGGGCGAGGGGGAGGCCGCCAGCAGGCCGAAGGCTTCCGTCAGCAGGCCGTCGCCCGCGAGAATCGCCAGGCCGTCGCCGTACACCACATGTGTCGTGGGCTTGCCGCGCCGCAGCGCGTCATCGTCCATCGCCGGCAGGTCGTCGTGCACCAGCGAGTAGCTGTGAATCATCTCGACGGCGCAGGCCGTGGGCAGCGCGAGCAGCCGCGCGCGCGGTGTGGTGAGACTGGCCAGCGGCGCGACGGCTTCGGCCGTCAGGAGTGTGAGGCAGGGCCGCAGCCGCTTGCCGCCGCTCATCAGGCCGTGGCGCATGGCATCGATCAGCAGTGCCGGCGCGGCGTGTTCGGGCAGGCCGTGGTCGAGCGCCCGGTCGATGACCCCGCGCAGCTCTTCGAGGTAGTCGTGCAGTGTTGGCGCGCTCACCGGCGGTCGTCTTCCAGCGAGGAGCCGTCCTTCAATTCGCCGCGTTCGGTCAGCAGCTCGATGCGCTTCTGCGCCGCGCCGAGTTGATCGTGGCAGTACCGCGAGAGTTCCACGCCGCGCTCAAACAGCGCCAGCGACGTGTCGAGCGGCAGGTCGCCGTCCTCCAGCTGCTTGACGATCTTCTCGAGTTCGGCGATGGCCGATTCGAAATCCTTGATGGACTGCGCGCCTGTAGTCATTGCGAGGGGGTCTCCGTGACCTTGCACCGGATGTCGCCGTCGGCCAGCGTGACACGCACGCCGTCTCCGGGCTGTACCGAATGTGACGATCGAATGATAGCCGTGCGCGACTCGTTCCAGCACACGGCGTAGCCGCGGCCCAGCACGGCGAGCGGGCTCAGCGCGTGCAGCCGCGCCGCCAGTTCGCGGGTCCGCGTGTCGGCCTGTTGACGACGGACGGCGACGGCGTGACGCAGCCGGCCGTCCGTGTCGGTGAGGCGCACCTGCCAGCCGGCCGCCACCCGCCGGACGTCACGCGATTCCAGACGGCGGCGCAGGCGCTCGAAGTGCTGCGAGGCCCGCGCCACACGATCGACCAGCGCGTGCCGCATGCGCAACACGTGCTCCTGGCAGTCGCGCTGACGCAGCACCACCCGCGTAGGCCAGGCCTGGAGCCGGGCCGCCGCGCGCAGGCCGCGCTGCCGGCGGGCATCGATCGAACGGCGCATGGACGCGGCCAGCCGTTCGGCGGCGCGATCGATCCGCAACCGGAACGTGTCCGTGCGTTCCACGACCAGTTCGGCCGCATTGGAGGGCGTGGCGGCCCGGACATCCGCGACGAAGTCGGCGATGGTGAAGTCCACCTCGTGGCCGACCGCCGAGATGACCGGCACGGGGCACGCGGCAATCGCGCGCGCCAGGGTTTCGTCGTTGAACGCCCAGAGGTCCTCGGCCGACCCGCCCCCGCGGCCGATGATGACCACGTCGACGCCCTCGACCTTCGTGATGGCGCGCAGGCCGCGCACGAGTTCCTCCGCCGCGCCGTCGCCCTGCACCCGCGCGTCGCGGACGATGATGTGCGCGCCGGAGTGGCGGGCCGACAACACGCGCAGGATGTCCTGCAGCGCCGCGCCCGAGGCCGATGTCACGACGCCGATCTTGCGCGGCAGTGTGGGCAGCGGCCGCTTGCGCGCCTGCTCGAACAACCCCTCGGCCGCCAGCCGTTTCTTGAGCTGTTCAAACGCCAGCTGCAGCGCGCCGAGGCCGTGCGGCGCCAGGCGGTCACAGATGATCTGATACTCGCCGCGCACCTCGTACACGCTCAGGCGGCCGCGCGCGACCACGTGCTGGCCGTCCTCGAGCCGGAAGGTCAGACGCCGAGCGTCGCTGCGGAACATCACCGCGCGAATCTGTGACCGCTCGTCCTTCAGCGTGAAATAGAGATGTCCCGACGGGTGCGGGCGGTGGTTGGAGATTTGCCCTTCGACCTCGACGCGGCTGAAGCCTTCTTCCACCAGCGCCTTGAGGTGCGCCGTGAGCTCGCTGACCGACCAGGCGCCTTCGCGAGGGCTGTGGCGCGGCTCGGGGACGTCAGCGGCGGCCGGTTCCGGCTCCTCGTCAAACGGCAGGCCTTGCCACTCGGTCATGCGCCTGACGACCCCACCGGCGTCACGGCAAGCACTTCCAGTTCCTTGAGCGACAGGTTCACCCGCGTGATGGCCGAGGCGGCGCCCGTGGTCTCATCCGCCACGATCACGACGGCGTTGATGCGCGGATTCTCGGTGGCCGTGTCAAACCGCTGCGGCATCGCGGTGAGGAAGCGGTGCACGATCGCGATGCGGTCGACCCCGATGACCGAGTCGTGCGGGCCGGTCATGCCGACATCGGTGATGTACGCCGTCCCTTTCGGCAGCACGCGTTCATCCGCCGTCTGCACGTGGGTGTGGGTGCCCACCACGGCCGTCACGCGGCCGTCCAGGTGCCAGCCCATGGCGACTTTCTCGGACGTGGCCTCGGCGTGGAAATCGACGAAGACCAGTTGTGCGCCTTCGGCTCTCACCTGATCGATCTCCGAGAGCACCACCCGGAACGGGTCGTCGAGCGGCGTCATGAACACGCGGCCCATCACGTTGACGACGCCCACCATGACGCCGTTTTCCGCGCGCGCCACGTACCGGCCCAGGCCCGGCGCGCCTTCAGGGAAGTTCGCGGGCCGGAGCATGCGCGGCTGCTTCGCGATGTACGGGTAGATCTCCTTCTTGTCCCACGTGTGATTGCCGCCGGTCATCACGTGGACGCCGTACTCAAACAGGTCCTTGGCGATCTCGGGGGTGATGCCGTGGCCCGCTGCGGCGTTTTCGACGTTGGCAATGACGAGATCGATGTTGTGGTGCGACACGAGCGCGGCCAGGCCGTGGCGCAGCAGATCGCGACCGGGGCGGCCGACGATGTCGGCGATGAACAGCAGGCGGGTCATCCGTGTTCGACCTCGACGCGAATCGGACGGCCGCGTCGATCGTCGAGGCGGGGGAGGACGACCCGCAACAGTCCTCCCTGGACGATGGCCCGCGCGCGCGAGGCGTCGACGGCGCCACTGAGCCGCACGGCCCGCGCGAAGCGCCCGTGGCTGCGCTCGGCCACGTGATACCGCGCATCCGCCGGCAGGCCCGCGCCCACCTTGGCGCCCACCACGAGCACGGTGTTACGCCGGACCAGTACCCGCAGGGCCGGTGCCGGTACACCCGGGACATCCACCACCACTTCCACGGCGCTGGCGGTTTCGACGACATCGAGCGAGGGCCGGCACTCCCCGGTCGCGGCGGCGGCCCCGGGCACGTGCTGATCCAGTTCGTTCAGGAGCGTCCGGGCATCTTCCGCCAGGTCGGCGGCTTCCCGTTCGCGGCGCATCTCGGCCATCCCTCAATTTTGGGTCCACAGGGTCCACAAGGTCCACAGGGTCCACAGGGTCTGCAGGGTCCACAGGGTCCACAAGGTCCACAGGGTGCGGATTGTAGTTGAGTGTAATAATGTCAGATAATATGCGTTGACAAGCATCGCTGTTTGGCTACACTGATCCTGTCGGTGCTTCGGGTACCGAAATTTCCTGTTGGAGGGAAGAGAGCAATGAACCTGACTCGTTGGAACCCGGCGCGCGATCTGGCGGCGCTGGAGATCGATCGACTGAACCGGATGTTCGACGCGGTGTTCTCGGGTGAGCCGTTGACCGGCGCGGCCTGGGTGCCGGCGGTCGACATCTACGAGACGGCGGAGAAGGACGTCGTCGTGAAGGTGGAGGTCCCCGACATGAAGCGCGAGGACATCAAGGTCACCTTCGAGAACAACGTGCTCACCATTGAAGGCGAACGGAAGGCCGACAGCGCCGTGAAGGGTGAGCAGTACCACCGCGTGGAGCGCCGGTATGGCGCGTTCCGCCGGAGCTTCACGATGCCGAGCTCGGTGGATGGCGCGCGTGTGCAGGCGGGGTATCAGGACGGCGTCCTGAAGATCACGCTGCCGCAGCGGCCGGAAGCCAAGCCGCGGCAGATCTCGATCGAAGGCTGACGCGCCTCCGGCGCGTCGTTGCGCGGCGCTCCGCTCTGGAGCGCCGCGCGACCGATATCCGCCACGGAACCCTGCAGCGCCCGTTACGTCAATTCAGGCATGGCTGGGATGTTCGCGCTTGGTGGTCTGTTGCTGGCGGGCTTGGCCTTCTTCGCGATGGTCTTTGCGTTCATCGCGGTGATGTTCAAGGCCGTCATCTGGATGCTGGTGTTGCCGTTCCGGCTGATTGGCTGGGCCATCGGCGCGGTGGTCATGCTCATCGGCACCGCCATCGCCATCGTCGCGGGCCTGGCCATCATCCTGGCGCCGCTCGTGCCGGTGGCGATTCTGGCGGGCCTGGCGTACGGGATCTACCGGCTCGTCAGGCGGCCGGTGACGGCGTAAGGCCGAACGAGCTCAAGAGTGTCGGGTGCCTTTTTCGCTGGGCTTGCGGTCGAAAAAGGCACCCGACACTTTTTCATACGCGTCCGCCATGCGCAGCATGGTGGCTTCGTCCCAGGGCCGGGCGATGAACTGAAGGCCGACCGGCAGCCGGCCTGACGTCAGCCCACACGGCACGCTGATTGCCGGCACGCCCGCCAGGTTGGCGCCCACCGTGAACACATCCGCCAGGTACATCTGCAGAGGGTCGTCGACACGTTCCCCCAGCGGGAACGCCGGCACGGGGCTGGTCGGCAGCGCGATCAGGTCGACCGCGTTCAGCGCGTCGAAGTAGTCGCGCGCGATGAGTGAGCGCACCTGCTGCGCCTTCCGGTAATAGGCGTCGTAATACCCCGCGCTCAGCACGAACGTGCCCAGCAGGATGCGGCGCTTGACCTCGGGGCCAAAGCCCTCGCTGCGGCTGCGTTCGTACAACGCGTCGAGGGACTCCGGCGCGTCCGCGCGATGCCCGTAGCGCACGCCGTCAAACCGCGCGAGGTTGGCGCTGGCTTCCGCCGTGGCCAGCAGGTAATACACGGCGATGGCGTAGGGCGTGTGCGGCAACGACACCTCCGACACCGTCGCGCCGAGCGCGCGGCAGGCGTCCAGCGCCGAGTCGAACGCGCGCCGCACCTCCGGGTCAACGCCGTCGGCCAGCAGGTGTCGCGGCACGCCGATCCGCAGGCCGGCCACCTCGCCGGTCAGCGCCCCGGTGAATGACGGCACGGGCCG
>CAYYFE010000059.1:0-20788 GCA_964471115.1 uncultured Solibacteraceae bacterium
GGGTGGCCATCGTCTTTCCGGTGAGCGCCTCGCGGTCGGCATCCTCCACCGCCTTCTTGATGCGGGCGGCATGGCGGTGCGCGAAGTTCATCGCTTCTTCGATGAAGTAGTTGGTGGCCTTGATGCGGTCCTCGAAGGTGGCGTAGGCGTACGCTTCGCTCAGCAGCGCGAAGCGGTTGCGCATGCCGACGTAGTTGTTGTGGAAGCGCGGGACGTGTTCAAACGTGGCCCACGCGCGCTGGCCGCTGGGCGCGCCCTGCGGAGCGGCCAGCGGCGGTTGCGCGGGCGGCGTGGCCGGTGGCGTCGGTGCGCCGCCACCCCGGGCGCCGCGGCCGCCGCCGCGCGACGGGTCGCTCACGTTGCCGTAGTAGAAGGTCTCCCACTTGTGTTTCGCGCGGATCTGTTCGGTGATGAAGGGGAACCACTCGTTTTTCATCATCGCCATGATCGCGTCGCTGGTGTTCGGGTTGAGCGGCGGCGAGTAGGTCAGGTGATACCCGTGCGTCGATCCGTCCGACGTGTGCAGGTCCATGCCCACGTGCGGGTCGTAGTCGTTCCAGAGCTTGACGAAGGCGCGGCCCTCGGGCGACTCCAGCTTCATGAAGTCGCGGTTGATGTTGATGTTCTGCGCGTTGGCGCGGGTGCCCATGCCGTTGATGGGGCCGTTCTGCCGCCCGCGGTTGCGCAGGCCGAAGCGTTCGTTGCCGTCGGCGTTGAAGATGGGGGTGATGAGCAGCACCATCGAGTCGAGCCACTCGGCGTGCTGGCCCAGGGCCAGCTCGCGCAGCAGGATCTGCGTCGATTCCTTGCCTTCCACCTCGCCGGCGTGGATGTTGCCCTGGATGTGCACGCGCAGTTTGCCGCTGGCCAGCACCGACGCGGCCGACCCGTCCTTGAGACCGGTGCCCACCACCGCCAGCGGCATCATCCGGCCCTCGTGGGTCGTGCCGTAGCTGGTCAGGTGGATGATCGGCGAGGCCTGATCGACGATCTGCAGGAAGCCCAGCACTTCGGCGTAGGTCGACGTGGACCGGAAACCCGATGACTCGGCCACGGTCTTGAGCGACGCGAGGTTCGCGCGGTTCTGATCGTCGCGTCCACCCGAGTCGGCAGTCAGCGTGGGAACGGAGAGGCACAACAGGGCGGCACACAGCAGTCGGCGCATGGTGCGGGAATTATAATCGCGTCATCATGCGCAGGATCTGGCTCGCCGCGGTCGTGTTGGCAGGCGCGGCCTGCGGTGAGGATCGCGCCGCCGCTCCTGCGCCGCAGCCCTGGATACTCCTGGTCACCATCGACACCACACGCGCCGACGCCATGGGCCCCGAGGTGACGCCCGCCTTCGAGGCGCTGGCCGCGTCGGGCCGTCGCTTCACGGCGGCCCATGCCACCGTGCCCGAGACCCTGCCGTCTCACGCGTCGATGATGACGGGCCTCTATCCCGGCGGCCACGGTGTCCACGAGAACGGCCGTACCGTCTCTGAGGCGCATGCGCTGGCCGCCGAACAGCTCAAGCAGCGCGGCTATCAGACCTCGGCCGTCGTCTCGGCGTTCGTGCTGGCGCGCCGCTTCGGGCTCGCCCGCGGGTTCGACGCGTACGACGATGAGCTGGGGCCGGCGGCGACCGAACGCCGCGCCGATGTGACGACCGCGCGCGCGAAGGCCGCGCTCGAGCGCCTGGACCGATCGCGCCCGGCCTTCGTGTGGACGCACTACTTCGACGCGCACGCCCCCTACGATCCGCCGGAGCCGTTCCGCTCGCAGTACCGCGACAACCTCTACCAGGGTGAGGTGGCCTTCGTGGACGCGCAGATGGCCGACCTGATGGCGTCGTTTCGGGCCGCGGCCGCCGCCGCCGGCCGCGAGGCCGCCCTCATCGTCGTGAGCGATCACGGCGAGGGACTGGGCGATCACGGCGAGGCGCTGCACGGCCATCTCGTGTATCAGCCCACCATGCACGTGCCGCTGGCGATGTCCGGACCCGGCCTCGCGCCCGGCAGCGTGCACTCGCCGGTCAGCGTGCGGCGCCTGTTCCACACGATCCTGGACTGGGCCGGTCAGCCGTCAGCCGAGTCACTGCGCGCCGCCGACGTCACGCGTGAGGTGGTGATTGGCGAGGCCATGAAGCCGTACCTGCAATACGGATGGCAGCCGCAGATCATGGCGATTGACGGGACGACAAAGGCGATTCTGGCCGGTCCCGTCGAGGTGTACGACCTGGCCGCCGACCCGGGTGAAACGCGCGACCTGAAGACGGGCGCGTCGCTGCCGGCGCCCCTGCGGTCGGCGCTTGATGACTATCCGGTGCCGTCGCTGGCGCCGCCGGCGTCGGCGGGGGCCGTGGACGCGGCCGCGCGCGAGAAACTCGCCAGCCTTGGATACGTCGCGGCGACGTCGGCGCCGGTCGTGCGTCGCGATGCGCCCCGGCCCGTCGACATGGCGCCGCTGTTTCCGTTGCTCGATCAGGCGTCCACGCTTTTTGTGCAGGCGCGGTATCGCGAGGTCATCCCGGTGCTGCGGCGCATTCTTGCGGCGGACCCGAATCATCTCGATGCCACGCTGCGGTTGGCCACGGCGCACTCACGTCTGGGCAACGGGCCGGCCGCGCAGGAGATGTTTGTCAAGGCCGCCGCGCTTGCGCCCGACTCATGGGACGTGAAGTTGTATTACGCGTTGCACCTGGCCGATTCGCCGCGCTGGAAGGAAGCGGTGCCCGTGCTCGAGGCGGTCGTCGCGCGCGAACCGGCGCGTGTGGCGGCCGTGGAAGGGTTGGCGCGGCTGCGGATGCAGTTGCAGGACACGCCGGGTGCGACGCGGCTGTTCGAGCAGCTCCGCGATCTGCAGGGGGAGGCGTTCAGTTACTCGCTGGAACTCGGCGTCCTGTACCAAGCCGCCGGGCGGTTCGCCGACGCGGCCCGCACCCTGGACCGCGTCCCGCCGTCACATCCCGGTTATCCGATGGCCCTCTTCAAGCGCGCCCAGGTCAGCGTCCTGCTGAACGAGCCCGATCGCGCCGCGCGCATCGCCGCCGCGCGCCGGCACGCGGACGGGACGACCAGGGGGCTGATTGAGAGGGAGAGGCTGTTCAGATAGGTGTTATTGAGGATTGAGGATTGAGGATTGAGAAATGCCCAATCCCCAATCCCCAATCCCCAATCCCCAATCCCCAATAACGACCGCTAGAAGGTGAGTCTTCCCATCACCGTCAAGCGGCGCGGCGAGTGGAACGACCGCGAGCGGCCGAACAGCGAGCTGTTCTGGCTGGGCTCGGGGTTGTAGCCCGTCTGCACGTTGGTGGCGTTGAACAGGTCGGCTTCAATCTGGAACGCCGTGCGGCCACGCAGGCGGAACGTCTGCGTGTACTTCACGTCGACCTGCGCGTGCGGCGCGGTCACCCGTGAGCCGGCCTTTTCCGCGTAGCGGATCAGGTCGCTCGTGCTGGTGCCGATCACCGACTGCGGGTACGCGCGGTAGTTCCAGGCTTCCCACGGGTGGCCGGACTGGGCGATGAAGTAGGCGCCGAACGTGGCGTTCCACGGCAGCGAGTACGAGCCGTACACCTTCAGCATGTGCCGGCGGTCGCCGCGCAGGTCGCCGTCCTTGTTGTCCCACAGCTGGCGGCCGCCACCGTCGGCGACGTTCGACGAGCCGATGAAGATGGCCGCGTCGTTACCGACCGTCGTGTTGTCCTGGTCCATGTTGCCGAAGTAGTGGCTCCAGGTGTACGACCCGCGCACAAACCAGTTGCCGCGGTTGAAGTCCGACTCCACCGTCGCTTCGTAGTACTTCGTGTACGCGCCGTCCAGTTCCGCGATGACGTAGGTCGAGCCGCTGCCGATCTGCGCCAGTTTCGCGGTCAGGTCCGGGATGTACAGTTCGCGGGGGATGCCCGCGGGCGGGTTGAACGCGACGCGCGCGTTGTTGTTGGTGTCCTCCCAGAAGTGTGTGCTGTGGCGGTAGCGGCCGTACACACGCGCCGACCAGCCCGTGCCCAGCTCCATGCTCGAGCCGATCAGATATTCGTCGGTCGTGCGCGGCGTCAGGTCGTCCACGAACAACTTGCCCGACGACGAGCCGACCGGCACGGCGGCGAACAGGCGGCCGTTGGCGTCGAAGAACGCGTCGATGAACTGGCCCACCAGGTTGCGATCCCAGGACGCCGCGCGCGGCAGCGAGCTGGCCGCCGGGTTGTAGCGCGCGAAGCTGGCGTAGACGGTGTCGCCGTTGTTGAAGCTGCGGACCACCGACAGACGCGGTTGGATCATCTTCTTGAACGGGATCTCGTACATCTTGTAGCGGTTGCCCGGCGCCGACACGTAGCCCGACAGCGTGGAGCTGTCCTCACGCAGGCCCTGGCCGTACAGCGTGTCGTTGCTGGCAATCGCGCCGATGTTGAACGTCCAGTTCTTCCACCGGATCATGTCGTTGAATTCGATGCTCTGCGACTCGAAGTCCGACACGATGGCCGGCAGGCCCTCGGTCTGGCGCTGGTACCGCGCCGTGAAGAAGATGGGCGTGCCCGCCTGCGACGTCCGGCCGCCGGTCAGCGTGATGTTGCCCCAGCCGTTGGAATACCGGAGCAGTTCTTCCGAGTCCTTGTACCACTGGTAGCCGACGTGGATTTCGTGCGACACGGTGCCGCCCAGCGAGATGTTGTAGCCGAACTGGATGTTGTCGCGGAAGAAGTCCTGATCGTTGAACTGGCTGGCGTAGCCGAACGTCGAGCCGCCCGTGCGCGCGCCGGCCGCGTTGACGTAGCCGTACTGGTTGATGAACGGCTGCAGCCAGGCGTTGAACGTCGGGTTGGTGCTGATCGGCGACGGCAGCGACACCAGCCCCTGCGTCTCGAGCGCCGCGATGTTCAGCGTGGCGCCGATCTGATCGGTCGGCGTCGCCGACGAGATGTTGTCGGGACGGCTCAGCGTTTCGTTGGCGAACCGCGTGTACTTGAACGTGGCCAGGCCCTTGCCGATGATCCACGAACCGTCGGCCGTCGTGATGCGCTGTTCGGCCTCTTCACCGGTGCCGGTCGTCGAGGTCGATGCCGATCCGAACAGGTTGCTGGTGTCTTCGCGACGCGAGTCGCGGTAGCTGACGTTGAGCAGCAGGTCGCGCACCGGGGTGAGCGTCACCTTGCCGAAGTATTCGTTGCGGACCCGCTCGAACTGCGGCAGCGGCCCGTAGAGGTTCGCGCGGTTCTCGCGCGAGAACTCCGGACGGTAGTACGACCCGTAGAAAAACGCCTTGCCCGGCAGCAGCGGGCCGCCGACATTGGCCGTGAGCCAGGTCTGATCCTGTTCGTACTGGGAGAGCGACCCGACGTTGAGGTCGGCCGCCATGCCCGTCGACTGAAACTTGTAGCTGATATCGCCGCGGAACTGGCTGGTGCCCGACTTGCTCGCGCTGTCCACCGAGAAGCCGCCCGCGCGGTCGAAGTCGATGGCGCGCGCGCCGCCCTTGACCACCGTCACCTGCGCGATGTCATGCGCCGACGGTTCCGCCGACAGCGTGCCGAACAGCGGCAGCGTCACGTTGACGCCGTCGAACATGTAGACGTTGTCCTGGCCGCTGCCGCCCGCGCTGGGGCCGCGCACCTGGTCGGCGGTGAACTGCACGCCCGGCAGCAGGCGCAGCAGGTCGCGGTATTCCTGGCCCACCGGCAGCGTGGCAATCTGCTGGCTCGACACGCCGCTCTTGAGCGTGGCCGACGTCGTGTCGACGTAGGTGGCCGTGGCCGTGACCGTGATCGTTTCGCTGACGCCCTGCACCGACAACGTCGCGTTGACCACCGTGTCCTGCGACAGCTGCACCTGCGCGGAGCGCGTGACCGACTGCATGCCCGACAACGTGAACGTCACGGTGTACACACCGGGCTGCAACGCGGCGAGACGATAGTCACCATTCGTGCCGGTGACCACCACACGCGGCTGCGGCAGCGACGGGGAACTCGCTTCGACGGTCACGCCCGGCAGGGCGCCCCCGCTGCTGTCGACCACTCGGCCGGCGATCGCGCCGGTCTGCTGGGCCAGGGCGGTCAGGGGCAGACAGAGCGCTGCCACGACCGCGAGTACGACGAACTTGAGACGCATTGGTCCTCCATCCCGATTCCGGGGGGTAAACAAGGTGCAAAGAATCTACCTGTTTGGCGGTCGTCCGGCAATGGGCACGACGGGGCCGGGGTGTCGGGCGTTGCCGACTGGGCTTCTCACCATGGAGGGCCATGAAGGGCCATGGAGGGTACGCGGTTGGGCGCCGCCGGAGGCGGCGGATGGGGTGGAGGGCCGCCGGGAACGAATGACTTCGGGAGTTCGGTGCCTAAGGTCACTCGTTCCGGGCGTCCCTCCACCCCATCAAGCCCGACTTCGTCGGGCCCCAACCGCGGTCCCGACAGGCATTCCTCTTTCAGCGTGCCGCGACGACGGCGGCGCCCAGCAGACCGGCGGCCGGGTTGAGGATGACCGAGACGGGAATCGTCCGCAACAGGTCAATCAGCGGGTCTTTGGCCCGGAAGGCGTCCAGAAAGGGCCCGTCCTCGAGCGCCTGCAGAATCTTGGGCGCGATACCGCCCCCGATGTACACGCCCGCCGTGGCGACCGACCGCAGCGCCAGATTGCCGGCTTCGGCGCCGTAGGCCTCCAGGAACATGTCGAGCGCCTCGGCGCACTGTTCACACCGGCCGCCCATCGCCGAGGCGGACACGGCCGCCGGCAGTTCGCCGTTCTCCACGCCGGGCCCCACCGCGGGACACACCCCCTGCCCGGTGGTGAACCCATGCGTGAACCGGAAGAGATTGGCCAGACCCGGGCCGGAGATCACCCGGTCGTTATCCACCCGCCCGAACTGCGCCGCCAGCTGTTCCACCAGCGCGATCTCACGCGGCGTGCGCGCGGCAAAGTCCGCGTGTCCGCCCTCGGAGGCCGACGGCACGAAGCGGCCCTCCACGTTGTGCAGCAGCGCCTCGCCCAGCCCCGTGCCCGCGGCAATGAGCGCGGCGTTGCCGGTGGGCACCGGGATGCCCGCCTGCAGCACCGCCAGTTCATCCGGGTCGAGCACCGGCACGGCGTAGGCCATCGCTTCGAGATCGTTGAGCAGCCGCACCGGGCAGTCGGGCCACCGCTCGGCGAACACCGAGACGTCGGCCAGCCACGGCACGTTGGTGAGGCGCGCGGCCAGGCCGTTGACCGGCCCGGCCACGCCCAGGCAGAACCCCCGCAACTGATTTTCGGCGCGCGTCTCCTCGAGGAAGACGTCAATCAGCTCTTCGAGACTGTCGAACTCCAGCGTGCCGTACTCGCGGACCACGAGCGGCCGCGGGCGGTCACCAGACGGTTCAAACAGGCCGAGCAGCGTCTTGGTGCCGCCAATGTCACCGGCAAGGAGCATGCGGGGAAATCATATATGGAGGGACAATGGAAAATGGACAGGGGATAATTTGAGGGATGCAGGCGCCGGCGCCGTTTGAGCACCCGTTGGCAGGGCAACACGTGGCGGTCGTGGGCCGCGGAGGCGCGTTGCCCCGGCGTGAGCTGCGGGCGCTCGTCGAGCGGCTCGGCGGCACGTGTGCGTTTGCGGTGAGCGGCCGGACGACCCTGGTGGTGCGCACCGGTGACGCGCCGGCCACGGGCTGGCCCGACCACGTGCGCGAGGTCTGGACCGAAGACGCGTTGTGCCGCGCCGGCGGATTGCCCGACCCCGACACCCTGCGCTCGCGGTATTACTCGAGCCGCGACCTGCTGGGCATGTATCCCGGCCTGCGCGAGGACCACCTGCGGTATCTCGCCAAGTGGGGCCTGATTCGTCCGATTGCGGGACGGTATTCCTTCAACGACCTGCACGTCATCAAGGCCGCGGCCGCCGACCTGCAGCGCGGCGTGGGCCTGCACGCGATCCTCCGCGCGCTCGTGGCCGAGCGCACCGGCCAGCTGACCTTCGACTTCCAGCCCACACGCGTCGACACGCCCCGCGCGCGGGTCGTCTCGTTGCCGGCCGCGCGGCTCGATCAGCGCGCCACCGATCCGGCCGCGCGCAGCGCCGCCGACCGCGCCGCCGAAATCCGTTCGGCCAACTACGCACTGGCGGCCAAGTACTTCCTCGAAGGCGCCGAGCTTGACGATGGCGACGAGCGGAATCTGGATCTGGCGTCGGCGGCGTACCGCAAGGCCCTGCTCTTTGATCCCCAGCTCGTGCCCGCGCTGGTCAACCTGGCGAACATCCATTACGAACGCGACGAGCTGGTGGAGGCCGACGCGATCTACGAGAAGGCGATTCGCATCGACGCCGAGTGTTTCGAGGCGTACTTCAACCTCGGCAACATCCATCACGACCTGGCGCGGTATCCCGAGGCGGTGCTGGCCTATCGCGAGGCGTTGGCCATCAACCCCGCGTACCCAGAGGCGCACTTCTATCTGGCCGTGACGCTCGAGAAGCTGGGGCGATCGGAAGAAGCGAAGCCGCACTGGCAGCAGTACCGCGAACTCGAGCCCGACGGCGAGTTCACGGAACTGGCGAAGGAATTCTCCGACTGAGCGCCAGCGTGCGCGTGTCGCCCGGCCGCAGTGTGGCGCGTTCGGCGATCTTCGCCCACCGCTCCAGGTTGCGCGGCGACATCTCGAATCCGAACGTCGACACGATCGCGACGAGGTAGTCGCCCGGCGGCAGGTCGGTCAGGCGGAAGGACCGATCGCGCTCGACGAACACGAACGAAAAGCGACGGGCGTATCGATCGGGTTCCCGCCACAGGTCCGGATCCGCGGG
Organism: uncultured Solibacteraceae bacterium; assembly: GCA_964471115.1. Classification (GTDB taxonomy): domain Bacteria; phylum Acidobacteriota; class Vicinamibacteria; order Vicinamibacterales; family SCN-69-37; genus SYFT01. The sequence continues at coordinate 8,755 of CAYYFE010000059.1, forward strand.
AAACGCCACGACCCGCATCGAACCGGACTCATGCGGGGCGATGTCGGCTGTGCCTTCGATCGTCGCCAGCGCGGCGTTACTGACGACGATCAGCACGTCGTGCGCGCCGCCTTCTCCCACCGTCAGCACATCGTCAATCGTGCTGTCAGCGGCCGCCGAAACGCGTGTGACCGTGCGCCACGGCGAGTTGCGCAGCTGGATCTGTGCGAGGTAGCGACCGGGGGCGAGGCCCGTCACGGAGAATCGGCCCGACTCGTCGAGTGTGGTGCCGTAACCCACCGAGCCGGTGTTGTTCATCGCCGTGAACATCGCCATCGAGAGGTCCAACGGGAACAGCGACAGACGCGCCTCGGTCAGGTCGGCCGGCGTAGGGGGAGCGATCGTGCCGGAGAAGTCCACGCGCCCGCTCACCGTCAGTCCGGGTCCGAGCGGCACGATGAGGTCGGTCACGTCGCGGTCCGACACCGTGACCTCCAGCAATCCAAACGGGCCCGGCGTCTTGTCGAATGCGGCCTTTGTGACGCTCAGGGTGTACGTGCCTGGGGGAACGCCGACGAACCGAAAACGCCCGTCGGCAGCGAGTTCCGCGGCTGGTACACCGAAGCTGCCCACCGCGCCTGGCAGGTCCCCGTCCTGCGCCAGGATCGCCTGCATCTTCTGCGACGGCGGGCCGGAACCCTCGACAAGCCGACCGCTGACCGTGTACGGCGTGACGCCGTACACGGTGATGTCCATGCCGCGGCGCTGGTCGCCTGACTCGACCGAGACGAAGAGACTGTCCGACTGGCGAGTCCGGCCGGGATAGTACGTCGGAGGAAATGTCTGAACGGTCTGGTCGGCCAGTCGCGCCAGCGACGCGCGGTCCGGCATCGTCGGTCCGAGCAGGCGGATGAGTCGCGGATCGAAGGCCAGGGCCTCGGTTGGGCAGGCGCACACCAGGTACTCGCCTGGGGGCAGCGACTCGAAAACAAAGGCCCCCAGATCGTCGGTGACGCCGTTGGTGCGCGGCATCAGGACGGGTTTCATGTTGAGGAACTGCCTTCGGTGCGTCGTGACCGTGAGACCGGCGACGGGATCGCCGAACTCGTCGCGAACGACACCGCCGATGCTGCCGAATCGCCGCGCCCGCAGGGTCAGGTCGCTCGTGATGCCGTCTCCACCCAGCGTCACCGTGGCCGACGAGGCCGGCGAGTACCCCGCGCCTTCGACAAGAAAGGTGTAGTTGCCGTCACCCAACTCGTTGATCTGGAAGCGGCCGGTGCTGTCGGTGACGGTTCGGATGCCGGTCGCGCGTGCCAGGACGGGCGCAAATGCCAGGGGCGTATTCGTGACGGCGTCGACGACGAGGCCGGCGACCGAGTGGGTGCCCCTGGTCGGCTGCGACCGTCCGGGGATGGTCGGGGTGGCCGGTGCCTCCACTGCGATGAGTTGGACCTGAGTCACGGCGGCGCCTGTGATCGTGATGGTCCGAGGTTCGCCCTTCCGACTCTGGGGCGCGATCGTGTACTCGCCGGGCGGCAGCCCGAAGAACCGGTACTCGCCGGAGAGATTCGAGGACGCGCGAATTGCGGAGGGCAGCGCGTCCCCACTGATCGTCAGGGTGGTGCTGACAGGTTGCCCGAGGTGATCGACCACCGTGCCGGTCACCACCGCGCCCTCAGGCAATCGCACGACGACGGGGCCATCGGTGACGTCGGCCACCGCGCTCAGCAGCGCCGCCTTGCTGGCGCCGACGCGATACCGATCCGCCGGCAACCCCTCGAACCTGAACACGCCATTCACGTCGCTGCTGGTCACTCTCGTCGTCCTGGTCTGACTGCCGTGCACGATCACCAGCGCGCGCCGCACCGGCTGCCCCGTGGCATCGACGACAACCGTCCCCGTGATCGTCTGCGCCGCCGGCCCCGCCGCCCACGCCACCACCGCCAGGATCACCGCCAGCAGTTTCACCATGTTCTCCCTGATCCCTGATCCCTGATCCCTGATCCCTGTTCCCTGTTCCCTGTTCCCTGTTCCCTGTTCCCTGCGCCCTTCCTATTGCACCCTCACGTCCTGCGTCACTTTCTGTCCGGCGCCGAGCGAGAGACGAATGGCGGCGGGGATCAACGACTTGAGGAACGCCGGGTCGTACTGCTCGTCCTTCGTCACGTCGGTGACGGCCGCGAGGTAGTAGTCGCCGGCCGGCAGCAGGGCCGGGCCGGGGCCGCCGAGGCGATAGTGCCCGTCGCTGTCAGGCGTGGCCGCCACATGCCGGCGTGAACCATAGATCCAGTACGCCTCGTCGACCGGGAAGAGCAGCATCGTGTAGTCGCTGACCGCGTGTCCCTGCGCGTTGGTGACCCGGCCCGAGACGTCCTGCCACTGGTTGGTGAACGTCGCGATGATCTCTTTGGGCACAGCGTCCGGGCGGACGTCGATCGGCCGGTCGGTCACGTCATGGCCGTCGACCGTGATGGTGCCCAGCCCCCACGTCACGCTGTCGGGGGACGCGCCGAAAAACGGCGCGCCGGTCACCATGTACTGTCCCGGCGGCAGCGTGACGCGAAACTCGCCCGTGGCCGTCGCTGGTGTGATCTGCGCAGGCGCCGACCGCATGGCCGCCGCCATCGCGGTGAGTTGCAGGCGCTGGCCCGCAATGACGGGTGGCCGTCCCTCGCCTGCGGTGACGATGCGTCCGGCGATCGAGACCGGCGGCTGCAGCACGAGCGGCAGGCCGGAGATGTCGGTGCCGTTGGCTTCGACCGTCGCAATGGCAAACGCATTGGGCGCGCGCGCGATGAGCGCATACGTGCCGGGCGGCAGCGGCTGCGCCGAGGTGAACCGGCCATCGGGCGTCACACGCACCGTCGTCGTGAACTGGAGGGGACCGGAGCCCTGGACGGCCGCAATCATCACGGTGACCTGCGGCAAGGGCGAGCCGTCGGCGGTGGACACGATCCCGTCAATGCGGGTGGGCAGCGCGGCCTCCCAGCGGATGTCCACGTTCTGACGGTCGTCACCCGGCGCCAGCAGCACACCCGCCGCCTCGGCCACGCGCGTCGTGCCGGGGAAGTAGACCGGCGCGTGAATGGCGGGCACGATGGGCGCAGGCACCACCGGCGCCGTGGGCCGCTGTCCCGCCAGGACGGCGTCGACCTCGGCATCCGTGACTTCCGGAATGCCGGCGACGGTGTTGTGAATGCCGAGCACGCTGATGAGGTATTCCCCGGGCGGCAGTCCGTGAATCCGGTAGCGGCCCTGATCGTCCGCTTGCGTGGTCCCTCCCGGCACGCCCACGAGGACGCGTTCGCCGTTCTGCATCTTGCGCTGCTGCGCGATCACCGAGCCGCCGGCCGCCGGCCGGCCCTGCGCGTCAAACAGCGTCCCCGAGATCGCGCTGCCCATCGTCAGGCGAATCGTCAACGCGTCCACCGTGGCGGCGTCGGCCAGCACGATCGGCACGCCGGGTCTGCCAGGACGACGGGCGCCGGCGATGGCGCCGAGGTACGGCAACTTGCTGACGGCGACGGTGTACCGGTCGGCCGGCAGCGCCGCGAACCCAAACGCGCCGCTGCGATCGGTGGAGGCCACCTTCAACACGCCGGTGCGCGCGCCAATGAGCGCCACCGACGCGTAGGCGACCGGCGCGCCCGTGGCGTCGGCCACGACGGACCCGCGCACGGCGGCGGTGCCGACCGGCGCCGGCGGCGGGCCGCCCGACGGCGTCACCCGGCGCGTGTCACGCTGCTGCGCGACGAGGGCCGTTGATACCAGTGCGCCGCAGCAGAGAGCCGCGGCGCCCGCGCGCCACAGAGCCGTCATCGACGCACCTCCACGATCTGTTTGTCACCCGGCGTCAGCCGCACGCGCGCGGCCTGACGGGACGCGAGCTCGATGCCTTCCGCCGTCATCCAGTCCGACGAACCGTCCGTGGCAGCCGCGACGAGATAGTCGCCGGCGGGAAGGCCCGTGAGTGACGCCAGGCCCTTCGCGTTCGCGCGAAGCATCCGGAACCGGCGGGTGGCGCCAAACGGTTCCGACCAATACCGCCGATCGGCCGGGAAGATCCGAAGCCAGATGGCGTCGGTGTCGTCCCTGGGCTCGGGCTGCACGCGCACCTCGACCGACGTCGCCGGCGCGTCGGTCCATGTGATCACCACGCCGTTCAGGTCGGTCGTCAGATCCAGCAGCATATCGGTGAGGTCGCCGTTCGGGCTGGTGATGCTCTGCAGCGTCGGCCAGCCGGGCAGCGCCAGCGAGTTCAGCGCGTACCGTCCGGGCAGCACACCGCGCAGTTCGAATGACCCGTCGGCCCGCACGCCGCTGTTGTACGTGCGCACCTGTGGGCCCATTTCGAGCGACAGCATCTGGATGATCGGCCGTTGCAGCGTTTGCGGATTGGGCGGCGGCGCCGTACCGCTGAAGACGACTCGGCCCGACACCACCAGGCTTCGGTTGAGCGGTACGGTCAGGCCCAGGACGTCAGCCTCGCCGACGCTGATCACCTCCTGCGCCCACAGGGGATCGAGCGCGGGGTCAGCCGGTGCGCCCGCCGGTTGCGGTGGCGGCGGAGGCGGCGTCATCGCGGCGCCGCGACCGCCGATGAATCCCAGCGCCGCACCTGAGGGACCGCCTCCCCGCAGACCGGGTCGGAACGTGACCTCGAGCACGTACTGACCCGGCGGCACGTTCCCGAAGTCAAATCGCCCGTCAGGCTGCACGAGCATGGGCACGATCTGTGTCAGCCCCGCGGCTTCAGGGACGTCGTTCATCGGCCGAAGCCGCAACATCGACGCCTGCACCGTGGTGGCCGCGCCGAGCAGACGGCCCGACACGCGCCGCGCAGGGACCGCCGTCACGGTGATGTCCACGCCGGTCCGGTGTTCCGCCGGCGCCAGCCTGACTCGTTCGGCCTGCGACACCATCGTCGCGGCCGGATGAAACGTCACGGGAAACGTCCGCAGCGAGGCGTCGAGTTCTGCCGTGTCCGCGCCGGCCTCCGCGGCGCGACGCGCCACACCGAGCAGATCCACCGGCCGGCCCGCCAGGATCGTGAGCAGGTGGCCATCAAACGGAATGGGATCGCGGCTGCACGCGCAGACGAGGTACTCGTTCGCCTGGAGCGGGCCGACCTGGTACTCGCCACGATCGTTGGTGCGGCCGCGGCCGGCCGGCGACAGCGCGGGTGGGCGGCCCTGAGACGAGAGGCGCTGGAACACCAGCACCTCCATGCCCACGACGGGATGCCCGGCGTCGTCGAGTACCCGGCCGGCCAGGCGGCTCAACTTGCGTAGAGGCAGCCGCGCGTCGGTGATCGTCGCGCCCTCGCCGAGCACCAGGGGTTGGACCGGGCCGGCGTTGGTGTACCCCTGCACTTCGGTGATGAGCCCGTACGATCCGGCCGGCAGCGCGCCGAAATAAAAGCGGCCTTGTGAATCGGTGATGACCGCCGGTGGCCGGCTGGGGCCGCCCGCGCGGCCCTGCGCGGCGGCCGGCCCCGTGCTCATCAGGGCGACCGGCACGTTCGGGAGGCCGCGGCCTGTGTCGACATCCACGACCTGGCCGATGATGAGGCCGGTGCCGACGGCCGGCGGGGGAGGCGCCTGCGTGCCGGCCGCCTGCCCGGCGGGCCGCGCCGACACGACACCCGTCACCGCCGCGGCCAGCGCCACGGCGACCCACAGCCTTTGACTGTTCGCCACGTGCCGGAGCATACCGGCTGGTCAGACGACGGGCAAGCCACGCCGGCCGCCTATAATCCGCCCATGCTTCAACTCCGACGTCTCGGTCTCGCCACCCTGTGCGCCGCGCTGGTGGCGGCGCCGGCCGCAGCCCAGCCCTTGTTCGACCAGTACACGCGGTATGAGTTGCTTGACGGGGCCAGCGGCCGGTATCGCGTCGTGCGGGATCTCAGTGTCTCGCCCACCCCGCCGCGCGTGTTGACCATCGGCGTGCCAGGCTCGGTGACTGACGTGTCGGTCGTCGATCGTCATACCGGAGCGGCGGTGTCGCATACCGCCGAGGCAGGGCGTCTCACCATCACAGGACTCCGCACCGTGCAGCCTGACGGCGAAGTCCGGCTGCAGGTGCAATACACCGCGCAGAACCGCGCGCATTTCACTCTGTCTGGCGACGAGGCCTCGTTTGCGCTCGAGTCCGAGAGCCGGCGAAACGCTGTCGTGTTGCCCGCGGGCTTCGAATTGCTCGAAAGCAACGTGCCCGCGCAGGTCATCGAAGAAGCGGATGGCCGGTTGAACGTGAGTTCGTGGAACACGATGCCCGTGTCGGTGCCGCTGCGCCTGCGTCTGCGCAAGCGGCCCGCAGCCGGGGCCGCCGCGCAGGCGGCGGTCTCGTCGCCGGCCGTCCTGTCACCGGGCACCGCCGCTACCGCGGCGTCCAACGCGCTGGCCAACGTCCGGGTCACCGAGCGCGCCATCCAGGATCGCGAGATCGTCTACTTCCTGCTGCAGCCCGAGTCACACAGCTTCCGGCTGTACCACGACTACACCGAGAGCCGCCCCGGGGTGTCGACCTATCGCAATGTGGTGCGAGGCGGCTCGACCGTGTCGGATCCGTCCGCGCTGTTGCTTGATACCGGCGCGCCGCTCAAGGTCGAGACGCTGAAGGAGAAGGACGCCGAAGTCGTCGTGATTCACTTCCCGCCGGTGGAGGCGGGCAAGTCGTCGCGGCTGCGCATCACCGAGACGTACACCGATGCGGGCCGGTACGGGCTGGTCAACGGGCAGCTGGTCTGGAACCGCAACTTCGGCAGGCCCCAGAACGACGTGGTGTTGCCCGCGGGCTGGTACCTGACCGACTCCGCCATTCCCGCCGTCGTGACACAGGAGAGTGACGGGCGCATCCGCCTCTCGTTCGTGAATCCGCGCCCGGACTCGATCGACGTCGTCATCAAAGCCCGCCGGCGCTGAGTGTCGGATCCCCCGGGTGCGGGGGTTATCCCTACCATCAACCGTCGGGCGGGCCGGGTTTTCGCGGCGCCGACGGGGCTTTACCGTGAGGCATCACGCGCACTTCGCGACGTGATAGAAACGGAAGGCTTCGATGACCGCGTCCTCATCCACGATTGCGACCCCAATGACGCAGCCCATGTCGGCGGTCGCGTCCACCTGGTTCGGCGTCATTCACCTCCTGCTGAACATGCCATTGGGCGTCGTGTATTTCGCGGCGCTTGCGGTCGTGGTCTCGCTGGGGCTCGGACTGCTCGTCACCCTGCTGGGCATTCCCATTCTGATCGCCGCAGGCGGCCTGGTGCGTACCCTGGGCAACTTCGAACGGGCCCGCGCCAACGCTTTTCTCGGCACCGCCCTTCGTGCCCCGTACCGGCCGGCCGACCCGGACGCGGGCTGGCTGGCACGGCTGACGGCCGTGGTGAAAGACCCGGCCACCGGGCGTGACTTCCTCTTCCTGATGCTGCGGCTGCCCGTCGGCCTCTTCACTTTCATCACCATGGTGACGCTCTGGTCGATTGCCCTCGCGCTGCTGGCGTCGCCCTTTTCGTATTGGCTGGGGCTGTTCCGGCTGCAGTTCGGCGGGTGGATTCTTGATGGGCCGGCCGTGATGGTGCTGGCGACGTTCGGCGGCGTGTTGATGGCGGTGTTGGCGTTCGGCGTGACGCGGGGGCTGGTGCGGCTCGAAGCCGTGCTGGCCGCCGCGTTGCTCGACGTCTCTCCGGACGAACTGCGGCGGCGCGTCGACGACCTCGCGTCAAGCCGCACGCGGTCGCTCAGCGCGGCCGATCAGGATCGGCGCCGGCTCGAGCGCGACCTGCACGACGGCGCCCAGCAGCGCATGGTGTCGCTGGCCATGACCCTGGGGCTGGCGCAACAGAAACTGGCGACAGACCCTGAACAGGGCGCCAAACTCGTCGCCGAAGCGCACGAAGAAGCCAAGCGGGCGTTGCAGGACCTCCGGGACCTGGCCCGTGGCATTCACCCGGCCGTGCTCACCGATCATGGGCTGGAGGCCGCGCTGCCCGCGCTGGCCGCGCGCTGCCCGGTGCCGGCCCGCGTCGACGTGGCCGTGGCTCCGCGACCCACACCGTCGGTGGAGTCTGCCGCCTACTTCGTGGTGGCCGAGGCATTGACCAACGTGGCCCGTCACGCGCAGGCCACCAGTGTCGTCATCGCGGCCCGGCGCGACGGCGACGTCCTGACGATCGACGTGCGGGATGACGGTCGCGGAGGCGCGACCATGACGCCCAACGGCGGTCTGGCCGGACTCGCCGACCGCGTCGAGGCGCTTGACGGCCGGCTGACGGTGACCAGCCCGCAGGGCGGTCCCACGGTGGTGCACATGGAGGTGCCTTGCGGGTAGTCATCGCCGATGATTCGGTGCTGTTGCGGGCCGGTCTCGAGCGTCTGCTCGTGGATGCCGGCTTCGAGGTGGTGGCGTCGGTGGGCGACGCGGCGGCGTTGCTGCGCGCGGTGCAGGAGCATCAGCCCGACGTCGCGGTGGTCGACGTCCGCATGCCGCCCGGCTTCTCCGACGAAGGCCTGCGGGCCGCCGTCGAATTGCGGCGCGTGGCTCCGGTGACGGGTGTGCTGGTGTTCTCGCAATACGTCGAGGAACCAGCCGCCCAGGAGTTGCTGGCGTTGGGCGCGAGCGGCGTGGGCTACCTCCTCAAGGATCGGGTGGCCGATGTGTCTGAGTTCATTGACGCGGTGACGCGCGTGGCCCGCGGGGGCACTGCGCTCGACCCCGAGGTGATCGCCCAGATCATGGCGCGGCGCCGGCGCGACGACCCCCTGGCGTCCCTCACCCCGCGTGAACGGGACGTGCTGACGCTGATGGCGGAAGGCCGCAGCAACACGGCCATCGCCGCCCGGCTCGACATCGGCGAAGGCGCCGTGGAGAAACACGTCAGCCACATCTTCTCGAAACTTGCGCTCGAGCCCGACGACGCCGATCACCGCCGCGTGCTGGCCGTGCTCGCGTTTCTGAAAGGGTGATCCCTCGTCCCACGCGGGATACACTGCGCCCATGCGATACGCCATCGCCGCGGGAGCCTTGTGGACCGGGGTGTTCGTCTCCGTTGGAGGCGCGACACCGGGCTCGGCGCAGGGGCCGCGCCAGCCGGTTGGAGAGATCGTGAATCCGTCGGCCGAGGTGCTGCTGCCTGACGGGCGGCCGGCACAGTGGGTGGCCGAGCCGCGTCCGCAGCCGGGCGCGCCACCGGGAGCGGAGGTGGCATCAGGCACGTCGCACGCCGGCGCGCGCAGTCTCGCGGTCTCGGCGGCTCGTGTGACGTGGACCAACAAGACACTGGTGCGCCCGTACGCCACGTACCGGCTGAGCGGGTGGATCAGGACCGAGGGTGTGCCGACCGCCGACGGCTGGGGCGCCCGCCTGGAGCTGCGCGGCGGTGTGACGCCGACGTCCGAACCGCGAAGAATCACGGGCACCACGGACTGGACGCAGGTCGACATCACGTTCGACACCGGCGGGCAGGACAGTTTCATCCTCGCGGCCACGCTGGGCGGTCCGCGCGGACGCCGCGCGCCTGGCGAACCCGAGGTGGCCTCCGGCAAGGCCTGGTTCGACGACCTGACGCTCGAGCTGATCTCCGCCCGCGAGTTGCGGCCCGACGTCGTGATCCGCGCCGCCAGTACGCGCGAGCCAATGCCCGACCTGATCTACGGGCAGTTCATCGAGCACCTCGGGCGGAGCATCTACCGCGGGATCTGGGCGGAGATGCTCGAGGACCGCAAGTTCTATTCGGCGGTCGGCGAAACCAGGCGCGATCGCGAACACGTGCCCTCGCCCTGGCGCGCCGTGGGCGACGCCGGGGCGGTGACCATGGTGGCCGCAGGCGCGTTCGTCGGCGCGCACTCCCCGCAGGTGGACCTCGGCTCGGGCGGCGAAGCGCGGGGCATTGCGCAGGCCGGGCTGGCCGTGGTGGCGGGCAAGGGCTACACCGGCTACGTGATTCTGGCGGGCGACCGGTCGGCCGCTCCGATCGACGTCAGTGTGATCTGGGGCCCTGGGCCCGGCGACAGGCACGTGGTGACGATCAACACCCTCACGCCCTCGTTCGCGAAACACACACTGGCGTATCGGGCGGGCGCGTCGAGTGACGATGTGCGGTTCGAGATAGTGGGTCGTGGTCGCGGCACGTTCCGGGTCGGAACGGCGTCGCTGATGCCTGACGACCACGTCAGCGGCATGCGTCGCGACACGCTCGCCCTGCTCAAGCAGCTGGATGCGCCGATTTACCGCTGGCCCGGCGGGAATTTCGTCAGCGGGTACGACTGGAAGGACGGCATTGGCGACCGCGACAGACGGCCGCCGCGCAAGAATCCGGCGTGGACGGGCATCGAGCACAACGACTTCGGCCTGCATGAGTTCTTCGACTTCCTGCGCGAAGTGAACTCCCAAGCGTTCATCGCGGTGAACGCGGGCCTGGGGAACGCGCAGTCGGCTGCGCAGCAGGTGCAGTACGTCAATGGCGGCCCGGACACGCCGATGGGCAGGCTGCGCGAGCAGAACGGCCGGCGCGAGCCATGGGGTGCCAGGTACTGGGCGGTCGGCAACGAGATGTCGGGCGACTGGCAGCTGGGCAACGTGCCCATCGAGGAGTTCGTCAAGCGGCACAACACGTTTTCACAGGCGTTGCTCGAGGTCGATCCGTCCATCCTGCTGGTGGCGTCGGGCGAAGCGGTCCGTGCGAGCAGCGACTGGGATCGGCAGCTGTTGGCCCACGGCGCCGACTACATTCACCTCAACTCCAAACACTTCTACCGGCAGGACTGGCACGGCGGCGGACTGCTCACGCACGTGCGGCAGATCGGAGACGCCATCCGCGCCATTGCAGACGCCCATCGCGAGTACATGCGGACCATTCCGCAGGTGCAGGGCCGCGACATCCGCGTGTCCCTCGACGAGTGGAACTACTGGTACGGTCCGCACGTGTTCGGCGAGCTGGGCACGCGGTACTTCCTGCGCGACGCGTTGGGCATTGCGGCGGGCATCAATGAATACAGCCGGCAGACCGACGTGATTGCGATGGCCAACTACGCGCAGACGGTCAACGTGATTGGCGCGATCAAGACCAGCAAGACCGCCGCCGTGCTGGACTCCACCGGCGAGGCGCTCGTGATGTACCGGCGGCACTTCGGGACGGTGCCGGTGGAGATCGCCGGGGCGCCCGAGCCGCTCGACGTGGCCGCGGCGTGGACGGCCGACCGCTCGGCGCTGACCATCTCCGTCGTCAATCCCACGTTCGAGCCACAGCGGCTGGCGTTTCGCGTCGACGGCGCGCGGCTGCGGTCTGACGGCCTGAGGTGGGTGCTCACCGCCGCCGACGACATGGCGTACAACGACCCGGGCAAGACCCCGGCGGTGCGTTTCACCGAATCGCGAGTGACGGGCGTGCAGGACGCGCTGGAGCTGCCGCCCGCGAGCGCGACGATCGTCCGGCTCGCGGTACGGTGAGGCAAAGTGACGGCCGATAGCCTCTCCTTGCTCCGTCACACGGCGCAGGCGTATTGTTGGCGCGTCCGACCGTGCCCATGAGTTCCAGGACCCGCGAACGTCTGTGGATTGCCGCTTGGGCAAGCGTGTGCACGGCCCTGGCGGCAGTGTTGACCGTCGCGGCGCTGGTTTCGCCGATCGCGCTGTTCGCGCCCCTGCTGTTGTTTCCGGCGGCCGGCGTGGCGGTCGGTCGGCAGGTGTCCGCACGCCCGTCTATCAGCATCGGCATGGCGGTCGTCTTTCTGATCGGCCAGCTTTCCCTGGCGACCACCGTCATGGCCACACAGGCACAGGCGCTGAAGCCGGCCACGATCTTGACCTCGGTTCTGCCCAACGTGCTGGCCGCCTATGGAGCGTCAACGGTGATCGCGTTTGCCCCGCTGGCGCTCCACGCGTTCCGGGCCTATGCCGGCGTCGTCGGTGGTTTTCTTGTTGGCGTGGTGATTGGGGTCGGTTTGTTCGCGATCTCGTGGGTCACGGGCGTCGCCGCGATCGGACTCGTCGCCATCGTCACGCCGCCCGCCATCGGCAGCATCGCCCTGGCCAGTGCTCTTGACGGCCTGAC
>CAYYFE010000060.1:0-20325 GCA_964471115.1 uncultured Solibacteraceae bacterium
ACAGGGAACACACTGCGCATGCTGAAGGCCCCCAGCATCCCCGACACCACGGGGCTGAGCGCCAGTCCGGTCAGCGACGCGGTCGTCAGGTACCCGAACGCCACGCCGCGTGACGCCGCCGGCACGCGTTGTCCCGCCAGCGTGTACACCGTCGTGAAGGCCACGCCCAATCCTGCGCCGAACAACGCCGCGGCGGCAAGCAGCGCCGACGCCGAGGGCCCCCACGCGAACACCCCCGACGCCACCGCCGCGCCAAGGGCGCCGGCCACGATGACCGTGCCGGCGTGGAACCGGCGCAGCAGCCAGTCACACAGCTGATTGCCCACCGCGCCGCTGCCGGCGGCGACCGTGAAGATCATGCCGGCCAGCACGGGCACGCGATCCACGGTGACGCCGGCCTCGCGCAGGTACAGCGGCAGCACCGGGCCGAAGCTGCGATCGACCATCTGCAGCGCAAAGATGGTCAGCAGAAACAACGTGAAGTTCGGCAGGGCGGTCAGCGACCGCAGCGTCACCTTCGGCGCGTCGCTCGTCGCGGCGGCGTTCCGGTTCACCGGATGCTCGCGGTACCCCACCAGCACGAGGAGGAACGCGCCCAGAAACATCGCGGCCGCGCCCAGAAACGCCAGCCGCAGCCCCACCACCTGCGCCAGCGCGCCGCCCAGCACCGGGCCCAGCGCCGGCCCCAGCCGCTGCGCCGTCTGCACCCAGCCAATCGCCCGCGCCATCTGGGCGTCGGGCGCCGACTCGGCCGCCATGGTCAGCGCCAGCATCCCGTAGCCGGCAAAGAACCCCTGCACCCCGCGCAGCGCCACCACCTGCCATGGCGCCGTCACGAAGGCCATGGCCGCCATGATCACGACGAAGCTGAAGAGGGAGCGGGCGACCATCAACTTGCGCCCGTACCGTTCGGCGACGCGCGCCCACACCGGCGCCATCAGCGCGGTGACCGCCGGCGTCACGCCCAGGCCCAGCCCGGCCCAGATCGCAATCTCCCCCGTGTCGGTCAGGCCCAGTTGTTCGAGGTACAGCGGCAGGAACGGCATCACGAGCGTGAAGCCGGTAAAGCCGATGAAGGTGGCGACCGTCACGGCCGCGAGGTTGCGACGCCAGTCGGGAAAGCCGTCGGCGCTCACGACAGCCAGACGGCCCTAGAACCGGATCCGCAGATCGTCGCCGCGATCGGTCACGTGAATCGTGTCGATGAAGCGAATCTGATGGGGTTCGTTCTGCATCACGATGGACGAGGTCCGGGTGCCGTGTCCGAAGAACCGCACCCCCTTCATCAGCGCGCCGTCGGTGACCCCGGTGGCGACAAACGTGATCGACTGGCCGGACGCCAGGTCCGCCGAGGCATAGATGCGGCGGAAGTCCGAGATGCCCATCTTGCGGCAGCGTTCTTCATGTTCGGGCTTGGTGACGACCAGCCGCGCGTAGATTTCGCCGCCCAGGCACCGCATGGCGGCCGCCGTCAGCACGCCTTCCGGCGCCCCGCCCGTGCCCATCACCGCGTGGACGCCCGAGCCGTCCACCGCCGCGGCAATGCCCGCCGACAGGTCGCCGTCGCCGATCAACCGGATGCGCGCGCCGGCCGCGCGGATGTCGGCGATGAGTTTCTCGTGGCGCTCGCGTTCCAGCACCATGACGACCAGATCGTCCACGTCGCGATCGAGCGCCTTGGCGATGGACTTCAGGTTGTCCTTCACCGGCCGGTCCAGGCTGACCGCGTGTTTGGCGCGCGGCCCGACGACCAGTTTCTCCATGTAGAGGTCCGGCGCGTGCAGCAGGCCGCCCCGGGAGGCCGCCGCGAGCACGGCAATGGCGTTCGGCGCGCCGGTGGCGCACAGGTTCGTGCCCTCGAGCGGATCCACGGCGATGTCCACCTCGGGCAGGTCCGGATGACCGCCCGCCGCGCCCTTCCCCACCTTCTCGCCGATGAACAACATCGGCGCCTCGTCGCGTTCGCCTTCGCCGATGACGATCGTGCCGTTGATCGGCACGGTATCGAGCGTCCGGCGCATCGCCTCGACGGCGACCGCATCGGACCCGTGCCGGTCGCCCTGGCCCATGGTGTGGGCGCAGGCGATGGCGGCTTGTTCAACGACGCGAAGCAACTGCAGGGAGAGGTCGAGAGCCATGGCCCTAAAGCATATCGTCAGGCCCGGCTGACCGTCACGGCCGTCCCGACCAGGGCGCCCAGCACCTCGGCCGCGCTGCTGGCATGCGCCGCCAGCTCGACGTGATCCGTGCTGCCGTACAGGGCGCAGACCTCCCCGGCGTGAATGTCCGTGAAGGTCGACACGAAGCGCGAAATGGTCCGGCCGGCCACGGTCACCGACAGCGCCTCGCCGGCCGTCGCGAGCCGTTCACACAACCGGCGATCGATGTTGGTCACCACGTTCCCGAATCGATCGATGCGGACGACTTCGCCCGTGATCCCCGCGGCCGGGTCGAACGTCGGCTGCGCGAGCGCGACCTGCACCCAGTCGGAGACCGGCCGCCCGAGGGCCGACAGCTGGATGCCCTTGGCGAGCCACGCGCCGGCCGGCGCAAAGCGGTCGCGCCCCTCGAACGTGCGCGACACGGTCGGCCGCGCGTACCGGCGTTCGGTCAGTTCCACGACCTTCCTGGGCGCCGTCTCGGCAAACACCGCCGTCAACACCCCGTTGTCGGGCGCCACGAACTTCCAGTCCCCCACCTCGGCGGCGATGCCGCGGCGCGCCGATCCCACGCCGGGATCCACCACCACGACGAAGATCGTCCCGGCCGGAAAGTACTTGTAGGTGGCCGCCAGTTCGAGCGCGGCAAACGGAATGTCATGCGCGGGCAGGTCGTGCGACACATCCACCAGGACGGCGTCCGGGCAGATGCCCAGCGCCACCCCTTTCATCACCCCCGCGTAGTGGTCACGCGTGCCGAAGTCGCTGAGGAACGCAATCGTGGGCCGGGTCGCCATGACCCCGACGATATCGCAGGTTCAGACCTTCCTGAACAGGGTTTCACGGGTGCTGGTCTTGAGCAGCACGGACTCGGACACACTGAGCCCTTCAAACATCTTCGTGATGTCGCGGGTGAGCAGCACGGTGCGCTGCACCGGCGTGCACGGGGTGTACTGCAGGCGGAACCGGTCCTCGGCCTCGATCACGTAGCGGGTGTGCTGGCGCAGCTGCACCGGCGTGGTGCCGAAGAAGCCGTAGGCCGCGCCGCCCACGCGCAGCAGGCGCGCCAGGTGCCCGGCCAGCAGCTTGCCGGTCTTGGCGTCGAGGAAGTCGAACAGGTCCCAGCACAAGACGCCGTCGAAGCCGCCTTCCTCGAGCGCGCACCGGCGCAGCAGCGTGTCGGCCAGGCCGGCCGTCTCCCCCGTCCGGTGGGCCGCGTCGACATCGAGATAGAGGTTCTCGATGTAGATCTTGCAGGCGAGCCGCTCGCCCAGGAACTCGACGTTGGCGCCCACCACCGGGCCCAGGTCGAGAATCACGGGCCGTTCGGCCTGCGCCACCGCCGAGAGAAACCGCGGGAACACCTTCGACGTCGTCGACACGTCGTCGACGGCCGCCGCCGGTGGCGGTGCCGGCGCTGGCGCAGGCTTCTGGCCCCAGGTGAAAACGGCCACGGACCCGGCGGTTCCTACCTGGCCACCGCCGATGGCGGCGCCGCCACCGGTCCGGTGGTCGGCGCGGCCGCGGGCTTGACCTCGCCGGGTTTGCCGCCGCGCTGCATGTCGATGGACCCGCGGAAGTGCGCGCCGTCGGAAATCGCCACGCGCGGCGCCACGACATCGCCATCCACCGATCCCGACTCGCGAATGTCGACCTTCTCGGTCGCGGTGATGTTGCCGTGCACCTCGCCCTGCACGATGACCGCCTTGGCGAACACCTGCGCCTTGATCTTGCCGTTGGGCCCGATCGTCAGCACGTTCTGGCGCAGCTCGATCTTGCCGTCCACCGCGCCCTCGATCGTGAGGTCTTCGCTGCCGCTCAGTTCACCCTTGATGATGACGCTTTTGCCGATGTTCACCATGTCCCTCTCTGTAGCGCGACTCACGGACGGTTCCGGCACGCCTGGAGGCGTCGTGCCGGGCGTTGTCGCAGACGGAGGGCGCTGGCCCTCATTTCGATTCCACACCATGTATGGACCTCCGCTCTGGGGAATCAGGTTATCGGCAGTATAGCCCGGGCGCTACAATGAGAACGAGCATCGTGCGCATTTATCTCGACTACAACGCGACGGCGCCGGTCGCGCCAGGCGTCGCGGACGTCGTCACGCGTGTGCTGACCGAGGAACCGGGGAACCCGTCCTCGATTCACACCGACGGCCAGCGCGCCCGCGCGCGGCTCGACGACGCGCGTCAGACGGTGGCGGCCCTGATTGGCGCGCCGGCCGGCGAGGTGATCCTCACCGGCGGCGGCACCGAGGCCATCAATCTGGCCCTGCGGGGCGCCGCCGGGTCGCTCGAGGCCTCGTCGCGCCGTCACCTGATCGTGAGCGCGATCGAACATGAAGCGGTGCTCAACACCGCGACGGCGCTGGAGCGCCGCGGCTGGCGCGTGACGCGCCTGCCGGTGGACCGTTCGGGCGTCGTTGATCCGGACGCCCTCGACGGCGCGTTGACCGACGACACCGCGCTGGTGTCGGTGATGCACGCCAATAATGAAATCGGCACGCTGCAGCCCATTGCCGAGCTGGCGGCGCGGGCCCGCGCGCGCGGCGCGTGGTTTCACACCGATGCCGTGCAGACGGCCGGCAAGATTCCGGTGGACGTGCAGGCGCTGGGCGTCGACCTGTTGTCGCTGTCGGGTCACAAGTTCGGCGGGCCCAAGGGCGTCGGCGCGTTGTGGTTGCGGCGCGGGCTCTCGCTCACGCCGCAGCTGACCGGCGGCCGGCAGGAGCGCGGCCGCCGCGCCGGCACGGAAAACACCGCGGGCCTGGCCGGGATGGCCGTGGCCGCCCGCCACGCCGCGCGCACCATGGCCGACGAGGCGCCACGGGTCGCGGCGCTGCGGGATCGACTGGAGTCCACCCTGCTGCGCGAGATCCGGCAGTGCGAGGTCAACGGCGGCCGCGCGCGACGCATCCCGAACACCTCCAACATCGGCTTCGACGGCGTCGAAGCCGAAGCGCTGCTGATCGCGCTGGACCTCGAGGGCATCGCCGTCTCGACCGGGTCGGCGTGTTCGTCGGGCACCCTCGAGCCGTCACACGTCCTGCTGGCCATGGGCCTGCCGCACAGCCGCGCGCGCCACTCGCTGCGCTTCAGTCTCGGCCCCGGCACCACCGCCGGGGACATCGACCGTGTCTGCGACGTCACCATCAGGCTGGTCGGCAAGCTCCGGCGCCTGGGACGACGAGTAATGGAGGTCTCGACCTGATGCGTGTGGTGGTGGCGATGTCGGGCGGCGTCGATTCGTCGGTGGCCGCGGCGTTGATGGTGGAAGCCGGACACGAGGTGGTCGGCCTGTCGATGCAGCTCTACGACCAGCGGCAGACCGTCGAGGGCGCGCCGGCTTTCGGCTCGTGCTGCAGCCTCGACGACCTCTACGACGCCAAGCGGGTGGCCCAGCAGCTGGGCATTCCCCACTACATCGTGAATTTCGAGCGCGAGTTCCAGGCGACGGTGGTCGACAACTTCGTGCGCGAGTACACCGCCGGCCGCACCCCCATTCCCTGCGTCCACTGCAATGCCGACCTGAAGTTTGCGACGCTGGCCGAACGGGCGGCCGGGCTGGACGCGGCGGCGGTGGCCACCGGCCACTACGCCCGTGTGACCTTTGATGAAGAGGTCCGCCGGTACCGGCTGTGGCGCGGCTGTGACCCAGCCAAGGACCAGTCGTACTTCCTGTTCTCGCTCACGCAGGACCAGCTGGCGCACGCGATGTTTCCGGTCGGCCACCTCACCAAGCCGGAGGTGCGCGCCGTGGCCGAACGCCTGGGCCTGGCCACCGCCGACAAGCCGGACAGCCACGAAATCTGTTTCGTGCCCGACGGCGACACCGCCCGTTTCGTCGAACGCCACGCGGCGTCGGCGCCTGCGCCGGGCCGCGTGGTCGACAGCGCCGGCACGGTACTCGGCGAACATGGGGGCGTCCACCACTTCACCATCGGGCAGCGCAAGGGACTGGGCCTGTCGGTCGGCAAGCCGCTGTATGTGTTGAAGCTGATTCCCGACGAACAGCAGGTGGTCGTCGGCTCCCGCGACGAACTGGGCGGCCGCACGCTCGACGCGTCACGCGTCAACTGGATCGCCGGCGCCCCTCCGGACGGCCCGCGGCGCGTCACCGCCCGCATCCGCCATCGCCACCAGGACGCGCCGGCCACGGTCGTCTCCACGGGCGACGGCCTCGCCCACCTCGAGTTCGACGAGCCGCAGACCGCCATCACCCCCGGACAGGCGGTGGTGTTTTATGACGGGGACGAAGTCGTGGGGGGCGGATGGATCGGTGGCGAGGTGGCGCGGTGACGAGGTGGCGAGATGCACTTCACCCGCGCCACCTCGTCATCTCGTCATCTCGTCAGCTGATTTTCAAGGTAGCGCTCGGCGTCGAGCGCGGCCATGCAGCCGGAGCCGGCGGCGGTGATGGCCTGGCGGTAGACGTGATCCTGCACGTCGCCGCAGGCGAACACGCCGGCCACTGACGTGCGGCTGCCGCCGCGGGTCACCAGGTAGCCGGTCTCGTCCATCTCCAGCTGGCCCTTGAAGAGCGACGTATTCGGCGTGTGGCCGATCGCCACGAACACGCCGTCGACGGGAATCGTCTTTTCGGTGCCGTCCACAGTGCTGCGCACGACCACGCCGGAGACCGCCCCCTTGGACGCGTCCACGATGTCAGCAACTTCGGCGTTCCACTCGAAGGTGATCTTCGGGTTGGCGAAGGCCTTGTCCTGCATGATCTTCGACGCGCGCAACGTGTCGCGCCGGTGAATGAGGGTCACCGATGAGGCGAACCGCGTGAGGAAGTTCGCCTCTTCCAGCGCGGAGTCTCCGCCCCCCACCACCGCGATCGGTTTGCCCCGGAAGAAGAAGCCGTCGCAGGTGGCGCACGTCGACACCCCGTGGCCCATCAGCGCGCGTTCGTTGGGCAGGCCCAGCAGTTTGGCCGAGGCGCCGGTGGCGATGATGAGCGTGCGCGTGGTGATCGTCTCGTCGTTGACCGTCAGCGTGAACGGCCCCCGCGACAGGTCGACCGCCGACACATGGCCGCGCACGATCTCGGCGCCGAACCGTTCGGCCTGCGCGCGCATGTTGGCCATCAACTCGGGCCCCATGATGCCGTCGCGGAACCCCGGGAAGTTCTCCACCGCGGTGGTCAGCATCAGCTGCCCGCCCGCTTCCAGGCCCTCGATGACCAGCGGCTTCAGATTGGCGCGGGCCGAGTACAACGCGGCCGTCAGTCCGGCCGGACCGGACCCGATGATGGTGACGTCGCGCATGATCAGAGGTGCTTGTCGAGGGCCTTCTTGAATTCCGACTTGTCGGCCAGCCCGACGATCGTCTCGACGACCTGCCCGCCCTTGAAGACCATCACCGTCGGAATGCCGCGCACCATGTACTGCATGGTCACGGTCGGGTTTTCGTCGACGTTGAGTTTGCCCACCGTCACCTTGCCCGCGTAGTCGGCCGCCAGCGCGTCAATGGTCGGGCCGAGCGCCCGGCACGGTCCGCACCACTCCGCCCAGAAGTCCACCAGGACGGGTTGCGCGGCCTTCAGGACGCTGGCATCAAAGTTGGTATCGGTAAAGGTGGTCACGTTCGGGGCTGCCATGATCTGTCGCTCTCTCCTGTGGTCTCAGACGTCCGCCGGCGGCACATCGCCCCACCGGACGCCGGCGCGATACCGCGCCCGTCGGTACACTTTGACATACTCCCGGGCCGACGTCTCCCAGGAATGGTCCTCCGCCATCCCGCGCGCCTGCAGCCGCCGCCACTGCTCCGGCCGGCGAAACACGCGCAGCGCCAGGCGCACCGTGCGCACCAGCGCGTCGGGCGAGGCGTCCTCGAACTTGAAGCCGTTCGCCTTCGCCGCCCGCGGCGCAAACATCCGCACCGTATCGTCCAACCCGCCCACGGCGCGCACGATGGGCACGGTCCCGTACCGCAGGCTGTACATCTGGTTCAGCCCGCACGGCTCGAACCGCGACGGCATCAGGAACATGTCCGCCCCGGCCTCCACCAGATGCGCCAGCGCCTCATCAAATCCGATGAACGCCGCCACCCGCGACGGATGCGCCGCGGCCAGACCGCGGAGCACCTCTTCGTACCGCGCGTCACCGGTGCCGACGAACACCCAGGTCGCGTCCAGCGCCAGCAACCGGTCGGCCGCGGCCACCACCAGATCGATCCCTTTCTGGTCGACCAGGCGCGACACCAGACCAATCACCGGACGGGCCAGCGCATCGTCCCCCACCGGCAACCCGACGCGTTCGAGCAACGCGCGTTTGCAGGCCGCCTTGCCCGTCAGGTCCGACGCCGAGTAGTGCGCCGGCAGGTAACTATCGGATGCCGGGTCCCAGACGGAGGTGTCAATACCGTTGAGAATGCCGACGTACTCGTTCTGTCGCGCGCGCAGCACGCCGTCCATGCCCACCCCGTGTTCGGGCCGGACCGTTTCGGCCGCATAGGTCGGGCTGACGGTGGTCAACAGGTCGGCATAGGTCAGGCCGCACTTGAGAAAACTCAGCTGGCCCCAGAACTCGCCCGTCTCCATCGTGAACGCCTGCCACTCCAGCCCGACGCGCGGCACGATGTCTTTTGGAAAATTGCCCTGATAGGCCAGGTTGTGAATGGTATGGACCAGCCCGGCACGCGCGATGCGGGGCCACCGTTCCGGCTGCGTCCGCACCAGCGCCGGCACCAGCCCGGCCTGCCAGTCGTGCCCGTGCACCACGTCAATGCGACCGGCCGCGTCGGTTTGCGCCCACGCCAGGGCGCCGTGCGCGAGCCCCGCGAACCGGATGGCGTTGTCGGCATGATCCGCGCCGCCGAGCCCATACAACCCGTCGCGATCAAACCACTCCGGCACGTCAAGCAGCACCAGCCGGCGCGCGCGGCTCACCTCGTCGATCGCAAACTGGCCCTGCCAGCGGCCTCCGCCGAACTCGAGCGTGACGGGCTGCGTGCGCAGCCCCTCGATGCCGATGCCGCGATACCGGGGAACGATGGTGGTGACGCGGTGGCCGAGGGCCTCGAGCGCCGCCGGCAGCGCCGCGACGACATCGGCCAGCCCGCCGGTCTTGGAGAGCGGCGTGACCTCGGAGGCCACGTGCAGGATGGAAAAACGGGGGGTGCGGCCGGCGAGTGGAGACCGCGTGCGTGGGGCGGGCACGAGGCCCGCCTCAGCGCTGGGCGATCGGGTCGCCGCCGTCCAGGCCGTTGGTGCGGCCCACCACCCAGTTGAACAGATGCCGGACTTCGGCGAACCGCAGCGTGCTGTTGGCCGCGCCCAGCACGACCACGGCCACCTGGCTGCCCTGCGGCACCTGGAGCAACGTGGCCAGGCAATAACCGGCCTTCGAGATGAACCCCGTCTTGCCGCCCACCACGTCCATGCCGTCGGTCAGCAGCCGGTTCGTGCTGCGCACGGTCACCGCGCGCCGGTTGGTGCGCACTTCATGGGTCGTCTTGCGCATGACCGGCGCCAGCTGCGGATCCGCGCTGGCGTAGGCGATCAGGTGCGAGATGTCGTAGGCGGAGGCCACGTTGCGGGCATCCAGGCCCGACGGATCGGCGAACTTGGCGCTGGTCAGACCCAGTTCCTGCGCCATCTCGTTCATGCGGGCGATGAACGCGCTCGAGCCGCCCTCGGACGTCCGGGCCAGCGCGCGGGCCGCGGCGTTGTCGGAGGCAATCAGCGTCAGATGCAGCAGGTCGCCCAGCGTGACGACCTCGCCCGACCGCAGATAGGTGACCGAGGCGCGGCGCGTGTCGGCGGCCGCCACCGTCACCTTGCGATCCAGGTCAGGCTCGTCGGCGATGAACGTCAGCGCCGTCATGAGTTTGGTCAGGCTGGCGATCGACCGGGCGTCGTGCGAGTTTTCCTCCCACAGGACCTCGTTGGTCTGCGGGTTGAAGATGATGGCCGCCGCCGCGCGCACATGCGGAATCAGGTTGCCCAGACCGTCGGTCTTGAAGCGGGGCGTTTCGGCCTCGCGCCGCAGGCGTTCGGCCGCGGCGGCCCGGGCCTGCGCGGCCGCGCGCGCCCGCGCGGCGGCCGTCCGGGTGGTGGTCGTGGGTTTCTTCTTGACGGTGGCCGCCGGCTTCTTCGCGGTGGTCTGCGCCAGGACACGCGGCGGCGCGCCGGCCAGCACGGCCATGGCCACCAGCGTGATCACCCAACGATGCAGTCGGCCGCGTACAACCACTCTCTGCCCTCCGACCTCGAAAACGCGCTGCCTGAAAAACCCGGGCGATAGTACCACGGGCTGGCTGCCCCGTATACTATCGGCCCACCAGGCCTGCACCTGCAGGCCCCGCCACGATGTCGCTTCCGCCCCTCGACACCCCCTCCCCGGAGCGCTCCCGGCTGCGCGAAGAGGAGTTTGCCGCCCTGCGCGCCACCATCCGGGAGCGCGGCACCCGCCGGGTGACGCTGGTCGTGGCCACGGTCATCGGCTGGGCCGCCCTCACGCTGGCCGCCCAGGCGTTCTGGCCGCTGCCCCTTTCGACGCTGTTCCCGCTCCTGGTGTTGGCCGCCGGCTTCGAGGCCGCGTTTGCGTTGCACGTGGGCGTCGAGCGGATCGGCCGGTACCTGCAGGTGGAATACGAGCGGGGCCCGGACGGACCGGCCTGGGAACACACCGCCATGCAGTTCGGCACCGTCCCGACCCCGGCCGCCGGCAAGGTCGATCCCCTGTTCTCGTCGATCTTCATGCTGGCGACCGCACTGAACTTCACGCCCGCGGTGTTGCTCGCGGTGGGCACTCCTGGCGGCGCGGCCGAACTGGCGGTCTACGGCCTGGCGCATGCCGCCCTGCTCGTCCGTGTGCTCCTCGCCCGTTCCTACGCGGCACGCCAGCGCGCCATGGACCTGGCGGCGCTTGAGAGCCGGCGCCGAGCCTGAAGGCCAGCCGCTACTCGCCGCCACTCGCGATCCAATCTTTCGTTGTCAAGAATCCAACAGTCGTTGCGGAATCGACACAGCGGCATGCCAGACTCCGAGGCAGCGGTACTGCACGTCGGCTGGTCTTCGGCCGATTACCTGGTGAAGCACGCGGATGACGCAGCGCGCGGAACCAACAGGCCGTTGGGCACGTCGCTTGCATAGCAAGCTGGAAAGGAGGGCACTGTGATGAGCCTTGTTCGACTGCTCGGGTTCACGACGCTGGCCTGCGGGTGCGTCACCGGGCGGTATCGCGAGGTCGGGAGCGACCGGGAAATCACGTACATCGAGGAAAAGGGCACCGTGTGCGCCACCTCGAGTCACGTCAGAAACCAGCCCGTCAGCGCCGACCGCGTGGCGCACGGATTTACGCCGGGCGTCGCCGCACGCGCGTAACTGTTACCTGCCGGGTCTGTACTTCTGACCCGTTCCGTCCGAGAAGCCGGGAGCATGGCTCTCGCGCTTCGTTCTCCATCCACCCGCCCGGCCGCCCGGCGTTCCGCCCGGCCGGGGCCACGTTCGGTTGACCGGCCCCGGTATCAGTTCTCGATTGGTCCGTCGACATTCCGGCTGTACCACGGCGATTGTGTGGCCACCATGGCGCACCTGTCGGCCGGCGCCATTGACGCCATCGTCACCTCCCCACCCTACAATCTGGGCATCAAATACCGGTCGTACGACGATGACCTGCCGCGGCATGAGTATTTGAACTGGACCGACCAGTGGTTGCGGGCGGCCGGCCGCATCTGCCACGCCGAAGCGTCGTTGTTCCTCAACGTCGGCGCCAAACCGACCGATCCCTGGATTCCGCTGGAAGTCGCCCAGGTCGCCCGCCGCTACTTCAAGCTGCAGAACACCATTCACTGGGTCAAGTCGATCGCCATCGACCGCGAATCCACCAGCGAGGCCGTGGGGCTGGAGCGGGATCTGGCGGTGGGTCATTACAAACCCATCAACAGCGACCGCTTCGTGAACGACTGCCACGAGTTCATCTTCCACTTCACGCCGGCGGGACGGACCAAGCTGGACCGGCGCGCCGTGGGGGTGCCCTACCAGGACAAGTCCAACGCGACGCGCTGGGCCACCGGCGGCGACGGCAAGCGGTGCCGCGGCAACACCTGGTTCATTCCCTACGAGACCATTCAGAGCCGCGACCGCGATCGGCCGCACCCGGCCTCGTTTCCGCCGAAGGTGCCGGAACAGTGTCTGCGGCTGCACGGCATCGGCCGCGCCCGCACGGTGCTCGACCCGTTCCTGGGCCTGGGCAACACCGCCATCGCCGCCGGCCGGCTGGGCATGGACTTCGTCGGCATCGAGCTGGACGAGCTGTATCTGAAAGAGGCGGTGGAGCGGATCCGGGAAGCGTTGGAGTAGGGTCCAGGGTCCCAGGGGTCCAGGGGTCCAGGGTCCGAGGGTCCAGGGTACAGGGTTCCGCAAAAAGGAAAACGCCTCGGCCAGCTTTCGCTGACCGAGGCGTTTCTGTGTGTAGGCCCCTGGACTCTAGGCCCCTGGACCCTCGGACCCTGGACCCTGGACCCTCGGACCCTGGACCTAGAACCGAATCCGCCCGCCCAGCTGCATCTGCCAGCGCGACCGGAGGTCGTCGCGGAAGTAGCGCCGGAAGTTCGAACCCGTCAGGAAGCCGATGTTGTAGCCGGTGATCTGGCCGCCGGACAACGTGGCCGTGACCGGCGCGATCGAGTTGAACGACGTGTACTGCTGCAGCCCCCAGCGGTTCTCGAGCAGGTTGAGCACGTTGATCACGTCGAGCGTGACCTCCGCCTTGACGCGCTGGAACGGCAGCGCCACGTTGAGGCGGAAGTCGAGCTGGTTCTGCCAGGGCGCCCGGCAGACGTTGCGCGGGATGATCTGGCCGATGAAGTCGTCGAGGCAGCCCTCTTCCTGCAGGAAGTTCACCAGCTGCTGGTACGACCCGCCGGTGAAGGCGACCTCGCTGGCGCTGGCCGGGATGTAGAGCAGGTCGCTCGTGCGGCCGTCGCCGTTGACGTCATTAAAGAACCGCAGCGTGTACGGCCGGCCCGACTGGCCCGAGTAGTAGACCGACGCGGTGGCCGTGGTGTTGCCGAACAGGCCGAACTCGTACGAGGCCGACATGTTGATGCGGTGCCCCGGCGAGAACACCGAGCGCGACAGCTCCGGCTCGTTCGGATTGGTCCGGATCAGCGTGAAGCCCCAGTTGGAGGCCGCCTGGCTCGACGTGCCGTCCATGATCGACTTCGAGTCGCCGTACAGCCACGACGCCGAGAAGAACCAGCCGTCACGATACGGACGGCGCACTTCGGCCACGCCGCTCCAGCTGTAGCCTTCGCTCGAGTTGGTGAGGAAGATGACGTCGCTCAGCGAGGTGACCTTCCGCGTGTAGATGGGGATGCCGCCCACGACCTGGTTCGGCGAGGTGCACACCGTCCCCTGCGTGCCGCACTGCACGTAGTTCAGGTTCTGGTACTTCACGTCCTGAATGTCCTTGGTGTACAGGAACTCGGCCGAGCCCACCAGGCCCCACGGCAGTTCACGTTCGTACGCGAGGTTGCCGCGCAGCAGCGTCGGGAACTTGTAGTCCGGATCGATCAGGTCGATCTCGTTGCTGAACGACGACCCGGTGGCCCCGGTGACCGTCGTCGGCTGTCCGCCGGCGTTGGCCACGAACGGAATCCGGTTGTTGTTGTTGTTGCTCGCGCCGATGCGCTGGAACTCGATGCCGGTGTTGCCGTACTGGTTCGACAGCCACACGTACGGGGTGCGGCCCGAGAACACGCCCACGCCGCCGCGCACCTGCTGCGACCCGTCACCCTTGAGGTCCCAGTTGAAGCCCACGCGCGGCGAGAAGTTCACCGGCGACGGCGTCACGTCGGTCGCGTAGTTGAAGTTGGCCACCGCCACCGGGTTGGCCGTCGGCTTGTCCGGGAAGGTCGGCAGGTCGACACGCGCGCCCAGCGTCAACGTGACGTTCGGCCGCACGCGCCACTGGTCGCCGACGTAGAACCCGAACTGGCGCACCGCGAACTTCGCGGCCGGCTTGTTGGGGTCGACCGCGTAGCTGTAGTCGAACTGCTGCGCCAGCCCCGCGTCGAAGTTGTCGAGCGAGTTGAACGTGTAGGTGCCGAAGTTGTCGCGGATGAAGAGGTTCCGGAAGCGGAACAGCTCGTTGTGCGTGCCAATCGTGATGGTGTGTTTGCCGCGCACCAGGGTGAAGTCGTTGTGGATCTCGACGATGTCCTGGTCCAGCTCATTGGCGGTCGAGAAGTTCTCGCGGCCGGCCGTGATCTGGATGCCGCTCTCGAGGCGCACGGTCACGCGCGGGAACGGCTTGGACTCGAACGGCTGGCCCGCGCGGCGATCGCGCACGCGCGTGTACGCCACGCGGAACTCGTTGACGGCGTTGCCGAGCGTCGAGTTGAGCTGCAGCACCGAACCGTTGGTCTTCGACCGCATGCGGTACAACCCGTCCGGCGTGATGTAGCTGGTCGACGTCGGGCTGCCGATGTCGTTCAGGCCGTTCACGTAGTTGTGGCGCAGCGTCAGCCGGTGCTGGTTGCTGAGGTTCACGTCGACCTTGCCCAGGAACTTGTCCGAGTTGGTCGTGCGGCTGAACTCGTCGCGGGCGTCGGCCACGCTGTAGCCGTACTTGTTCTCGAGGATCGAGAAGAAGCGATCGACGTTGGCGGCCGAGCTGCGGAACTCCTGCGCGCAGCCGGTGATGCAGAACCCGGTGGGCGTCTCGCGGCGGCCCCAGTCGACGCTGCCGAAGAAAAACGCCCGGTTGGCCACCAGGCGGCCGCCGAACGTGCCGCCCCACTGCTGGTCCTTGAACGTGGCCAGTTCGGTGTTGGCGATGCCCTTGCCCACCCAGTCCTGGTTGCGGCCGAAGTAAAACGCCGTGCCGCTGAACTGGTTCGACCCGCTCTTGGTGATGGCATTGATGCCGCCGCCCGAGAACCCGCCCTGGCGCACGTCGTACGGCGACACCACCAGCTGAATCTGCTCGATGGCGTCAAAACTCACCGGCTGCGTGTCGGTCTGGCCGCCGGGCGTGCCCGACGCCGACAGACCGAACAGGTCGTTGTTGATCGCGCCGTCGATCTGGATGCTGTTGTAGCGGTTGTTGCGGCCCGCCACCGAGGGCGCCGTGACCGTGTTGTTCTCGGTCAGGGCGTTGAAGTAGGGGTTCACGCGAATGACGTCGAGCAGCCCGCGCGAAATCGACGGCAGGACTTCCTTGACCTCCGCCGGGATGTTGGCCGACGTGCCCGCGCGCATCGTGTCAATCGCCGGCGCCGCGCCGGTGACCGTCACCGTTTCGGCCACCGATTCGAGCCGCAGCTGGAAGCTCACCAGCCGCTCCTCGCCGAGGTTGACCGTGATGCCGGTCTGCTCGTCGCGGCGGAACCCGGACATCGCCACCGACACCGTGTACGGCCCGCCGACCCGGACGTTGAGCAGCGAGAACCGGCCATCGGCCTGTGTCACGCCTTCATACGTCGTCCCGGTCGGGACGTGCACCGCGACCACGGTGGCACCCGGCAGGACTCCGCCCTGCTGGTCGGCCACCGACCCTGAAATGACACCGGTCGTGACGGTCTGCGCCTGGGCAGCCTCCGGCACGGCCAGCGCAAACCCCAGCGCGAGGCTGAGGAACAGCACCGCCTTGCGTACCACTTTCATCATCTTCTCCAGTGACTGATTATGAACAGGAAAGCGCCGGCCCCCTCTCGGCCCTTCCGAGGGAACCAGCGCCCGCCAGTATACCAGTTCGGCCGCCGTCGGCTAGCGGTTGCGCCGGGGAATGGGCAGCGCCCACTGCGTCCGGTGCGTCACCACGACGTCGTCGCGTTTGACCTTGACTTCAATCTTGCGGATGCGGCGCAGCGGATCGGGGTTGTTCGAGTAGTACCGCAGCAGATAGTAGTCGCTCGTCTCGGCGTCAATCCGCTCCAGGCCCCGCTTGAAGTCGTTGCTGTTGCAGATGCAGAACCCGCCGGTCAGGTCGGCAATGGTCTTGAGCGAATCCACCGTGTTCTGGACGTATTTCCGCCATTCCTGGGTGGTCAGCGTGATGTTGTTGATGTCCGGCCCGGCAATCAGGCCGCGCGGGTCAATCGTGTAGAACGTCGTGTTCGCCCGGTTCGCCGCGCGCGTGAGCTCCGCCAGCTGGGCCACCAGGTCGGCCTGCGCGAAGCCGAAACTGCCGCTGTCGAACGGGTTCATCGTCGTGCTGTTGGTGCGATCCTCGACCGGCGTGTTGGTGATGTTCCCGGTGCTGGGATCGGGCTTGGAATAGAACTCCTGCTCGTTTTTCCAGCGCGAGTCGGCAAACGGGTTGAAGTCGTACCCGGCGCTCAGATACAGGAAGGCCTTGCGCCGCGTGTTCTGGCTCTTGAGCTGCTCGAGCAGATCGTAGGCCGTCGAAAAGGCCACGTTCACGCGGTGCCGCAGTTCCTGCGGCCCGGAGGTCGAGGCCGGCGCCAGCAGGATGTCGTCCACCGACATGCCGTTGCCCATCACCTTCTTGATCGACTCGGTGATCCGGCTGCGGTCGTACGTCGGGTTCACTTCAATCGACGACGGACCGGTGGACACGATGGCGAACATGTCGCCGTCGTGAATCAGCGTGTTGGTGATCTGCGTGAGCAGCTGCCGCACCCGCGGGGAATCCCCGGCCTCCAGGTGCAGGTCGTCGATGAAGATGATGAAAAACCGCCCCGCCGAATCCGAGGCCGGCCGCGAAGGCGGCAGGATCATGCCTTCCGGGGCCGCCGTGGGCGCGCTGAGGATGTCGACCGACAGTTCCCGGCCGCCGTAGATCATCCGCAATTCGGAAATCGTCTGCTCCACTCCGTCTTCGAGCACGGTGAAGTCGGAGGGCTTGAGGTCGGCCACGAACTGTCCGTCCTTGGTGCGGACGATGACGTCCTGGCTGACCAGGTCAATCTGGCTCGTGAAGGTCGGCGTCTGGCGCTGAGGCGGCGTCTGGGCCGGCGGCGCCTGCTGCCCCGTCAGGCTCGCCGTCGCCAGCAGCGCGCACACCATCATCGTGGTCGTTCTGGTCAGGTGCATCGGTGTGATCTCGTTCTCCGATTATGACATCCGCGCCGGGCGCTTGGCCGGGTTCATCGGGGCGTCCGCCGCGGCGGCCGCGCCGGCGACGGGGTAACTGGCCGGCAATGCCGTCCCAGGTGCGATCCACACCGCCGGCCTGCTGGCGGATGGCATCGGGGCCCTGCCAGGCGTCCGGATCGGTGGCGGCCAGCTCAACCAGCAGCCGGTCGCGGTCTTCGGGCGTCCGGGCCCGGCGGGTCACGCGCTGGCGCAACTCGGCGAACCGGTGGCGCAGACGCGCGGCTTCGGCGGCCCCCACGGCCTGGCCCAGCGGTGAATCGTCGGGCGCCACTTCAGGGGCCGGCGGCGCGGCCGGCCGTTCGGGCCTGGTCTTCTGACGCCCGCGCCGGTCGCGGTCGCGATCGCGCCCACGCGGGCCGTCCTGCGGCTGATGGCGCTGAATCGGCGGCGCGTCACGCAGCAGGCCGTTCCAGTCGAACGTCAGGTCGGGATGGGTGTGCTCGAGCGCCTCGCGGACTTCGGGGTCGAGCGGTTTGCGGCCCACCTGCAGGTGCGCCGGAGACCGGAACAGGTACAGCAGCTTCGTCCGGGCCGGACCGGCCGCGGTCCGATACGCGTGCATCACATAGGTGCTGTCGTACCCGCGCTTGTCGTGCGCGTGTCGGATGAACGGCATTACCGCTTCTTCTTGGCCGCGACCTTCTTGGCCGGCTTGGCCTTCTTGACCGGCGCCGCTTTCTTCGCCGGTTTCGCGTTCTTCACCGCCGGCTTCTTGACGGGCTTGGCGGCAGGTTTGGACTTCCGGGCGGGCGCCGCCGGCTTCTTGGCGGGCGCCGCCTTCTTCACGGCCGGCTTGCTGGCCGCAGCCGGTTTTTTCGCCGGCTCGGGCTTCTTCGCCGGCTCGGGCTTCTTCACGGGCTCCGGCTTCTTCACGGGCTCCGGCTTCTTCACGGGCTCAGGCTTCCGGGCCGGCTCCGGCTTGGGCGCGGCCTTGACCGGCTCGGCCGGCTTTTCGGCGGGCGCGGCCTTGGCCGGTTTGGCCGGCTTGGCGTCGGCCGCCTTGACGACGGTGACCTTGGACGGCCGCGAGGCTTCGCGGCGCGCGGCGCGGGCCGCCTCGGCCTTCTGCCCCAGGCGCACAACTTCTTCAATCAGTTCGGCCACCGGCTCGGGGCGCGGCGCTTCCACCGACTTGGGCATCACGACCACCTTGGCCGCCGCCCCCTTGCCCGACTTGGCGACCGCCTGGGGATCATGGAACACCCGGAGCAACTCGAAGCCGTCCATCAGGCCGCGGTAGGTCCAGATCTCGGTGACCGCCACCTGGTTCAAGTCACAGAACCGGCGCGCGGCGTCGTACATCAGCACCGGAACGTAGAGGTAAAACGGGGCCTTCGAGCGCCCGAAATGCACCCACTGGGCCAGCGCCTCCAGGTTGTTGGTCGACTCGCCGGTCTCGATTTCGATGACGCCGGCCAGCTTCTTGCCATCCTGCAGAATGAGGTCGGGGAAGTAGGTGCCTTCGCCCACTTTCAGCGCGTAGTCGCGGGCCTCTCCCCTGTTGGTGAGCACCTCGAACTTCGACTTGAACTGAGCCTCGAGAAAATGGATCAGCCGATCGTGCTCGGCCTGTTCACGGGCGGGGCGGACATAGATGGGCGACACGCGGCCTCCGACGCCATTAGGGCGCGTGCCAGAGCGGAGCAACTGCCCGGCGCGCAGCAAGATAACGGCGTCGTATCGTAGCGTACAATTTCCCCCAATGGCCCACATCCTCATCGTGGACGATGACCAGGTCGTGGGTGAGACCTTTGCGCGGATGCTGTCGCTGGACGGGTATCGGGTGACCACGGTCCAGTCGGCCGAGGCGGCGCTGACGGCCGCCAGCCTCGAGGTGCCCGACGCGCTCATCCTCGACATGCGGATGCCGGTGGTGAGTGGCCTGGACTTCCTGCGGCAGCTGCGCCGGGACAGCCGTCTTCGTGAAACCCCCGTGGCCATCGTCACGGGCGACTATTTCCTCAATGAACCGGTGCTGGCCGAAATGCGCGCTCTGGGCGCCACCGTGCGGTACAAACCGCTCTGGATGGACGACCTCAGCGCCCTGACCCGGTCGCTGCTCGCGACCGGTGAGCCCGCGACCTCCTGACCCCCATGTCTACCCGTGTTGCTACTGGACTGCTCGTCCTGACCGTGACGGTTGCCGCGCTGGCGGCCCTGGCGGCCAGCCGCTCCCCTGCCCCGGCCGCGCCGGCCGCCGCCATCGACCCGGCGCCGGTCCTGGCCGACATCAAGGCCCGCGACACCGGCCAGCTCGCGATCTCGCCGGAGGATGGCGAGTTCCTGCGGGTGCTGGTCGCCACGCGCGGCACGCGGCGGGCGCTCGAAATCGGCGGCGCGAGCGGCTACTCCGCCATCTGGGTGGGCCTGGGGCTGCGCGAAACGGGCGGGCGGCTCATCTCGATTGAATACGACCCCGATCGCGCGCGTGAGGCGGCCGCCAACGTCGCCCGCGCGGGCCTCTCGGACATCGTCCAGGTCGTGGCCGGCGATGCGTTCGCCGAGATTCCGAAACTCGACGGCAGCTTCGACATGATCTTTCTCGACGCGTGGAAGCAGGACTACAAGCGCTTCTTCGAGCTGACCTTTCCGCGGCTCACCACCGGCGGCGTCTTCCTTGCGCACAACGTGGTCAACAAACGCGACGAGATGGGCGACTTCCTCGACGCCATTGCGACGCAGCCGGGCGCGTGGAGTTCGATCATCGCGCCGTCGGGTGAAGGCCTCTCGCTCACCTACAAACGCCGATGACCCCCTCGCGCACCGTTCACATCCTCGGAGTGCCGCTCGATTTGGGCGGCGGGCGGCGTGGCGTCGACATGGGGCCGTCGGCCGTGCGCATCGCGGGTCTGGGTGAACGCCTGACGGCGATGGGCTGCCAGGTGGTCGACAAGGGCGACCTGCCCGCGCCGATTCCCGAGACGCAGGTGGCGCGCGACCCGTCGAAGCGGTACATCAAGGAAATCGCGCGTGTCTGCCAGCGTGTGTACCAGCAGTCGTATCAGTCGCTCAGCGAGGGCGCGCTGCCCATCGTGATTGGCGGCGACCATTCGCTGGCGGCCGGGTCGGTGGGCGCCTCCGCCGACTTTGCCGC
>CAYYFE010000061.1:0-13377 GCA_964471115.1 uncultured Solibacteraceae bacterium
TGCTGCTGGGCATCACGAAGGCGTCGCTGTCGACCGATTCGTTCATCTCGGCGGCGTCGTTCCAGGAGACCACGCGTGTCCTGACCGAGGCGTCGATCTCGGGCAAGATGGACTACCTGCGCGGCCTGAAGGAAAACGTGACGATGGGCCGGTTGATTCCGGCGGGCACCGGGTTCGACGTCTATCGCGACGTGCGGATCCAGCCCGACGAGCCGCCGCCGCCCCCGCCGCCGTCTCCCGAAGAGCTGGAACTGCAGCGGGAGATGGACGATCTCACCGACGCGGACTACATGTTCCGCGACGACGAGTAGAGCGGGCGCACACCTGGCGCGGCCCAATTGGGGCCGCGATCAGCGACACACACACGGGCGCGGAGGGATTCCCTCCGCGCCCGTTTCTTTTTCGCGCCGCGTCCCGCCGGCCTGATCCGACTATCATTCGCCGGTGACCACACCCACCCGCGCCACCGGCAGGACGCTGGCGGACCGCCTCGCGTCGCGGCCGGAGGTGTGGGGGTTTGTGGCGGTGATGGCCATTGCCGCGGTCCGGCTCCTCACAGACGACGAGGAGTGGCTGTCGGTGTACGTCACGACCGCGCGCCACCTGCTGGCCGGGCGCGACATCTACGAACAGCCGCACGGGTACACCTATCCGCCGTTTCCCGTGTTGCTGGCCGTGCCGTTTGTGTCGCTCGGCGATGTCGCCCGGCGGGTGTTGTGGTTCGCCCTCAACGTCGTCGCCATGGCGGCGACGCTGCGGCTGACGTGGCGGCTGGCGGGCGGAGGTCCGCTGGGGCGCGACACCGCCAGGAAGGGTGATCGGCTGGCGGCGTGTCTGGGCCTGCTGGCCGGGTTGCCCTTCCTGTTGAACTCGCTGGTCCATCAGCAGACGGACGTGATCCTGGTGGCCCTGGTGCTCGCAGGGGTCGCGTTGATCGTGCGGCGCGCGCCGGCCGCCGGCGCGGTGCCGCTGGGACTGGCGGCTGCCATCAAGGCCACGCCGCTGTTGTTTGCGCCCTACCTGCTGTGGCGCGGCCGGGTGGCGGCGGCTGCCGTCGTGGTCGCCGTGGCGCTCGGCGCCAGCGTGCTGCCCGACCTGGTGCACCGCCCGGCCGATGGCCACCGGGCCTGGCTGAGCAAGTGGGCGGATCGGTACCTCTCGCCGATGGCGCGGGAGACGTATACGCCTGGCGTCTGGGCCAGCGATGTCATCTACAACCAGTCGATCGCCGGCGCCCTCAACCGCTGGACGCAGACGACCTGGCGGTTCGCGAGTGGCACGGTCCAGGTCGTGGCTCAGGCCGGCGGCCCTACGACGGCTGCGCTGCGATGGACCTGGCTCGGCGCCGTGGGTGTGCTCGTGTCGGTGACGGCCGCGGCGATGCTGGTCGCGCGGCGGCGCGGACTTTCGTGGGAGGAGCGCGTGCCGTGGGAGTGCGCGATGGTCATGGTGGGGATGGTGCTGTATTCGCCCATGTCCAGCCCGGCGCACTTCGGCGTGTTGCTCCTGCCGGGCTGCCTCCTGGCGAGGGCGGTGATCGTGGACCGGCGATTCGGCCTGCTCGTGCCCCTCGCGGTGATGGTGGCGGTCGGCGCGGCGGCCAACAAGGATCTGGTCGGACGCGCGGTGTCCATGTGGCACCTGTGGTACGGCCTGACCATGTGGAGCGCGGTGGCCGCGCTGTTCGGGTGCGCGGCCGCGCTCATGACGCACCATCGCCGGACGTGAACCCCGGCGGCGCGCCCCCCGCAGCCGTCCGATCGTCCCGGGTTCGAACATTTCGCGAACTCCCTCGGGCGCGCCCCGTCCAAGCAACGGGATGTCTGCCGTCATCGAGACACGCGAACTCTCCCGGTCCTTTGCCGGCCGAGCCGCGGTGCGCGACCTGCGCCTGGAGGTGCCATCGGGCGCCGTGTATGCGTTTCTCGGTCCGAACGGCGCCGGCAAGAGCACCACGATTCGCCTGCTGCTGGGGTTGATTCGTCCCGACGCCGGGACCATCACCCTCTTCGGTGAGCCGCTGGCCGCCCGTCGTCTGCAGGTGCTGGCCCGCCTGGGTTCGCTGGTCGAGATGCCGTCGCTGTACCCGCACCTGACGGCCACGGAGAACCTCCAGATAGCGGCGCGCCTGCTGAGGCGCCGGTCCACCGACATCGCGCGGGCGCTCGAGGTCGTCGGCCTGGGTGGGGTGGGACCAAAACTCGTCAGGAACTTCTCGCTCGGCATGAAGCAGCGGCTGGGCCTGGCGCTGGCGCTGTTGGCCGAGCCCGAGCTGCTGGTCCTCGACGAGCCGACCAACGGCCTCGACCCCGCCGGCATTCACGAAGTCCGGCAACTGCTGAAGTCCATGCCCCACCAGCACGGCGTCACGGTCTTTCTGTCCAGCCACCTGCTCAGCGAAGTCGAGCAGATGGCCACCCATGTCGGCATGTTGTCGCAAGGGGTGCTGGTGTTTCAGGGGCCCCTTGCCGCGCTTGCCGAACGCCGGCAGTCGCGCCTCCGCCTGGTCGTGGATCGTCCGGCCGACGCGGCCGCCCATCTGCACGCCCGAGGCTGGCACACGAGTCGCGAGGGCGACGTGTTGTTCGCCGCCGGGACGGCCCCGGCGGCGGCCATGAACCGCTCACTCGTCGAACACGGCTTTGATGTCCACCTGCTGGCGCACGAGACGGATTCACTCGAGCAGCTGTTCCTCGGCATGACGCACTCGGAGGCGCTGTGATCGGGCTGCGGTCGCTTCCGGCCGTCTTGTTCACCGAGGGCCTCAAGCTCAAGCGCACGCTCGCGCTGCGCATGACCGTGCTGCCGCTGGTGGTCGTCTTTCTTTACTTCCTGCTTGGCCTGTTCAACACCCCGTCACTGGTCAGACAAAGCGCCGATGTCTGGGACTCGCTCACGCGCAACAGCATCTCGCTCTGGACGATCCTGATGTTGCCGCTCTTCATCACGCTCGAGACCTCGCTGCTGGCCGGGCTGGAACACACCGATCGCAACTGGAAGTACCTGCTGACGATGCCGGTCCCGCGGTGGACGGTCTACGTCAGCAAGTTCCTGGTCGCGCTGGTGCTGGTGTGCCTCGCGCACGTGGTGCTGTTCGCCGGCACGATGGCCAGCGGCCTGTTGCTGCGGGCGCTTGCGCCGGAACTCAAACTCACCGCGTTGCCCATGGGAGTGATGGCCTGGTCGCTGGTGAAGGTCTCGGTGGCGGCGCTGCTGGCGGTGGCGATCCAGCACTGGGTCAGTCTTCGCTGGCCGTCGTTTGTCGCCGCCATGGGGTTCGGCATGTGCGCCATGGTGGTCGGATTCATCGCGGCGAACTCCGCGGACTTCGGTCCGTGGTATCCGTGGTCGCTCACCTTGCACACGCTGACGCCGAAAGCCGGCGCGGTCGTGCATCCGACGGTGTACAGCGCCCTCGGAGCCGCCGTGGTCACGACGTTGGGCGCCTGGCAGTTCTCGCGCCGGGACGTCGCCTGAAGCGGGACGACCCGGCGCCGGGGCCGTCTACTCGAACAGCGAGCGCAGCAGCGAGTTCAGGAACACGCCGTTCGGATCGAACTGGCGGCGCGCCTGGACGAACGTCGCAAACGTCTGCGGGTACATCCGCTCGAGATCGTCGCGTGTCAGGCTGAAGTGTTTGCCCCAGTGCGGCCGTCCGCCGAGCGAGCGCATCACCGGCTCGAACCGGTCGAAGATTTCTGGGCCGTTGTCCATCACGTCGGCGCCGGGCGACAGCCCCATCCACATCACGCCCTGGGGCCGATCGTGCGCCGGGCTGAGCAGATGCGCTTCCTGCTTCATGAAGCGCACTTCAATCGGCAGCAGCAGCCGCAGGTCGCCCTCGTCGAGCACGTGCCGCATCTGCTTGAGCGCGGTCGACGCGTGCTGAGCCGGGATGGCGTACTCCATTTCGCGATGGAAGACCGGCAGCAGCGGCAGCGTCAGCACCTTTTCGTAGCCGTCCGTGTACGACAGGATGCGCCGGAACCGGCCCGGCGTGGGTGAGAGGCCCAGCACCAGGCCGCTCAGGGCCACCGCGTCGAAGCCCAGGCCCCCCGGCAGGCCGGCAATCGACGAGTCGTCGAGGTTCGGTGCATTCGCGGGGAATCCCGGAGGCGCGCCGACGGCGTTCTTGGTGACGATGATCACGCGATCGCCGGGACCGATGGGCGGCCGCAGCCACCACAACAGCGCCCGTTCGTTGGTGGTCGCCAGTTCATCCAACCGGTCGACGATGTCGTCGAAGCGGCAGACGTACGCGTTGTACTCGAGGTCGTAATACGGCACGGTGTCGAGCGTCACCTCGGTGATGATGCCGAGCAGGCCGACGTTCACGCGGGCCGCCGCGAGATCGGCCGCCGAGGTGATCGCCCGCGCCTGACCGGCGCCGTCTACCAGCCGCATCGAGTGCACGAGCGAGGCGAGACTCTCCAGCGTCAGGCCGGACCCGTGTGTGCCGGTCGAAAACGCGCCGGCGATCGACTGCTCGGTGACCGAGCCGAGGTTGCGCAGAGCGCGTCCCTGGTCCTTGAGCGCCTTGATGAGACGTTTCAGGCGGATGCCGCCGGGCACGGTGGCCAGCGAGCCATTGACGACACACGAGTCGGGGATGTCGTCGAGGGTGACCAGCGTGTCGTGGGTCGTGAGGATCTGCGAAAACGAATGTCCGGCGCCCTGGGTCCGGACGCAGTGGCCGGCCGCCGCCGCGGCGGCCACCAGCTGGGCGACCTCGGATTCCGAGCGCGGCCGGGCGAGTTCATTGGCGGTGAAGGTGATGGTGCGGGACCAGTTCTTGAAGGTATGGGGCATACGGGTTCACACGAGCAGGCGGTACATCGGATCGAGGGACTGGTGGTGAATCAGGATCTGCTGGATGTCGTACGGGCTGGTGGCGCGGTTCGTCACTTCGTTGCGGACGACCTGGAACAGGTGCCCGATCCCGGCGGCGTCGTCGATGTCGATGTCGGCCACCCAGCGCGCCGGAGAGGCGAAGAAGGTCATCTGCAGATTGCCGTAGCGGTCCGGGGTCTTGAAGCTGCCCGCAAGGGAGTACCCGTCCTCGAAGTGGTGCAGCGACCCGTCGGCTTCCTTGAACAGGCCCGCGAGCGCGGCGTTCTTGGTGTCGTCGCGCAGCGACTGCGGCACCGCGCAGAAACACCGGTCGCCCCGCAGGTCGATCAACTCGAGCAGACGCGAGAGCACCGAGACGCCCGGGGTGGGTGTCGTCACCCGCGTCTTGGCGGCGATGTTGAGCAGGCCGGCGCGGCGGACGTCGTCGAACGCGTCATACAGCGCGGCGCCGGACAGGCCGGGGAACCCGCGGACGTTCGCGCTGTGCTCGAGCAGCGTGCGCGCGTCGCGGGGCAGATCGGCGTAGTCGGGAAACTCGACGGCGCGCACACGCGCCGCATCCACGGCAAACACCATCTCGGCTTCGGTGGGGCCCGAGCCCCTGACGTCGATGAACCGGGCCGACGACAGGTAGCCGGGCGGGTCGACCTCGACAGCGTGCAGGCCGTTGGGCTGGCCCTTGAGGCCCCGGATGGACGTGACGCGGCCGGCCAGGCTGTGGACCTGTGTGACCGCCGACGTCGAGAGATTGCGCAGGCGGACGAGGGCGGACTCCTGCAGCAACTCGCCGTGCACGTCGCGCAGGGCGAGGCGCAGAATCGGGGCGCTCATGACAGCGTTCCTTTACTTGGGGAGTGGCAGGAGCGTAACACGGACGGCCATCATCTTGACAAGCGGGCACCTGCCTGCCAGACTCCCGCGGCCCCATGCTGTTCAACTCGCTGACGTTCGTCGTCTTTTTCGCGATTGTCCTGACGCTGCACTACCTGCCGGGGCTGTCGTGGCGGACGAAGAAGACGCTGCTGCTGCTCGAGAGCTACCTGTTTTACGCCGCGTGGAATCCGCCGTTCATCGTGGTGTTGTGGATCTCGACGGCCGTCGACTGGAAGGTGGCGCAGCGCATCGACCGCGCGGTGACCCAGGGCAGCCGGCGGGCCTGGATGCTCGTGAGCGTGGGCGTCAACCTGGGCATCCTCGGCTACTTCAAGTACGGGGAGTTCCTGCTCGAGAACTGGGTGGCGCTGATGGCGGCCGCCGGCGTGCAATGGCAGGCGCCGGCCTGGGACATCGTGCTGCCGGTCGGCATCTCGTTCTACACGTTCCAGACCATGGCGTATTCGCTGGACGTGTACCTGGGCCGCGCGAAACCGTCGAACTCGCTGCTGGACTTCAGCCTGTTCGTCACCTTCTTTCCGCAACTGGTTGCTGGTCCCATCGTGCGCCCGGCGGACCTGATTCCGCAGTTTGCCGCGCCGCCGCCGAAAGTGCCGGGCCGCATGGCGTGGGGCCTGTGCCTGATGGTGCTCGGCCTGTTCCAGAAGGTGGTGATTGCCGATGGCGCGCTGGCGCCGGCGGTCGACGCCGTGTATGGCGCCACCGGTCCGGTCGACTGGACCGACGCGTGGCTCGGCACGCTGGCGTTCTCCGGGCAGATCTTCTGCGACTTTGCCGGTTACTCGACCACCGCCATTGGCGCCGCGCTGATGCTCGGGTTCTCGATGAGCGACAACTTCAACTACCCGTACGCCGCCGTCGGGTTCTCCGACTTCTGGCGCCGGTGGCACATCAGCCTGTCGACCTGGCTGCGTGACTACCTCTACGTGCCGCTGGGCGGCAACCGCAAGGGCACCGGCCGGACGTACGTGAACCTGATGCTCACCATGCTGCTGGGCGGCCTCTGGCACGGCGCCAGCTGGACGTTCGTCGTGTGGGGCGGGCTGCACGGCGCGTATCTGGCGGTCGAACGCTTCCTGCAGCGCACGGTCGGGTCCACGGCGCTCAGCCGCACGTGGCTGTTCCAGGTGGCGCTGGCGATGCTGACGTATTTCCTGGCCAACCTGACCTGGGTGTTCTTCCGGGCCGAGGACTTTCCGACGGCGTGGAAACTGATCAGCGCCATGTTGACGCTGACCGGCGGTCCGAAGGTGCTCACCTCGTTCAACATCGGCATGGTGGCCGTCACGATTGCCGGCATGTTGATCATCCACGGGCTGATGCGCGAGCGGCGCCTCGAAGACGTCGCCGGCCGGGCCGGCGCCGTGGTCACGGGGATCATCGTCGCGCTCATGGGGTTTGCGATCGTGCTGACGCAGGGGTCGAACAATGCCTTCATCTACTTCCAGTTCTGACGCGGCGCGGCCGATCCCCGCGCTGGCCTGGCGGACCGCGGTCACCGTGGCGCTGGTCGTCTTTTTCGTCCTCGCGGCCGGGTGGGAGGTGTACGGGCGCACGGTCGAGTGGCTGCGGCCCGGGCCGAGCAATACCGACGGCTTGTGGTTCGTCACCCGCGATCGGCTCAATCGTGAGCGCGGCGGCGTGGTGATCGTCGGGTCGTCGCGGGTGTTGTTCGACATCAACCTGCAGACCTGGCGCGAGGTGACCGGCGTGTTGCCGGTCCAGCTCGCCCTCGAGGGCACCAACCCCCGCCCGTTTCTCACGCACATCGCGAAGGAGACCGACTTCGACGGATTGGTGGTCGTGGGCGTCACCGAGGTGCTCTTTTTCCCGCCGGCCACGGGCCTGCGCGCCGACGTGCTGCAGCGATACAAGAACCTGACTCCGGCCGACCGCGCGTCGATCTGGCTCTCGATGCATCTGGTGGAGCCGCTGCTGGCGTTCTACAAGCCCGACTACGCGTTGTTCACGATGCTCAAGCGCCAGCCCTGGTGGCCGCCGAGGCGCGACATGGTGCCGCCGCTGCCCGATGTGCGCATGCTCGCGACGACGTTGCCGACCCGCCACACGCCGATGTGGGAGCGCGTCGAGCAGGATCCTGAGTACCGGCAGATGGTGCGGGGACGGTGGCTGCAACTGCTCAACGCGCCACGGCCGCCGACGCCGCCCGAGGTCATGGCGAAACACATCGCCTCCGTCATGGCGGAAGTGCGCGACAACGTCGCCACCATTCGAGCCCGCGGCGGCGAGGTGGTCTTCGTGAGGGCCCCGTCGGCCGGGCCGTTCCTCGAGGCCGAACGCATGGCCTTCCCGAAGGAGCAGGCGTGGGCGGGGCTGCTGAAAGCGGCTGACGCGGCCGGTGTGCACTTCCTCGACCACGAAGACCTGCAGGGATTTGACCTGCCCGAGTGGTCACACATCGCGGCCGGCCAGACCGATGCGTTTACGCGCGCGCTGATTCCCCATCTGCGCGCGGCCCTCGCGGCGAGGGGGACGCCGCGTCCGGAGGTGGGCCGATGACGGTGCTGGTGGCGGTGGATTTCTCTCCGGTGACGCAGGCCACCCTGGCGGCCGTTCGCCGGGCCTGGCCGGCGGATCAATTGACGATCGTGGTGCTGCATGTGGCCGAGCCGGATCCGGCGTTTGTGGGCTGGGACACCGGCCCGGAGGCCGTCCGGGATCAGGTCGCCTCGAAGTTGCGGCGCGAAAAACAGCAGGTGGAGGCGCTGGCGGCCGGCCTGCGCCAGGACGGGATCGACGCGATCGGACTGGCAGTGCAGGGGCCCATCGTGCAGACAATCCTGTCGGAGGCCGCCCGCGTGCGCGCCGACCTCATCGCGATCGGGTCGCATGGACACGGCGCCGCCTACGATCTGGCCGTGGGCAGCATTTCCGCCGGCGTGATTCGCGCGGCCACGCTGCCGGTGCTGGTGACGCCGGACTCGGCCCGGACCTAGTCCCGCCCGCCACCGCCGTGGCGGCGCATGGTCTCGACGAACGCGTCGAAGGCATCCCACGCCTCGTCGAACCGCTGCGCATCGTCGACGGTGATGTCGTAGGCGTCGTTGGTCCAGAACTCCCGGTTCTGCGCGTCACTCCAGCCCAGGGTGTCGGCAAAGGCGCGATGGAAGGCGTCCTTGATGTCGCGCCGCGAGCCCCCGGCGTCCTGAGCCGCCTGTCCGGCGGCCAGCGCGTTGTCCCACGCCTGGTTCCACAGCAGGCCGAAGATCGCCGACGACGCGGCCGAGGGGTGGGCCGCGCCGCTGCTGGCGCTGTAGATGTTGCGAAGCACGTCCAGGATCTCGCTGCTCATCGTGTCCATCCCTTCAGCCGTTCAAGTGTCAGCCACGCCGTGGCGTTGACGATGCGGA
Source organism: uncultured Solibacteraceae bacterium (assembly GCA_964471115.1). Taxonomy (GTDB): domain Bacteria; phylum Acidobacteriota; class Vicinamibacteria; order Vicinamibacterales; family SCN-69-37; genus SYFT01. Next base: position 9,117 of record CAYYFE010000061.1, read on the forward strand.
GTTCGTTGCCGGCGGCGGCGAGGCGGTGAGGCACCGGGACGTGTGAGGGCGCATGGGCGCCCAGCACCGCCTCGCGCACCATCGTCTGACGGATCCGCAATGCCCGCGAGTGGCGCAGGACCAGGCGCTGGCGGGCGCCGTCGAGCGCCACGAGGATCGCGGCCACCGCCACAAACAACCAGGGCGTGAGTCTGCCGTTGCCCAGCAGCAGGGCAGCCTCCGAGCCGGTGTTGACGTAGTAGTTGGCGAGCATGTGCTCGAGCGTGACCCAGCCGCCGGGCGCCAGCAGGACCAGCCACGGCGCCCACGCCGGAGCGTGGCGGGCGGCGGCCATGCGGGAGAGCAGCGCCCAGGCGCCGACGCCGGCGGCGGCCAGGCCCGTGGCGGCCGCGTGCCCGACGAATCCGGCCGACCCCCACGCGCCAGGCACCAGCCAGCTTGGGCCGTACTGGTCGGCCATGTCCCGCAGGACGCCGGGGCTGTGCCGCACCAGTTCCGCGTTTTCGACCATGGCGAAGCCCGCGCCCACCGCGCAGCCGGCGAGGAGCCAGTCAGACGGGTTGAAGGAGATCCGCGATCGGCGCTGATGCAGCCACGCCATCAGTCCCACCGGGGCCAGCTTGATGAGCTCTTCAACCAGCGGCACCACCAGCCAACTGCCGAGGACCGATTCCGATACGTCGAACCCGGCCTGCGCCAGCAGCCAGCCCAGGGCCACCATCAGCGGCGCAGCCAGGCCGATGCCCAGCGACACGCCGTACAGCGCGGCGCGCCAGGTGACGGTGCGTGTCAGCAACGTCGCCGAGGTCACCAGGGCGACGAACCAGGCTTCGCGCAGAAAGGGGCCCGGCGCGTCGACGAGCAACCAGACGAGCGACACGCCCAGGGGCAGGGCCGACAACAGCAATCGCAGGCGCGGAGACACGCTCGTTAGACCTCACGGCGCCGGCGGGCGTTTAGTCACCGCCGTGCTCCACCACCACATCGGCGCCACGGCGAGGCCGAGGCCAACCACGCTGAGCGTGGCGAAGCCCGCGCGCGCGAGCAGCCATCCCGAGGCCAGACTCGCCACGGCGCTGCCGCCCCAGATGAGCGCATCGGTGGCGCCCTGCACGCGGACGCGATGTTCGGGCGCCGTGTGATCGGTCAGCAGCGCGCTGCCGCCGACAAAGCCGAAGTTCCAGCCCAGGCCGATCAGGAACAGTGAGGTCAACAACCAGCCGTATGACCCGTCACCGAGCGCGCCGATCACGCACGCGGCGGCCAGCACCGCGACGCCCGCGCGCAGCAGCACCAGCCGGCCGAACCGATCGCCGATCCGGCCGCTCAGCGGCGAAAACGCGAACATCCCCAGCGTGTGCGCGGAGATGACGCCGCCGATGGCGCCCAGCGCGTGCCCTTCGTGCCGCAGGTGCAGCGGCGTCATGGTCATCAGCAACACCATGACGAACTGGCCCGACAACATCGACACCAGCGCCAGCCTCACGCCCGGCTCGCGCAGCAGCAGACCCAGGGCGACGGGCGGGCCGCCGGTGGCCTCCGGCGGCGCGCCCACGTCCATGACCGGCGCGGCCCACATCGCCGCCATCGCCAGCAGGCAGGCGACCAGGCACACGACGAAGGGGCCGATGAGGCCCTCGAGCGCGAGCGACTCCGCCAGCGCGCGCGAGGGCGCCAGCAGCGCGGGGCCGGCCACCGCGCCAATGGTGGAGGCCCAGACGATCCAGCCGATCATCGTGGCGCGTTGTTCGAACGGATAGAGATCCGCCACGACGTATCGGGCCAGGCGGTTGGCGCCAAACCCGACGCCGAACAGAAACAGCGCCGCGATGAAGCCGCCGAAATGGTGCAGGAGGATGGCCGTCGCCGCCAGGGCGATGGCGATGGCCGCCAGCAGGTACCCCAGCGCCAGCCCCGCGCGCGCGCCGAACCGGCCCACCACACGCGCCAGCGCCGTGGCGCCCAGCGCGGTGCCCAGGACGGTGGCGGCTGCCGGTACGCCGGTCCAGGCCGCGCTGCCCGTCAGGTCTTCGGCGACCAGGCCGTTCACTGTGTTGGAGGCCAGAAACCCCGTCGTCGACACCGCCACGCTGGTGAAGATGGCGGCAAACGCGCGTCGACGCATGGTTGGAGTATCATCGCCCGCACTCGGGTTGCAGGCAACAGCACGGAGGCTTGGCATGTCCGCACGTCTGTCGGTCGGATTGGGCTCTGGATGTGTGTTGGTGATGGCGCTGGCCATCGCCGGATGGTCGGTCGGCGCGTCGGCGCCACCAGCGTCGGATCAGACGGCGCAGGCGCAGGGCGAGTGGCGCGACATCAACGGCAACGCGTCCGCCACGCGGTTTTCGCCGCTCACACAGATCACCGGCGCCAACATCGGGCAACTCACCGTGGCCTGGCAGTGGCGCGGGAAAGAAGCGCCCGTGGATCTGGGCGCCGAAGAGACGCTGCCGCGCAACCTGCCGATCTACGCGCGCGGCAAACTCTTCACGACCGCCGGGCCGAAGCGCACCGTGGTGGCGCTTGACCCGGCCACGGGCAAGACGTTGTGGAGCTTCCAGGAACCGGAGACGTTCCGCTGGGATTATTCGATGCGCGCCAGCCACGGCAAGGGCGTGGCTTACGGTGAGATCGATGGGCGCGGCGTCATCTACATCGTGACGCCGGCGTTTTTCCTGCATGCCCTCGACGCCGAGACCGGCAAGCCCCTGGAGGGCTGGGGCAGCGCGGTTCCGCTCAAGGGATTCCCGGCCAGCGGCTCGGTCGACATGGTGAAGGACCTCATCGCCACTTGGGAGCCGTGGCGGTCGAAGAAGCAGCCGTACGATCCGAACATCGGCATCCCGATCGACATCGGCTACATCACCAACTCGTCGCCGCCCATCGTGGTCAACGGGGTCGTGATCGTCGGCAACTCCGCCGAGCAGGGCTACAACCAGACGCGCATCGAAAACGTGCCGGGCGACATCCTGGCGTACGATGCGCGGACCGGCGCGTTCAAGTGGAAGTTCCATGTCATTCCGCGGCCGGGGGAGTTCGGTCACGAGACGTGGGAGACCGACGCGTGGAAGTTCACCGGCGACGTGTCCTCGTGGGCGCCGCTGTCGGCCGACCCGCAGCGCGGCCTGGTCTACATCGGCACCAACGGCGCGACCATGGATTTTTATGGCGGACACCGGCCCGGCGACAACCTGTTCAGCACGACGCTGCTGGCGCTCGACGTGCAGACGGGTAAACGCGTGTGGCACTACCAGCTGGTCAAACACGACATCTGGAACTACGACAATCCCGTCGCGCCGGTCGTCATGGACGTCAACGTGAATGGCCGTCGTGTGCCTGGCGTGTTTCAGGCGACGAAACAGGCGTTCCTGTATTCGTTCGACCGATCGAACGGGCAGCCCATCTGGCCGATCGAGATGCGGCCGGTGCCTGCGTCGAAGGTTCCGGGCGAGAAGTTGTCCACGACGCAGCCCTTCCCGACGCGGCCCGCGCCGTACGACTACCAGGGCCGCAACGAGAGCCACCTGATCGATTACACGCCTGAGCTGAAGGAGCGCGCGTTGGCGCTGGCCAAGGAGAACGACCTGTTCAGCCCGTTCTTCAACCCGCCGGTGCACCGCGGCAATCCCGAGGGCAAGCAGCGCTTTCAGTACTGTCCGGGCGACATCGGCGGCGTGAACATCACGGGGCCGCCGGCGGCCGATCCCGATGCGGGTGTCATCTTCATCACGTCCACCAGCGGCTGCGGCAACCGCATCCTGATTCCCGGCGCCGAACGCGACAAGACCATCGAGCGGCCCACCGGTACGACGATCGTGGACTGGACGCCGGGGCAGGCGCGTGGCACCCCGTCGGCGATTGACGGCCTGTCGATCTGGAAGGGGCCCTACGGCCGCATCGTGGCGATCGACCTGAACACCGGCAACCACCTGTGGACGATTCCCAACGGCGAGGCGCCCGACGCGGTGCGCAACCATCCGCTGCTCAAGGGACTGAACGTGCCGGATCCCGGCCGGTCCGGGCATTCGGCGATGCTGGCCACGCCCACGGCGCTGTTTGCCACCGGGCTGACCAGCGACAACACGCCGCACCTGTTCGCGATCGACAAGAAGACCGGCAAACGGCTGGGCCAGGTCGCCACGCCGCAGCGCGGCGAATACGGGATCATGACCTACATGCACGCGGGCAAGCAGTACATCGTGTTGCCCGTGCAGGGCGGCTACATCGCGCTGGCGCTGCCCTGAAAAAATGACGTCGG
>CAYYFE010000061.1:13477-20276 GCA_964471115.1 uncultured Solibacteraceae bacterium
TGCCCGTGCAGGGCGGCTACATCGCGCTGGCGCTGCCCTGAAAAAATGACGTCGGCGGTGCGGGCGCGCGCGAACAACGTGTCGACGGCGCGGCGGCCGTCCTCTCCCAGGTCGAGCGAGTAGTCGTTCACATACAGGTCGATGTGCTGGAACATCACCGCATCGTCCATGTCCTGCGCATGGGCGCGCACGTAGGGCAGCGTCTCGTCGCGGTGGGCAAAGGCGTAGGCCACGCTGCGGCGCAACACCCGGTCCATCGCTGCCTGCACCTCTGGCGGCAGTGATCGCCGAATCACAATCCCGCCCAGCGGAATCGGGGCGCCGGTCGAGGACTCCCACCATTCACCCAGGTCGATGATGCGCCGGAGCCCGCGGGCTTCGTACGTAAACCGATTTTCATGAATGATGACGCCGGCGTCGACGCGGCCGTCGGTCACCGCCTGTTCGATGTCCGAGAAGACCATGGCCGTGGTGCGCGTCGCCGACGGGAACGCGAGTCCCAGCAGCAGGTTGGCCGTGGTGTACCGGCCGGGGATGGCGATGTGCAGCGCGCCCGACGCCACCTCGTCCACAGTGATCGGCCGTTTCGAGATCAGCAGCGGCCCGCAGTTGCGGCCCAGCGCGCTGCCGGCGTTGAGCAGCGCATACCGGTCGGCGCACCACGCATACGCGTGGTAACTCAGTTTGGTGACGTCGGTCCGTCCGGCGAAGGCGTCCTGGTTGAGCGCTTCCACGTCGGCCAGGCGCACCTCGAAGTCGAGCCCCTCGAGGTCGATGCGGCGATGCACGATTGCGTCGAACATGAAGCAATCGTTCGGGCAGGGCGAGAAGGCCAGTGACAACATCATGACAGCAGCCTGGCCATGATCCGGGCGAGCGCGTCGAGTGCCCCGGGAATCTGCCACGCCGCGCGGTTGCGCCGTTCGACGTAGTTGGACACGGCCCGGACCTGGGCGCAGGGCACACCGGCCGTCAGGCAACTGTAGAAAAACGCCGCGCCTTCCATGGACTCCACCTGCGCAGGCGCCCGGTCGAGCAACGCGGCAATCGACGCGTCGTTGCCATGCGCGGTGTTGACCGTGACGCCGGCCACCACCGGCAGATCGACCAGGCCGGGCAGGGCGATCGGGTGCGGGTTGACCAGCCGACCCGCCGAAAACGGGGGCGCGTGGTCGTCGATCAATCCGAGGTCGGCCAGCGACAGAAATCCATCGCCGTCCTCGGCCCCAAGCTCGGGAAGCATGTCCGAGGTGACATGGACGACCGACGTCAGCGGCAGCGCGCGATCGAACGCGCCGCACAGGCCGATGTTGATCGCCGCGTCGTACCGCGTGGACGCCAGGGCCGCTGACACCCTCGCCGCCGTGGCGACCATGCCCACGCCGGTCACGAGTCTGTCTACGGCATGGGCGGCGGCCGCCGCCGGCGCCGCGGCCATTTCGCCATCAGTGGCCGCGACCAGGAGAATGCGCACGCTCCGATTCTAATCCGCGGTCCACAAACCGGACCGCGCTACGTACAGCCTCACTTCACTGAGACGTTCTTGATCAGATCCCGCAACGCGATCTTGTCGACGACATCCATGCCGTTGACCACGCGCCCCAGCATCGCGTACTTGCCGTTGAGCGCGGGGTTGGGGCCGGTCAGGATGAAGAACTGGCTGTCGGCGGTTTCCGGCTTGAAGCCGGATCGATACGCCAGCCCCACGGCTCCCCGGTCGAACCGGCGCTTGGCGGGTTCGAAGACGCCGAGGAACTTGGCCATCATCTTCGGGCCGCTGCCGCCGGTGCCCCATTCGCGTTGTTTGGTCACGTCACGCGTCAACGGGTCGCCGGCCTGCACGACGCCCGGCTGCACCCAGTGGAACCGCTGGCCGCGGTAGAACCCCTTCTTGGCCAGCGCCACGAAGTGCTCCACCGACTTGGGCGCCTGGTCGGGGAACGTTTCGATTTCAATGACGCCTTTGGCGGTGTCGAGGATCACCACCGGACCTGCGGGCCCGGCTTGCGGCTGGCTGAACAGTGCCGCGTCGGCGAGGACGAAGAGCAGCACCACCGCGACACCCACCGGAACGACGGGACGACGCATAGACCACCTCCGATCGAGGCCAGTCTACGCCTACTGCTTGAGGAACGCGAGCATCTGCGCCGACGACTGATACCCCGTCACGGTCCGGATGGCCTTGCCCGACGCCGGGTCGACCACGACCATCGTCGGATACCCCTTGACGCTGAAGCGGCTGACGGCGGCCTTCTCCACGTCGCCGTCCAGCTTCACGCCGACAAATCCGGTCCGGATTGCCGCGGCCACTTCCGCGTCCGTCCAGATCCACTCGTCCATCGTCTTGCACGGACCGCACCATGTGGTCTCGAAGTCGATGAGCAGGCGTTTGTTCGTGCGGCGCGCTTCGGCCAGGGCCTCGTCCAGGTTGTGGCTCCAGGTGAGCGGCGCGGGCGCACGCGGCCTCGGCCGCTCGGAGACCAGCATGTCGTCGGGCAGGCGATCTTCCGCCTTGGTCACCGGCCGGTCGACCACCGCGAAGGTGATGGAGGAGCCGTCGCGGGCGGCGTCCCGGAATTCCAGCACTACGTCGCGGCCGCCCGGGCGTTCGAGGAACATCAGACGCGAGGTGTCACGCGCCTCCTTGATCGACAACACGGCCGTGGGCGCGTTGGGCATCGAGGCCTGCACCACACTCCACGAATCGCCGCGGCCATAGATGGCGTCGTTGTTGCCGTCCATCATGGCGACCAGCGCGCGGACGCCGTTGACGGTCGTCTCGCCGGACCGCCATGAGCTGCGCGAATACCGGAGCACGTCGGGGGCGGCCGCGCCGTCCTCGCGCACGATCCAGAAGTTCACCAGATACGGCGCGGTGCGATCGGGCGCGGGATACCGCACGGTGAGCGACACGGCGTTGAACGACGACCACCAGGCCTTGGTCTTTTCGTTTTGTGACGGCGTGGCGCTGATCGCTGGGCCGTCATCGGTGAACGATCCGTTGCGGTTGCGATCGATGAACAACCGGGTGAGGTCCGACGGGTGCGCCTGACTGGCCGTGGCCAGCACTGGCAGCCACGACGCGCGGTCGGGGCCCACCTGCAACGTGCCCCGCTTCGCCGGCCGCTGGGCTCCTGCCGGCAGCGCCATCGACGCCGGCGCATCGGCCAGCGTGACCTGTGTGCCCTTGGGACTGAAGTTCGGCCGGGGCGCCTTGCCGTCCGGCTGATGGTAGGTGAGCGGCACTGTGATCACCTGATCCTGCGCCGCCGTCAACGGTGCAGCCAGCATCATCGCCAGCGCCAGCAGTCCCAGTCTCTTCATGGCAACACTCCTTGCCGTCCCCGCTGCAGGAACGCGACGAAGTGCGCGCGGTTCCTGGTCAAGCCGCCGAACGCCACGATCGGCCGGCCGTCAGGCGCCAGGACGACGTAGTAGGGGAGGGCGACGGTGCCAAAGGTATCGCGTTGCAGGGCCTGAAAGCGACGGGAATCGTCGCCGCGACCATCGGTATACAGGCGCAGCCGCACCACCTGCTCCAGCTCCCGCGCCACCTCCGGCTGCGTGAACATGTTGGCTTCCATCCACCGGCAGTTCGTGCACGTGTATCCGGTGAAGTCGATGAGCAGCGGCCGGCCCGTGTCGCGCGCGGCCGCCAGCGCGCCGTCGTAGTCGTTGACCATCCAGGACAGTTCCCCCGCATGGCCGCCGCCGAGGGTGGCCGGCGGCAGGAACGCTTCCAGTTCGCCGAGCCGTCGTCCCATCAGGCCCGTGCTCATCCAGATCGTGAGCGTCAGCACGGCCGCGGACGTCACGGTGCGCGCGGGGCCGGGCCGCGACAGCCGAGGCGCGTGTCCCAGCCGGGCGCCGCCGCTCAAGTACACCACCAGCAGCACGCCGAGCACGACCCACGCGGTGATGACGACCGGGCGCGTGAAGAGGCCCCAGCCCCAGACCAGGTCGACATTCGAGAGGAACTTGAGCGCCGCCGCCAGTTCCAGCAGGCCCATCGAGGCCTTCACCGCGACCAGCCACGGCCCCGAGCGCGGCAGCGCCGTCAGCATCCGCGGCATCCACGCGAGCGCGACGAACGGCAGCGCGAAGACCGTCGCAAACACCGTGAGCCCGGCCAGCGGCCACAGCCATTCACCCTGCGAGGCCACCACCAGCAACGTGCCGAGAAACGGCGCGGTGCAGGTGAGCGACGTCAGGGTGAACGCCAGCGCCATCAGCAGCGGGCCGCCCACGCGGCCCAGCCCGCCGCCCGCGGTGGAGGCCGCCGTCAGCCACGACGCCGGCAACGAGAGGTTGACGACGCCGAACAGGCTCAGCGCGAACGACACGAACAGCGCTGCGATGGCGAGGTTCAGCCAGGGGTTGGCGGCGAACTGGTTGAGGCCCGAGGCCCCGAAGCCGAGGGCGATGACGGCGCCGACCACCGTGAACGTCAGGACGATGCCCACGCCGTAGGCCAGCGCGCCGCTGCGGGCGCCCGCGTCTCCGCGCTCGGCGCGTGTCGTGAAGTACGACACGGTGATGGGCACCATCGGGAAGACACACGGTGTGAGCAGCGACAGCGCGCCCATCAGGGCCGCCAGCGCGAGATACGCCCCGAGTGTCTGCGACGCGGCGCCGGCGGCCATGTCCTCGACGCCGGCGGTACCTGCGGACCCGGCGCGCGCCACTGACTCGACGGGCGTGACGTCCGCGCCGGTCCCGGGCACCAGGACGGTCAGCGTCAGCCGTTCGGTGGCCGGCGGCAAACAGTACCGATCGGTACACGTCTGCCACGTGACCTCGACCGGCACCGGCACGCGCCCCGCCGCGGCGGCCGCCAGCGCGACCGGCACATAAAAGGTGGCGGTCTCGGTGTGGTACTGGGTGTCGATGTTGAAGTTGGCGTCGAACGCCGAAAACGGCAGGGGGCCGATGACGCCACCGGCCAGCGACACCACTGAATCATCCGGTACCGTGATCGCCAACGCCTGCGGCCCGACACCCTCCTGTGTCAGGGCGTACAGTTTCCAGCCGGCATCAATCGTGGCGTCGAGCGTCACCTCGACCGTGCCGCCCGGCTCCACCCGGGCCTCAGGCGCGACCGACGCCCGCCAGCGGACGACCGTCTGCGCCGTGGCGTCGACGGCGCCCAGCGTGGCGATCAACAAGCTCAGCAGCAGTGCGCGCATCCGGTAAGCACTTGAGGGCCTTTGATAGTATGCCGGGGCTATGACCGATTCCGGCGCTTCGACTTCGACGGCCATTGACCGCGCGTTGCCAGCGATGCTGGCGTTGTTTGTGGGGAGCGGCGCCGCCGCCTTGATCTACGAGGTGGTCTGGTTCCAGATGCTCCAGCTGTCGCTGGGATCCTCCTCGGTCTCGCTCGGCGTGCTGCTGGGCGTGTTCATGGGCGGCATGTGCCTGGGCAGCTGGCTCTTCCCGAAGAAGGTGGACCGCCAGCATCACCCCCTGAAGGTCTACGCCTATCTCGAACTGGGCATCGGGCTGTGCGGCCTGCTCGTTCTGTTCATCGTGCCGCTGCTGGGCGGCGTGTATACGGCGGTGGCCGGCACGGGCCAGTTCAGCGTGTTCCTGCGCGGCCTGGTCGCCGCCATCATTCTGCTGCCGCCCACGTTGATGATGGGTGCCACGCTGCCCGCCATCGCGCGCTACGTGGAGACCACGCCCAAGGGCGTGTCCTGGATGGGCTTCTTCTACGGCGGCAACATCGCGGGCGCGGTCATCGGCACGTTGCTGGCGGGGTTCTACCTGCTGCGCGTCTACGACATGATGATTGCGACCTTTGTCGCCGTCGCGCTCAACCTGCTGGTGGCCGGCCTCGGCCTGTTCCTGGCCTCGCGCGCGCCCTACGCCGCGGCTGAAGGGGTGCAGAAGGATCCGGTCGTCGCCCCAGGCGCGAAGGTGGTCTACGCGGCCATCGCGTTGTCGGGCCTGACGGCGCTGGCCTCGCAAGTGGTGTGGGCGCGTGTGTTGTCGCTGCTCATCGGCGCCACTGTCTACACGTTTTCGTTGATCCTCGCGGTGTTCCTCGTGGGCCTGGGCATCGGCAGCAGCCTGGGATCGTCGATGGCGCACAACCTGAAACATCCGCGCGCGGCCCTGGGCTGGGTGCAGATGCTGCTGTGTGTGGCGCTGGCGTATGCGGCCTACATCTCCACGGCCGGCATGCCGTTCTGGCCGATCAATCCGTCGATCTCGAGCGACCCCATCTACAACTTCCAGCTCGATCTGATGCGCGCGGCGTTTGTGGTGCTGCCGGGCGCGATTCTCTGGGGCATGAGTTTCCCGCTGGCGCTGGCGTCGGTGGCCGAGAAGGGCCAGGACCCGGCGCGTCTGGTGGGCGGGGTGTACGCGGCCAACACCGTCGGCGCGATCGTCGGCGCGTTGTTCGCCAGCCTGCTGGCCATCGCGTGGATTGGATCGCAGAACACGCAGATGCTGCTCATCGGTCTCTCGGCGGTGTCCGGACTCATGCTGCTGGCGTCCCATGCGGACGAGACCGGCAAGGGCAAGTCGCAGGTGACCAGCATGGTGGTGCTGGTGCTGGTCACGGCCGCCGCCGGTCTGCTGGCGCGCACCGTGCCCGCGATGCCGGGCATCCTGGTCGCGTACGGCCGCTACGCGGCCACCTGGGTGGGGCAGAACGAAATCATCTACACGGGCGAGGGCATGATGGCGTCCGTCGCCGTCTCACGCACCCCCAACGGCGTGCTCAACTACCACAACGCCGGCAAGGTGCAGGCCTCGAGCGAACCGCAGGACATGCGCCTGCAGCGCATGC
>CAYYFE010000062.1:0-20228 GCA_964471115.1 uncultured Solibacteraceae bacterium
TAGTAGTACCCCTCGGGCACCAGCTCCGGTCCGAAGTTGTCGTTCATCCGGTATTCCTCCGGGATGAAGTCGTCGGGCTGCAGCACTTCATTCACATACACCCGGCCGTCGACGATGCGCACCGTGTCGAGCGGTTCGGCGATGACGCGCTTGACGAACGACTTGTCGGGATCCTTCGGGTAGTAGAGCATCACGATGTCGCCGGCCTTCGGGTCGTCGAGCAGGTAGGCCAGCTTGTTGACGATCAGGCGGTCCTGATCTTCCAGCGTCGGCGCCATGCTCTGGCCTTCGACGCGCGCGACCTGAAAGCCGAACGTCACGATGAGCGTGGCGTAGACGGCCGCCGAGGCGAGCGTCTTGACCCAGGCGAAGACCTCCTCGCCAATCCGCGTGAGGATCGCGCTGCGGCGGTCGAGCTGGATGCGGGCGGCGGCGGGGCGGACGGGCGCGGCCTCCGGCGCCGGCGGCGTCATGCCCAGGGCCAGCCAGGCCTCGTCGGTCTCGGGTTCCACCATGCGCGGCCATTCCGGCGTGGCCGGGGGGCTGGGCGGCTGGGTGGGGTCGAACGACGGGGGCTGGGGCGTGTCCAAGGTCTGCGGTCTCCTTCCCGTGGGTTAGACGTAATCTCTTTGGATTTTGTCACCCGGCCCGCACCGGTGTCCAACCGGCGTTTGGTATCATGGCTGCCATGATTGGGCCGTTTATCAGCGGGTTTGCGAACACCTTCAAGCACATGTTCCGCAAGCCCATCACGGTGAATTACCCGGACCAGAAGGTCCCCGTGTTTCCGCGGTACCGCGGCAAACAGGTGCTGATGCGCGACGAAAACGGCCTGGAAAAGTGCGTCGCCTGCGGCCTGTGCGCGGTGGCGTGCCCGGCCGACGCCATCTACCTCGAGCCGGCGGAAAACGACGGCACGGTGCAGGCCGGTCCGCGGTACGCCTCGCTCTACCAGATTCACAAGACGCGCTGCATCTTCTGCGGCTACTGCGAAGAAGCGTGCCCGGTGGCGGCCGTCTTCATGGGCAAGGACTACGAACTGGCCGTGTACACGAACACGGACTTCGTGTGGGACAAGTCGGAGATGCTCGTGCCGGCCGCCGGATCGTCGCCCGCTCCCCAGGCGCGCTGACCATGACGCGCGCCGGTGCCCGCGATGTCCTCGCGGCCCTCCGGGACGGAGTGCTCGTCTGTGATGGCGCCATGGGCACCGTGCTCTACGGGCGCGGCGTCTTCCTCAATCGCTGCTTCGACGAACTGAACCTGACCCAGCCCGGCCTCGTCGCCGACGTCCACGACGACTACGTGCGCGCCGGGGCCGACGTGCTCGAGACCAACACGTTCGGCGCGAACCGGATGAAGTTGTCGACGTTCGGGCTGGCCGAGCAGACGCGCGACATCAACGTGGCCGGCGCCCGGCTGGCGCGCCAGGCGGCCGGCGAGGACCGCTTCGTGGCCGGCGCGATCGGACCGCTGGGCGTCCGCATCGAACCCTGGGGCCGCACGGGCGTGGACGAGGCCGAGGCCGTGTTTGCCGAGCAGGCGGCGGCGCTGGCCGAGGGCGGCGTCGATCTGTTCATCCTCGAGACCTTTCGTGACCTCAACGAACTGACGGCCGCCATTCGCGGCGTTCGCCGTGTCAGCCGCCTGCCCATCGTCGCGCAGATGACGACCGAGGACGATGGCAACAGCCTGGACGGGACGCCGCCCGAATCGTTCGCCCCGGCGCTCGAACAGGCGGGGGCCGACGTCATCGGCGTCAACTGCAGCGTCGGACCGGCCGCCATGCTCGAGACGATCGAGCGGATGGCCGGGCTCACTGCGTGTCCGCTGTCGGCGCAGCCCAACGCGGGCCGGCCGCGCGATGTGGACGGCCGCAACCTCTACCTCGGCTCGCCCGAGTATCTCGCGTCGTACGCGCGGCGGTTCGCGGCGGCCGGCGTGCGCCTGGTGGGCGGGTGCTGCGGGACGACCCCGGAGCACATCCGTCAGATTGCCCGCGCCGTGCGTGACGCGGCGCCGGCGGCGCCGCCGGTGCGCCGGCAGGTCGCCAACACGCCGGCGGCGGAAGTGCCCGTCGTGCCACGCGCGGAGCGTTCGGCGTTTGCGCGCCGGCTGGCGCAGGGGCAGTTCGTGTTCATGGGTGAAGCCGCGGCGCCGCGCGGACTCGATCTGCAGCCCGCGCTCGCGCACGCGCGGGGCCTGCTGGCGGCCGGCGCCACGGTCGTGTCCGTGCCCGACTATCCGCGCAACGGCGCGCGCGTGAGCGCGCTCGCCCTCGCGCTGCACCTCGAGCGGCAGACCGGCCTCGAGGCCGTGCTGCACATCGCGTGTCGCGATCGCAACCTGATGGGGCTGCAGTCGGACCTGCTGGGCGCCCACGCCATGGGCATCCGCAACGTGTTGCTCACGACGGGCGACCCGGCGCCGCAGTCGGCCTACGCCGACACGACGCGCGGCTTCGACGTGGATGCGGTCGGCCTGCTCAACATGACCGCGCGCCTCAACCACGGCCTCGACATCGGCGGACAGCCGCTGGGGGAGCCGACGCGGTTTCACATCGGCGCGGCCGTCAATCCGTTTGCGCCCAATCCTGACTCCGAGTGGCGCCGCCTCGAGTTCAAGGTGGAGGCCGGCGCCGAGTATCTGCTGACCCCGCCGATCTTCGACCTGGCCGCGCTCGACCGCGTGTGGCCGCGGCTTGCCGCCACGGGGCTGCCGATTATCACCGCGGTGGTGGCGGTGGAAAGCGCGCGGCAGGTGGAGTTTCATGCCAGCGAGGTGACCGGGGTGCGTCTGTCCGACGGCTGGCTCGATCAGCTGCGCGCGGCGGCGGACCAGCGCGCCGCAGGACTGGCGTGGGCCGAAGGCATGGCCCGCGAACTGCGCGCGCGCAGCGCGGGGCTGCGGGTGAGTTCGCTGCACGGATCGGTCGAGTCGGCGCAGGCGCTGGTCCGCGCGGCCGCCTCGGGAAACGGGGTATAGTCCCGACGCCATGAACGAGCACCTCGCCATGCTCGGCCGCTTCGTCCGCAGCCCGCGGACGATTGGCGCGGTCACACCCAGTTCGCGGGCGCTGGCGCTCGAGATCATCAACGACCTGGATCTGACCGGCGACGCGCGCATCGTCGAACTGGGGCCGGGCACCGGCGTGGTGACCCGCGAGATCGCCGCGCGGCTGGGGGCGAAGGCCCGGTGCCTGGCGATCGAGATCGATCGGGGATTCGCCGAACGGCTGACGACGTTGTATCCACGCGTCGACGTGGTCTGCGCGTCGGCGGCCGCCCTGCCGCAGGTGGCCGCGGCCCAGGGCTACGACCGCATCGACCACATCGTCTCCGGGCTGCCATTTGCGTCGCTGCCGGCCGCGGTCACGACCGAGATTCTTGACGGGATCGCCGCGGTCCTGCCTCACGGCGGGACCTTTACGACGTTCCAATACGTCCACGGCTACCACTCGCCGCTGGCGGCCTCGTTCCGGCGGGAGCTGACGGCCCGCCTCGGGGCCGGGCACGAGCGCCGGCTGGTCCTGCGCAACATTCCGCCCGCCTACGTGTTAGCGTGGAGACGCGCATGAGCGACCTGAACCCCTCGGAAGGGATGTCGGTGGCGCACGTCGAGCCGGCGTTCGTCGAACGTGTGTACGACAAGATCGCGCGCGTCTACGATCTCGCCTTCGGCCCGGTGCTGCAGCCCGGACGCCGGCGCGCGATGGCCCTGATGGCGCCCGGTCAGGGGACGCGGGTGCTGGAAGTGGGCGTCGGCACCGGACTCAACCTCGCGCTGTATCCGCGCGACTGCCAGGTCACCGGCATCGACTGCTCGGCGCAGATGCTCGACCGCGCCGGCGAACGCGCGGCGCGCGAGGGACTGCGGCCGCGATTGTTCCAGATGGACGCCACCGACCTGCGCTTCCCCGACGCGTCCTTCGACATCGTCTACGCCCCGTACGTCATTTCGGTGGTGCCCGATCCGGTGGCCGTGTTGCGCGAGATGCACCGGGTCTGCCGGCCCGGCGGCCGCCTTATCGTCCTCAATCACTTCCGAAGCACGAGTCCCGTGGTCGCTGCGGTGGAGAAGTGGCTGTCGCCCCGCACCGTGCACATCGGCTTCAAGGCCGATGTCGATCGGGATGCGGTGCTGGCGGCGGCCGGCCTGGTTCCCGCGTCAATCGAGATGGTGAACGTGCCGCGGATCTGGTCGCTGATTACGATCGATCGATAAGCGCAGCGAGGCGGCCGGCCGCGCGGGCCGCACCGTCCACATCGAGCCGCTCCGGAGGCGCCGGCTGCGCCAGCAACGCCTCGAGCGCGGCGCGCCAGCGGCCGGCAAACAACTCGCCCTGATCCAGATACCGGCATCGCAGGACTCGCGGCATCTGCTGCACCATCAGGTCGTACTCGCGAAACCGCCCGCGCGAGGTGTAGAGCACCGCCGCGCCGTTGGCGACCGATTCCGCCAGGATGCCGTACCCCGGCTTGGTCACCACCACATCCACGGCGCCGATGAGGTCCTCGTACCGCAGGTCCTGCGCAAACAGGCGTTCGGGCAGGAACACGACCGACGAGGAGACAGGCGTCGACGACGTGATGCGATCGGTCAGCAGCACCGTCCAGTCATCCAGACAATCGAGCGCCGCCACGTTCAGCCGGTGCAGGCCGTAGCCGCCAAACGACAGCAGCGCCACGCGCCGATCGGCCGGGAGGCCGAGGCGCGCGCGGACGTCGGCGCGCGCGAGTGAGGCCTGTCGCGCCACCAACGCCAGCGGCTCGACGGTGGGGAAGACGGTGAGTGGCGGTGCGAAGGGCAACTGCAGCGCCAGCGTCGCCTTGGCGTACGCGCGGCGAATCACATCAAGCAGGGCGGCGTCGTCGGACAGGCCGGGCTGCCACTCGTAGATCCAGTCCCAGGTGAAGTTGGCGATGGCGACCGACGGGACGCCCAGACGGGCGGCCACCTCGAAGGCCAGCGGCGGGATGTCGCCGACGATGAGCCGGACGCCGGCATCGGCCAGCCGGCGGCACTCCTCGTCGATGCGCTGCGGAAACGTGGCGTAGAACTCGCGCGTCACCCGGGCGGTGCCTTCGTCATCGTGGGTGACCGAGTCGTGCTGGAGCAGCCCGCTGTCGCAGGGGCCTTCGAGCAGCGTGTAGGGAATGCGCAGTGAACGTGACAGCAGGGAGGGGCTGACGGCCGTGCGCAGGAGAATGGCAACGTCCGGCCGGCGTGCCGCGAACGCGTGAATGACTTCGCACTGCCGGGACGCGTGACCGAAGCCGTGCCCCGAGATGTAGAAGACGACGCTGGGCACGCGGTCTTACAGGAAGATCATCGATTGGTGGGACGGAATCTCGAAGCGCCGGCGGCACCGGGTGCAGTTCACCATGTCGTCGACGCGATAGAGGTGATCGCGGACCTTCTCGAACAGCGCGCGGTCACGGGCGTCCGCGCCGTTGGGCACCCGATCCTTCTTGGTCCGGCGCAACCATGTGATCTGGTAGTCGTCGCGATGCCGGCACTGCGGGCACGAGAGCGACATGGGTTTCTTTTCGGTCTTCTCGGTGAAGAAGTCCCGTTCGTTGAGCGCCATCGGTCAATTGTAGCCCCGCGTCGGCTGCGTGATACATTGCGATCATCTGACCATGCCGGGGACTTCCAGACGCGCGCTGTTGCTGGCTCTGCTCGTGTCGCTGTGCGTGGTGTCGGTGCCGCAGGCGACACCGGCCACGCAGGATCTGCCTCTGAGCGGCGACACGCTCATCGCCCATGTACGACAGGCGCTCGGACGCGGCGCGGTCGCGCGCGCGCGAACCCTGGCGGCTGACACGCAGGCGCCCGCGGACGTGAAGCAGGCCGCAGAGGCGCTGGTCGAGCTGTTCGAGGGCCGCACGGCGGACGCGCGGACGAAGTTGATCGCGGCCGCTGAGGCCGGCGATTCGGATGCCGCCGTTGAACTGGGTCTGCTCGACCTGCGCGAGGGCCGCCGGGCGGAAGGCCGGCAGCGGCTCGAACGCCTGCTGCAGCGCGGCGGCGACATGACGCCTGAGCATTCCTTCCGGCTGGCGCGCGCGGCCTGGGCCCTGGGCGATGTGCGGCTGGCCAACGCGCTGTTTCAGCGCATCGGGCGGCTGCCGATGCTGCAGGCCGACATGGAAACGACCTGGGGCGACATGTTGCTGCAGAAGCACCAGGCGGGAGACGCGGTGCGCAGTTACCGCGCGGCGCTCGAGGCCGATGCCACCTGGGTGCGCGCGCACCTCGGGCTCGCCCGCGCGCTGGCTGACGAAGAGCCCGGCGCGGCGGAGGCCGCGCTCGAGAAGGCGGGTTCGCTGGCGCCTGAGCATCCGGACGTCTGGCTGCTGACGGCCGAACGGCGGCTCATCGCCGAAGACCGCGACGGCGCCGGTGCGGCGCTCGACAAGGTGGCCGCCGTCCGCAAGGGCTCGTACGAGGAACTCGCGTTGCGTGCGGCGGTGCGTTACGCAGGGGGTGACACGGCGGCGGCCGAAGCGATGGTGACCGAGGCCGTCGGACGGCATCCGTTCTTCGTCGAGGGCTGGCTGGCGCTGGGCCGCCAGGCCGCGCGGGCCTACCGGTTCGAAGAAGCGGCCGGCTTTGCGCGCAAGGCCGTGGCCCTCGATGCGGAGGAGCCGTCCGCCCACGCCGATCTCGGCCTGTATCTGATGCGCGATGGAGATGAAGCGGCCGCGCGCGAGGAGCTGGAACGCGCGTTCCGCCTGGATCCGTACGACACAGTCACCTTCAACTTCCTCCAGTTGCTCGACACCCTCGAGACGTTCGTCGAGGTGGAGTCGGGGCCGTTCATCTTCAAGTTCCCGAAGGACGAAGCGGAGGTGCTCAAGCCCTACGCGTTGCCGCTGGCCGACCGCGCGTACGCCACCATGACGGCGCGTTACGGATTCACGCCGCGTGGCCCGATCCTGATTGAGGTGTTCGGCAAACACGATGACTTCGCGGTGCGCACGCTCGGGCTGACCGGCCTTGAAGTCGCGCTCGGGGTGTGTTTCGGCCGTGTGATTGCGATGGATTCCCCGCGGGCCCGTCCGCCAGGCACGTTCAGCTGGCAGGCCACGTTGTGGCATGAGATCGCCCACGTGTTCTCGCTGCAGGCGTCCAACTACAAGGTGCCGCGGTGGCTGACCGAAGGGATCTCGGTGTTCGAGGAACACCTGGTCAATCCGGCGTGGGGGCGCGAACTGGCGTTGGAGTACGCGCGCGCGCTGGGGCAGAAGCGGAACTTCGGCGTGAAGGGCCTGCCCAAGGCGTTCGAGCGGCCGCAGGACCTGGCGCTGGCGTACTTCGAAGCGTCCCTGCTCACCGAACATCTGGTGTCGCTTAATGGCGATGCGGGCCTGCGCGCGCTGCTGGCCGCGTATGCCGGAGGCGCGAAGGACGAGGACGCGTTCGGCAAGGCGTTCGGCAAGACCGTGGCCGACATCGACACCTCGTTTACGGCATTCGTCAACGAACGCTACGGCGCGCTGGCTGCCGCGATGACGGCTCCGGCCCCGTCCGCCGGCCGAGGCGGGCCGCCGTCGATCGACACGTTGACCGAACTGGCGACGAAGCAGCCAGGGAGCTTCATGGCGCAGTGGTCGCTGGGCGCCGCGTTGCTGGAGGCCGGTCAGCTCGACGGCGCCCGAGCGGCATTGCAGCGCGCGGCCGAACTGGCCCCGATGGCGCAGGGCGACACCAGCCCGCGCGCGCTGCTGGCGCGGATCGCGGAGCAGCAGGGCGATACCGCGCGGGCTCGCGCCGAACTGCGGCAGTTGCTGACCTGGGATCACGACAACGTCGAAGCGGCCCGCAAGCTGGCGACCCTGGCGCGTGGTGTGGATGCGGACGCCGAAGAATTCGCGCTGCGTGTTGTCGCCGACATCGATCCATTCGATGCGTCCGCGCACGCCGCGCTGGGCCAGCGCGCGATGGCGCGCAAGGACTTCGCCGCGGCGTTGGTGGAGTTGCAGGCGGCCCTCGCGCTGGGCCCGGCCAATCCGGCCGAGACCCACGCCGACATCGCCGAAGCCTACCTGGGCCTCGGACGTAAGAACGACGCGCGCCGGGCGGCGCTGAAGTCTCTGGAGTTCGCTCCCACGTATCCACGCGCGCAGGACCTGTTGCTCGCTGCCATTGGAGGCCAGAACTAGATGGCGAGGTGGCGAGGTCACGAGATGACGAGATGGAGAGGTGGCGAGATGGCGAGGTGCGCGCTGCTGATGGTGGCCGTTGCGGCGTTCGTTCCGTCGCTGGCGCAGGCCCAGCCGGCGCGCTACGCCGTGCTCGTGCAGGGCGCGTCGGGCGAACCGCAGTTCGCGCAGCAACATCGCGGATGGCTCGATCAGATCGCCTCGACGATGACCGAGACGTTCAAGATGGGCGGGGACCACGTGTACGTGCTCGCCGAACAGCCGAAGGCCGGGGAGAAGCGTGCGACGTCCGCCGAGGTGAAAGCCACGTTGGCCACCGTGGCCGCGGCGGCGACGCCGTCAGACATTGTGCTGGTCGTGTTGATCGGCCACGGCACGGGCGAGGGTGAGGCAGCCAAGTTCAACCTGGTCGGGCCCGACCTCACCGTGGCGGAGTGGAAGGCCGGGCTGGATGCCATCAAGGGGCGCGTGGTGTTCGTCAACACGGCGTCCGCGAGTTTTCCGTTCCTCGCCGGACTCACCGGCGACCGGCGCATCGTCATCACCGCCACGGCGCAGCCCGCGCAGCGGTACGCCACGGTCTTCGGCGGCAGTTTCGCGCAGGCACTCACCGCGCCCGCCGCTGATCTCGACAAGAACGGGCGAATCTCGATCTGGGAGGCGTTCAGCTACGCCGCGCGCCTGCAGAAGGAGCATTTCGAGCAGAAGGGCCTGCTGGTCACCGAACGCGCGGTGCTCGAGGACAACGGTGACGGTGTGGGGCGCGATGGCGCCACGGCAACCGGCGAAGACGGCATGTTGTCGACGATGACGTACCTGGATGCGGTAGTGGAGGCCAAACCCAGCGACCCGCAGCTGCAGATGCTGCTGCAGCGGCAGGAACTGATGACGCAGGAACTCGATGCGCTGCGCCGGAAGAAGGCGAGCATGCCGCCGGCCGACTATGAGGCGGCGTTCGAGAAACTGATGGTCGACCTGGCGACGCTGGGCGCCGAGATTCGCAAGCGCGGCGGCGGTTAGCGGGCCGTATCCAGCGCCGGCCACGACCCGGCATCCGGGCGGCGCACCCAGCGGATGACCGCCGCGCCGCCCAGCGCCGCCGCGACCGCCGGCCACCCCGGCTGCGACAGCCAGACGACACTGACGGCCCACAGTCCCGGCAGCAGGAACGACGGCACCTCGACGAACCAGGGGCCAGCCCCGACGGTCAGGCGTCCCCGCGGAAACAGCGAGAGGTGTGCGCCGCCGACGGCTCCTGTGGCCGGTGCCAGCGCGGCCCAGACCGTCAGGCCCGTCCACGCCAGCCCCGCAGCCGCGGTGAGCCCGAGCAGGCCGAGGAACCGCGGCGGCCCCATCTGGTCCTCCACCGTGGCGCCCAGCACGAACAGCACCAGCACGTGGGCGCTGAGCGCGGCCACGGCCAACGGCGTGGCACCGGCCGCCAGGACGCCGGTGACCGCCAGAGCGGCCGCCAGCGCTGAGATCACGGGCCGGGTCCGGATTGGGACGAGGTCGCAGATCGGAAAACGCATACCGTGAGCGGTATCCTAATCGTTCATGCACTGCCGTTCGTGCGGCGCCGTGATCGCCGCCAAAGCCATCGTCTGTTACAAGTGCGGGACCCCCACGGCCGAGCTGGCGGAAGTGCCGCGGTCGGCGCCGCCGGAATCGCGCGTGCGCACCATCGGGCTGCTGCTGGCCGTGGCGGCCGGCGTCACGGCCCTCGCCGTGTGGCTGGTGCCGAAAACCCCGGAAGGGTCGTGGATGCGGTATGCGGCCTGGGCCGCCGTGCCGGTGTTGGTGTTCCTGCTCACGCGGCTGATTCCGGGCCGCCGTTCAAGTAGACTGCGGCGGCGATGACTCTCGATCCTCTTCGACTGGATGTGCTCGATGCGGCCGGCAGCCGCGTCGTGCTCATCGACCACACCCCGTTCACGATTGGCCGCCGCGAATCGAACGATTTGCGGCTCAACGGCAGCGAGGTGTCGCGCGAGCACGCGCGCATCGAGATCGAGGGTGACCACTACGTGCTGCACGACCTGCAGTCGCGGTACGGCACGTTCGTCAACGACGCGCAGGTGACCACGCATCGGCTGGTGTCGGGCGATCGCGTGCGCCTGGGGCGGGGCGGCGGCGCGGATCTGGTCGTGCACATCGGGTCGGACACGATCTCGTTCTCGCGTTCACATACCGGCGCCCGCGATGACCTCCGGCAGATCACGGTGCTGCTCGACGGCTTCCGGTCGCTGGGATCGGGACGTGTCCTGCAGGAAGTCCTGGCGCTGGTTCTCGACGCGGCCATTGAGCTGTCGGGCGCCGAGCGCGCCTTCATCATGCTGGCCGGTAGCGGCGACAAACTCGAGTTCAAGCTGGCGCGCGCGCGCGGCAAGGTGGGGCTGACCGACGCCACCTTTGCGGTGAGCCAGAAGATTCCGGAGGAAGTCTTCCGCCTCGGCAAGATTCGCGTGGTCACCGACCTGCTGGATTCGGGCCTGGCCGACGTGCATCAGGGCACCGTGGCCCTGGGGATCCGGCACATCGTGTGTGTGCCGCTCAATCTCGTGCAGTACGTGGACGCTGCGGAGGCGCAGAGCGAAGACCGGCGCATCGGCGTGTTGTATCTCGACAGCCGCGAGAAGGGCACGTTGTTGTCCGAGGCGACGCAGCGCGCGCTCGAGACGCTGGCGTCCGAGGCGTCGGTGGCCATCGAAAGCGCGCAGTTGTACCGCGAGAAGCTCGAGAAGTCGAAGATGGAGCAGGAGATGCGGATCGCGGCCGAGATCCAGCAGGCCCTGCTGCCCAAGCCGTTTGCCGCGCTGAAGTTCGTCGAGGCGGCGGCCGCCTCGATTCCCTGCCGGTCGATCGGCGGCGACTTCTTCGACTACCTCGACTTTGACGGTCAGGCGTTCGGGTTCACGCTTGGCGACGTGGCGGGCAAGGGACCGCCGGCCGCGCTGCTGAGCGCGCTGATGCAGGGCATGTTCGCGTCGCAGGTGCACGGCATGACCTCGGGGCCGGCGGCCTTTGTGACCGTCGCCAACCAGGTGTTGTGCCGGCGGGGCATCGAGTCGCGGTTTGTCACGCTGATGCTCGGGATCGTGTCGATGGACGGCACGCTCACGTACACGAACGCCGGCCACAATCCGCCGTTCGTGATTGGTCCCGGCGGCGTGCGCCGGCTCGAGGACGGCGGGCCGGTGGTGGGCCTGTTGGAGTTCGCGCCGTACAGTCAGGCGTCGGTGTCCCTGACGCCGGGCGACACCGTCATCGTGTTCAGCGACGGCGTGTCGGAAGCGCAGGACGCGGCGGGCGAGGAGTTCGGCGATGACCGTCTGCTGGCCGCCGTGCAGGCCGCCGGCGCGGTGGACGCCCAGACGCTGGTGACGCGGGTGTTTGATGCCGTCAAAGTGTTTACCGCCGGCACGGCGCAGGGCGACGACATCACCGCAATGGTGATTCGGTATCTGGGGCCCGGCGGGCGGGCGTGACGTGTCGCGGCGCGCGCTGATCGCGTTCTGGATTCTCGTCGGTGTCGTGGCCGGCAGCGGCATCTTCGACTGGTGGATGTATCGCGCGGCGCAGGATTATCTGATTCAGGCCATGCAGGCCGAGCAGGGACGCGCCGCGCAGCCCGATCTGGCCCAGCAGATGGCCACCGCGCGCGCGGCCGGCCTGCTGCGCGCGGTGTTCTGGGGCGGACTGCTGGCCGTGGCCGGCACGCTCACGGTACGCTGGGCGGGAAGGAAGAGCGTGTAAGTGATGACCATGCATCCGCTGATTTACGACTGGAACACGGTCGATCCCGCGCCGCCCAGGCCGCCGGTGCAGCTCGACGATGAAACCCTGCGCGACGGGCTGCAGTCGCCGTCGGTGCGTACGCCGTCGATTGACGACAAAATCCGCATCCTGCATCTGATCGACTCCCTCGGCATCGAGACGGCGGACATCGGTCTGCCCGGCGCGGGGCCGCACGTGGCCGCTGACGTCGAACGGCTGGCGCGCGAGATTGCCGATGCTCGTCTCGGGGTCGCGGCCAACTGCGCGGCGCGCACCGTCATCGCCGACATCGAGCCCATCGCGCGCATCTCGCAGAAGGTGGGACTGCCCATCGAATGCTGCTGCTTCATCGGGTCGAGCCCCATCCGGCAGTACGCCGAGGACTGGACGCTGGACCGTCTGGTGGCCCTCACCGAGGAGGCCGTGGGGTTTGCCGTGCGCGAGGGGCTGCCCGTCATGTATGTGACGGAAGACACGACGCGGGCCGACCCCGACTCGCTGCGGCGGCTGTATACGGCGGCGGTCCGGGCGGGCGCGCGGCGCGTGTGCATCGCCGATACCGTCGGGCATGCGACGCCGGCGGGCGCGGCGGCCGTCACCCGGTTCATCCGCTCGGTGGTGGCCGAGTGCGGGGGCACGGCCGAGGTCGACTGGCACGGCCACCGCGATCGCGACCTGGCCATCGAAAACTCGCTCGCGGCGTGGGCCGCCGGCGCCACGCGGCTGCACGGCGCGGCGCTGGGCATCGGGGAGCGGGTGGGCAACACCCCGATGGACACACTGCTCGTGAACCTGGTGCTGCTGGGGGCGCGCCGGGCGGATTTGTCCCGGCTGGGTGAGTACGTCGACACGGTGTCACGCGCCTGCGCGGTGCCCGTGCCGGCGAACTATCCCGTGGTGGGGCGCGATGCGTTCCGCACGGCGACCGGCGTCCATGCCGCGGCCGTGATCAAGGCCTTCCGCAAGGGGGATCCCGCCCTCGTGGATGCGGTCTACTCCGGGGTGCCCGCCTCACTGGTGGGGCGGGAGCAGGAGATTGAGATTGGCCCGATGTCGGGGAAATCGAACGTCGTGTACTGGCTCGAGCGGCGGGGACTGGAGGCGACCGAGGCGCGCGTCGAGCGTATCTTCGCCGCGGCCAAGCGCGCGGGCGGGGTCTTGTCCGAGACGGAGGTCCGGGCGCTGCTGTGAGTTTTTCCCTCTGAAAAACGTGATTTTCGTGCGAGACTATCCCGACGCGTAACGCGTCTTCCAAGGAGACGAGATGGCGAAGAAAGCTGCGAAGAAGGCTGCAAAGAAGGTCGCGAAGAAGGTCGTGAAGAAGGCTGTCAAGAAGGCGGCGCCGAAGAAGAAGGCGGCTCGCAAGCCCAACGCGGCGTTCATGGCGCCGGTGACCCCGAGCGCGACGCTCGCGGCCGTCGTGGGTGACAAGCCGATGCCGCGCACCGAAGTGACCAAGAAGCTGTGGGCGTACATCAAGAAGAACAACCTGCAGGACAAGGTCAATCGCCGGATGATCAAGGCGGACGACAAGCTGAAGGCGGTTTTCGGCGGCAAGGCGACGGTCAACATGTTCGAGATGACCAAGCTCGTCGGCAAGCACCTCAAGTAACGCCTCGCACTCCGTGCGACTCGCGGCGGCTGCGCGTGCAGCCGCCGCTTGTTTTTTGTACGGGCTTTTCACAGCGAGACATGGAGGGCTGGGAGGCACTGCGCCCAACTCGGATGCACAACGAGGACTGGAGGGCTGGGAGGTTCCGCGCTCACCGGGATTCACAACGAGGACTGGAGGGCTGGGAGGCTTCGTGCCCAACTCGGATGCACAACGAGGACTGGAGGGCTGGGAGAACCGCGTCCACTCGGATTCACAACGAGGACTGGAGGGCTGGGAGGTTCCGCGCTCACCGGGATTCACAGCGAGGCATGGAGGGCTGGGAGGCTTCACGCCCGCTCGGATTCACAGCGAGACATGGAGGGCCGGGAGGCTTCGCGCCCGCTCGGATTCACAGCGAGGCATGGAGGGCTGGGAGGCTTCGCGCCTACTCGGATTCACAGCGAGGCGTGGAGGGCTGGGAGGTTCCGCGCTCATCGGACTGCACAGCGAGACATGGAGGGCTGGGAGGCTTCACGCCCGCTCGGATTAACAGCGAGGCGTGGAGGGCTGGGAGGAACTGCGCCCACAGCGCGGGTAACAGCTGACACTTGAGGCCCAGCGACGGGTCAGAGGGGGAACGCCCAGAATCTGACGCCGGTGGTACCGGTCGCGCGGGCACGGCACGGCGGGGGTATTAGGCGTGCACCGCAGTGGGACGTGGTGTATCGATCCGAGATCGCGGGGCGTGTGATTAGGTGCGCGGTCGCTGCACACCGCGTGCTGGGCCCGGGGCTGTTGGAGTCGGCCTACCAGGCCTGCCTGAAGTATGAGATGCAGCGAGCCGGCCTCGCCATCGAGGCACAGGTGCCGCTGCCGATCGGGTACGGCGACGTGGAACTCGAATGCGGCTACCGGCTGGACGCTGTTGTGACACCGCTTTGGCATCTCGAGCCTGGTGCTGCCATCTTGCTTCGATCGCTCTGCCGCCGGGGATGGGGTTGTGAGCGATCCGTGGACTCACAATCAAGACTGACCGTGTGGCCCGTCCCGCCGCACCCAAGCCCTCCCAGCCCTCCATGCCTCGTTGTGCATCCGAGTGGGCCGAGTTCCTCCCAGCCCTCCATGCCTCGTTGTGCATCCGAGTGGGCGCCGTTCCTCCCAGCCCTCCATGTCTCGCTGTGAATCCCAGTTGAGCGCCGAGCCTCCCAGCCCTCCATGCCTCGCTGTGAATCCGGTGAGCGCTGGAACCTCCCAGCCCTCCACGCCTCGCTGTGAATCCGGGTTGAGCGCGAAGCCTCCCAGCCCTCCATGCCTCGCTGTGAATCCAGTTGAGCGCAGTTCCTCCCAGCCCTCCAGTCCTCGTTGTGAATTCCCGGGGCCCGCGCGCGTCAGCGCGCCACGTATTTTTCGATGTCGGGGATTGACGCCAGCAACACGTCGCCGACGATCTGCAGGGACTTGGCCGAGACCGCGTCGAGGTTGTCGCCCGCCGTGTGCCAGTGGCCGCGATCGATGAAGTGGTTGAGGTCGATGATGTCGACCGACGGGATGCCCGCCCGGACGAAGTGGACGTGATCGTCTTCGACGGTGGTCATCGTGTCGAGGAAGATGCCGCCGTGGCCGAGCCGCCTGGCGGCGCCCCAGATGATGTCGGTGAGCCAGGGCGCCGAGTAGCTGTCGCGTTCGATGCGCAGGTCCGCGTGGCCGATCATGTCGACCAGGATCATGGCCTTGATGCTCGACAACGCCTTGGCCTGCCGCGCGGCCTGCACGTAGTACCGCGACCCGTACGTGGAATCGCGATCCAGATGCCACTCGACGAAGGCTTCCTCGCCGTCGAACCACACGAACTCGTAGGTGAACTCGCGCGGCCGGTCCTTGAGCGATCGGACCAGTTCCACCAGCAGCGCCGCGCTCGAGGCGCCGTCGCTGGCGCCGACGAACACGATGTCCTTGAAGAGCTTCGTGTCGTAATGCCCGGTGAACAGGATGCGGTCGGTCCGGCGGCCCGGCAGCGTGACGATGAGGTTGACCATGTCCACGGGCCCGATGGGCGTCGTGGCCACAAAGGGCTGCTCCTGGACCGTCAGCCCCATGGCGGCGATCTGGCGCGTCAGGTACGCGCGCGTCTGCCGGATGCCGGCCGATCCGGCGGGGCGCGGGCCGATGGCCACCTGGGCCTTCAGGTGTTCGAAGGCCCGGGCGCCATCAAAGGTCTGTGCGGCGGCTGCCGGCGGGGCCTGCGACGCTGAGGCGCACACGGCGGAGGCGACAACGGCGAGGGCGACGACGGCAGCACGCATGAACAGGCTCCTTACCCCCGCTTGTCGCGGGGCACGTAATCCCGGCGCGCGGCGCCGATGTAGATCTGACGCGGCCGCGCAATCTTCTGGTCGTCGTCGCGCAGCATTTCATCCCACTGGGCCAGCCAGCCCGCCGTGCGCGGGATGGCGAAGAGCACCGGGAACATGTCGAGCGGGAAGCCCATCGCCTGGTAGATCAGCCCCGAGTAGAAGTCGACGTTCGGGTAGAGCTTCCGGCTGACGAAGTAGTCGTCCTCGAGCGCGATGCGTTCCAGTTCCAGCGCGATGTCGGTCAGCGGATTGCGGCCCGTGACCTCGAAGACCTGGTCGGCGGTCTGCTTGATGATGCGCGCGCGGGGGTCGTACGACTTGTAGACGCGGTGGCCGAACCCCATCAGGCGGCCCTCGCCGCCCTTGACGCGTTTGATGAACGCCGGGACGTTGGAGACCGACCCGATCTCCTTCAGCATGCGCAGCACGGCCTCATTGGCGCCGCCGTGCAGCGGGCCGTAGAGGGCGGCGGCCGCGCCGGCCAGCGACGCGTAGGGGTCGGTGTGGGCGCTGCCGATGCCGCGCATGGCGCTGGTGCTGCAGTTCTGCTCGTGGTCGGCGTGCAGGATGAAGAGGATGTCGAGCGCGCGTTCCAGCACCGGGTGCGGCGCGTACTTGAGCTCGGTCATCTTGAACAACATGTTCAGGAAGTTGCCGGGGAAGCTCAGGTCGTTGTCCGGATACACGTACGGCCGGCCGATGCTGTGGCGGTACGCGTAGGCCGCGATGCTCGGGACCTTGGCGATCAGCCGCCGCACCTGCAGGCGCCGCGAATCCGGGTCGCTGATGTTCTTGGCGTCCGGGTAGATCGTCGACAGGGCGCCGACCGTGGACAGGAAGATGCCCATGGGGTGGGCGTCGTACTGGAAGCCCTCCATGAACTTCTTGATGTTCTCGTGCAGCATCGTGTGCAGCGTGATTTCACGCGTCCACGCATCCAGCTGCGCCGCCGTGGGCAGTTCACCGAAGAGGATCAGGTACGCCGTTTCGAGGAACGTGCTTTGTTCCGCCAGCTGGTCGATGGGGTAGCCGCGATATTCGAGGATGCCCTTGTCGCCGTCGATGAACGTGATGCTGCTGCGGCACGACGCCGTGTTCTGGAACGCCGGGTCGTACGTCATCAGCCCGAAGTCGTCAGCGCTGGTCTTGATCTTCCGGAGGTCGATGGCGCGGATGGTGCCGTCCGCGATGGGAACTTCGTACTGCTTGCCGGTGCGGTTGTCGGTGATTGTCAGGGTGTCGGCCATGGGAACGTACGCGCCTTTCACGAATCGAGGGGGGCCGGCGGTTCCTCGTCCTCATCGGCGAGGAGGTCGGCCCCCGGGGAAGCCGGACCGGGGACCCTGTAGTCACCCTGCAGCCAGCGGCCCAGGTCAGCCAGCCGGCACCGTTCACTGCAGAAGGGATGCCACTGGGGGGCCGTGGGTTGCTGGCGACAGTACACACACGTCGTCACCGGCACGGTCCTATTGTAGAACGCCGGGGCGCGGGATGGGGCTACTGATGGCGGACGTCGCGCGCCGACACCATGAAGATGACGTCTTCGGCGATGTTGGTGGCGTGGTCGCCGATCCGCTCCAGGTGCCGGCTGATGAGAATCAGGTCCAGCGCCGGCTCGATGGTGCCCGAGTCGCGCAGCATGTAGCCCAGCAGGTCGCGGAAGACCGTGGTCTTGAGCCCGTCGAGGGTGTCGTCCTGGGCCAGGACGTGCTGGGCCAGCGTGACATCGCGGCGGACGAAGGCATCCAGGGCGTCCCGCAGCATGTCCTGGGCCAGGACCGCCATCCGGGGGATGTCGATCAGCTCCTTGACGGGGGGATGCTGGAGGTAGCGCCGGACGGCCTCCGAGATGTTGACCGCCAGGTCGCCCACCCGCTCCAGGTCGGTGTTGATCTTGACCGCGGCCACGATGGCCCGCAGGTCGACCGCCATGGGCTGGTGCAGCGCCAGCAGCTTGAAGCACCGGTCGTCGATGTCGATGTGGAGCTGGTTGATTGCGGCATCGCCGGTCAGCACCTGTTCCACCAGCGTGTTGTCGCGATCGACGAGGCCGCGGACGGCGAGGCGCAGCCGGTCCTCGGCCAGGCCGCCCATTTCGAGCAGCCGTCCCTTGAGGTCGTCGAGTTCATCCTGAAAGTGCCGTACGTGCCGTTCCATGTGCCGTGTCCCCGCGGGGCTTAGCCGAACCGCCCGGTTACATAATCCTCCGTCAGCTTCTCGGCAGGATTGGTGAAGATCTTCTCAGTGGGGCCGTATTCGACCAGCCGGCCCAGCCAGAAAAACGCCGTCGCGTCCGAGACGCGCGCGGCCTGCTGCATGTTGTGCGTGACGATGACGATCGTATAGGTCTTCTTGAGCTGGTAGACGAGTTCCTCGATGCGCTGCGTGGCAATGGGGTCGAGCGCCGAGGCGGGTTCGTCCATCAGCAGGATCTCGGGTTCGATCGCCAGCGCCCGCGCGATGCAGAGACGCTGCTGCTGGCCGCCCGAGAGCGCCAGCGCCGAGTCGTTCAGCCGGTCCTTCACTTCGTCCCAGATGGCCGCGGCCTTCAGGCTCTCTTCGACGCGGCCCTCCATGTCACTCCGGTTCTTCGCCAGGCCGTTGATGCGCAGGCCGTAGGCGATGTTCTCGAAGATGGACTTGGGGAAGGGGTTCGACTTCTGGAACACCATGCCCACGCGGCGCCGCAGCGCGACCACGTCGGTCGACCCCGCGTAGATGTCCTGCCCGTCGATCCGGACCTGCCCCTCGACGCGCGCCGACGGGATGATGTCGTTCATCCGGTTCAACGTGCGCAGGAAGGTGCTCTTGCCGCAGCCGGACGGGCCGATGAAAGCCGTGACGACGTTGGCGTGGATGTCGATGGTGATGTCCGACAGCGCCTTCTTGTCGCCGTAGTAGAAGTTCATCCCGTCGACGTCAATCTTGACCGGCGTGGCCGGGCCGGCGGCCGTCGAGGTGGCGAGCGAGGCAAGCGATCGAAGCGGAGTGGTCATGTTCGGGCCTTCTGGTACCGATCGCGCAGCACGATGGCCACGGCGTTCACCGTCAGCAGCAGCGCCAGCAGCACGATGATGCCGGCGGCGGCATTCTGGGCGAACGCGGCCTGCGGCTGCGACACCCAGTTATAAATCTGAATCGGGAGCACGGTATAGGGTGACAGCAGACCGGTGGGCGCGAAGTCGATGTAGGCCAGCGCGCCCACGGTGATGAGCGGCGCGGTCTCGCCAATCGCGCGCGACATGGCCAGGATGAGGCCCGTCAGGATCGAGGGAATTGCGCTGGGCAGCACCTGGTGCCAGATCGTCTGCCACTGGGTGGCGCCCAGGGCGTACGACCCTTCGCGCAGAGAGCGCGGCACGGTGCGCAGCGCTTCGCGCGTCGACAGGATCACGACGGGCAGCGCCATGAGCGCCAGCGTGGCCGCGCCGGCCAGAATCGTCGTGCCGAACTGGAAGGTGCGCACGAACACGCCCAGGCCCAGCAGGCCGTAGATGATCGAGGGCACACCAGCCAGATTCGCGATGTTCACTTCGATGAGCCGGGAAAACCGGCCCTGCTTGGCGTACTCCTCGAGATACACGGCGGCGCCCACACCCAGCGGCAGGGCAAGGGCGGCGGTGACGACCATGATCCACAGGCTGCCGACGATGGCCGGATAGATGCCGGCCGCGGCCGCCCGCCGCGACGGCGGGCTGGTCAGGAACCGCCAGTCGAGCCGGCCGCTGCCGTCGGCCCAGATGTCGTACAGCAGCGCCGCGAGCGCGGTCAGCGACAGCAACAGCACCAGGATGCTGGCCGTCTGCAGCAGCCGGTCGCCCGCGCGCCTGGTGGCCGGCGTGCTCACGAGTACTCCTCGCGGAACCGGCGCCGCAGCCAGTCGCTCAGCATGTTGAGCACGAAGGTCATCACGAAGAGCAGCATGCCGACGGCAAA
Source organism: uncultured Solibacteraceae bacterium (assembly GCA_964471115.1). Taxonomy (GTDB): domain Bacteria; phylum Acidobacteriota; class Vicinamibacteria; order Vicinamibacterales; family SCN-69-37; genus SYFT01. The sequence continues at coordinate 19,830 of CAYYFE010000062.1, forward strand.
GATGGTCCGGAAGCCGAGTGACCCGGCCGGGGTATCACCCATGCTGACCTTCACGATGAACGCCGTCATGGTCTCGACGGGAGTGGTGGGGTCGGCCGTCAGGCGCGGCTGCTGGCCGGCGGCAATCGCCACGATCATCGTCTCGCCAATGGCGCGTGACATGGCGAGGATGAACGAGGCCGAGATGCCTGAAAACGCCGCCGGGACGACCACGCGCAGCGCCGCCTGCATGCGGGTGGCGCCCAGCGCGTACGCGCCCTCGCGCAAGCCGTTGGGCACGGCGTGCAGCGCGTCCTCGGAGAGCGACGACACCAGGGGCAGGATCATGATGCCCATGACCAGGCCGGGGCTCAGCGCGTTGAACAGCGGCAGATCGGGGATCACCGTCTGCAGCATGGG
>CAYYFE010000063.1:0-19650 GCA_964471115.1 uncultured Solibacteraceae bacterium
AGGCTGTCACGCTCCCGCCTCGCGACTGTGGAGCGGCTGATAATTTGCAGTTATCGCCACCTTGGCTGACAAGCGTAGCTCTTTCAACCAGGATGTCAACAGGCACCAGCTTGACAGATCCCGCCGGCCTGGTACTTTGGTTACATAACTAACAAGAACGTGACAGTCAATTATGAAAAACACAGCAAACGAGCGGCAGAATCCACGCCGGTCGATGTTGAGGCCTTGCTCTCAGAGGAGAAGGAGCTCCACCGCGAACTTCGTCTAATCGACGACTATTTCACCAAGTTCAACCGCCTCGCGCGCCGGAATCGGCTCGACGAACGGATTCGCTCTAACCTCCCTGAAGTCAAGAAGCGCATCCAAGAGATGGGCGACCGTGGAGCCGAACTTCTCTCCCGCCAAGCAGAGATCTACATCCAGATATTCGAAGAGCAAATGCGCCAAGAGGGCGAGCTCTAACCCCTCCTTAGGTACCAGAGCGAAGACCAGAGCGCCCAGCGTGGTACGCCTCTCTAACGAATCTCCTTCCAGTCGGACACAACCCTCGGATCGCAATCATCGTTAGCCTTCGTGCATTCGAAGAGACGAGACACCGGATGGATTTCCCAGACGGTGAATCGCTTCGGCTGACTCGTCAGTCCCTCCTCGTTATCGGGATCGTCCCTGACAAGGTGAGCGTTATCGAAGAACAGCTGGCCATACACCATGACCTTGTTGCGGCTCTTCTGCAGACGTCTGAATTCCGAAATGGTCCAGCCCGCGGGCTGTTCCTGTGGAATCGGTTCAACCACGATTGACGAGTATTCGTCCTCATCCGGATCTTCAACCAAGGGGATGTGGACATCGTTATTCATGAAGCCCTTCAACCCGCAATTCACAGACTCTCCCCCGCTAGCCCTAATATTTCTGTGGGCCTCGATTAGGTTCTCGACAGATGACCTGCCCATGACTGACCCTAACCGTTGTACTTAACGTGCTTGTGACGTGACCGTGACTCAGGCCCAGCCACTTCGTCGAAGGGAGGCCAACATCAAAACGGTTTTAGGGCGGCACCGATAAAGACGACGAGGGCCGTAGTCCGTGTGTCACTGCGCCAGTCGGCTCTGACACCGCCTGCTACTCCGCCGTTGGCGTCTGCAAAGAAATAGACCGGCAGTCGAACATGGCGAATATCGTTTCTCACGTCGAAAGCGACAGTTGGGCTGAAAGCTACACGGCCGCCTGGCAGGAAACGACGCCACTGCACAGTCACCAAGTGCTGACGCGTTGAAGTGGGGGTGCCAACTACGAAGGTCCTGCACTCTAGTGACGTGGTATCGTCGAGGGGTGCACACAGCTGCCTGGCCTTCCCAGCGGGCACCCACGTCTGTTGCAGAGCTCCTCCCACAGCAAGGAACCCGAGGGTCGGGGAGTACCACCCGACCGACCCTGCGAGCTTCCAGTTGTCGTGCGGATCTTTCTTGGCCGCGAATTGCTCTGTAAGTGAATACTCGAACGTCGTTCTGCTCACGCCTCCGGTCAGGGTCACAACAACCGGGGTCTCGTGAGCCAGCGCCCTGTCAAGGAAACGGACGCGGTCGACGCCCTGAAAGTCGCTGTCATCACATTCGTCTCTCTTTAGATTGGCCTTGCAGAACTCGGAGAGCTCCGCCGCTGACCATCCACTTCCGCCGCGCCACCTCATGAAGTTGACGGACAACTCAGCGCCGGCACCTGTCGACAGACCGTCGAAACTCAATGGCACGGCTTCACCTGTCGCCTCGCTCAGTGGACCAAACACGGCAATCGTGAACGTCTTGCCGTCTGTCGGACTGCCAACGGTGACCGACGCGCGCCCCTTCTTGTCGGCAGACGTTGCGTCGAACGTCGTGGCGACGCCAGTGCGAACGAGGTCCCCCAGTCCGGGCAGCGTGGTGAGATTTGCCAAACCTGCAGTCCTATCGGCCCCTCGCTCGACCGTCTGTGCGGCGAGCGGTGCGGCGACTCCGGTAAGGGAGAACAAGGCAGCCACGAGAGATACTTGTGAACGATTCATCACGACCATTGCCCCCTATGACACAGTCAGTTTCCGCACACCTGCCAAAGAGCCGCTCGCCGGGACGGTCCGCTCGATCGCATTCATCGTCGCCCCAGAGGCAACTGAAACCGTGACAACCGTGCCTGGTGTTCCCTGGGCCCGGTAGCCAGCCCGGTAGGCTCCCGCTGGAAGCTTCAGGACCTGGCTTCCCGCGCCGGTCAGTTGCAGCGACCTCAACAGCGTTCCCGACTCGTCTTCGACCCTCAGCTGCACAACCGCCTGCGCACACGACCACTCGAATTTCACTGACTTCATGACCGCCTCCCAGCGACTAATTAGACGGACGCGCGCAACCGATTCCCCGGTTGCAGGCTCTGCCCTCGTCCTGTCGTCTCACCGGTGTGCGGTTGTGGACGCGCGCGCGAGGGACCTGGTAATGTCCGCACCATCGGCTGGCCGAAAGCTCAGCTGGGAATGGAAGCAGCGCACTTCTCGCTCAAGTCAGTGCTGAGTAGTCAAGGTGCCTCGACAGGTTCCCGAGTGGTAAACGGTAGGACACGTTGCCACTCGGACCATGGTCGTCGCCTCCAGCCCTCCTGGGCCCATACTGCGTCAAGATAGCGGTGCACCTAATCTTATCTCATAAATGGTTGACATGGTGTTACGGTCCGCGGTGCCGCGTCGTACCGGAGCGCATGGACCTGACCGACGCCCAATGGGCCGCGATCGAACCGCTGTTTCGTCCCCAGGTGCGTGCTGACCGTCGCGGCCGGCCGTGGACCGATCCGCGCGCCGTGCTCAACGGGGTGCTCTGGGTGTTGCGGACGGGGGCCCCGTGGCACGATTTGCCTCGACGCTATCCGCCGTATCAGACGTGTCATCGGCGCTTTCAACTCTGGCAACGCTCCGGTCGACTCGACCGACTACTTGAACGGCTCGCGGCCGATCTGCGCGACCGCGGCAAACTGGACCTGACGGAAGCCTTCGTCGATGCGACCTTCGCCTCGGCGAAAAAAGGGGGGCCGCCGTTGGCCCTACTCGACGCGGTAAAGGCAGCAAGATCATGGCGATCTGCGACGGCCATGGTCTTCCTCTCGCCGTACACGTGGCCAGTGCTTCGCCGTATGAGCCGCACCTCGTCCCCGCCACGCTTGAGGCCCGCTTCGTCGAAGACCTCCCCCCGCGTCTGATCGGCGACCGCGGGTACGACTCCGACGCCCTGGACCAACAACTCCTGCATGACTTCGGCATCGAGATGATTGCCGCCCGCTGCGGCGCACCAAGCGGCGCTGGAAGGTGGAACGTCTCTTTGCCTGGCTGCACCACTTCCGCCGCATCGTGACTCGGTGGGAATACCATGTCGACAACTACCTCGGCTTCGTCAAGCTCGGCTGCGCGCGAATCTTGCTCAGGTATTTATGAGATGACTTCGAGCCTTGCAAGTGTGGTAGGCAAGGCACTTATGGTCGGTCCCTTATCGTTCTGGGGTCTCAATGTGCCGCGGGCGATACCGCGGACTGACGGTCCACGCGGCAGCACCGAAGCCGACGCGCTAGAAAACTTCGGCGCCGACGCAGCAACGACGGTCATGTCCGGCTCGCACCATGGCGCCAGGACGCATGGCAGTAACAGCGCCGCTTGGGTGGAAGGGACATCGCCGGCCGTCGCTGTCTTCAGTGCCGGCCGTTCATTCAGACATCCACAATGTTCAGTCGTTGACCGCTTTCTTGATGTCGTCGTTGACGCTACATCGCATCCGATGCAGTGCGGTGACACCAAGAGGTATCGTCCGGTCAGGACGACTCGAAAGGCCGTCTATATGACGGAAGTCAATGGGGCCGTGGTCATCACGTCCAGCGGCAAATCTCCCATGTCCCTGTTCTGTACACGCTCTGTCGGCTGTGATGTGTCAATCGCACATCGGTAGAGTCTTCTCTACGAGATGGCCTGTCGACTAAATCGACGCGGTTCGCCGATTAGGTTCTGTTCGTGCTCGCGCTGACCGTGGCTTGCGAACTCGCGCCGAAGGGTGTCGAACCGAAGCCACTCTTCGGAAGTTCTCGGTGCCTCTGGAGCGTCAAGGAGGCCCGCATAGCGGTCTGACTCCCTTTGTCCCAGGTTCTTCTTTTGCTGGAAAACGAGGAACGACTCTCGAGCTGCCACTCGATCAAACGGAAGGGCGTCCAGGTCGGGTCGTCGCCCCACCAGGTAGTCCGTGGAGACCTCAAGCGCTGCCGCCAAAGACTCGAGGGTTCGGCGGCGAACGTCAACGTCACGATCCAAACTGCAGCAACGGGTAATCAACGAGGGGTTGACGCGGGCTGCGTCGGCGACAGCCTTTGCCGTTACTCGTTTGGCCCCAATCAGGCCCGCTACACGTTGCCCAAGCGTCACGTTCACGCCCTCTCTTTGCGTTGCCAGCGTAAACCCCAATTGTCTCCGAAATGGCAGGTTGACGCAATGCAAAAATAATTTGCATTCGCCGTTCCAGTTGGCCACAATATGTGGTAGTGTTTCTATTCGTGCCGCCAATGGGTAGTGGAGCCAGCGATTCCACTAAGAGAAATGATCCTCTGCAAGTTTTCCCCTTGCAACCGACCCGCCGTGCGCAATACGATTTCTCGCGGACCGGTTCTAAAGAAAGTCGGCAGGAAGCCGAAATCAGATTGAGGTTTGGTAGGCGTATGGTAGACAAGCGGCTTCTCTGCCGTCAGGGGGACGCATTGGACTTTTCAGGGTCCGTGCTCCGCTATTCCTATGTACTTGCGCCGAAGCGAACTGACCTCAAGCGGGATTCTCTCGCATGAAGCGCTGGCTGCCGGCCGCTGTAGCGGCGTGCACGGTGCCGGTGGTCTTAATCTCAAGCCTAGGGTCCAGTGCAGCCGAGCAGGCTGCGTCGAGGGAGAAGGCCACTGCGATTGCGGTGGAGTCTCCTGAGAATCGAACACTAGTTGCAGTGCTTAAGGCTTTCAGCCCGGAAAAGCGGAGAGTTGACCTGTCGATCCTCCGCGGATACAACGAGAGCGACGCAGTTCACAACAGGAAGCTGCACTCCCTGCAGGTTAACTTCTTGCCGAATGCTTGCGATGGTTCACGACCAGATGGAACGGAGGACGCACTCCGGATCTATGGCTTCGTTCTAGCCCCAGAAAGCCCGTTCCTCTTTGCTGGCGTGGATGAGTCTCGGCTGAAAAAGCATCATGATGACTCTGACGACGCGGATTTGATCATCACTACATGTGGTCGAGTGGTGGGTGATGACGTCGACGATTCGTTTAGTGCGATCGGAGCAGCGCGGCGCTTTGGTTCTGGCCTGCAGGATTCCGATTATCACGTCATCAACAGGTTCCTTGAACGAACCCTCGCTGCTCTTTCAACATCCCGTCAGCAGTAGGTATCGGCCGTGGTCGTTGAGCCGCCGTTCAAGAATGCTCTTGAAGCGGTGGCGGTTTCGTCTACGGTCCTGGCCGCTGTCGGCGCAGCGTTCGTGGGCTTTTCCACTGTAGATGTTCCCATAGATCATCGTCTTGTTCTGACGGGGGTATTCGTCGGATTTGGTGTCGTTGCCGGGATGATTCTCGGTCGGTGGTTTGGCAACGGCAGTGTCCTCGCCATTCTTACCGTCATCGGTCCTGTCTTGGGTTTCCAGGCTCTTCAACTCACCCTGAACTACCACACTGTTCGAATCGACTACGACGGATCGGCCGTCGAGCGAGGGAGCTTCTTCGTCTATCCTTCGAGGTTTGCGACTGACCTCGGGCTGAAGATCTTCTTGCTAGACAGGCCAGGAGTAAGTGTCGAAGACGTCTCGGTCAGTGACGCCGGAGCGTTGAGTTATGACGTGGCTGTCGGAACCCCAAGGCAAGATGCAGTCGGCAGTTGGTCCTTCGAGACCCAGATAATCCACCCGCAGCGCCTCTTGGTGCAGTACCGGCTTTCCGACGCCGCGCCGCTGACAATCCAAGTGCTTAAGCGAAGTCCAGTTAACGTTCCGATTCTTGACAAAGACTACGTTGAGAAGACAAAATTGTGGTTCAGATTTTTTGGGGGGCTATTGTGCGTCATTGGAGTGGGGCTCTGTTGGCAGCATTGGCGACTGCTGCAGCGGCTTCAATAGACATCGCGGCTCAGCAGAGTAATGGGCGGTTCAGCCGCCCTGGCATGGTTGTGGACGCCGACGAGGGTATGAAGCCACTGGAAGATGTGACGGTCACAGCCTACGCCTACGAGCCATCAGCCGAGCGTTTGGGAGGGAAGGACTGCCCCGTCTATGCTCCCCCTCTCAGCCCACAGGTAGTATCGCACCCCAATGGAGGGTTTAGACTCTCTGTGCCCGCTCGTCGACCGCTTAACGTTGTCTACTGTAAGGATGGTTATGGGGGCAAGGAGCGGTACAGCGCCAATGATACGGACCTCGAGCCCTTGGCTTTGACAAGAATGGGACGTATTTCACGCTGACGTAGGCAATTCTTGCCTTGAATTGATGACTCCTCGGTAACCGGAAGTAATTCGTCGGCATCAAATCATTGGCTTTGAAATTGCTGCTACCTAGACGTAGCAGTTGACCTTTTGTGTCAAAGTGATACAATTTGGTCAAATAGCCATAAGTTGTTGATTTCGACGACGACTGCACTCGTGGGGCGCCGTCCTCCTCGCAATGAACTTCTAGCGGAGGTGGACAATGATGAGGAACTACCGGACTTTTATTGTGGTGATTCTGATGTCGATGCTGTTCAGTCAGCCATCGGCCGGTCAGGTGACTGTGGATTCCGTTATCGCTGCGTTTGCAGAGCGGTCAGATCGTCGGATTGACTTCGCCGTGGCAGATGGCCGTCAACTACAAGTTCAGGCGGCGGCACGTCCAAGGTTCTTTACTGTTCAGGTCCAGTTCACTCCGAAGTCGTGTGGGCCAGCTGGAGGGGCACCTGGCCTCATGATTTATGTGTTCGAGGTCAAGAGCGACAACCCGCTGTTGATGCTGAAGCCGAATGATCCCCAACTGCGCCAATCGCACAATCAACAGCAACAGGCTGACCTGATCGTCGAGGTATGTGGCTCAGTATTTGGAGACGACATGGAAGATGTCTTTAGTCCGATCCGGGCACGTCCTCGATTTGGTCACGGGATTGCCGCAGCTGATCGACAGTTCTTTACGAAGCTGATCTCTCTAGTCGATCAGGCACTGCACTAGATTGATCCGGCTTGTCTACCATAGGGGCCGCGTTCACATGAGGACGCGGCTTTTTTTCAGAGGGTGGGAGGCGCGCACTTTACCTTTGTGTGGATCCCGACCAGCTATCGATGATCGAAACCCACACCGTGTCCCGCTAAGCCGCGGGCAGCTTTTCCTCGTCGCTCCAGACCGCCAACTTCGTCTTCTTCGTCGCCCGTTCGCGGAACAACAGCTCAACCCGCAATCGCGGATACAGCTTCTTGACCCAATCCGCGAACGGAATTGCCCCGTGCCGCACCGTCTTGAACTGGTAGGCGACGGAATCCTCACTCGCCGTTATCTTGACGTCCCAGGCGTCCCGCTCCGAGCCCCAGCTCTCCAATCCCCATTCCTCCAGCGTCCCCGACCAGTCATCAGGCACGGGAACAATCTGAGCGAACGAGAGAGCTGACTCGTCGGTCTTAGCCAGGTGGATGCACGCCTGAATCACCTCCTTGTCACGATACAGAAACAACGTGTTGTCACACCATGTACCCATCGCACTGATGCACCGATAGCTGTGCGGTTATCTCGGAATCCTCCGAGGCAGTGGTTCTTCACTGCACCTTCTCGGCGGCAGGCGAAGTCAAGGGTGAACGAGCCCCGTGGAACGACTGCGACGGTAGCTGGACCGACCTTGGCCGCCTGGTACGATGGAAAGAACTGGTGAAGAACCCTGCGTGCGCGCTGGGTGGGTACCGCGGCCAAAGGCCGGTCGTTTGTTCCTGAGAGGCCCTGCCTAGGCCTCGCCAGCTGAAGGAGGGGCAGTGGCAAGGATGCGGCTGACGAATGCCCAATGGAGCCGCTCACCGTGGTAGTATCAATATTCCGCAGTTCAGGAAAGGAGGGCGAAGCCGTCCGGTTCTTTGGGTGCGGAGCCGTCGCCATTTGACAACTGAATAACGTCGATGAGCGAGCGTGCTCCGTGACTTGTGAAGGAGCATGTATGTGTCGCACGCCTCGTGTGACATCGACTAGCCCGCGTCCAGCGGCTACCCAACCGGTGTAGCCATGGGCCGGGCTATCGATGTCTTTAGCATTACGTTCGTTCGTTCGAGGTACCTTCCGCCGAAAAAGCGATCGAAAGGAGTCCGCAAGCATTCGGCTAGGCAGCCCAAGACGGGCCAAGAGAAGGTCCATGCTATAGAAGCATCGGTAGCCGAAAGGCAACCGCGCAAGAAGATGAACTCCCCGCGGGGTGGTGGAGATGGCCGGAATAGCCGGCCCAAGCCTCCCTGTCAATGTGGTGCGGCCAATAGCCGTTGCCACAGTGAAACGACCAAAACGACGAAGAAGTCCCAACCGCGATTCTGGTCTTGGTTCGGGCAACAAGTCCTGCGAATTGTTCTGCTGACGCCAATCAAGGTTGGCGTACTCGGGCTGATCTACTGGGTTGCGAAACACTGGTTCTAGAACACTCCGTTCGTTCTGACGCATAGGGCCGAAAGGCAGGAAAGGGACATACCTCGGATCCAAGGTATGTCCCTTTTTCCTTTTCTGGAGCTGAAGCTATTCGTTGGGTTCGCACAGCCTCGCCTGCACCGTTGTCCCTCCTTGTCAAGTCATGACGCCTTTGCGCGGATCGGGTTCCTTGGCATCGTTGGTAAATGACGCTGACTTTACCTCCAAGTATTGAACTCGGCCGAATCAACTACCGCAACCGTGGTCAGCCTTTCGGTATCAGGCTCGCCGACCGACGCCTCCATACATACATCATTGGCAAGACGGGCACAGGCAAGTCGACGCTCATGGAACGAATGATCCTCCAGGACATCGCCCTCGGACATGGCCTGATTCTTCTGGATCCCCACGGCGACCTCATTGCGAACATCCTCCGGCGCATTCCAGGCCGTGAGGCGCACCGCGTTAGGCACTTTGACGTTGCCGGCAAAGGCCATGGCTTCGGTTTCAACCCGCTCCTGAACGTGCCAGAGGAAATCAGGCCCGTTGCCGCGTCAGGCCTGCTGAACACATTCAAGATGCTCTGGGATGAGTCATGGGGGCCTCGTCTTGAACACATCCTGCGCAATTCGATTCTCGCCCTCATCGAGCAACCCGAACCGAGCCTCTCAGATATCCTCCGTCTTCTGAACGAACGGACCTTCCGAATGGAGGTCGCCCATGGCCTCGCCAACGAGGCAGTGAGGGATTTCTGGCTGAAGGAATACGAGAAGTACCCGAGCACCTTCCGAGCCCAAGCCATCGCACCGCTTCAGAACAAGGTCGGGGCGTTCCTTGCCCATGACCAGGTCCGTGGGATCCTCACCGCCTCGGCGAACACGATCGAGCTTCGCCTGGCCATGGCAGCCGGCGACGTGATTCTGGTCAATCTCTCAAAAGGGAGGATCGGCGAGGATGCCGCCGCTCTCTTGGGTGCACTTCTTGTCTCGACAGTTGGCTGGACAGCCTTGACCAGGACAGCGATTCCGGAGCCGATGCGACGCGACTTCTTCGTCTACCTCGACGAGTGCCACTCGTTCGCGACGCCGAGCTTGATCAACATGATGGCCGAGCTCCGAAAATACCGGGTCAATCTGGTGCTGGCCCACCAGCACCTTGCCCAGCTGTCTCCGGAGCTGCGCGATGCGATCCTCGGCAACGTCGGAAACATGATCTCGTTCAGAATCGGCCCACCAGATGCCGAGAAACTGGCCCTCCAATTCGGGCCAGAGTTCGACGAATATGACCTTACGCGCCTGCCGAATTACGCCATGCACGTTCGGCTCATGGTCGACGGAATGCCAACGCCGCCGTTCAGCGCAGAAGCTCTCTATTGACTCGGCACAACTGTTGAATCGCTAGTTCGAGCTCCGCCGATACCATAGAGTTGTTACCATGACTTAGCCACGGCTTCTTCGAGCTGTTCCTGCCGGGCCTTGACCCAGGGGCTGTAGTGCCGCTCGGTGATCTTGATTGAGGAATGACCCAACAAGACGGACACGTGATCAAGGGACACGCCCTGCAAGAGCAACTCGACCGCAAAAGTATCCCTGAACCGATGGGAGTGTCCGCCCTCGATGCCGGCTAGCCGGAAGAGACTCGCCAGGTATCGAGACCAATTCGCTCGGGCTGTGGCGGATTTGGCGCGCCCGGTCACAAAGAAATGGTCGCCGGTGGTCTGGATGGCGGCCAGGTCAGCGACCACGACTGGAGGCAACGGTACATAGACCGGGGTGCCCGTTTTCTGGGTGTAAAGAAAGAGCCGGTTCCCCGCGATTCGATCCTTGGTCAGGGCAAGAGCGTCACCGATCCGCAGTCCTGAGTAACGCATCACGGACACGAAGGCCTTGAGCCTTATTTGGTCGCCGCGGTAGCGCGAACAGGCCTCATAGATTTTCTGCATCTCGTCTCGGCTGAACGGCAGCGTCGGCACATGGCGCGCCCGCGGTGCCTTGACGCTCGACGCCGGATTCTCTTTGACCCAACCTGACTGTTCGCAGAAACGAAAGAACGCCCGAAGGCGTTCGAGATTCTTCGTCGCGTAGAGGGCCCCGTCATCCCAGGTAGCCCTAAACATGCGGACGGCATCGACGTCGACCCGCGTTGGCCGCCGAATGCCCTCGTGTTCGCACCAAGGCAGGAAGCGCTTGCTGAGCAGATTCTCGTATTTTCGAACCGTCTCCTCGGACAATTTCCGAGCTCGGGCATCGGCTAGGAACCTCGTCACGGCCACACTCAGGTCCGGCGTTTCGCTTCTGGTCTGCCCAATCTCGCCGGCCACCTCCCAGTCGCGCACGAGAGCGGATGCCGCCTCCCAAGACGTCAGGTCGAGGCTCCGCCGAATCCTGTCGCCTGCAAGCGTCCCCTGCACCCAGAGCGGACAACGGCAGTTCTTGAAGCGACGGGTCTTATGTCGGCAGCTTGCCTGATGACGTCGGTAAACCGTGAGCACCAGATTCCCCGCACAAGAATAGCAGGCGGGGACATCTTCAGTACAGCACCAAAGAACAGGCCTGTAAGTTGTTGAAAATAAACAATTAAATTATGGCGGAGAGGGTGGGATTCGAACCCACGTGCCCTTTTGGAGCAAGACGCTTTCGAGGCGCCCCCGTTATGACCACTTCGGTACCTCTCCGCGAGGACGGCCGAACCCCTAGGATGGCACATCCAACGGCGTGCGGGCAACCGCTCACCCGCCCCGGCGCTCCCGGAAAAACGCCTGCAGCAGGGCGCGGCTCTCGGCCGCCAGCACCCCCGACACCACCGACACCCGGTGATTGAGGGCCGGGTGCTCGTGCGCCCGTTGGGTGGACTCCATGGCGCCGGCCTTGGGCTCGGTCGCGCCGTACACCACCGTCTCGACACGCGCGTGCATGAGGGCGCCCACGCACATCACGCACGGCTCCAGGGTCACATACAAGGTCGCGCCGGGCAGACGGTAGTTGCCGACACGCGCGGCCGCGTCACGCAGCGCGACGATCTCGGCGTGCGCAGTCGGGTCGTGCGCGCTGATCGGCTGGTTGCGGCCGCGTCCGATTACCTCGCCGCCGATGACGATGACGGCGCCCACGGGGACTTCACCCGCGGCGGCCGATTCGGCGGCGAGGGCGAGGGCCTCACGCATGTACGGCTCATGCATACACAACTCGGCGGGCCATAGAGCGGCCCGCCCTACGGGCGGCTCCGGCGGGCCACTGAGCGGCACGCCCTACGGGCACTTCGGCGGACCCGAGAACGGTCCGCCCTACGATTACCTGCCGATCGACAGCATCAGGCGAAACGACACGCCGCCCAGATCATCGTCGCCGAACGCCTCGAAGACGCCGCCGGGGTCCTTGACCTTGGCCGTGCGCCAGGCCACTTCAGCGCCGGCGGAGACGAAGCGCCAGACCGCCACGTCGACGCCGCCAAAGACCACCGCGCCGGTGTACGTCTCGTCGACGGTTTCGCCGCTGCTGGTCCCGCGGCCCGACTCCTTGTATTTCAGCCACAGCGCGCCGGCGCCGGCGTACGGTGTCAGGCGTCCGCCCACCGGCCCGAAGCGCCAGCCCGCGCCCAGTTCAATCGGGGTCATCTTGACGAGCAGTTCCTGATCGAGCGGAAACACCGTGCCGTTGAAGACGAACACGCGTTCGCCGACGACTTCCATCTGCGACACCGCCCCGCGCACGAAGATCCCTTTCCAGATCCGCTGGATCTCGGCGCCGCCGCCGAACCCATCCACGGTGGTGGTGCCCGCCACGGCGTCGAACGAATCCTTCGCCGTCATCTGCTGCCAGTCGCCCCAGCCAAACAGCCGGCCGCCGAAGGGCCGGTCGGCCCCCGTCGACTGCGCCAGCGCCGGCGCGGCACACATGCACACCAGCAGCCAGAGTCCCGCCATCACTCGCACTCGCATGACTACCTCACCAGTCCGAAGCCACGCAGCGCCGCCCGCGGCTGAATCAATCCGTGTCCGAAATCGTTGTCCTTGCCCGACGCGCCCAGGTCGCGCGCGGTGCGCGCGATGATGGCTTCCACCGCCGCCGGCGACGAGATGCCCTGGCTCATCAACAGCGCCGCCAGTCCCGCCACGTGCGGCGACGCCATCGACGTGCCCTGCGCCGGATGGTCGCCATACCGATCGAACCGCGGGAAGATGACGGTCTCGGGATCAAAATCCGGCCCGAAGATGCCCGCCTGCCAGATCAGGCCGTTGACGCCGCCGTCCGATCCATTACCCCCGGGCGCCGCGATTTCGACGAACGTGCCGGTGGTGGAGTACCCGGCGCGCGTGAGCGACCGCCCGACCGCCCCCACCGACATCGCGCCGTTGACCTGCGGCGCGTACGAGGCCGGATAGGTCGTGGGATTGCCGTCGTTGAACTCGTTGCCGGCCGACATGGCCACGAACACGCCGCGACTGACCGCGTAGTTGAGCGCGTCCAGGTACGTCGGCGACGGGTTCGTGCCCCCCAGACTCAGGTTGATCACCTTGGCGCCGTTGTCGGCCGCATGCCGAATCGCGCTCGTCACCGCCGAGGTGGGACAGCCACCGGAGTTGAGCGGCGCATACCCGGGCACGCCGGCCTCACTCCTGAGAATCTGGATGTCCCAGTAGCTGTAACAGGCCTTGAGCGGCATGACGCGGGCGTTGTACGCCATGCCCGCGTATCCGACATTGTTGTTGGTGGTCTGGGCCACGGTGCCGGAGACGTGTGTCCCGTGCCCGTCGGAATCCAGCACGGGGCCGGTCCAGAAGACGAAGTCACGGCCGGTGGCGATGCGCGCCGCGTCGAAATCGGGGCTGATCGCAAACGGCATCTGATCGTCCACGTTCGCCGATCCGTCCCACGTCTTGAACGTGTAAGTCGCGTTTACCGACGTCATGCCGGTATCGATGACGGCGACGGTGATCCCGGCGCCGGTGTTGATGTCCCACGCGCCGGGCATGTCGATGGCCGTGAAGTTCCACTGACGCAGGCTGTACGACGCGTCGTTGGGAATCGCCTTGGGCCGCAGCAGCCAGTTGGGATGCGCGTATTCCACTTCGGGCTGGCGAGCCAGGCTCGCGGCAATGGCGGGACTGTCCGGATCCCCGTCCACGCGCAGCCGGGCGGTCCGATCGGCGATCCACCGCAGGCGATCAGGCAGCGGCCGCGATCGCAGGCTGTCCAGGGCGCGCGCCTGCCCGGCCACCGTCGTCCCCGGCCGGAACTTCACGATGACTTCGCCAGGCACGTACGGCAGGCCCCCCAGGGCCGCCTGCTCGATGGCGGCGCGTTCCTCGGGACTGGTGAGGAATTGATAGGAAGGCGCCGACGCCTGCTGCGCCGACACGGGTCGGAAGACAACGCCGGCCGCGAGGGCCAGCGCACTCAGGACAACAACTCGGGTCTGTGACATCCCGCACCTCGCAAGACGGCCGGCATCGGACCGATGCCAGCTTACCCGATTCAGCGGGCCGGCGGGTGTGTCTGCCAGACGATGTTGACGATCTTCCAGCGGCCGTCGAATTTCGCCAACTGCATGTAGTCGATGCCCCACTGCGCCGTGATCTTCGCGACCGCCGTGTGATCGAGCACGTCAAGCACCTCGACCTTCCTGATCGACGTGTCGCGTTTGCCGTCCTTGTTCCACTCGCCGGCCAGGGTCACCAGCTGCTGGTAGGTCATGGTGCCCATCGGACCGTACTCACCGGTCGGCCGCCGCATGAACCCGCGCTTGGTGAGCTGGGGATGGACGCTGCGTTCGATCCGGGCCGGGTCGGCCAGGGACAACGCCTCGACGTAGTCGAGCGCGGCCTGGTGGACGGCCGCCTGATCGGCGGCCCGGTCCGGCGCCTGCACCGGCTTCTTCGCCGGCGCTCCCATCAACATCATCGCGGCCACGGCCAAGGTCGTCAGCATGTGCATCTACTCCTGTCGAAGCGCGGAAATCGGATCCAGCCGCGATGCGCGAAACGCGGGCAGGCCACAGGCGAGCGCCGCCACCACGAGGAATCCCAGCGCGATGGTGATGTACGTCAGCGGATCGGTGGCGTTCACGTTGACGAGGGCCGTGCCGAGGGCCCGTGACAGCAGGCTGGCCGCCGGAATGCCGATGAGCACCCCGATACCACTCAGCAGGAGCCCCTGCCCGACGATCAGCCGGAAGATGCTGGGACCCGGCGCGCCGAACGCCATGCGCACGCCGATTTCGGCCGTGCGCTGCCGCACCGAGGCCGAGAGCACGCTGTAGAGCCCGACGGCGGCCAGCACGATCGCCACACCGCCGAACACGGCGAGCAGCCACAAGACGAAGCGGGTGCCGGCCGCGGCCTCGCCCACCCACTGCTCCATCGTCCGCACTTCGAAGACGCCGAGCACGGGACTCACGGCCGCGACCTCGCGGCGGATGGCGGCTTCCACCGCCGCGGGATCGCCGGTGATCCGCAGGGCCCAGCGCTGCGGCACGCCGCCGATGGCTTCCGGCAGGTAGATCGCTTCACGGCCATCCACGGCCGGCGACGTGTTCCGCTGATGCCCGACGACCCCGATGATCGTGTAGGGATCGGGTTCGTTGCGTTGTCCGCGGACGTAGAGACGTTCACCCACGGCCCGGCCGCCCGGAAACATCTTCTCGGCCAGCAGCCGGTCGATGACCACCGACTGCGGCTGCGGTGTGTTGTCGGCCTCGGTGAAGACCCGGCCGTCGAGCACCGGCGTCCCCATGACGTCGAAATAGTTGGGGGCAATCAGAATCGCGTTGCCCTGCTGAAACCGGCTGGGATCGGTCAACGCGTCCTCGCGTCCGTACCGCGTCAACGGCTGCTGCGCGCCGGTGAGCGGCATGTACGACGACACCGTCAGCGACGTCACGCCCGGCAGCGCGCCGATGCGCGCCTCGAGGTCGTTCTGCAGCACGCGGACCGCGTTGGGCCCCTGCACGGCCTGGAACTGATTGGTGAGCTGGAACGTGAGCAGGTTCGCCGTCTCGAACCCCGGGTGCGCGTTCATCACCGCCATGAAGCTGCGCACCATGAGGCCCGATCCGACGAGCAACACGAAACACAACGCCACCTCGGCGACGGCCACGCCGTCACGCAGCCAGCGGCCCTGTCCCAGGCCCTCGCCGCGGCCGGTACGGCGCAGCACATTCATCACGTTGGGCCGCGAGCCGCGAATCGCCGGCGCGGCGGCAAAGATCACGGCCGACACCACGGCCATCGCCATGCCGAAACCGATGACAGTCGGGTCCACGGCGATCGTATCGAGGCGCGGCACGTTGTCTGGCGCCAGGTAGCGCAAGCCGCGCACCAGCGCCTGCGCCAGCAGCAGGCCTCCGAGCGAGGCGACCAGACTCAACAGCAGGCCTTCGAGCAGCAACTGACGAATCAGGCGCCATCGCGCGCCGCCCAGCGCGGTCTGAATCGCCAGGTCGCGCTCGCGCGCGGCGGTGCGCACCAACATGAGATTGGCGACGTTGGCGCACGCGATCAGCAGGACGAAGACCACCGCGCCCATCAGCGACCACACCACGGTGCGCACGTCGGCGACCAAATCGTCGTGCATCGGCTCCACGCGGAAGTAGACGCCGGCCGTCTGCTTGATCGGAAACCGCTCGCGCAGCTCGGCGCCGATCTGATCGATGTCGCCCTGGGCCTGCGCCTGCGACACGCCCGGCTTGAGCCGCGCCACCACCCGCAGCGCCACGTTGATGCGCGACCCGTTGGCGAAATCGGTGCGGTCGGCAATCCACAGATCCGGTTCGCGGTCGACGTTCAGCCCCGGGGGAAACAACAGCTCGACACCGGGCTCGAACACCCCGACCACGAGAATCGGCTGGCCGCCCAGTTGTTGCACCGTATCGAGGATCGAGGCGTCGCCGCCGAAGCGTCGCGTGAAGTAGCCATCACTGAGGATGACGGGCTGCGGCACGGGCGGAGGCGGTGGTCCGTCGGGCTGGCCGGCCGCCGCGTTGTCGGGCGGCTCGGGCAGCGGCGCGCCGTCCTCCGGCACGAAGTCACGGCCCAGACGCACCCGCAGCCCCAGCACCGACGGGAGGCTGGTGGACACGATGGCGACCGGCACACGTTCGGTGGGCCGTCCCGCGTTGTCCCCAGCGAACGTCTGCCGGAACGTGAAGACCGACCCGATCGCCTCGAACGTGTTCGTCATCTGGCGGAAGTCGTGGAAGTCGCCGGGCGCAATCGGGAAATCGACCACGTTGCGCGCGCGCATGTCCTGCGCGACGTGGACCAGCCGGTCCGCCTCCGGGTACGGCAAGGGCCGCAGCAGCACCGCGTTCACGACGCTGAAGATGGCCGCCGTGGCGCCAATGCCCAGCGCCAGCGTCACCACCGCCGTGACGGTGAATCCCGGAGTCTTGCGCAGACTACGCGCCGCCTGAGACACGTCTCGAAGCCAGGTCATGGTCAGGTGCATCGCAGGATCTGTACCCGCCACTACACCCGGAATCCTTCGCAAATTCTGCGAATCGCCCGGCTGCGGACACAGTGGTACCCCACCACCGGGACCTGGCGGTTTCGAACGTGGGATTGGTCAGAACAGCGATTGTTGGTGTCCACCGGGCCGGCGGAATGCCGCGGTCGACAACCGCCGGTGGCCGGTCAGCCCGGCGCGGCGGCGATGCAGGTCGAACATGGCGTGAATCGCGTCGGCAAACGGACCGCTGCCCACCATGCGCGCGCCAAACGTGGAGTCGTTGAGTCTGCCGCCGCGGATCTCGCGCACGCGGCTCAGCACCTTGTCGCGGCGCTCGGGCACGTGCGCCTCGAGCCACTGCGCAAACAGGTCCTTCACGCCGTGCGGGAGCCGGACGATGTTGTGGCCGGCGGTGAAGGCGCCGGCCTCAGCCGCCGCGTCGAGGATGGCGGGCACTTCGTGGTCGGTCAGCCCCGGAATGATCGGCGCCACCATCACGCCGACGGGCACGCCGGCCGCCGCCAGCCGGCGCACGGCGTCGAGCCGGCGGGCGGGCGCGGACGCGCGCGGTTCCATGAGGCGCGCCAAGCGTTCGTCGAGGGTGGTAATCGACACGAAGACCTGCGCGGCCTCGTCAGCGGCGAGAGACTGCAGGACGTCGATGTCTCGGGTCACCAGGTGGTTCTTCGTGATGACGGCCACCGGGTTGCGGAACTCGGCCAGCACCTCCAGGCACCGGCGCGTGAGCTGGAACGCGCGTTCGACCGGTTGATACGGATCGGTGACGCCCGACAGGCCGATGTGTTTCGGCGTCCACGACGCCGCCATCAACTCGGCGCGCAACAACTCGGGCGCGCGGTCCTTGACGAAGATCTTCCGCTCGAAGTCCACACCGGCCGACAGCCCGAGGTACTCGTGATACGGCCGCGCGTAGCAGTAGATGCAGCCGTGTTCGCACCCGCGATACGGGTTGAGCGTGACGTCCATCGGCACATCAGGACTGTCGTTCTCCGTGAGGATGCTCTTCGACGTGTCGCGATAACACTCGGTCGGCGCCGGCCGCGAGCCGTCGGGGTCGTCCGGATCGGGCGGTTCCGGGTCGAGATCCACGGTGAGGCGCTCGAAGCGCCCCGTCGGATTGGACGTGGCGCCGCGCCCCGTCAGTGCGGACATGCGCTCACTCTACTCCCTCTGGGTGTCCTCGAGTGACGGACCGCAGGCTCAGGCGGTCCGAAACGGCCGCCGCCGGTCAGGCGTAACATGGGGAGAGTCCTTTCGTGTTCGTCCGCTTCGTCGTCTTCATACTGCTGGCGCTCGTGGCCGGCGTTTCCGCCCGGCCCGTGGCCGGGGCGTCCGGAAACAGATCCTTCGTCGTGGAAGAGGCCACCATCGCCCAGGTCCACGAAGCGTTTCGCTCCGGTGCCATCACCTGCCGTGAACTGGTCGAGACGTATCTCGCGCGAATCGACCGGTACGACAACCAGGGCCCCGCGCTCAACGCCATTGCCAGCCTGAACCCGCACGCGCGCGCGGAGGCCGACCGTCTCGACGCCGAGTTCAAGATCGTGGGCCTCACCGGGCCGCTCCACTGCGTCCCGGTGATCCTCAAGGACAACATCGAGACGGCCGGCTGGGAGACGACCGCCGGGTCGCTCGCGCTCAAGGGATTCGTGCCGGCCAACGATGCCACCGTGGTCACGCGGCTCAAGCGCGCCGGCGCGCTGATGCTGGCCAAGGGCAACATGTCGGACCTGGCGCTCAACGCGTTGACCACCGTCAACCGCCTGCAGGGATCGACGCGTAATCCCTACGCGCTCGATCGCGTGCCGGCCGGCTCGAGCGGCGGCACGTCGGTGGCCATTGCGGCCAACTTCGGCCTCGTGGGCCTGGGGACCGATACCGGCAACTCGGTGCGCGGCCCCGCGGCGCACACGGCGCTGGTGGGTGTGCGACCCACGATGGGCCTGATCAGCCGCGCGGGCATGATCCCGCTCGACCGCCTGTCGGACACGATTGGCCCGATCGCCCGCACGGTGGAAGACGCGGCGCGTGTGCTGGACGTGCTGGCCGGATGGGATGCCGCCGATCCGTCCACGACCGCCGTCCAGCGGCTGGGCACGCTGCCGCCGTTCGACTCGGCGCTCAGTCACGATCTCACCGGCCTGCGCATCGGCATCCTCACGCAGGCGTACTCGGGCGGACCGATCAAGATCGATCCGCTGATTGCGCGGGTGTTCGCGCGCGCGCTCACCGATCTCTCCACGCTCGGCGCCGACATCGTCGACACGGTCACGCTGGCGCAGGTGCCGCCGCGCCCGGAAGCGGAGTTGTGCCGCGGACTGAAGTTCGACCTGAACGAGTACCTCGCCCAGCAGGGCGACCGGGCGCCGGTGCGCAGCCTGAGCGAGATCCTGCAGAGCGGGCGGTTTGACCCGTCGATCGCCAACGACCTGCGCGCGATGGCGACCAGCCCGCAGGAGGGGCCCAACAGCGAGGCGTGCGCGGCCAATGCGCAGTACCGCGCGGCCATGGCCGCGGCGCTCAACGCCACGATGGATCGCCTGCAACTGGAC
>CAYYFE010000064.1:0-19040 GCA_964471115.1 uncultured Solibacteraceae bacterium
CGGAGGCGCCCGCCGCCGGCTGGGCGGCGGGCGCCGCCGGGCGCGGACGCGGCGGGCGGTACTGGACGACGTTTTCCAGCGCCCGCGCGCGACGTTCGTCGAAGTCCATGCGGCTCGACAGCGACTCGACCCGCATCTTGAGGTTGTGCACCTCGAGGCTCAGGCGGGTGACCTCCAGCGCGAGGTTGTGCGCCAGTTCGTAGTAGAGCGAGTCCATCTCCTGGCTCTGGCGGAACCGCTCGTGGTAGTCGGCGTTGATCTTCGCCTGCAGGTGGAGGGCGTCGGCGATCGGCTGCGGGTTGAAGAACAGCTTCAGAATCGGGTTGAGCAGCCGGCGCAGCGTGCGAATCAGACCGCGGTGGGTCTCGTAGATGGTGCTGTCCTCGAACGCGAAGTTGGGCGGCGCCGGGCTGACCGTCCGGTGTTTCCGGAACTGCGCGACGAGATCCGAACGCACGCCCTTCGGATCGATGAACTGTTCCAGTTTGACCTTGGCGAGTTCCTGCACTTCCGCCTCGGTGTAATCCACGCCCCGCTTCTCGCGGACGCGCGCGCGGATCTGGCGCATGATCGCTTCGACGTCAACCGCGTCGGCTCTGACCTGAACATCACTCATGAGGGAACACCTTGACCCTTCGACCGGACGTCACCGCCACGGTCCGTAAATCAGCACGATGGCCGTCACCGCGGCGAGCACGACACTCGCCAGGATGGGCCGGTCCTGGTACAGCGCTTCCGACGGATTGGCTCCGCCGTCGCGCCGGTGGATGAGATAGAGGTAACGAAAAATGCCGTACAACGGGAACGGCAGCGTGAAGATGAGCCGGTCGGTGCCGAACTTGGCCACCGTTTCGGGGCTGATCGTGTAGAGCGCGTACGCGAGCAGGGTGGCGCCGGCCACGATCGTGATGAGCTGATCGAGCAGCTGCGTGCTGTAGTCGGACAGGCTGCGCCGATGTCCCGCGCCGCCGTCGGCCAGCGTGGCCATCTCGCCGCGGCGTTTGCCCAGCGCGAGGAACAACGCGCCGAGCAGCGTGAGCACCAGCAGCCAGTGGCTGACCGCGACCTGCACGACCACGGTGCCGGCCACCGCGCGCAACACGAAGCCCGCCGCGATGGTGAGGACGTCGATGATGGCGTGATGTTTGAGCGTGACCGAGTAGCTGGTGAGCAGCGCGACGTACGCGAGTGCCGTCAGGAAAAACGCGCGGCCCAGCCACCACGCGGCGGCGAGCGCCAGCACGGCCAGGACCACGGCGCTCCAGATCGCCGTGCGGGGCGACAGGTCGCCCGCGGCCACCGGGCGCCGGGACTTGGTGGGATGCGCGCGGTCGGCGTGGACATCGCGGACGTCGTTGATCAGGTAGACCACTCCCGACAGCACGCAGAAGACCAGGAAGGCGAGGCCGGCCGCACGCGCGGAGGCCGGGTCGAACAGCTTGCCGCCAAAGGTGAGGCCCGCGAACAGAATGAGATTCTTCGTCCACTGCCCGGGACGCAGTGAAACCAGCAGGGCCACACCCAGCGGACGGGTGGAGGCGGTCATGCGATGTGCGGCCCGGCCGGCGCCGGGGCGAACCCGGCGTCGCCGCGCCGTGCGATCGTCGACGTCGTTACGAAAAACTCTTGAGCGCGTCCTGCTCGGCGTCGAACGTCTCGAACACCGTGAGCAGTTTCGTGATCATCAAGAGGTCGGTGATGCGCTTGGTCAGGTTCACCAGTTTGAGCTGGCCGCCCTGACGGCTGACCGTGGTGTAGGTCCGGACGATTTCCCCGAGACCCGCCGAATCGATGTACGGCACATCCGCGAGATTCAGCAGAATGCGCTTCTTGTTCTGGAGGATGAGCGAGTTGATCTTGTCCTTCAGGACTTCATCGCCCTCACCGAGGGTGATCTTGCCCTTCAGGTCGAGCACCATGACCTCGCCAACCTGTCGCTCCTCGATCTGCATGCCTGCTCCTGTAGTTTCGCCGCCCGGTCCTTCGTCGCTGCACATCAGCCGACGTGGATGCGGGGAAATTTTCCAGCAGTAGTGTAGTGGGTCAGGGGATTCCGGTCCACTAAAAGCCGGAATCCCCCGGCCGGTTTACTCGACGTCCCGGCGCTGCTTCTTGCGGGAGCGCTTGCGGGCCAGCGCCTGCTTGACGCGGCGCTTGTCGCCCGGCTTCAGGTAGAAGGAGTGTTTCTTGATGTCCTTGATGATGTCCTCCTGCTGCACTTTCCGCTTGAAGCGGCGCAGGGCACTTTCAATGGACTCGCCTTCCTGAATGCGTACTTCGGCCATGGCTCAACACCCCCTTCCCGGGTCGGGATGCCCCTTGGGGACCCGCGGCCCCCAGAGGGAAAAACCCAGCGTATCACGCGGCACGGACTACAATCGGCCTTTCATATGCGCGTGCTGGTAATCGGCAGTGGGGGACGCGAACACGCCATGGCCTGGCGCCTGGCCCGCGATCCCGAGGTCCGGGCGGTCGTGACGGCCCCGGGGAACCCCGGAATGGCCGCCCTCGGCGAGTGCCGCCCCCTGGTGGTGACCGACCCCCAGGCGGTGCTCGCCCTGGTCGAGGCCGAGGCCATCGACCTCACGGTGGTCGGACCCGAGGCGGCCCTGGATGCCGGCGTGGCCGATTACCTGCGCGACCGGGGCCATGCCGTGGTCGGGCCCCGCCGCGCGGCGGCGCGGCTGGAAACCTCCAAGGCCTTTGCGAAGGCCTGCATGGAGGACTGGGGCATTCCCACCGCCAGGTTCCGGACGTGCCACTCGCTCGACGAGGCGCTGGCCGCCGTCTCCGGCGAGGCGTTCGGCTTTCCCGTGGTGGTCAAGGCCGACGGCCTGGCCGGTGGCAAAGGCGTAGTCATTGCCGCCGATCGGACCGAGGCGGAGTCGGCCGTCCGGGCCGCGATGGTCGATCAGCAGTTCGGGACGGCGGGTCAGACGCTGGTCATCGAGGAATGCCTCACCGGCCCCGAGGTGTCGTTTTTTGTGCTCGCCGACGGCCGCCGCGCGCTGCCGCTGGGGACGGCGCAGGATCACAAGCGCGCCTTTGACGGCGACCGCGGTCCCAACACCGGCGGCATGGGCGCGTTTGCCCCGAACCCGCTCTGGTCCGATGCGCTGCAGGCCGAGGTCATGCGCGACATCGTCGAACCGGTCATCCGCGGTCTCGACGGCGACGGCGGCTATCGCGGATTCCTCTACGTCAGCTTGATGCTCACCGCCCAGGGCCCCAAGGTGATTGAGTTCAACGTCCGGTTCGGCGACCCCGAGACGCAGGTGATCTGGCCGCTGCTGGAGGGACGCGTGGCTGCGACGCTGCGGGCGGCCGCGCTGGGGGACCTGGGGGAGGCGCCGCCGATGACCATGGGGCCGGGCGCCTGTGTCGGCGTCGTGCTGGCGGCGCCGGGGTATCCCGCCAGCCCGGTGACCGGGCAGCGCATCGAGGGGCTCGACGCCGCTCCCGTCGGCCACGTGGTGGTCTTTCACGCCGGGACCGCTCGACGGGGGACCGATCTGGTGGTCGCCGGCGGGCGCGTGGTCACGGTCGTCGCCAAAGCCGCGACGCACGCCGAGGCCATGCGCCTGGCGTACGCCAGCGTTCCCAGGATCGCGTTCGACGGGATGTTCTACCGGACGGACATTGGTGGAAAAGCGCTCCTAGGGCACAGGTAACAGGGCACAGGTAACAGGCAAGAGGCCACAGGGACGCCGTGCTCTCCCTGATCCCTGTGCCCTGTTACCTGTGCCCTGAGAGCGCTTTTTCCACCAAGAGCTGTCCGCAGGCCGCGCGGATGTCGCGGCCGCGGCTCTTGCGCACCGACACGGTCACGCCGGCATCGGCGAGGATTTTCGCAAACGCGTTGACGCGCGCGTCCGAGGGGCGGCGATAGGGAATGCCCTCGGCCTCGTTGAGCGGCAGGAGGTTGACCTTGCCGGGAATGCCTTCGAGCAGGCGGACGAGCCGGCGCGCGTCGTCCGGCGTGTCGTTGACCTCTTCGAGCAGGACGTATTCAAACGTGATGCGGCCGCGCCGGCGCAGCGGAAACGCGCGGCACGCGTCCATCAGCGCGGCCAGCGGGTACTTGCGGTTGATGGGGACCAGCGCGTCGCGCTGCGCGTCGGTGGTGGCGTGCAGCGAAATCGCGAGGTTGGGCATCACCGGCTCCTGGGCCAGCCGCTCGATGGCCGGCACCAGGCCCACGGTGGACAACGTGATGCGCCGGGGCGCGACGGCCAGGCCCTGCTCGTCGCAGATGATGCGCAGCGCCTTCATTGTGTGGTGGTAGTTGTGCAGGGGTTCCCCCATCCCCATCAGCACGATGTTGAACGGCACGCCGCGCAGCCCGGTGTGCCGCGCCAGCACCCGGACCTGGCCCGCGATTTCGCCCGCCGTCAGCTGGCGGATGAGGCCCATCTTTCCCGTCAGACAGAAGCCGCAGGCCATGGCGCACCCCACCTGCGTCGAGATGCAGAACGTCTGGTTGGGGGTGTCGGGAATGTAGACGGCTTCGATGTGCCGTCCGTCGGCCAGCCGCAGCAGGAACTTGGTGGTGCCGTCGGCGGAGACCTGGGTGGAGTCGACCGCCGGCTCGGAGACCACGGCCGACTGCGCCAGTTCGGTCCGCAGCGGCGCCGGCAGGTCGGTCATGCCGGCAAACGTCCCCTCGTCGCGCTGGTAGATCCAGTGGAACACCTGGCGGCCGCGGAACCGGGGCAGACCCCGCCGCTCGAAGGCCGCTTCAAGCGCCGGCCGATCCAGTTCCGAAAAATCTTCCGGCAGAGGCTGCGGTGTGCCTTGTTCCACGCTGGTGATCATGGTAACATTACCCGCTTGAAGCACTCCTGTAACTTCAAGACAATAAACGACTTAGTCGAGATTGCGGCGTGGTAGCAGCCGAGACACTGCCCTCCGGGTTGCGCCTGGTGACCGAGTCGATTCCGCACGTGCGGTCGGCCGCCATCGGGGTCTGGCTGACACGCGGGTCCCGCCATGAGCCCGAAGCCGACAGCGGCATCGCGCATTTCGTGGAGCACATGCTCTTCAAGGGGACCGAGTCCCGCTCGGCGCGCGATCTGGCGCAGGCGATTGATTCCATCGGCGGCCAGATGGACGCCTTCACCTCGAAGGAATACGCCGGGTACTACCTGAAGGTCCTCGACGAACACGTGCCGGAGGCCGTCGAGCTGCTGAGCGACATGATCCTGCGGCCCGCGTTCGCGCCCGACGAACTCGCCCGCGAGCAGGGCGTGGTGCTCGAGGAAATCAAGATGGTCGAGGACGCGCCCGACGACCTCGTCCACGAGTTGTTCGCGCAGCACTACTGGGCGCGCCATCCGCTGGGCCGGCCCATCCTCGGGTCGGTGGAGACGGTGTCGGGGTTCACCGCCGCGCGCCTGCGCGAGTACTTCTCCCGCACCTACGTGGCGCCGAACCTGGTGGTGGCCGCGGCGGGCCGGATCGACCACGCCGCGTTGCGGGATCGCGTGGCGGCCGCCTTTGCGACGTTGCCCACGGCCGGCGCCGCGGCCGACGAGGCGCCGCCGCAGGCCACGGCCGGCCTGACCTCGCGCCGCAAGGACATCGAACAGAGCCACGTCTGTCTGGGCGCACCCGCCGTGCACCAGACCCACGGCGACCGCCACGCGATGCTCGTGCTCAACACGATCTTCGGCGGTTCGATCAGCTCGCGCCTGTTTCAGCACATTCGCGAGGACCGCGGTCTGGCGTACGCCGTGTTTTCCACGCTGGCCACCTACTCCGACGCCGGGTTGTTGTCGGTCTACGCCGGTTGCGCCAGCGACAAGGTGGCCGAAGTGGTGGACCTGACGCTGCGCGAAATGCGCGCGCTGCGCGACACCGCGGTCGGCGCCGACGAGCTGCGCCGCGCCAAGGACCATCTGAAAGGCAGCGTCATGCTGGGGCTCGAGAACACGTCCAGCCGCATGTCGCACCTGGCGCGGCAGGAGATGTGTTTCGGCCGGCAGACGACGTTCGACGAGATCCTGGCGGAGATCGAAGCGGTGTCCGCCGACGATGTGCAGCGGGTGGCCGGCACGGCCTTCCGCGAGGAACGCGTGGCCGTCAGTGTGGTCGGGCCCGACGAGGCGCCGACGCTGGCCGCGCTGGGACTGGAGGCCGTGACGCCCGCATGATTCCCCGCTACACCCACCCCGAGATGGGCGCCATCTGGACCGAGCGCCGCCGCTACGAAGCCTGGCTGGAGGTCGAGCTGGCGGCCACCGACGCGTTGGCCGAGGCCGGCGTCGTGCCCCGCGAGGATGCGCGCATCCTGCGCGAACGCGCGGCGTTCGACACCGCGCGGATCGAGGAGATCGAACAGACCACGCAACACGACGTGATTGCCTTCACCACGGCGGTGGCCGAGCAGGTGGGGCCGTCGGCGCGCTGGCTGCACTTCGGCCTGACCTCGTCGGACGTGGTGGATACGGCCCTGGCGCTGCAGATGCGGGCGGGCTGCGACCTGCTGCTCACGCGGCTGGACGCGCTGGCCGAGGCCATCCGGGCGCGCGCCGAGGAACATCGCCGCACGCCGATGATCGGCCGCACCCACGGCGTGCACGCCGAACTGATGACGTTCGGCGTCAAGCTGGCGCTCTGGTACGCCGAGGTTCAGCGCGGCCGCGCGCGTCTCGTGCGCGCCCGCGAGGTCATCGCGGTCGGCAAGTTGTCGGGCGCGGTCGGCGTGTTCGCGCATCTCGATCCCGCGATTGAGTCCGCCGTCTGCGCGCGCCTCGGCCTGACGCCGGCGCCGGTGGCGTCGCAGGTCATCCAGCGCGATCGCCACGCGGAGCTGCTGACGACGCTGGCGCTGATTGGCGCGTCGCTCGAAAAATTCGCCGTGGAGATCCGCGGCCTGCAGAAGACCGAAATCGGCGAGGTGGAGGAGCCGTTTGCCAAGGGGCAGAAGGGCTCGTCGGCCATGCCGCACAAGCGCAACCCGATCGGCTGCGAGCAGGTGACGGGCCTGGCCCGGCTGCTGCGCGCCAACGCGATGGCCGCGCTCGAGAATGTCGCGCTCTGGCACGAACGCGACATCTCGCACTCGTCGGTTGAACGGGTCATCCTGCCGGATTCGTTCATCGCGCTCGACCACATGCTGCGCCGGTTCACGCGGATCGTCGCGGGCATGGTCGTCTATCCCGAGCGGATGCGCGAGAACCTGGAGCGGTCGCGCGGCGTGGTGTTTTCGGGCAGCGTGTTGCTGGAACTGGCGCGCCGCGGCATTTCGCGCGAGGAGGCGTACGCCTGGGTGCAGCGCAACGCCATGCGGTCGTTCGCCGAGCAGCAGCCGTTCAAGCCGCTGCTGCTGGCCGACGCCGACATCATGCGGGTGCTGACGCGCGAGGTGGTCGACGCGTGTTTCAGTCTCGACGATCAGCTGCGCAACGTGGACGCGATTTTTGCCAGGGTGTTCGGCTCGTAACCGCACCGGGCAGACGGGGGAGCAGGGATGAAAGCGCGTGTGTTCGTGACACTCAAGCCATCGGTGTTTGATCCGCAGGGCCGCACCATCGTCGAGGCGCTGCATTCGCTCGGGCACACCGCGGTGAGCGACGTGCGGCAGGGCAAGTACTTCGAGCTCGACCTCGCGGTGGCGACGCCGGCCGAAGCCGAGCAGCTGACCCGGGAGGTCTCGCAGGCGGTGCTGGCCAACCCGGTGATCGAGAGTTTCCGGATGGAAGTGGTGCCGGCCGGCAAGACGGAGCGGGCATGACCACCGCGGTCGTGGTGTTTCCGGGATCGAACTGCGATCACGACGCGTATCACGCGGCGAAACACGTCTTCGGCCAGGACGCGCGCTTCGTCTGGCACAAGGACACCGACCTGGGCGCGGCCGACGTGGTGATTCTGCCGGGCGGGTTCGCGCACGGCGACTACCTGCGCACCGGCGCCATCGCGCGGTTTTCCCCCATCATGGCCGCCGTCAAGGCGTTTGCCGCGGCCGGCGGGCCGGTCATCGGCATCTGCAACGGCTTCCAGATTCTGCTCGAATGCGGCCTGCTGCCGGGCGCGATGCTGCGCAACCGCGACGTGCAGTACCACTGCGAACACGTCTGGGTGCGTGTCGAACAGACCAACACGCCGTTCACCAATCGCGCGGCCGCCGGCCAGGTGCTGCGCATTCCGATCGCGCACGGGGAAGGCAACTACTACGCGCCGCCCGACGTGCTCGCGCGCGTCGAAGACGAGGGCCGCGTGATCTTCCGGTACGTCACCGCGCAGGGTGAGGTGACCGACGCCGCCAATCCGAACGGCTCGCTGCACAACATCGCGGGCATCTGCAACGAGGGACGCAACGTCGTGGGGCTGATGCCGCATCCGGAGCGCGCGGTCGAGGCGATGACCGGCAGCGCGGATGGCCGGGTGGTGTTTGAATCGATGATCGCCGCCGCCGCGGAAGGGGGGGCTCGCTGATGGCGTTTGACGCGGAGACTCTGCAACGGCACGGCCTGACGGCCGACGAATACGGGCGCATCGTCGAACGGCTGGGGCGCGAGCCGAACCTGCTCGAGCTGGGTCTGTTTTCGGTGATGTGGTCCGAACACTGCAGCTACAAGAGCTCGCGTGTGCACCTGAAGACGTTGCCCACCACGGGGCGGCGTGTGGTGCAGGGCCCGGGCGAAAACGCCGGCGCGGTGGACATCGGCGACGGCCTGGCGGCCGTGTTCAAGATCGAGTCGCACAATCATCCGTCGTTCATCGAGCCCTACCAGGGCGCGGCGACCGGGGTGGGCGGCATCATCCGCGACATCTTCACGATGGGCGCGCGCCCCGTGGCGCTGCTCGACTCGCTCCGGTTCGGATCGATCGAGTCGCCGCTGACGCAGCGGATCGTCAAGGGCGTGGTCGCCGGCATCGGCGGGTACGGCAACAGCATCGGCATTCCGACCGTCGGCGGCGAAGTGATGTTCGACGAGTCGTACGGCGGCAACCCGCTGGTCAACGTGTTCTGCCTCGGGCTGGCGCGGCACGACGAAATCGTGAAGGGGCAGGCGTCCGGCCTCGGCAACCCGGTGTATTACGTCGGCGCCAAGACCGGCCGCGACGGCATTCACGGCGCCACGATGGCGTCGGCCGAGTTCGACGAGAAGTCGGCGGAGAAGCGGCCGGCCGTCCAGGTGGGCGATCCCTTCATGGAGAAACTCCTCCTCGAGGCGTGTCTCGAGGTGATGAAGACCGACGCCTGCGTCGGCGTGCAGGACATGGGCGCCGCGGGTCTCACGTGCGCGACGTCGGAAACCGGATCACGCGGCGGCGTGGGCGTCGAGATCGACGTCATGCACGTCCCGCAGCGCGAAACCGGCATGACGCCGTACGAAATCATGCTCTCGGAATCGCAGGAGCGCATGCTGCTCATCGTCAAGAAGGGGCGCGAGCAGGACGTCGAGCGCATCTTCGAGAAGTGGGATCTGCACGCGGTGCGTATCGGCGAGGTGACCGGCGATCAGCTGCTGCGCATCCGCAACCACGGTTCCGTGGTGGCCGAGGTGCCCAACCGCGCGCTCACCGATGAAGGGCCTGTGTACCGGCGCCCGTTCCACCGGCCGGCCGATCAGGACGCGTTGCAGCAGATGCCCGCGATCGATCCCCGGACGTTGCCGGCCGCGCGAGAGGCGTTCCTGCAGGTGCTGTCGGCGCCGGGCGTCGCCAGCAAGCGCTGGGTCTATCGGCAGTACGACCATATGGTGCGCACCAACACCATCGTCCTCAACGGCATGGGCGCCGGTGTGGTGCGCGTGAAGGGGACGACGCGCGCGCTGGCGATGTCGGTGGACGGCAACGGGCGGTATTGCCGGCTGGACCCGCGGCAGGGCGCGCGCCTGGCCGTGGCCGAGGCGGCCCGCAACGTGGCGTGCGCCGGGGCGTTGCCCATCGGCGCCACCAACTGCCTGAACTTCGGCAATCCGGAGCGGCCCGAGATCATGTGGCAGTTCGCGGAAGCCGTGGCCGGCATCGGCGAGGCCTGCGTGGCGCTGGACACCCCCATCACCGGCGGCAACGTGAGCCTGTACAACGAGACCGACGGCAAGGCCATCCTGCCGACGCCCATCATCGGCGTCGTGGGCCTGATGGAGGACGCGTCGAAGGCGCTGGCGCGGGTGTTCCCGGCGGCCGGGCTCGATGTCGTGCTGCTGGGCGACAACCGCGGTGAACTGGGCGGGTCGGAGTACCTGAAGACCGTGTGCGGCGTGTTGGGCGGCCTGCCGCCGTCACTGGACCTGGCGGCGGAGCGCGCGCTGCACCTGTTGCTGGTGGAGCTGGCCTCGGCGTCACTCGTGCGGTCGGCCCACGACTGCGCCGACGGCGGGCTGGCGGTGGCGCTGGCCGAGTGTTGTTTCGACAGCGGCGGCCTGGGCGTGGCGGTGGATGTGCCCGCGGCCGGCGGTGATGGCGGCGTGTCGCGGGACGTGGCCACGCTCTTTGGTGAATCACCGAGTCGTGTCATTCTCTCGGTCGATCCTCAGCACACGGCCGACGTGCTGGCTCGCGCCGGACGGGCGGGTGTGCCGGCGCGTGTCGTGGGCCGGACCGGCGGGCGCGTCATCCGCCTGGCGATAGAGGGAGTGGCCGCGCTGGAGTGTCCGGTGGACGAGGCCGAAGCCCGGTGGTCGACGGGGTTGTCGCAGTGGCTCGACGGAGCCCGAGGAGCGGAATGAGCACCGACAAGTTTCGTGAGGAATGCGGCATCTTCGGCATCTGGGGTCATCCCGAGGCGGCCAACCTCACCTACCTCGGCCTGTATGCGCTGCAGCATCGCGGCCAGGAAAGTGTCGGCATCAGCGTGTCGGACGGCGAGCGGCTCCGGCTCCACAAGTCGATGGGGTATGTCGCGGACGCGTTTGACGAGACGACGCTGCACCGGTTGACCGGGACGTCGGCGATCGGACACGTGCGGTACTCCACCGCCGGTGAAAGCGGCCTCAGGAATGCGCAGCCGATTCAGATCGAATGCGCGCACGGCGAGGTGGCCATCGGCCACAATGGCAATCTCGTCAACGCCGACGAACTGCGGCAGGCGCTGGTGGCGCAGGGGTCGATCTTCCAGACCACGAGTGACACCGAAGTGCTGCTGCACCTGTACGCGCGATCCAAGGCGCCGGCGCCCGATGGCGCGCTGATCGAGGCCGTGGCGCAGGCGCAGGGCGCGTTTTCCCTGGTGTGGCTCACCCGCGACAAACTCATTGCCGCGCGTGATCCCCACGGCTTCCGGCCGCTCACGCTGGGCCGGCTGGGGGATGCCTGGATCGTCTGCTCGGAGACCTGCGCGCTCGACCTGATTGATGCCACGTGGGTGCGCGACATCGAACCCGGCGAGGTGTTGATCATCAGCGCGGCGGGTGTGCAATCGCACAAGCCGTTTGCGCCGGCGCCGCGCGCCCACTGCGTGTTCGAGCACGTGTACTTCGCGCGGCCCGACTCGTACGTGTTCGGCCAGAGTGTCAACGAGGCGCGGACGGCGTGCGGGCGCCGGCTGGCGGCGGAGCAGCCGGCCGAGGCCGACGTCGTGGTGCCGATTCCCGACTCCGGCGTGTGCGCGGCCACCGGCTTTGCCGACGCCGCCAACCTGCCGCTGCAGATGGGGCTCATTCGCAACCACTACGTCGGGCGGACGTTCATCGAGCCGCAGCAGTCGATCCGCCACTTCGGTGTGCGCGTGAAGCTCAATCCCGTCAAGAGCATCCTGGCTGGACGACGCGTCGTGCTCGTCGACGATTCCATCGTGCGCGGCACCACCAGCCGGAAGATCGTCAAGATGGTGCGCGCGGCGGGCGCCACCGAAGTGCACATGCGGATCAGCTGCCCGCCCACGATCTCGCCGTGTTTTTACGGCGTCGACACGCCGCAGCGGTCCGAGCTCATCGCCGCGACGCACACCCTCGAGGAGGTGCGCAAGTACATCGGCGCGGATTCGCTGGGGTACCTGTCGCTGGACGGCCTGCTGACCGCCGTGGGCGGCGAACGTCGTCACTACTGCACGTCGTGTTACACCGGGGAGTATCCGGTGGCGTTCCCCCGCAACGAGGCGGCCTACCTCCAGCTGGCCCTGAAACTCGTCCAGTGACCCGGATGCTCACGCTGCTGGTGCTGCTCGGCGCGACGGTGATGCCCGTCGCCGCGTCGTCGCAGTCGCTGGCGACGGCCATCGACCAGCTCGTGTCCTTCGAATACGCCACGCGCATGAATGCGGCCCGCGTCGTGCGCCGGACGCCGGCGGCCGAGGCCGTGCCGGCGCTCACCGCCGCGGCGCGCACCCATCGCGACAGTTACGTGCGGTATCGCGCGCTGGTGCTCCTGGCCGGTTTCGGCGAGGCCTCGGCCGCCGACACGATGAAGGCGCTGATGAGTGATCCCAACGATCGCGTGCGCGCCGTGGTGTACGCGTGGTACGAACACCGGCCCGATCCGTCCGTGGTGCCGGCGCTGGTGGCCGCCCTCGAGCAGGAGCGATCCGAGTTCGTGCGCCCGGCGCTGACGCGCGCGCTGGCGGCCGCGCACGCGGTGCCCGAGGCCCGCGCCGCCCTGACGCCGCTCATCCTGCAGGGGGAGGACTTCTTCCGCGGATCGGTCATCGAAGCCCTGGGGGATCACGGCGCGCGCTGGGCCGTGCCGGTGATCGAACAGGTCGCGCGGCTCGAGGGCCCGCTGCAGGATGACGCGATTACCGCGATCGGCGAACTGGGCGATCGCGGGTCGTTGCCCGTGCTGGCCGCGCTGCAGAAGTCGGCCGGCCGCGACACGCAGCCGGCGCTGGCCGCGGCCACCTGCCTCATCACCACCGACTGTGAGGCCCACGAGGACTACCTGCGCCGCACGCTGGCGTTTGCGGCCGCCGATCCGGGGCGGCAGCCGCTGCTGCGCAGCGCGGCGTTTGCGCTGGCCGCCCTCGGGGCGCGCGGACGCGCGTCGGCGTTGGGCGCCCTGCTGGAGGCCGCCGAGCCGGCGACCGATCCCGCGCGCGCGGCGCTGGCGCTGGCGGTCGGCCACGTGGCCCTGCGCAACCCGGGTGTCGTCATGACGGCGCTCGAGGCGCGGCCCGCGCGCGACCGCGCGATGGGCGTGCTGCGCGACGCGTTCGACATGCTCAACGAAGACTTCGAGGAAGAGCGGTTCTTCGTCGAGGTGCGGCGCGCCTACTGGGCGGCCGCGGATGGATCGCCGCGCCGGGCGGTGGCGCAGGCGCTGATCGAATTCCTGGAGTTCTGACCGTGGTGGACTACCGGCAATCAGGCGTGGATATCGACGCGGGCAACGAAGTCGTGCGCCGCATCAAGGCAATGGCGCGGGCGACCTATACGCCGGGCGTGTTGTCGGGCATCGGGTCGTTTGGCGGCCTGTTTGCGCTCGAGGGACACGGCCCCAGCCCGGTGCTCGTGGCGTCGGCCGACGGCGTGGGCACCAAACTCAAGGTGGCGTTCATGACCGGGGTCCACGACACGATTGGCGTGGACCTGGTCAATCACTGCGTCAACGACATCCTGGTGCAGGGCGCGCGGCCGCTGTTTTTCCTCGACTACCTCGCCACCGGCCGCCTGTCGCCGGACGTCGCCGAACAGATCGTGCGCGGCGTGGCGGAGGGCTGCACGGCCAACGGTTGCGCGCTGCTGGGCGGCGAAACGGCCGAGATGCCGGGGTTTTACGCCGACGGCGAATACGACGTCGCCGGCTTCATCGTGGGCGTCGTGGCGAAGGATCGGGTGATCGACGGCCGGCAGATCGTGGCGGGCGACGTCCTGATCGGGCTGCCCTCGTCAGGCCTGCACACCAATGGCTACTCGCTGGCGCGCCGCATCGCGTTTGAGCATCTGGGCCTGAGTGTGTCCACCGTGGTGCCGGAACTGGGCGAGTCGCTGGGTGAGGCGTTGCTCCGGCCCCATCGGTCCTATCTGCGCGTCGTCGAGCCGTGGCTCGATCGCGGCGTGATCAAGGGAATGGCGCACATCACCGGGGGTGGCCTGACCGAAAACGTCCCCCGCACGCTGCCCGAGGGGCGCCGCCCGGTGATCGACCGCGACAGCTGGCAGGTGCCGCCGTTGTTCCAATGGCTGCAGAAGGCGGGCGAGATCGCCGACGAGGAGATGCTCCGGGCCTTCAACATGGGGGTCGGCCTGGTGCTGGTGGCAGGGGCGGATCAGGCCGATGCGCTCCTGGACGGCCTGCGCGCGTCAGGCGAGGCGGCGTGGCGCCTCGGCCACGTGGCCTGATCGCCACGGCGATCGGTCGCCCTGGTTCACGTAATCGACCCACGCCCGCGTCGTGAGGAAGTCCGCGGCGACCAGCGGCAACCCGGTGCCGGGGTGAAGGCGACAGGTCAGGCTGCTCCAGGGCCAATCCTGGGCCCGGCGGACCAGGCCGACGTCCAGTGGCAGGCGTTCCACCAGGCGGCAGACCCGCACCAGGTCCCCCGCACCGCCGGTGTCCAGCACGTGGAGGTCTCCGCCGCCCAGGGCCGTGTTGACCCACGCCAGCAGCGACGCCAGTACCGTGGGTCGCGACGGACCCGCCACCAGTTGCCACTGACGCGGCAGCAGGCTGTACGCCAGGACCGGGACGGGGTGGGCCTGGAGTCCGCGCCGCAGGGTCGCGGCCAGGACCTGATAGTCCTGGGGCCGGGTGCAGGGCGTCCGGCCGGGGGCGCTGGCGATGTGGAAGAACGACGGGGGGGACATGGGGCGGCGCGGCATGCGAACGGCTGGAGCAAGGCGGATGCCGGGGCCCCGGCTGGTGGTACAACTTTCGGCGGAGCGTGGATGACCCCGACTGCGATTCTGATTTCCGGCCGCGGCAGCAACATGCAGGCGTTGGTGGAGGCGGTGCGCGCCGGCCGGTTGTCGGCCGACGTGCGGGTCGTGGTGTCCAACCGGGCCGACGCGCCCGGTCTGGCGTGGGCGGCCCAGGCGGGCCTGCCGACGCTGGTGATGTCCCATCGTGACTGGCCGTCGCGCGAGGCCTACGACCGCGCGCTGGCCGCGGCGCTCTCCGACCGCGGTGTGCGGCTGGTGTGCCTGGCCGGGTTCATGCGAGTACTGGGCCCCGCGTTCCTCCAGGCGTTTCCGGCCGCAGTGCTCAACATCCATCCGTCGCTGCTGCCGGCGTTTCCCGGTGTCGACGCCCAGGCGCAGGCGTTTACGTACGGCGTCCGCGTCACGGGGGTCACCGTGCATTTCGTGACCGAGGCGCTTGATGCCGGCCCCATCGTCGCGCAGCGCGCGGTGCCGGTCCATGACGAGGACACGGTGGAGGGGGTGCGCGCGCGCCTGCTGGAGGCCGAACACGCGCTGTATCCCGAAGCCGTGCAGCGCGTGATCGCGGGCGGCTGGTCCGTCGACGGGCGCCGCGTGGTGTGGCAGGGCGGCGGCCATGTTTGAGCCCAACGTCTCGCGCATCCTCGACCGGCTGGCCCCGACCGATGTCGTGCTCGACATCGGCGGCTGGGCGTCGCCGTTTAATCGCGCGAACTACATCCTGGACGCGCAGCCCTGGGCCACGCGCGGGTTCTACCGCACGTTTGGCGGACCGGCGTACCAGGGACCCGCGCAGGAGCACTTCTCGGAGGCGACGTGGATCACGCGCGACATCTGCGATCACACGCCGTACCCGTTTGCCGACAAGTCCGTCGACTTCGTGATCTGCTCGCACACCCTCGAGGACGTGCGCGATCCCATCTGGGTGTGCCGGGAGATGATGCGGATCGGCCGGCGCGGCTACCTGGAAGTGCCCAGCCGGATCGCCGAAACGTGCCGCGGCTGGGAGCACCCCCGCATCGCCGGCCTGTCGCACCACCGCTGGTTCATCGACATCGACGCGGCGGCCGCGCGGGTGCGGTTCACGATGAAATTCCATCGCGTGCATACCCACTGGCGGCTGTCGTTGCCGCATCATGTGTTGCAGGGCCTGCCGCCCGAGCAGCGCGTCCAGTGGCTGTTCTGGGACGATCGCTTCGACGTCGTCGAGGACACGTCGCTGCACGGGCTGGCGGAGATTGAGGCCTCGCTCGAGGCATTTGTGGCCAGCGTCCGGCCGTATCCCGCGTGGCGGCTGGCGGCCGCCGACGCCTGGCGGGACGTGCGCCGTGTGGCCGGAGGCGCGTGGCGCCGGGTGAAGTCATGACGATTGATGCACAACTGACCTATCTGACCAAGGGCTGCGTGGATGTCGTGCGCGCGGCGGAACTGCGCGCGAAACTCGAGCGCTCGGCGGCGACCGGCACGCCGCTCACGGTGAAGGTCGGGTTTGATCCCACCGCGCCGGACCTGCACCTGGGCCACACGGTGCTGCTGCGCAAGATGAAACATTTCCAGGATCTGGGGCACCGCGTGGTGTTCCTGATCGGGGATTTCACCGGGCTCATCGGCGATCCCACCGGGCGATCGAAGACGCGGCCGCCGCTCACGCGTGAGGCCATCGCGGCCAACGCCGAGACGTACAAGGCGCAGGTGTTCAAGATTCTCGATCCGGAGCGCACGGTGGTGGACTTCAACGAGCGGTGGCTCGGCGCGCTTGGGGCCGAAGGCCTGGTGCGCCTGGCCGCCCGCTACAACGTCGCCCAGATGCTCGAGCGCCGCGACTTCAAGCAGCGCTTCGAAGCCGGCAAGCCGATCGCCGTCCACGAGTTCCTCTACCCGCTCGCGCAGGCCTACGACTCCGTGTTTCTCAAGGCGGACGTGGAACTGGGCGGCACGGATCAGCTGTTCAACCTCAACGTCGGCCGCGACCTGATGCCCGGCTACGGCCTGGAGGCGCAGGTCGTGATGACGACCCCGCTGCTCGAGGGGCTGGATGGCGTCGAGAAGATGTCCAAGAGCCTCGGCAACTACGTGGGCGTGACCGAACCGGCCGGCGAGATGTTCGGCAAACTGATGTCGATCAGTGATGACCTGATGTGGCGGTACATGCTCCTGCTGACCGACGACACCCCGGACGCGATCGCGGCGCGGCAGGCGCGCGTGGCGGCCGGCCAGGACCATCCAAAAGCCGTCAAGCAGTCGCTGGCCGAACGCATCACGGCGGACTTTCACGGCGCCGCGGCGGCGCGCGCGGCGGCCGAGGCCTTTGACGCGCGGTTTGCCCGTCAGGAGATCAACGTCGACGACCTGCCGCGCCACGAGGTGCCGCTGGGCACCCGGTGGGCGCAGGTGCTGGTGCGCACCGGGCACGCCTCGTCGAACAGTGAGGCGGCGCGGAAGATTCAGGAAGGCGCGGTGCGCCTGGGTGAGGTGAAGGTGGCCGATCCCCGGGCGGCGTTTGAGACGCCGGGTGTGCACGTGCTTCGCGTGGGGCGGCGGGCCTCGGCGCTGGTGGGCGTCGCCGCGGAAACTCCATCGTAATCGTCTGGCGCAGCACGGGCGGCACCGCGGACGATACCACCCATTGGTGTCATTTGAATGGCCCCGATAGAGGGTTTTGTACATCAATCGCGCCTCGAATACTCGACGCGTGGAAGATGTTCGTCGACGGCTCTCGCGGCGCCTCCTCCAGCTACGGACCGACCGCGGCTGGAGCCAGGAAGATCTGGGCGCCCGATCGGGCCTGACCTACAAGTTCATCGGCGAGGTCGAACGCGGACAGAAGAGTCCGTCGCTTGATTCACTGGACAAACTGGCCCGCGGGCTGGGCGTCGACATCGCCGATCTGCTGGCGCCGCCCGACGGCCGCGAGGCCTACCCGCGCCACACCCCGGATCCGCTCGTGGCCGTGCGCGAGGCGAAGGCGTCCCTCGAGCGTGTCCTCGACAAGGCCCGCCGGGTGACACGCCGCCGCAAGTAGCCCGTCCCGCGCGACCTCACCCGCGTGGTAGCCTCCCCGTCGGCATGACTGCCGTGCTGATGGTGACGATGGCGCCGGACCGGGGCGGGGCGGAGGTCGTCATGGAGACGATCGCCCGCCGCCTCGACGCGCCCCGGTTTCATCCGGTCCTGGCCGCTCCGGCCGGCGGTCCGCTGACGCTCCGCTGGCGCGCGGAGGGGTTCACCGTGGCCACCCTTCCGCCCGTGCCGAGGCTGCGCCGCCTCGATCGGATCGTCGCGCTGCGCCACGCCGTGGCGCACGCGATTCGGGATCATCACATCGACGTGGTCTACACCCATGGCGTCGCCGCTCAGGCGATGGCGGGCGGCGTGGCGCGCCGCGCGCGGGTGCCCTGTGTGTGGCACGCGCACGATGTGTTTCATGCGGGGTGGTCGATTGATGCGCTGCTGCACCGGCTGGCGGCGGCCGCGCCCGCCTCGCGTGTGATTGCCATCTCGGAGACCGTGGCGGCCTCACTGCGCGCGCGCCGCGCGGGTGCCATTGACGTGGTGCCCAACGGCGTGCCGGCCGAGCGTGTGGCGCCGGTGGCGTGGCCCGAGGCGCAGCCGCTCGTGGTGTGGTGCGGGCGGCTGCAGGCGTGGAAAGGCGCGGATGTGTTCCTGCGCGTGGCGCAGGCGGTGCGCGCCGCGCACCCGGCGGCGCGGTTCGTGATCGTGGGCGACGCGTTGTTCGGACTCGAGCCGCACTATCCCGCGCAGCTGCGCGCGCTGGCTTCGTCACTGGGCCTGGCGGAGGCCGTGACGTTTGTCGGGCAGGTCGAGGATGCGCGGCCGTGGATGGCCGCGGCGCGCGTCGTGGTGCACTCGTCGGTGCGGCCGGAGCCGTTTGGTCTCGTGGTGGTGGAAGCGATGATGCAGGCGCGTCCGGTGGTGGCGTTTGCGCGTGGAGGACCTGCGGAGATTCTCGCCGGTGGCGGCGGCGTGTTGGTGCCGCCCGACGATGAGGCGGCGATGGCGCGTGCGATTGTCGAGTTGATTGCGTCGCCGGCGCACGCCTCGCGACTTGGCGATGCCGCCCGGGCGCACGCGGTGGAGCGGTTCGACGCGGGCCGGATGGTGGCACGGGTGGCGGAGGTGCTGCAAGCTGCTCGTGGGCAATGAGTTAGCAGAAATCTTCAATTTCAGCGTGTACAGCGGTTGACACCGGCGCTGTACGTCTCTAGACTGGGAAGTCCTGAGCGACGCCTGGGCTGCAAGAGAAGCGTACCGGTC
>CAYYFE010000065.1:0-17430 GCA_964471115.1 uncultured Solibacteraceae bacterium
CCGACACACGCCGCCTGACGGCCGCGCTCCACCTGCTGGGGCGGACAGCCGCCCAACCCGGGCGCGCCGCCGCGACCGCCACGACCGCCGCCACCCGCCGGCGCGCCGCCCGCGCGACCGCCCCGGCCTCCGTCGGCCCCGGCGGAGGCCGGCCCCTCATTAACCGCCGCCATGGCGGCCAGGTCGAACCGGAACCGCGATCCCGCATGTGTGTAGGTGAACGCCTTGCCGTCCTCGGTCCACGAGGGGGTGACGGCGCCCGACACAAACGCGCCGCCCTGCGCCGGCGCCGTGGCGGCCTGCACCCGCCGGAACTCAGCCACACCCGGCATCTTCTCCAGCCGATCCTGGGCCTCGAACGTCGTCGACAACGCCACAGCACACACCACGGCCAGCACGCCGGCTTTCACAGTCGGTTTCATAGTCAAAACTCCGTCAAGAGTCTAATCCGATCGCGGCCTTCGCCACCTCGCCATCTCGCCACCTCGCAATCCCGTGGTTCCCCATTTAGACTGGCCCTATGCCCGTCCCCACCGTGCGGATTCGGCCGGTGAACGACCGGCCCGAGCGCCCAGATGCCGGGTACGTCCTGTACTGGATGGTGGGGTCGCGCCGGTTGTCGGCGAATTTTGCGCTGCAGCGCGCGGTGGAGCGCGCGAGGGAATGGCGCAAGCCGCTGGTCATTCTCGAGGCGCTGCGGTGCGACTACCCCTGGGCCAGCGATCGCCTGCACCACTTCGTGATCGACGGCATGGCCGACCACGCGGCGGCGCTGGCGCCGACGCCGGTGGCGTATCACCCGTACGTCGAGCCCGCGCTCGGCGCCGGCAAGGGACTGTTGGCGGCGCTTGCGGCCGACGCGTGCGTGGTGGTCACCGACGACTTCCCGTCATTTTTCATCCCGCACATGATCGAGGCCGCCGGCCGGTCGATTGACGCACGCCTTGAAGCCGTCGACGCCAATGGGCTGCTGCCCATGCGTGGCACGGACAAGGTCTTCTTGACGGCGTTTTCGTTCCGGTCGTACTTGCAGGGCGCGTTCCGTGACGCGCTGGCCCACTGGGTGGAGCCGATCAAGCTGACCGGTCTGCCGCGCGCGACGATCCCGTCGGCGGTGGCGGCGCGCTGGCCCGCAACGCCCGTCGACACACTGCGTGCGCCCGCGTCACTGCTCGCGTCGCTGCCGATCGATCACTCGGTGGCCCCGGTCGACACACGGGGCGGACGCGGGGCGGCCGAGGCGGCGCTCGCGCGGTTCATCGACCAGCGACTGTCGCGATACGTCGACGATCATTCACATCCCGATGAAGAGGTCACGAGCGGGCTGTCGGCGTACCTGCACTTTGGACACATCGGCGCGCATGAAGTGTTCGCCGCGGTGATGACGGCGGAGCGATGGACGAGCCGGAAGCTGGGCGCCGGACGCCGCGGACAACGCGAGGGATGGTGGGGCGCGTCGGCGAATGCGGAAGCGTTCCTCGATCAACTCGTGACGTGGCGCGAGCTGGGCTACAACATGTGCGCGCTGCAGCCGGACGACTACGACCAGTTCGACTCCCTGCCGCCCTGGGCGCGCGCCACGCTCGACCGCCACGCCGCCGACCCCCGCCCGTACGTCTACACCCGCGCGCAGTTCCTGGAGGCCGAGACACACGACCCGGTGTGGAACGCGGCCCAGCGGCAACTGGCCGCCACCGGCACCTGTCACAACTACATGCGCATGGTGTGGGGCAAGAAGATCCTCGAGTGGTCCGCGACGCCCGACGAGGCGCTCGACACGATGATCGACGTCATGAACCGGCTGGCGCTCGACGGCCGCAACCCGAACTCCTACACCGGCTACTGCTGGACCCTCGGCCGCTACGACCGCCCGTGGGCGCCCGAACGCCCCATCTTCGGCACGATCAGATACATGAGCTCGGAAAACACCGTGCGCAAACTGCGGATGAAGCAGTACCTGGCGCGGTGGAAAAAGACGTCGGGTGGCTTTTTCGAGTCCTGATTAGCGACAACAGGCCTGTTCTTGCGATTTCTAGGTCGAAAAAGCCACCCGACGTCATTTCCTCAGCACCACCCCCGCCAGCACCCCGGTCGCTTCCCGCTCGTCCAGCGCGAGGCGTCCGTTGACCAGCACCCATCGCATGCCGGTGGCGTGTTGGTGGGGATCCTGGTAGGTCGCCTGGTCCTTCACGGCGGCCGGATCGAAGACGATCAAGTCGGCAAACGCGCCCTCACGCAGCAGACCGCGATCCTTCAGTCCGAAGACCTGCGCGGGCGCCGACGTCGCCGCGCGCACGGCGTCCTCGAGCGTGACGACGCCGCGCTCGCGCACGTACACCGCCAGCTTGCGCGCGAACGCGCCATGACCGCGCGGATGCGGCCGCGACGGCCCGGGCAGCGACAGGTCCCCATCCGACGACGTCATCGTCCACGGCCGCTGCATGAACGCGGCGATGTCCTGTTCGGACATGTTGAACGACACGATCGAGGCACCGCCGCCAAGCAGGATGTCGACGGCCGCTTCAGCGGGCGTGACCCCGCGCGACGCGGCGATCTGTTCGAGGTGCTGGCCGGCCAGACCCGGCGCGCCGCGGCCTGACGCGATCACGATCGAGGCCGGTCCGCCGCGGCGCCGGATGTTCTCGGTCACTTCCTTGAGCAGCTGGTCCTTCGAGTACGGTTCCGCCAGGCGCGGCTTGATCGCGTCGGGCCCTGACGGGCCGGGCAACACCGCCGCGCCGAGGCTGGTTGACGACGCCTCGTAGGGGTACTGGTCGGCCCACACCTCGACCCCGCGCGCGCGAGCGGCCTCGATGTCGTCGATGATCGTCTTCGACAGCCCCCAGGAGTCGGGTCCCAGCGCCTTGATGTGTGTCACCACACCGCGGACGCCCGCCCCTTCCGCCACCCGAATCACCTCGCGGACGGACGCCACGACGCCCGTGTCGTAGTTGCCCTCGTCACGAATGTGACTGGTGTAGACACCGCCCGCGACTTTCGCCAGCGCGATGACTTCCTCGAGCGCCGCGTTGCGGCCCGGCTCGTAGAACAGGCCACTCGACAGGCCAAGGGCGCCTTCAGCGACAGCCGCGCGCACCAGTTCGGCCATCTTGTCCGACTCTTCCGCGGTCGGCGCGCGGCGCGCGCTGCCCATCACCGCGCCCCGCACGCTGCCGTGGCCGATGAGCAACGCGACGTTGACGCCGATGCCGCCCGCCTCGAGCGTCCGCCGCTGCGCGGCGATGTCCACCGGCCCGCCGCCGTCGGGATTGACCACGACCGTTGTCACTCCCTGCGCCAGCAGGCCGACCCCGCCGCGCAGTGTCTCCCGGGCCAGCGACCCGGCCGCATGCGAGTGCGCGTCGATGAAACCGGGCGCCACCGTCAGGCCCTTCGCATCCAGGATGCGCGTGGCCGCGCGGCCGGACAGCCGCCCCATCGCCACGATGCGGTCCCCGCGGATCCCGAGATCCTCGTACCGCCAGGGATTACCGCTGCCGTCGAGCACACGCCCGTTCAGGATGAGAAGGTCAAACGGCTGCGCTGGTGCCTGCCGGCTTCGCGCTGCCAAGCCGGCCGCCGCGGCCAGCACCAGACCCAGGGCCACGCTGATTCGGAAGGTCATGCGCAGACTGTAGCCGAACCGGGCCGCGTCCGGTGCGCCTTAGCGCCCGCCGAATCTCGGATTCACGACGTTGTTGAACAGCGATCCGAAGCTGTAGGTCAGCCCCACCGAAAACCGGACCTCGTAGCCGCTCTGCAGCTGGCGGAGGCGCAACAGTACTTCTTCAGGCGTGGCGCCTCGGCGCGGCAACGAAATCTGGTCGCGGATGCGTGACGCACCGCCGTCCACACTGAGCGACAGGCCGCGCGTGATGCGGAAGTCCACCTCGCCGTCCACCTCGAGGCGGTACAACGAGAAGTCGTGGAAATACTGCGACCACTCCGCGCCAAGCTCCACCGATCCCCAGGGCTGCCGCGAGTCGAACGACATCGACAACTCGTGGCCCCAGAGCGTCTCGCGCGTCTTGTCGAAGACCGTGATTTCCTTGTAGCGCGCGTACTGAATGCCGGCTTCGTACTGCACGAGCAACTGCCGCGATGCGTATTCCTGATACGGAAAAATGCTGTACTCGACGGCCGGCGCAAACCGCGCCGACAGTTCCGTGTTGCCGAAGTCCGAGGCGTTCACGCCGGCGTCGACGCCGAACGACCAGTGCGGCCCAAGGCTGCGCGCCACGAACCCGTCCACTTCCCGGTTGCCGCGCGTCACTTCGAACGGCTCATCGTCATCCAGATCGAATCGTTCCGTGGTTTCGTTGATGTTGGCGCCAAACGCGATCTTCCAGCGGTCGGTGACGCGGTCGGCCGACACGTTCCCCGACCAGCGGAACTCGCGGGTGGATTCCTCGGCCTCGAGCGACACGTTTCCACGCACGCTGAACACCCACAGGTTCCACGGGTCACGCGCCGGCGGCGCGCCGGTGGCCGTGGCCGTGCGCGGGCGCACCGACAGATCGAACCCTTCGGGCAGGCCGTCCATCGCCATGTAGCTGAGCAGCCCCACCATCACCGCGTCGAGCACGCCGCCGCGCCGCACATCCTCCGGATCGCCGGTCATCGACACCGCCCGCAGCTCCTTGTCGGTGCCCTTGAAGCGCCCGCTGCCGACAAACCGCAGCAGGTATTCCGTGCCGCCGCCCCCGGTCTCGCGTGTGCTCGACAGCAGCACGACATCGGCATCCTGCGGCTGCCGGACGAAGTCCACCCAGTTGATCTGGTCGCGCAGGTACTCCGCGAAACACTGAAAACAGTCGAGGTAGACCCGCAGCCGGCCGGGCGCCTGACCCGCGGTTTGCGCCACGGCCGACGATGGCAGGCTGGTCAGGGCGAGGGCGACGAACATGACGCCGACCACCGCTCGCAGGCCGACACTCCTGACGGTATCCATCCGTCGATGATACCTGACCGAACCTGAACAAACCGCCGCGGCCCACAAACGAAAGCCCGACGGCGTCCGTCTAATGGGGCTGGCACGACTGGCACAGCCACATATATGGACACACTCGTCAACGACCTCCGCTTCTCGTTTCGCACGCTGCGCCGGGCGCCGGCGTTTGCCGTGCTCACCATCCTGACGCTGGCGCTGGGCATCGGCGCCAACACTGCGATCTTCTCGGTGGTCAACGGTGTGTTGCTGCGCCCGCTCGACTACCCGAAGTCGGATCGCCTGGTGTTCATCACCACGCAGTTCCCGACGCTGGGGTTTGACCAGTTCTGGATGTCGCTGCCGGAGTTCGTGGAGTTCAGCCAGCACAACCAGGCGTTTGCGTCGGTCGGCGCGTACAACGTCGGCGCCGTCAATCTCGGCACCGACCCGCCCAGCCGCCCGGTGCGCGCCGTGGTGACGCCGGGCCTGATGCCGACGCTCGGTGTGGGCGCGGTCACGGGCCGATGGTTCGAGGAGAAGGATTCGGCGCCCGGCGCCGCGCCGGTCGCGATTCTCTCGTGGGAGTTGTGGCAACGCGCCTATGGCGGCGACCCGGGCATCGTCGGCCGCATGGTCCCGATCAACACGGTGTCGACCGAAATCGTCGGGGTGATGCCGCGCGGCTACGACGTCCACGATCAGAAGGTGGAACTGTGGCAGCCGCTCACGATCGACCCCGCCACCTTTCCCACGTCGCGCGGCGGCCACTTTCTCTATCTGGTCGGGCGCCTGAAGGACGACGTCTCGTTCTCGCAGGCGCAGGCC
Source organism: uncultured Solibacteraceae bacterium (assembly GCA_964471115.1). Lineage (GTDB taxonomy): Bacteria > Acidobacteriota > Vicinamibacteria > Vicinamibacterales > SCN-69-37 > SYFT01. Next base: position 5,756 of record CAYYFE010000065.1, read on the forward strand.
GACACCAAACGCCTGGTGGCGCAGTGGCGCGAGATGGTGCCGCAGGGACACGTCCCCAGTGAGCCAAACCATCAGCTTCGACTGGATCCGCTCAAGGACGACATCATCGGGTCGATCAAGACCCCGCTGCTCGTCCTGCAGGGCGCGGTCGTCTTCGTGTTGCTCATCGCCTGCGCCAATCTCGCGAACCTGCTGCTCGCGCGTGCGGAAACGCGCCAGCGCGAGTTCGCGGTGCGCACGGCGCTGGGCGCGGGCCGGCGCCGTCTGCTCCGCCAGTTCGTCACCGAAGGCGTCCTGCTGGCCACCCTCGCGGCGATCGTCGGCACCGGCCTCGCCTACTTCGGGCTGAAGGCCATGCTGGCGATCAACCCCGACGCCATTCCCCGGTCGGCGGAAGTGTCCCTGGATGCCACCGTGCTGCTCTTCACGCTGGGTGTCGCCATGCTGACGGGTGTGGTCTTCGGCATGGCGCCCCTGCTGCACCTCTCGCAGAAGTTGACGATGGCGCTGCGGGACGGCGGGCGCGGCACGACCACCGGCGCCCTGCGCCGGCGCCTGCGCGGCGCGCTGGTCGTCTCGGAGGTCACGCTGGCGGTGGTGCTGGTGGTTGGCGCATCGCTGCTGGTGCGATCGTTCGTCAACCTGCTCAAGGTGGACGCCGGCTTCGATCGCGCGCAACTGGTGACGTTTGGTCTCGTCCTGCCCGGCGGCGCGTATCCGCCGCCCCGGCGGGTCACGTTCTTTGACGACCTGCAGACCCGCCTGCGCGCCCTGCCCGGTGTGCAGGCCGTCACCGCAATGACCGGCCTGCCGCCCAATCGCCAGGTCAACGCCAACGACACCGACTTCGAACACATCACGCCGCCGCCCATGGGCGTGGACCCCACGACCCCGGGCCTGCCGCCGCCCGAAAACGTCGACTACTACCAGACCGTCACGCAGGGCTACGTCGAGGCCATGGGCATCCCCGTCGTCGAGGGCCGCGCGTTCGAGCCGGCCGACGTCGGCGGCGGACCGGTGGTGCTGGTCAACGAGGCGCTGGCGCGCCGTTTCTTCACCGACCGCAGCCCCATCGGGCAGCGGCTCAAACCCGGCTTCGGACCGTTTGCCTCGCTGCCGTGGTTCACCATCGTGGGCGTCGTCAAGGACGTCAAGCAGGGCGGGGTGGACAAACCGACGGGAACCGAACTGTATCTGCTGGCCGAACAGGGCCCGCGCATCGTGCAGTTCGCGCCGACGTCGATGAACCTCGTCATCCGATCGCAGCGGCCGCTGGAGGCCATCGCGCCGGAGATTCGCGCGGCCGTCCGCGATCTCGACGCCACACTCCCCATCGTCCGTCTGCAGACCATGGATGATGTGTTCGGCACGTCGGTCTCGCGGCCAAAATTCATCACGTGGCTGCTGGGCGTCTTCGCCGCGCTCGCGCTCGCGCTGGCGGCCATCGGGACGTACGGCATTCTTTCCTACCTCGTCACCGAACGGCAGCAGGAGATCGGCATCCGCATGGCGCTGGGCGCGCCGCGGAGTCAGGTGCTCTGGATGGTGCTGCGCCAGGGCCTCGCCCTCACCGGCGTGGGCCTGCTGCTCGGCGGCGCCGGCGCGCTCGTGGCGGGCCGCCGTCTCGAGCACCTGCTCTTCGGCATCTCCCCCACCGATCCGGTCACGCTCGCCATCGTCACCGGCCTCATCCTCACGACCGCCATCGTCGCGTGCCTGGTGCCCGCCCTCCGCGCCACGCGCGTGGACCCTATGGTTGCGCTCAGGGACTAGTACTGGGTGGCGAGGTGGCGAGGTGGCGAGATGGCGAGATGGCGAGGTGGCGAGGTGGCGAGGCGCACGTAGCGCGGCCGGCTCTCTCGGCCGCGACCCGTTGACGAGATGACGAGGTGACGAGATGGCGAGGTTGCGATTCAGCCCGGTGGGAATTTGCGGCGGGTGGTTGCCCACGCCTTTCCGAACAGGTTGCGCAGGCGCCTCGATTCTGTGAGCAGCCGAGGCAATTCGGCGGCAACCTCCGCCTCGCGGTTCGTCGCGTGAATCACGTCGAGCCAATGGGCGGCTTCGTCGGATTCCTCGTGTACCGTCTTCAGTTTTGCGGCGAATTCCCTGCTTGACCGCGCGCGGCCCATCGCCCGGTGGTTGGCCGCGACGCTGCCTGCGGCATCCGTGAGCTGGCTGCAGGCAGACCACAAATGCCGCTGCCTGGCAGCCAGTCGGCAGAACAGGGTCACGTCGATCGCAAACTGTCGTGTACGGGCTTCCAGCTCATCTCTGTCGCTTCGCGCCATGCGCTGAGGAAGGCAAGGCCCATGCCGCCCGGATAGCCCGGAAGACCGGCGAGTTCATGTACCAGGTGGAAAATTCTTCGATCCTCGATCGCAGAATCCGCCATCTCGCCACCTCGCCACCTCGCCATCTCGCCAACGAGCCGCGGCCGCCAGAGCCGGCCGCGCTACGTGCACCTCGCCACCTCGTCAACGAACCGCGGCCGCCAGAGCCGGCCGCGCTACGTGCACCTCGCCATCTCGCCACCTCGCCATCTCGCCATCTCGCCACCTCATCACCTCGTCATTCTCTGAGTGCTTCGGTAGGTGGAATGCGCATGGCGCGGCGGGCGGGTACCCAGCTGGCGACGATTGCGACGGCCGCGAGGAACAGCGTCACGAGGATGTAGCTGAGCGGGTCGGTCGGCGTGACGTTGTAGAGAAGTGATGTCGCGTTGCGGGTGAGGACGGCGGCCAGGAGCAGGCCGAGGACCACGCCGCCGGCGGCCAGCGCCAGGCCCTGGCGCAGCACGAGGGCGCGGACGCTGGCCTCGCTGGCGCCCAGCGCCATGCGCACGCCGATTTCACGCGTGCGCTGCGAGACCGAATACGAGAGCACCGCGAAGACCCCGACGGCCGCCAGCACCAGCGCGACGGCGCCGATGACGCCGAACACCCAGCCGAAGATCGCGAACTCCCAGAAACTGAGGCGGCGCCACTCGTCCATGGTGCGCACGGCGAACAGCGGCGCCTGCGGCATGGCCGCGCGCACCTCGCGGCGCACCGCCGCATACACGCCTGACGGGTCGCCGTCGACGCGCAGGATGAGCCCGGTGTTCTCCGTCGGTTGCCAGGCATGCGGCACGTACACCGCCGGAAAGGGCTCGTCGTCCGGATCGATGTCATCGTGCTTGAAATCGTCGACGACCCCGATGATGGTGAACCAGGCGGGCTCGGCGCCGTTCTCGCGCACGCGCACCCGGCGGCCCAGCGGAGACGCCTCGCCGAGATGCCGCTCGACCAGCGTCCGGTTGACGAGCGCCACCGCCTGATCCGACCAGCCTTGCGCCGCCGTGAAGTCCTCCCCGGTGAGCACGGTGAGCCCCAGCGTCCGCACCAGCCCCGGCGTCACGCCGACGAACGCCGCGCCGGGCTCCCGGCCCGGCTCGAACACCACGCCGTCGATCTGCAGGGATCCCTCGCCGCCGCCCCCGTCGAGCGGCACCAGGTTCGACGCGACGACGCTCTGGACGCCCGGGAGGCGCTCGAGCCGCTCGACCAGATCGCGCACGCCGCGCGCCCGCGCCGGTCCATCCCCGAACATCCCGGTCGGCAGGAAGACGCGCGCCGTCGCCAGCGGCGCCACGTCGAACCCGACGTCGTAGTCGTCGAGGTTCACGAACGTCCGCACGAACAGTGCCGCCCCCACCAGCGACACCACCGCCAGGCTCACCTGCGCAATGACCAGCGTGTTGCGCGCCAGCGACCGCACCCCGCTGTTGCCCCGGGTCCCCTCCTTCAGTTCATCGTGCAGGGTGCCGCGGGTTGCGTGCCACGCCGGCACGAGGCCGAACACCACCGCCGTGCCGACGGCGATGACCACCGCATACACGATGGACCGCCAGTCGATGCGCCAGGCGATGTAATACGGCACCTGGTCGGGCGGCATGGAGGCGGACAACCACTGGGTCCCCGCATACGCGATGACCAGGCCGAGCGGCACACTCAGCAGCCCGAACACCGCGCTTTCGGTGAGCAGCTGCCGCACGATGCGCGCGCGACCGGCGCCCAGGGCCGCACGGACGGAGATTTCCCGCCGGCGCACCGTGGCCCGCGCCAGCAGCAGGTTGGCGGCGTTGGAGCACGCAATCGCCAGCACCAGCGTGGCCGCGCCCATCATCAGCCACAGCACCAGCGACACGTCCTCGGGAATGAAGTCCGATCGCAGATCGTCCGTCTCCGCGACCCACCCCCGGTTGGTGTCGGGATATTGCTCCGCAAGCCGCCTGGTGAGGGACGCCATCTCCTCGCGGGCCTGCGCGAGTGTCGCGCCGGGCGCCAGGCGGCCGAACACCTGCAGCCGGCGGGCGTCGCGCGGATCGCGATGCAGGAGCGGCGTCATCGGCACCCACACCTGCCGGATGTCCGGGAACTTGAAGTGCGGCGGCATGACGCCCACGATTTCGTGCGGCTGCCCGTTGACGAGCACCCGGCGGCCGATGACCGACGGGTCGCGCTGATACCGCAACTGCCACACGTCGTCGCTGAGCAGCAGGACGCCGGCCGCGCCCGGTTGATCGTCCTGCGCGCTGAATCCCCGGCCGACCGCGGGCGCAATGCCGAGCAGCGGGAACAGCGTCCACGAAATCGCGCCCGCCCGATACCGTTCGGGTTCACCGGAGTCGGACAACGTCACGTTGCGCCCCGTCGTCGCGGCGAGCGCGGTGAACCGCGACGTGGCGTCGCGCAGATCGACGAAATCCGGATACGAGGTGTAGCCGAAGCGGACACCTGACTCAGGGTGAGTCATCCGGAGCGACGCGATGTGATCGGGCTCGTGGTACGGGAACGGCTGAATCAACACGCCGTCCACCACGGAGAAGATCGTGGCGTTGACGCCAATCCCGGTGCCCAGACAGAGGATGACGACGGCCGCAAAGCCGCGCTGCACGGCGAGACTGCGCAACGCGTATCGAAGGTCCTGCCACATGATGCGGAGGATACGGTATCGGATCCGCACAAGTTCGTCTCGATCGATCCGGCACTCGCCACGATCGCGTTGACCGCCTCCCCTGTCGCCCTGAGGCTGGAAGGGCCGCGTGTTCACGCGGCAGGAGGTCAACTCGTTCGATGTTCGATCGTTGTGTGAAGTACGTCTGCTTCGTGCTCCTGCTGGCGCTGGCCAGCTCCCCTGCGTTCGCGCAGAGCACGTCCGCCTCGTCGTTGTCCGGCGTGGTGGTGGATACGGACGGCGGCGCCATTCCGGGCGCGACCGTCGTCGTCAAGAACAACGCCACGGGGGTGGCCGTCGAGGCGGTCAGCAACGCCCAGGGCCAGTTCTCGTTCCCCGGCCTGGATGCCGGCACGTACACCGTCACGGTGTCGCTGACCGGGTTCAAGACGTTTATCGCCAATGACGTCCGCCTGCTGGCCGCGCGGCCGGGCAACGTCACGGCGCGACTGGAAATCGGTGCGCTGTCGGAGACCGTCGAGGTCAAGGCGAGCACGGAACTGGTGCAGACGCAGTCGCCGGCCGTCACGACGACGCTGTCGACCGAGCAGCTGTCGGAGCTGCCGCTCATCTCGCGCAACGCGCTGTACTCGGTCGCGATGCTGCCCGGCGTGTCGACGACGGGCGGGCCGCGCGCGGCCCTGATCAACGGCCTGCCGAACAACACGGTCAACATCACCGTGGACGGCGTGGGCACGGGCAACATGCTGCAGTCGACCGACGGCTTCTTCTCGATGGTCACGCCGCGCATGGACGCGGTCGAGGAAATCACGGTCACCGGCGCGGTGCCGGGCGTCGGCGCCGGCGCCGGCTCCACGCAGATCGCGTTCGTCACGCGGTCGGGCTCGAACCAGTACGAAGGCAGCCTGTACCACTACTGGCGCGACCCGCGGTTCAACTCGAACAACTTCTTCGACGCCGAAGCGGGCCTCGAGAAGAACCCGGTCAAGCAGCATCAGTACGGCGGCCGCCTCGGCGGTCCGCTCGTCCTGCCGGGCTTCAACGGCCGCGGCAAGGCGTTTTTCTTCCTGAACATGGAGCACTTCTACCAGCCGTCGTCGGTGTCGCGGACGCGCAACGTCCTGCGCGACACGGCCCGGGCGGGGCTGTTCCAGTACACCCGGACGATTGGCGGCGTGCCGACCACACAGACGGTGAACCTCTACGAACTGGCGGCGCGCAACGGGCAGATCGCGACGGCGGACCCGACCGTGGCGTCGATTCTGGAGCGCATCCATGCGGCCACGCAGACCACCGGCGCGCTGGTGCCGACCGAGAACCTCAACACGCAGGACTACCGCGTGCAGTTCCAGGGCAAGCTGAACCAGTACGCCCCCACGGGCCGGATCGACTACAACATCACCGAGAACCACCGCCTGACCGGCACGTACTACTGGCAGCGCTTCCTCAACAACAGCGACTTCCTCAACGCCGGCGAGCCCCGGTTCCCTGGCTTCGTCAACAACGCCGAGCAGAACTCGTACCGGACGACCGGGTCCATCGGTCTTCGGTCGACGTTGTCGACGAACATGGTGAACGAATTCAAGGGCGGCTGGCAGTGGTCGCCCAATGACTTCGCCACCAACATCACGCCGGCGATGTTCGCCGACCAGGGGGGGTACGCCATTTCGTTCCCCAACATCTCGGGCACGGCGGTGACCAGCGCGTCGACGCGCGTGAACTCGGCGCCCCGCAACACGACCACCTGGAGCGTGAGCAACGACCTGAGCTGGCTCAAGGGCGCGCACAGCCTGACGTTCGGCGGCACCTTCTCGGGTGTCCACAACCGCACGAACAGCTACGACGCCACGTCGAATCCGATCCTCGGGTTCAACACCACGTTCGACCCGGCGGCGGCCATGTTCAATTCGACGAACTTCCCCGGCGCCTCCAACGCGGTGCTCAACGACGCCCGCGCCCTGTATGCGCTGCTCACCGGCCGGGTCAGCGCGATCAACGCGACCGCGCGGCTGGACGCGTCGACCGGCAAGTACGTCTACCTGGGCGACCTGACGCAGAAGGCCAAGCAGTACGCGTTTGCCGCCTACGCGTCGGATTCCTGGCGCGTGACGCCCACGCTCACGGTCACCGGCGGTCTGCGCTGGGACGTGCAGCTGCCCTTCCAGGCCGTGACGCCGACGTTCTCGACGTCGACCATGGAAGACCTGTGCGGCATCTCGGGTCTGGGGAACGGCGTGGGCGGCCGCGCCTGCAACCTGTTCATGCCCGGCACGCTGACCGGCAAGGCGCAGCCCCAGTACTACCTGCTCGAGCCCGGCGTCAAAACCCACAAGACCAACTGGACCGACGTCGGCTACAACGTCGGCTTCGCGTGGCGGCCGAACGTACAGGACGGCTGGATGCGGACGATCCTCGGCGACCCCGAGACGGCCACCCTGCGCGCCGGCTACTCGATGACCTACAACGTCGAGCGCTTCGACCGGTTCATCAACAGCGTCGGCGCCAACCCCGGCGGCACGATCAACGCCAACCGGAACGCGACGACGGGTTTCTGCCTGGTGTGCACGGGCGAATCCTGGCCGTTGCTCTACAGCCAGCGTGACCGGCTGGGCGCGCCCGCCTTCCCCGACGCGCCGGTCTACCCGCTGGCGGCCACCACGGCGCAGGCCATCCAGATCTTCCAGCCCGAGTTGAAGACGCCCCGCGTGCATTCCTACTCGGTCGGCTTCCAGCGCTCGCTGGGCGCCGACACGGCCGTGGAAGTGCGGTACGTCGGCAACAAGAGCCTCTACCGCTGGGCCGAGGAGAACTGGAACGAACGCACGATCTTCGAGAACGGCTTCGTCGACGAGTTCAAGCTGGCGCAGGCCAACCTGAAGGCCAACCTCGCGGCGGGCCGCGGCGCCACGTTCGCCTACACGGGCGTTGCCGGCACCTCGCCGCTGCCGATTCACCAGGCGTACCTGAGCGGCCGCTCGGGCGCCGACGTCACCAACCCGGCGCGGTACACGGCGAGCCAGTACACCAACTCCGCGTTCCTCGCGCGGCTGAGCGACCTGACGCCCGACGTGACCGGCGCGGCGGGGGCCCTCGACACGACGACGCTGCGGCCCAACGCCCTGGCGGCCGGCCTGCCGGTGAACTTCTTCGTGCTCAACCCCTCGGCCAACGGCACCAACGTGGTGACCGACCGCGACTTCACGCGCTACGACAGTCTGCAGGTCGAACTGCGGCGCCGTCTGTCGCGCGGGTTCCTGGCCTCGGCCAGCTACACCTACGGCATCAGCAAGACGTCGTCGAACCAGACGATCCGCCTCGACCGCTTCGAGGTCGACAACACGGGCGTGCCGCATGAACTGAAGGGGCAGTGGACGTGGGACCTGCCGGTGGGCCGCGGCCGTCGCTTCGGCGGCGACCTGCACCCGGTGCTCAACGGCCTGCTCGGCAACTGGGAGTTCTCGGGCAACGCCCGGGTCCAGACCCAGCGGTACCGCATCACCAACGCGAAACTCGTGGGCATGACCGCGGAGGAACTCAGCAAGGAGTTCAAGATCCGCATCTTCCGCGATGACAGCGGCGCCCTGCTCGGCGTCTACAGCATGCCGCAGGACATCATCGACAACACGCGCCGCGCGTACAACACCGACGCGACCAGCGCGACCGGGTACAGCGACCTGGGCGTGCCGACCGGCCGCTACATCCGGCCCTCGGATGGCGACGGCTGCATCGCGTTCTACCGCGGCGACTGCGGCGCGCCGGACATCAACCTGAACGGCCCGCTCTTCACGCGCGTCGACCTGCGCGTCAAGAAGGCGTTCCCGCTGTTCGGCCGCGCCAACCTGGAAGTGATGTTCGAGGTGATGAACGCCTTCAACAACGTCAACTTCAACCACCAGCTCAACCCCGGTGATGACGCCGATATCTTCCGCGTGACGTCGGCCTACACCGACATCAACACGACGGGTGATCCCGGCGGGCGCATCGGCCAGCTCGTCTGGCGCATCAACTGGTAAGTCCCCGCCGGGGCTGACGCCCCGGCGACCCGGTCCACACGCCCCCGAACGGCTCCGCCGTTCGGGGGATTTTTTTTGGATTCCGCCCGGGTGTCCGGTTCCGCATACTCCCCCGATTGACGGGCTTTGTTTACACGCTTTACATTGGGATGTTCCGGTTTCGCGACACGGTGTCTCCTATCAGGCATCGTGGGACGAATGCCCTCCGGAACGTTTGGAGGATGAAGTAAACAATGTCCGTTCGTGTGGTTCGTCTATTCCTGTCCGCACTCCTCGTGGTGTCCGGCTTCAGCGCTCCGGCGCTGGCGCAGGGCACCGCCACCTCGACGCTGTCGGGCGTGGTCGTTGATACCGATGGCGGCGCCATTCCCGGCGCCACCGTCGTCGTGAAGAACAACGCCACCGGCGTTGTGATTGAAGCGGTGAGCAACTCCACCGGCCAGTTTTCGTTCCCTGGCCTGACGCCCGGCACCTACACCGTCACGGTGTCGCTGACCGGGTTCAAGACCTTCGTCGCCAACGACGTCCGCCTGGTCACGGCCAGCGCGGCTTCCGTGACGGCGAAGCTCGAAATCGGCGCCCTGACCGAGACGGTCGAGGTCAAGGCCGGCGCCGAACTGGTCCAGACGCAGACGACCGCGGTCACCACGACGCTGTCGACCGAGCAGCTGTCGGAGCTGCCGCTCGTCTCGCGCAACGCGCTGTATTCGGTGGCGATGCTGCCGGGCGTATCGACGACGGGTGGACCGCGCGCGGCGCTCATCAACGGGCTGCCGAACAACACGGTGAACATCACGATTGACGGCGTCGGCGCGGGCAACATGCTGCAGTCGACCGACGGCTTCTTCTCGATGGTCACCCCCCGCATGGACGCGGTGGAGGAAGTCACCGTCACGGGCGCGACGCCGGGCGTGTCGGCGGGCGCCGGGTCGGTGCAGATCGCGTTCCGCACGCGCTCGGGCTCGAACCAGTTCGAGTCGAGCGTCTACCACTACTGGCGCGATCCGAAGTTCAACACCAACACCTTCTTCAACGAGATCAACAACCTCGACAAGAACCAGGTGAAGGTGCATCAGTACGGCGGCCGCGCGGGCGGTCCGATCGTGCTGCCGGGCTTCGACGGCCGCGGCAAGGCGTTTTTCTTCCTCAACTTCGAACACCTCTACCAGCCGTCGTCGGCCACGCGGACCCGCGTGATCCTGCGCGACTCGGCGATGGCGGGCAACTTCACCTACGGCACCACGACGCGCAACGTCCTGGCGCTGGCGGCGGCCGCCGGGCAGACGTCCACGATTGATCCCACGGTGCTGTCGATCCTCAACCGGATCAAGGACGTGACCACGTCGCAGGGCACGATCAACGAGACGGCGTCGGCCAACTTCAACCAGTGGGTGTACCAGGCGGAAGCCAAGGGCAACCAGTACGCGCCGACGGCCAGCATCGACTACAACTTCAGCGACAACCACCGGCTGAAGGCGACGTACTACTGGCAGCGGTTCACCAGCACGACCGACCTGCTCAACAACTCGGAGTCGCGGTTCCCGGGCTTCCTGAACTACGGCACGCAGAACTCGTACCGCACCACCGGGTCGATCAGTCTGCGGTCGACGTTGTCGCAGAACATGGTCAACCAGTTCACGGGCGGCTGGCAGTGGTCGCCGAACGACTTCTTCGCCAACATCACCCCGGCCCACTTCGAGGACCAGGGCGGGTACGCGCTGTCGTTCCCGGCCATCGACGGCAGCACGATCACCAGCGCGACGACGCGCACCGACTCGGCGCCGCGCAACACGACGACCTGGAGCGTCAGCAACGAACTGAGCTGGCTCAAGGGCGCGCACAGCCTGACGTTCGGCGGATCGTTCTCGGGCGTGCACAACCGGCAGAACGGCTACAACTCGGCGCCGACGGTCAACCTGGGCTTCGACACGACGAACGACCCGGCCGCGGCGATCTTCAACACCACGAACTTCCCCGGCGCCTCGGCGGCCAACCTGACCTCGGCGCGCAACCTGTACGCCCTGCTGACGGGCCGCGTGACGTCGATCAACGGCACGGCGCGCCTCGACGCGGCGACGGGCAAGTACGTGTACCTCGGCGACCTGACGCAGAAGGCGAAGCAGTTCTCCTTCGCGATGTACGCGTCGGACTCGTGGCGCGTGACGCCGACCTTCACGCTCAACGCGGGCGTGCGGTGGGACGTGCAGCTGCCCTTCACGCCGGTGACGCCCACGTTCTCGACCATCAAACTCGAGGACCTGTGCGGCATCTCGGGCATCGGCGCGGGGCCGGACGGCCGCGCGTGCAACCTGTTCCAGCCGGGCACGGTGTCGGGCAAGGCCCAGCCGCAGTACTACCCGTTTGAGCCGGGCATGAAGGCCTACAACATCAACTACGCGAACATCGGCTACAACATCGGGTTCGCGTGGCGGCCGAACGTGCAGGAGGGCTGGCTGCGGACGATCCTCGGCAGCCCCGAGCAGGCCACCATCCGCGGCGGCTACTCGCTGACCTACAACCAGGAGCGGTTCGACCGCTTCACGGTGAACGCCGGCAGCAACCCCGGCGGCACGACCAACGCCAACCGCAACGCCACCACGGGCTACTGCCTGGTGTGCCCCGGCGAAAGCTGGCCGCTGCTCTTCAGCCAGCGCAACCGCCTCGGCGCGCCCGCGTTCCCCGAGGCGCCGGTCTACCCGATTG
>CAYYFE010000066.1:0-17117 GCA_964471115.1 uncultured Solibacteraceae bacterium
GGTAAGGCGCGGGTCTTTGGAACCCGTATTCGAAGGTTCGAATCCTTCCGCCCCAACCACCTTCGCGGCGACACATCTGGAACCGGCATGAGTCACGGGCAGTTGAAGTTGTTCTCGGGAAGCGCCCATCCGGCGCTGGCCAGGGAGATCGCCGAGCAGCTCGACATCCCGTTGGGGTCGGCGCGGCTGCATCGGTTCCCCGATTCGGAAGTGTCGTTCCAGATCGACGAGAACATCCGCGGCACGGACGTGTTCGTGCTGCAGCCGACCTCGACGCCGGTGGATGAACACCTCGTCGAGTTGTGCGTGATGATTGATGCGTTTCGCCGGTCGTCGGCCTCACGCATCACGGCCGTGATTCCGTATTACGGCTACGCGCGGCAGGATCGCAAGGACAAGCCCCGCGTGCCGATTTCGGCCAAGCTGGTGGCGAACCTGATTCACGCCGCCGGCGCGAATCGGGTGTTGACGATGGATCTGCACAAGGCGCAGATTCAGGGGTTCTTTGACATCCCGGTGGACCACCTGTTTGCGGCCCCCGCGATCATCGAATACCTGGCGCGGCAGAACTTCGGGCCCATCACCATCGTGTCGCCCGATGCCGGCGGCGCCGAACGCGCGCGGGCGTATGCCAAGCGCCTCGACGCGGAACTGGCCATCATCGACAAGCGGCGCGGCGAGACGGGCGCGGCCGAGGTGATGAACGTGATCGGGGATGTCCAGGGCCGGGTCTGCGTGATCTCGGACGACATCATCGACACGGCCGGGACCATGCAGAAGGCGGCGCAGGCGCTGCGCGACAACGGCGCCAGCCGCGTGCTGGCCTGCGCGGTGCACGGGGTGTTGTCGGGGCCGGCCATCGAGCGGATCGAGGCGGCGCCCATCGACCGGCTGATCGTCACCAATACGGTGCCGCTCCCGCCGGCCAAGGCCGCGTGCAGCAAGATTGTGGTGTTGTCGGTGGCGCGCCTGCTGGCGCAGGCCATCCGCAGCATCCACGAGGAGACCTCGGTCTCCAAATTGTTCGTGTAACTGGAGAGACGATCATGGAAGCAGTACTCGACGCGGTGCGCCGCGAGACGTTTGGCAAGAACGAAGCCGTGCGAACGCGGCAGGCCGGCAAGATTCCCGCGGTGTTGTACGGCGGCGACAAGGGCGCGGCCGAGTCGGTGTCGGTCGATCCGAAGGAACTGAGCCGCATTCTCCACTCGGAATCGGGCGTCAACTCGCTCATTTCGCTGAAGATTGACGGGACGGCCACCAAGGTCCTGGTCAAGGAATACCAGATTGACCCGGTCACCCACCGGCTGCTGCACGCCGACTTCTACCGCGTGGCGATGGACAAGGTCATTCGCGTGACCGTGCCCGTCCACCTCACCGGCGAAGCCAAGGGTGTCAAGCAGCAGGGCGGCACGCTCGACTTCGTGCATCGCGACGTCGAAGTGGAGTGCCTGCCGGGCGACATTCCGGAGCACATCACGGTGGACGTCTCCGAACTGATGATTGCCCAGGGCGTGCGCGTGAAGGACCTGGTGTCGGACGGCAAGTGGAAGGCCGTCAGCGAGCCGGAGAACCTGATCGTCCACATCGTGGCGCCGCGCGCCGAAGCGGAAGCGACGCCGGCCGAGGCCGCCGCCGCGCCCGCGGCTGCCGCCGAGCCCGAAGTCATGAAGAAGGGCAAGACGGACAAGGAAGAGAAGTAACTTGCAGTGCGCAGTGCGCGGTGCGCAGTGCGGAGTGCGGCGTCCGGGGTGCTGAGTGCGTGGTGCGGTAAGCCTCATCGTGGGCCTGGGGAATCCCGGGCGGCGGTATGAGGGCACCCGGCACAATGTCGGGTTCGAGGTGGTGGATCTGGTCGCGCGCCGGCACGCGCTGACCTGGTCACCGTGGCGGAATGCGGAGGTCGCCGACTGGCGGCGTCCTGAAGGGCGGGTGCTGCTGGTCAAGCCCCAGACCTTCATGAACTTGAGCGGGGAGGCCGTGAGCGCCACGATGGCGTTTTACAAGGTCGACCTCGCCGACGTCCTCATCGTGTGTGACGACGTCAATCTGCCGGTGGGCACGCTGCGCGCGCGTCCGTCGGGGTCGTCGGGCGGCAACAACGGACTGAAGTCCGTCGAAGCCCACCTGGGGACCATGGACTATGCCCGGCTGCGCATTGGCGTCGGGCGAGGGGAGTCCGAGCGGGATCTGGCCGACCATGTGTTGTCCCGATTCACGCCGGAGGAAATGCCCGGGATGCACGAGGCCGTAACCCGGGCGGCCGAGGCGATCGAGATGTGGATCGCGGAGGACACGGCACGCGTGATGAACGCGTACAACTGAACAGGCACGGAAATGCTCCTTGCTGCTTCGGATGAAGCAGCCTGCACGGATCCCATGGTGGGGTCCGGGAGTTGTCCACAAGGAGGCACATGAGCATCCATCGACAGTACGAACTCGTCTACATCGCGAGTCCCGACGCCACCGAAGAGGCGCTGGCCGAGCTGCATCAGCAGGTCGCCACCGTCGTCGAACGGTTCGCCGGGACGATCGAACGCACCGAAAACTGGGGCCGGCGCCGGCTGGCGTATGAAATCGAGCGGCAGCGCGAAGGCGTCTACGTGCTCGAACTCATCAACGGCCCCACGGCGATGGTCGCCGAACTGGACCGCCGGCTGCGCGTCATCGACGGCGTCATGCGCCATCTGGTGATTCGCGTCGATGAGGATCTGGCCAAGGATGAACGGTCGAAGACGCGCCGCAAGGCGGCGACGGTGGCGCGACGCCTCCGCCGCGGGCTGCCGGCCGAGCCGACCGAACAGGAACTGAGCCGCCGCAAGGCGGAACTCGATGACGTGGACGGCGGCGCCGACGCGTTCGGGGAGGGAGACCGATGAGCGACTTCGAGAAGGACGGACGGACGGGCGGCCGCGGCGCCGGCAAGGGCAAGGACGACAAGGAGAAGGGCGGCCGCCGGGGTGGCGGCGGCGGATTCTTCCGGCGTCGCCGGGTCTGCAAGTTCTGCGTCGAGAAGACCGACTACATCTCGTACAAGGACGTGAAGGTGCTGACGCCCTTCATCCCGGAGCGGGGCAAGATCCAGCCGCGCCGCATCTCGGGCACGTGCGCCAAACACCAGCGCGCGCTGCAGACCGCCATCAAGCGCGCCCGCCAGCTGGCGCTGATTCCCTACGTCACCGACTAGGGCGGAAGGAGAAGGCACCATGGCTACGGAAGTGATTCTCAGACAGTACGTGGAACACCTCGGCAACCGGGGCGAGGTGGTCAAGGTGGCCGACGGCTACGCGCGCAACTACCTGCTGCCGCGCGGCCTGGCGCTGCGCGTGACCGACGAAGCGCGCCGGCAGATCGAGCGCGAGCGCGAGAAGGCCGAGGCGAAGGAACAGTCCGAACGGCAGAACGCCGAGGCGCTGGCCGCCGCCATCGCCGCGGTCGATCTGTCGATTCCGCGGCGCGTCGGCGAAAACGACGTGTTGTACGGCTCGGTCACGGCCAGCGACATCGCCGAGGCCCTGGCCGCGCGCCAGCTCTCGGTCGATCGCCGCAAGATCCAGCTGGCCGACGCGCTCAAGACCATCGGCGAACACCCGGTGGCCATCAAACTGCACCGCGACGTCACCGCCACGGTGACCGTCAAGATCGTCGCGGCGCAGACGGCCGGCCAGGCGCCCGCCGCGCCTCCGGCGTCAACGGCTGAATGACCATGACGAGATGACGAGTTGACGAGGTGGCGAGATGTAATTCTCGCCACCTCTATCTCGCCACCTCGCCACCTCGCCACCTCGCCATCTGAGGTATCCTCACCCTTCCTCCATATGGCCGACCGCACGCTGCCCCACAATCTGGAAGCCGAGAAAAGCGTGCTCGGCGCGATTCTGATCAACAACCCGGCGTTCAACCAGGCCGCGGAGGTCATCGACTCGCAGGACTTCTTCCGCGATGCGCACCGGCGCATCTGGGACAAGATGGTCGTCCTCAACGAGCGGAATGAACCGGTCGATCTGGTCACCCTCAAGGACGAGCTGACGCGATCCGGTGAGCTGGAGGAAGTGGGCGGCCCCGCCTACGTCAGCGCGCTCACCGACGGCGTCCCGCGCTCGGCCAACGTCGAATACTACGCGCGCATCGTCAAGGAAAAGTCGACGCTGCGGCGCCTGATTCAGGCGTCGACCGAAGTGCTCACGCGCGCGTACGACGCCGAAGAAGACGCCGATGATCTGCTGGATGAGGCCGAGCGGACGATCTTCTCGATCGCCGAGGGCCGGATGCGGTCCGGGTTCGTCAAACTCAGTGACCTGGTCGACACCGGCTACGCGCTGGTGGAGCAGCTGCAGAATTCACGCGGCCTGGTCACCGGCGTGCCGTCGGGCTTCGTCGACCTCGACGAGATGACGCGCGGCTTCCAGCCGTCGGACCTGATCATCGTGGCGGCCCGGCCCGCGATGGGCAAGACGTCGTTTGTCATGAACGTGGCGCTGAACGCCGCGCTCGAGGCGGGCAAGTCCGTGGGCATCTTCAGCCTGGAAATGTCGCGCGAGCAGCTGTTCCTGCGCCTGCTCACCTCCGAGGCGCGCGTGGATGCGCACCGGTTCCGCGGCGGGTTCCTCGGCGAGGCCGACTACGAGCGGCTCAACGGCGCGTTTGCCCGCATGCACGACGCCAAGGTGTTCATCGACGATACACCGTCGATTGGCGTGCTCGAGATGCGCGCGAAGGCGCGCCGTCTGATGGCCGAACACGGCCTCGACATGCTGGTCATCGACTACCTGCAGCTCATGCAGGGTCGCGGCCGCTTCGACAACCGCCAGCAGGAGCTGGCGTCGATCTCGCGGTCGATCAAGATTCTGGCCAAGGAACTGAACATTCCGATCATCGCGCTGTCGCAGCTGAGCCGCGCCACCGAGACGCGCAGCGATCACAAACCGCAGCTGTCCGACCTGCGCGAGTCGGGCGCCCTCGAACAGGACGCCGACGTGGTCATGTTCATCTATCGGCCCGAGGTGTACGCCGAAGAGGAACGCCGCGCGGAAGTGGAAGGCACCGCGGAGATCATCATCGGCAAACAGCGCAACGGGCCGATCGGCTCGGTCGACCTCGCGTTCCTGAAGCAGTACACCCGGTTCGAGAACCTGCAGTCCGGTCCGCGCAGCTGAGCAGGCACGCGATGACGCGTCCCACCATCGCCCAGGTCCACCTCGACGCCATCGTCCACAACGCGCGACAGATCCGTAATGAGCTCGGAGGTCATTTCCGGCAGAGTGCGCGGGGAAATGACCTCCGAGCTCATGTGATCGCCGTCATCAAGGCCAACGCCTACGGGCACGGCGCCATTCCCGTCGCGCGCGCGCTGCAGGACGATGGCGTCGGGATGCTGGCCGTGGCCGACATCGAAGAAGGCGTGTCGCTGCGCGAGGCCGGCGTGACCGTGCCCATCCTGGTGTTCGGCGCGCTCAGCGTCAGCGATCTCGACCATCTGTTCACGCACCGGTTGACCCCCACCGTGTCGACGCCCTCGGCGGCCCGCGCCATCGCCGCGGCCGCGCGCGCCAGGGGCGCGGTGATTGACTGCCACCTGAAAATCGACACGGGCATGAACCGCCTGGGCTTCCGCCACGACAATCTGCGGCGGACCATCCCCGAGGTGCTGGGCATGTCCACCCTGCGCGTGGTGGGCGTGTACACCCATTTCGCCACGGCCGATCGGCCCGAGTCGCCGATGTTCGACGAACAACGGCGCCGGTTCGATCAGGCGTGTGCGGCGCTGGGCGCCATGGGACTGCGCGGCGTCGTGCGGCACGCCGCCAACTCGGCCGCGACCCTGCGCGATGCGCGGACCTGGTACGACCTCGTGCGCCCCGGCCTGCTGCTGTACGGCCTGGTGCCTCCGCCGCTGGCCGCCGCCAACCTGGACCTGCGACCTGCCCTGTCACTGGTCAGCCGTATCGTGGCCGTGAAAGGCGTGAGGGCCGGCGAGGGCGTGGGTTACGGCCTGTCGTGGACCGACGACCGGCCCCGCACGGTGGCGATCGTGCCGGCCGGGTATGCCGACGGGCTGGACACACGACTGGCCAATCGCGGCGTGGTCCTCATCCGGGGCCGCCGCTGCGGCATCGTCGGGTCCGTTTGCATGGACATGATTCTGGTGGATGTGACCGGATTGGACGTCGCGCCTGGCGACGAGGTGGTATTGATCGGACAACAGGGCGACGAGGTGATCACCGCGCGCGAGATTGCCGCCACGATTGGCACGATCCCGTGGGAGATCCTCTGCCGCCTGGGCAGCCGCATCCAGCGAACGTACTGATGTCGAAAACCGTGTACGCGTGTCAGCAGTGCGGGTGCCAGTCGCCCAAGTGGGTGGGGCGCTGTCCCGACTGCGGCGCGTGGAACAGCTTCGCCGAAGAAATCGTGGAGAAGCCCGACAAGCTGGCCGCGGCGCGCAAGGGTGCGGCCGCGCCGATGGGCGGCGAGAAGGCGCGGCGCTACGCCGATGTCGAGGCCGTGGTGTCGACGCGGCTGTCGACCGGCATCAGCGAGTTCGATCGCGTGCTGGGCGGCGGCGTCGTGCCGGGCTCGCTCGTCCTGCTGGGCGGCGAGCCGGGCATCGGCAAGTCCACGCTGCTGCTGCAGGCGGCCGCCAACTTCGCGCGCGACATCGGTCCGGTGTTGTATGCCTCGGGCGAGGAATCCGAACACCAGGTGAAGATGCGCGGCGAACGGCTCGGTGTGGCCGACGCGCCGCTGTTCCTGCTGGCGGAAACCTGCGTCGAGCGCATTCTCGAAGAAGTCGATCGCCTCAAGCCCGCGCTGCTCATCGTCGACTCGATTCAGACGGTGTATTCCCTCAAGATGGCGTCCGCGCCGGGCAGCGTCGGCCAGGTGCGCCAGGCCGCCACGGATTTTCTGTTCACGGCCAAGGGACGCAATCTGCCGACGGTGGTCGTCGGCCACGTCACCAAGGACGGCGCGCTGGCCGGGCCCAAGGTGCTCGAACACGTGGTGGACACGGTGCTGTACTTCGAAGGGGACCGCCATCATTCACATCGGGTGGTGCGCGCGGTGAAGAACCGGTTCGGCGCGATCAGCGAACTCGGCGTGTTCGAGATGACCGGTCACGGACTGTCGCCGGTGCCCAACCCGTCGGCGCTGTTTCTGGCCGAGCGGCCCGATCAGGTGCCGGGGTCGGCCGTGTTGTGTTGCCTGGAGGGATCGCGTCCGTTTCTCGTGGAGGTGCAGGCGCTGGTCAGCACCGCCACGCTGGGACAGGCGCGGCGCACCGCGAGCGGACTGGACCACAACCGCGTGTCGCTGCTGCTGGCCGTCCTCGACAAACGCGCCGGCCTGTCATTCGTCACCGACGATGTGTATGTGAATGTGGCGGGGGGGATGACGGTGGATGAACCGGCGGCCGACCTGGCCATCGTGGCCGCCGTCGCGTCGAGCCTGCGCAATCGCCCGCTGCGCCGCAACACCGTCGTCTTCGGCGAGGTGGGGTTGGCCGGTGAGATTCGCGCCACGTCACACGCCGCGCTGCGCCTGCGCGAAGCCGCGCAGATGGGGTTCACGGCGGCCGTGTTGCCCGAGGGCAATCTCGGCGGCGTCGATCACCCCAAGGGACTGGAGCTTATCGGCGTGCGGACGGTCGGCGAGGCGCTCGACGCGTTATCGACGTAGCGCGTCTCGCGGCCGCAAGAGCCGGCCGCGCTACGAGGACCGTCACCCTTGGCCCGCCGGCAAGCGGCTCGCCACCTCGCCATCTCGCCATCTCGCCACCTCGTCACCTCGCCATCTCGCCATCTCGCCACCTCGCCACCTTGTCACCTCGTCATCTCGCCACCCGCGCGGGTGGTCGAAACGTCTCGTCGGGCAACGGCGGGTTGACCTGCCAGGCGCGGACGGTCCACACGATGTCGGCGCGTCCCTGTTCCGGGTCGCGCCGCGTGATGCCATGCGGCAGCAGCAGGCCGTCCACGGGCCGGTAGTCCTGATAACTCAGCGTGTACTCGCCGCCGTTCGGACGGATGTGCCGGTGGTACGGCACGACGAGACGGCGGGGCAGGTGTGTGGCCGGGTCGATGATCAGACGGCCCAGGCGGTCGGTGCCGGCCGTGATCTCGATCGCCAGCGCGCCCCGGTCCTCGCCGTCCTGGATCTCGCCGACGACCGTCAGCGTCAGGCCTGCGTCGATCAACCAGAGCGGCATGGCGCCGGCCACCACGTTGACGTAGTTCTGGCGCGCGGCCGTGCGGATGGCGCGGCGTCTGGTATCGGGATCGGGTGACAGGCCATCACCGCCAAGCATCGTGTTGCCCGACCACCACCCCTCGGCACCGTCGTACCCGACCCGCAGCACCTGCGGACGGCCGGCAGGGTCCATCGGCGATTCGGCCTGCCGGAACAGCGCCGGCGCACTCGCATCGACTTCGATGCGCCGGTTGGCCGAGTCGGCCGGGTTGATGACGATGCCGGTGAACCGGAAGGTCTTCAGGGCGGCGACAGCCGGTGCCCCGGCGGCCTGCCGGTACGCGTCGGTCCAGTTGGCCGTGGCCGCGGCCGCGGCGGGGACGGGCGTGCCGGCCGGGGGCGGCGGGGCGCCACAGCCGGCGGCCCAGGCGCCCGCCACGACGCTCAGGGCTGCGGCGCAGGCAATCCGCTTCATCCGGCTAGAATAGCCTGCATGCGCGGGTTCGTCCTGATTCGGGCGGTCTTTGTCGCCGCGGTGGTGTACACGGCTGTGCTGCTGCAGCCGGTACCCGGCCACTGGATCATCAACGCCGCCATCGGTCTGGTGGTGGCGGCGCTCATCGTGTTCGCCGAATCGCGCATGCGCGACACGGCGGTCACGCAACTGCTCGGCGGGTTGCTCGGGTTCGGCGTGATGTTGATGGTCGCGCAAGCCATCAACAATGCGCTGTTCTGGGCCGACACCGACGACCCCAAGGTCCGGTTCCTCCACGGGCTGGTCGTGATCGTGCTGCCGTACCTCGGACTGGTGTTCGGCGCGCGCAAGGGCGAGTGGCTCGAGCCGGCGCGCCTCATCAGCCTGTTCCGCGATGCGCGCGCGCACCGGCGGTATCGCATCCTCGACACCAGCGCGATCATCGACGGCCGCATCGCCGAAGTCGCCGAGACCGGGTTCCTGGATGGCACGCTGGTGGTGCCGCAGTTCGTGCTGACGGAACTGCAGTCGGTGGCGGATTCGACCGATGCCATGAAACGCACGCGCGGCCGGCGCGGGCTCGACATCCTGCACCGCATCCAGAAGATGTCGGGGGTCGACGTGCTCATCTCCGATGTCGATTTTCCGAGCATCCGCGAGGTGGATCTCAAACTGATCGAACTGGCGCGCACGATGTCGGGCAAGCTGGTGACCAACGACTTCAACCTGAACAAGGTCGCGCAGCTGCGCGGCGTGGACGTGTTGAACCTGAACGAGCTGGCCAACGCGCTCAAACCCGTGGTGCTGCCGGGTGAATCGATGAGCGTGCTCATCATCAAGGAAGGCAAGGAATACAACCAGGGCGTGGCCTACCTCGATGACGGCACGATGGTCGTGGTCGACAATGCGCGCAGCCGCATCGGCAAACGCCTCGACATCGTCGTCACCTCCGTGTTGCAGACGACGGCGGGGCGGATGATCTTCGGCCGCCACGTGGAAGCCGGGCCGGCGGCGGTGGTCGATCGTGATCGGGATCGCGACGAACCCGTGCGCCGCCCGCGGCCCGCGGCGCCGGCGTGATCGACCCGGCGCTGGCCGCGATCGTCCGTCCGGTATGGGCGGAGGTGAAGCCGGTCACCGTGCGCGAGCACGCGCCCGAGCTGGACGCCCCGCTCGAGGCCGCGGCCGCGCGGCTGCGGGTCGAGACCCCGGCACCCGAGGTGACGGCGGCCGTTCGCACCCTGTACAAACGCATCGGCATCGATCCCACCAAGACGCGGCCGTCTTCCGAGGCGCTGCTGCGCCGTGTGCGCAAGGGCGAGCCCCTGCCGCGCATCAACAGCCTGGTGGACGTCATCAACTGGTGTTCCGTGGAAACGCAGTTGCCGTACGGGCTGTACGACCTGGACCGCATCGAGGGCGAGATCCACGTCCGGCTGGGCCGCGACGAGGAGTCGTATCCGGGGATTCGGAAGGACGTGGTGCACCTGGGGGGCCGGCTGGTGCTGGCCGACGCGCGGGGGCCGTTCGGCAACCCGACGTCCGACTCGCTGCGCACCTGCGTCACCCCGGCGACCACGGCGGCGCTCATCGTAATCTTCGCGCCGGCGCCGCTGCCGGCCGAGGTCGCGCAGGCGGCGCTGCGTCTGACGCTTTCGCGCATCGTGTGATCTTGATCACCATGGAGACATGGAGGGCCATGGAGGCCCGGGCCGCCAACCGGGCTCATGCCTTCTCCATGGATCTCCATTGCCTCCATGGTTGAAATTAGAATTGGGGGATGCACGTAGTCGCGATCATCGTGGCGGGAGGACGCGGCACGCGGGTGGGCGGCGCCGTCCCCAAGCAGTTGATCGCGATTGGCGGCGAAACGGTCCTGCGCCGCAGCGTGCGCGCCGTGGCGGGGCATCCGTCGGTGAACGGCGTGGTGGTGGTGCTGCCGCAGGATCTGGTCGGCGACGGCCGCCGCCTGGTGGGGGACACCCCCGTGCCGTGCCGTATCGTGGCCGGCGGCGCGCGGCGCCAGGATTCGGTGCGCGCCGGCTTCGACGCGGTGCCGGCTGAGGCCGACGTGGTGCTGGTGCATGACGCGGCACGGCCGTTTGTGACGCCGGACGTCATCGATCGCGTCATCGCGGCCGCCGCGGCCACCGGCGCGGCGGTGCCGTGTGTGCCGGTGACCGACACGGTCAAACGCGCGGCCGAGGCCGACGGCCACCGTGTGGTGCTCAAGACCGTGCCGCGCGAACAGCTGTGGCTGGCGCAGACGCCGCAGGGATTCCGGCGCGACGTGCTCGCGCGCGCGGTCGCGGATGGCGCGGGCGCGGCCGAGGCCACCGACGAGGCGCGGCTGGTGGAACTGGCCGGCGGCCCCGTGGCGATCGTTGATGGCGATCGCGCCAACGTGAAGTTGACGACGGCCGAGGATGTGGCGGAGGCGCAGGCGCGAATGAGTGAGATGCGTGTGGGAACCGGATACGACCTGCATCAGCTGGTCGGGGGGCGGACGTTGGTCCTGGCCGGCGTAGTCGTGCCGTCGCCCAAGGGCCCGCTCGGGCACTCTGACGGCGATGTGGTGTGTCATGCGCTGACCGACGCGATGCTCGGCGCCGCGGGACAGGGCGACATCGGGCAGATGTTTCCCAACACCGATCCGCGCTGGAAGGATGCGCCCGGGCTCGATCTGCTGGGACGCGCGGTGGCGGCCGTGCGCGACGCGGGCTGGCAGGCCGTCAACGCGGATGTCTCTGTGATTCTCGAGGCGCC
Organism: uncultured Solibacteraceae bacterium; assembly: GCA_964471115.1. GTDB lineage: Bacteria > Acidobacteriota > Vicinamibacteria > Vicinamibacterales > SCN-69-37 > SYFT01. Next base: position 11,429 of record CAYYFE010000066.1, read on the forward strand.
AAAGCTGTCGCCGCACGTGCCCGAGATTCGGGCCCGCGTGGCGCAGTGCCTCGGTGTGCCGGTTGACGCCGTCACGATCAAGGGCAAGACCAACGAAGGCGTGGATGCGGTCGGACGCGGCGAGGCCATCGCCTCGCATGCGGTCGTGCTGCTGGCGCGCCGCGGAGGCGCGGCGTGAACCCGTCACCCATGCGGCTGCGATTCGCGCCCAGTCCCACGGGCCTGTTGCACGTGGGCAACGCGCGCACGGCGCTGTTCAACTGGCTGCTGGCGCGCGGGCAGGGCGGCACGTTCATCCTGCGGATTGAGGACACCGATACCGAGCGGTCGACGCGCGCCTCGGAGGACGGCATTGCCGCCGACCTGCGCTGGCTCGGTCTGACCTGGGACGAGGGGCCCGATGTAGGCGGCCCCTGCCCGCCGTATCGCCAGTCCGAACGCCTGCCGCTGTACGCGTCGTACGCGCGCACCCTCATCGACACCGGCCACGCCTACCGCTGCTTCTGCTCGGCCGAGCAGCTCGAGCAGGAACGGCAGGCGGCGCTGGCCTCCGGCGCGCCGCCCAAGTACTCCGGCCGCTGCCGCGCGTTGCCCGTGGCCGACGTCGAGGCGCGCCTCGCCGCCGGTGAAGCCGCCGCGATCCGGTTCGCCGTCCCGGCCGATCGTGACGTGACGTTTGTCGATCTCGTCCGCGGCCCGGTGACCTTCCACACCTCCGTCATCGGCGACCCCGTCATCGTCCGGTCCGACGGCGGCCCCGCGTACAACTTTGCCGTCGTGGTGGACGATGCGTTGATGGAGGTGACGCATGTCATTCGCGGCGAGGACCATATTTCGAATACGCCGCGGCAGGTCTTGATCTACGAGGCGCTGGGATTCACGCCGCCGCGGTTCGCGCATCTGTCGCTGGTGCTCGGGCCGGACCATGCGCCGTTGTCCAAGCGGCACGGCGCCACGTCGGTCAGCGAGTTCCGCGCGCGCGGGTATCTCCCGGAGGCGCTGGTCAACTACCTGGCGCTGCTCGGGTGGTCGCCCGGCGATGACGTGGAACTGATGGGCATGCAGGAGATGGCGGCGCGGTTCGATGTGGCGCGCGTCAGCCACAGCGCCGCCGTCTTCGATCTCGACAAACTCGCGTGGATGAACCGGCACTACATGAAGGTGTGCGACCCCGCGCGTCTGACCGAACTGGCGCTGCCCTGGTTCGTCAAGCGGTTCCCCGCACTGAGCACCGCGCACGCCGCACCGGGCACTGCGCACGCCGCACCGGGCACTGCGCACTCCGCACTTCGCACTGTTCTGCCTCTCGCCGTCGGCGCCGTGGATCGTCTGGAAGAACTGCCCGAGCGTGCGGCGTTCGTGATCGAGTGGAATCGGGCCGATGCCGCGCGTCTGGTCGCGGCGGAGGCGGACGGCGCCCGCGTGGTGGCGGCGTTTGCCGACGCCGCCGAGGCGATGGGCCCGCTGTCGACGAAGGACCTGTTCCGCGCGGCGGCGACCAAGGCGCGCGAGGCTACCGGCATCAAGGGCAAGGCGCTGTTCCATCCCATCCGCGTGGCGCTCACCGGCCTCGAGTCGGGACCCGAGCTCGACCTGGCCGTCCCGGCGATCGAAGCCGTCGCGTCCCTCATCGGCACGCCCGGCGCCGCGGCCCGCTGCCGTCAGACTCTGGATCCCGGACCCGGGACCCTGGACCCTGGACCCTAGGACCCTGGACCCCCCAATGCCCCTGATTTATGGAATCAACTCCGTCTCCGAGGCCCTCAAGGCCCGCCGCATCTCGCGGCTGATTCACGTGCGCGGCGCGGGGCCGCGGGTCGACGCGCTCATCGCGCGCGCCGGTGAGCTGCGCATTCCCACCGAGACCATCGACCGCATGGCGATGGAGAAGCTGGTGCGCGGCGGCGTGCATCAGGGCGTGGCGGCCGATCTGCAGGCGCTGCCCGCGTACACGGTGGAGGAACTCGTCGAGCAGGCCGACGGGCCGCCGCTGCTGGTCGTGCTCGACAGCCTCGAGGATCCGCAGAACGTGGGCGCCATCCTGCGATCGGTCGAGGGGGCCGGCGCGCATGGCCTCGTCCGGCAGGCGCGGCATGCCGCGCCGCTGGACGGCGCCACGGCCAAGGCCTCGGCCGGCGCCGTGCATCACGTCAAGATCGCCACGGTCGTCAACATCTCCCGCGCGCTCGAGGACCTGAAGAAGGCCGGCGTGTGGACCATCGGGCTGGCCGGCGAGGGCGACGAAGACTACGACCAGATCGACTACACCCTGCCGACCGCGTTCGTCATTGGCTCGGAGGGCGAAGGGCTGCGGCGGCTGGTGCGCGAGACGTGCGACCGGCTGGTGCGGATTCCCATGGCCGGTCAGGTCGAGAGCCTCAACGCCTCGGTGGCCGCCGGCGTGGTCCTGTTCGAGGCCGCCCGGCAGCGCCGGACCCGCGGACGCGACTAGCGGGAGCACCGGCGCATGTGCCGGCACTCTGCCGTTGACGGCGAGCCATATCATCAGTATGGTTTTCCATATGAAGACGACCCTGATCATCGATGACCACGTGATGGCGCGTCTGCGGCGTGAATCGGCGCGTACGGGGCGGACGATGTCGGAACTGGTGGAGACCGCCCTCCGCAGACTCCTGCAGTCACGGCCGGACCCCGACCAGCTGCAGCCGCTGCCGACCTTCAAGAGCGGCGGCGCCCTGGTCAACATTGCCGATCGCGACGCCCTGTATCAGGCGATGGAGGGCCGCTGATGTTCGTCGTGGACACCAACGTGCTCGTGTATGCCGCCGACGAAAGTGCGCCGGAACACGCACGGTGCCACGCGTTGCTCGAGCAGTGGCGTCGCACCAGTGGCGCGTGGTACCTCACGTGGGGGATTTGTTATGAGTTCCTGCGCGTGGTGACCCATCCCCGCGTGCTCCGGCACCCGTGGACCGTGGATGCCGGCGTGCGATTCCTCGAGGCCGTGCAGCAGTCGCCTGGACTCGGTCTGCTGGCGCCCACCGACCGTCACGCGCGCGTGCTGGCGGACGTCGTGGCTGAGGTGCCGGGACTCTCGGGCAACCTGATGCACGACACCCACACGGCGGTGCTGATGCGCGAACACGGCATCCGGCGCATCTGCACGAGAGACGTCGACTTTCATCGCTTTCCGTTCCTGGAACCGATCGATCCGCTCAGGGCCGAGCCGTAGGTCGGAAACTCCCGGTCGGACGAGCCGCACAAGGAGTTGGTCCGGCTCTTCCCTTCAGGAGGCTGTGATGGTGCGCCGCGTGGTGCCTGCATGTCTGCTTTCGGTAGTTGTCGGCTTCGGTGTCGGTGATGCGACGGTTTGCGCGAGCGGCAACTGTGGCGAGCCGCTCGAGTTCGGCATCCACGCTGCGCAGACACCGCAACGCCCCGTCTTCCGATCGGGCGCAGACCTGGTGATCGTTGATGTGGTGGCCGTGCGCCGTGACGGCACGCCGGTGCCATCGCTGGGACCTGCCGATTTTCAGGTGACGCTTGACGGCCGGCAGCGTGAGGTCGTCTCCGCCGAATTTGTGGTGGCCGCTCCGTCCTCGGGACCGGCGCCCTCGGCCACTGGGACCGTCGACGTGCCCGGCGCGCCGGCGCCGGAGGGCCGGCTCATCGTCGTCGCGGTGGATGAACATTCCATTCCGGCCGGCGCGCAGGCCTCCGCCCGCGAGGCCGTGACGCGGATCGTCGATCGCGCGACGCCTGTCGACCGCCTCGCGCTGGTGACGTTTCCAGGCGCGGTCGCCGTGGGGCCCACCGGCGATCACCAGGCTGTACGGGACGCGATTGGCCGGGTGGCAGGACGACGGGTGGATGTGCCGCGCACGCGGTACAACCTCTCGGCCGCGGAGGCCGTGCAGGTGCGTTCGCGCGAATCGCTGTCGGCTGCAGAACTGGTCAACCGCGAATGCGCGCGCGAGCAGATCCGGAACCCGAACTGCCCGCAGGAGGTGCGAGAGGATGCGGCGGCCATTGCCGACACCCTCGAACAACAGGGGGTGCTGACGATTGACGCGCTTCAGGGCCTGATCGACCAGGTCCGGCCGGTGGAGGGGCGCAAACACGTGTTCGTTGTCAGCGCCGGATTGCCGACGACCACGGTGCCGGGAGGGCGCCCCAACCTGACCGCCGCCACCGAGTCGGTGGCCCGGCGGGCGGCCGAAGCCAACGTCAATCTGTATGTCCTGTATCTGAACGTGCACTTTCTGCAGCACTTTTCTGCGGCGGCCGGGTGGCGGTCGCCCGGGTCGTTGTATCAGGACATCAATCTGTTCGGCACGGGCCTGCAGCGGTTCGCCGAAAGCGCCGGCGGGGCCTTCTTTCAGGTGGAAGTGGACTCCGATCCGTTCGTCGATCGCGCGTTTCGCGAGACGGCTGGGTACTACCGGCTGGCGGTCCGCCCGGACCCGGCCGATGCGACTGGCAACTCCCGCCAGATTCGGGTGTCCACCCGGCAGTCCGGCGTCACCCTGCGCCATCGCCGGTTCGTCGTCATTCCGAAGTCCTGACCCCTCCCTGGCCTGCCGGGCCTCGCCCGGCGGAGGCGTACGGTGGCATAATAAGGGGCTGGCCTGAGGGCCGATGGACCGGCCCGGAGGGCCGGACGGGCACGCCCCGGTCGGGTTGCCCGGTTGGCACGGTCCGTGCTACCATCTGCGTTTCGTCTGGGCTGGCGTAGCTCAGTCTGGTAGAGCAGCTGATTTGTAATCAGCTGGTCGGGGGTTCAAATCCCTTCGCCAGCTCCAATTTTCGGGGGTACGACGGACGGTCGAGGCATCAGGGCGAGGTAGCGAAGCGGTCAAACGCAGCAGACTGTAAATCTGTCGGCCATGCGCCTTCGAAGGTTCGAATCCTTCCCTCGCCACCATCCTTCGCTGAGCGCGCGCGGCGCGCCCAGCTTCGGATGGCAAGCCAAGGGGAGCTGAGCAGACAGGGCGCGCGCAGCTTCGGATGGCACGCCAAGGAAGTGGCGAGCGGAGGAATCGAGTGACGGACAGCGGGTGCCCCGCCGAAGTTGCGAGCAGAGGAATTGAGTGACGGACAGCGGGCTTGGCCCGCCGAAGTTGCGAGCGGAGCGAGCGATTAACGTAGGCGGGAGTAACTCAGTGGTAGAGTCACAGCCTTCCAAGCTGTTGGTCGCGGGTTCGATCCCCGTCTCCCGCTCCAGACTCCGCCGATGTAGCTCAGTTGGCAGAGCACGTCCTTGGTAAGGACGAGGTCACCGGTTCGATCCCGGTCATCGGCTCCAGTGAGAAGCAAGGCCCCGGCGGCGCGCGCGCCGGGCAGGGTGGGCAAGGCAGGCAGAGGTAGCGAGGCAACGCAACTTGTAGGCGCAGGGACTCCGGTCCCCGCCGATAGACGGAGACGAGAGAGCAATGGCGAAGGAGAAGTTTGATCGTTCAAAGCCGCACGTGAACGTGGGCACCATTGGTCACATCGACCACGGCAAGACCACGCTGACGGCGGCCCTCACGAAGGTCGCGGCTGACAAGGGCTGGGCGAAGTTTGTGCCGTACGACGAAGTGGCCAAGGCGTCAGAATCGCAGGGCCGTCGTGACGACACGAAGATCCTCACCATTGCGACCAGCCACGTCGAATACGGCACGCCCAACCGGCACTACGCGCACGTCGACTGCCCGGGCCACGCCGACTACATCAAGAACATGATCAC
>CAYYFE010000067.1:0-16749 GCA_964471115.1 uncultured Solibacteraceae bacterium
CCGCCGGACCCGTCATTCTGAACCCTGGCCCTTGGGCCCCTCGGACCCTGGACCCTGGACCCTAGGACCCTGGACCCTGGACCCCAGGACCCTGGACCCTCTCTAGCTCCCGCCCCCAGCCTTGCGCGGCGTGTTGACGCGTTTGCCGCCCTTGGCGGTCTTGTCGACCTTGGGCGCGCCGCCGTCCTTGCCGCGGCCGATGGCCGACCGCAGCCGGCTGGCCACCGACTTCTTCGGCTTCTCGGCGCCCTCGGCGGCTTCCGCCTCCTTGGTCGCCTTCACCTCGGCGTTCGGGTCGTATTCGCTGCCCAGCAGCTCGACCTCGGCCACCTCGGCGCTGTCGCCGCGGCGGTAGCCCACCCGCAGCAGGCGCGTGTATCCGCCCTTGCGATCCGCGTAGCGGGGCGCAATGTCGGTGAACAGCGTCTTGACGACCGTCTTGTCGACGATGTCGACGGCCACCATGCGGCGGGCGTTGACGGCCTTGATCGACTTCTCGCCCTCGCCCAGGCTGCGCTTGGCGATGGTGATCAGCCGCTCGACGAACGGCCGCAGCTCCTTGCCGCGGGCCACCGTCGTCTTGATGCGGCCGTACTTGATCAGGTCGGAGGCCTGGTTGCGCAACATCGCGATGCGATGTTCGGTGACCCGGCCCAGTTTTCGATGTGCAACTCGATGACGCATAGCTCGCTCTCGTTCTCGTTACCGCGTCCGTCCCGCGATCAGCCGTCGAGCCGCATGCCGAGGCTCAGGCCCATCGTGGTCAGGATTTCCTTGATTTCATTGAGGGACTTGCGGCCGAAGTTCTTCGTCTTCAGCATCTCGCCCTCGCTCTTCTGCACCAGCTCGCGAATGGTCCGGATGTTCGCGTTCTTGAGGCAGTTGTAGGAGCGCACCGACAGCTCCAGTTCCTCGACGCTCTTGTCGAGGTGTTCGTTGCCCGACGAGCTGGGCTGGTCGCCCGACGCGTCAAACGCCGACTCGCCGGCGTCCTCCAGGCTGACGAAGATCGTGAAGTGGTCGCGGATGAGCTTGGCGGCCAGCGACACGGCGTCGCGCGGCGTCACGGCGCCGTTGGACCACACTTCCAGCGTCAGCTTGTCGTAGTCGGTCGTCTGGCCGACACGCGCGGCTTCCACCACGTAGTTGACCTTCTTGACCGGCGAGTGCACCGAGTCGATCGGAATCCAGCCGATGCCCAGGTCCTCGTCGAAGTTCTTGTCGGCCGAGACGTACCCGCGCCCGCGCTTGATGCGCAGCTCCATCTCGAGTTTGCCGCCCTCGCTGACCGTGGCGATGTGGGCTTCCGGCTCCAGGATCTCGACATCGCTGTCGGCCTGGATGTCCTTGGCGCGCACTTCACCGGCCTTGGTGACCCGCAGCGTCAGCGTCTTGGGCTGGTCGGTGTGCACCTTGAGGGGGATCTGCTTGAGGTTGAGGATCAGATCGGTCGCATCCTCGACCACGCCCTGGATCGGCGAGAACTCGTGCAACACGCCTTCGATCTTGACCGCGGTCACCGCCGCGCCTTCAATCGACGACAGCAGCACGCGCCGCATCGCATTGCCGACCGTGGTCCCGAACCCGCGCTCGAACGGCTGGGCCGTGAACCGGCCAAACCGGTCGGTCAGTGTCTCACGCTCGAACTCCAGCCGCTTCGGCCGCTGAAAACCCTTCCACAACATCGCGTCGTCCTTTCGCCAACGGGCGCCCTCTGCGGGCGGCCCCAGACCTGCGGGTTACGGTCACCGGCCTCCCGCTGCAGGTCTGAAGAGCTGCGGGCCGGCGACTGGCGCATCTGCGCACCTGACAGGACACAGGCCACAGGGCCCAGGGCACAGGTTGACCTGAGCCCTGATCCCTGTTCCCTGTGACCTACTTCGAATAGAGCTCCACGATCAACTGCTCCTGCACGGGCAGGTTGATCTGCTCGCGCGTGGGCAGCGACGCGATCCGCGCCGACGTGCCGGCGGCGTCCAGCGTCAGCCACTCGGGAATGCCGCGGCCCTTGACCTCCTCGCGCGCGTGCGCAATCGAGGCGTTCTCGACGCTGCCGGCCTTGATGGCCACCGTGTCGCCCTGACGGACGGCGTAGGACGGGATGTCCACCTTCTTGCCGTTGACCGTGAAGTGACCGTGGCGCACGAGCTGGCGCGCCTGGGCGCGCGAGGTCGCGTAGCCGACGCGGTAGATCACGTTGTCGAGCCGGCGCTCGAGCGACTGCAGCAGCAGTTCGCCGGTGATGCCCTTGGTCCGGTCCGCGGCCTCGAAGTACCGGCGGAACTGGTTCTCGAGCACCCCGTACGTGCGCTTGACCTTCTGCTTCTCGCGCAGCTGGATGCCGTACCCGGCAATCTTCGCGCGGCGCGACCGCCCGTGCTGCCCCGGCGGCACGTTGCGCTTCTCGATCGCGCACTTCTCCGTGTAGCAGCGCTCGCCCTTGAGGAAGAGCTTCATGCCTTCACGCCGGCACAGGCGGCAGACCGGTCCGATATATCTCGCCATAACTCGTTATCCTTCTCCGAAAACTCAGACCCGGCGCCGCTTGGACGGCCGGCACCCGTTGTGCGGGATCGGCGTCACGTCGCGGATCGACTTGACGTCGATGCCCACCGTCTGCAGCGCGCGGATGGCCGACTCGCGGCCCGCGCCCGGGCCCTTGACGCGCACCTCGATGGAGCGCAGGCCGTACGTCTTGGCGACGTTGCCCGCGGCCATCGCGGCCTGGGTCGCCGCAAACGGCGTGCCCTTGCGCGACCCCTTGAAGCCGATGCCGCCGGCGCTCGACCACGCGATCACGTTGCCCTCGGCGTCGGTGATCGTCACCGTCGTGTTGTTGAACGACGCGTGGATGTGCGCGAAGCCGTGGTGCACCACGCGCTTCTCGCCGCGCTTCTTGAACGTCTTCTTGGGCTTGCCGGCGGGCTTTTTCGCCTCGGCTCCGCCTTCTGCTGCCTGCGTCTTGGCCATCTGCTACTCCGTCTTCTTCCGGGCCACCGCGCCCTTGCGCGGCCCCTTGCGCGTCCGGGAATTGGTGCGCGTCCGCTGGCCGCGCGCCGGCAGGTTCCGCCGGTGCCGCGCCCCGCGGTAGCTGCCGATTTCGACGAGCCGCTTGATGCTCATCGAGATCTCCTTGCGGAGATCACCCTCGACGCGCCCCTGCTCCTCGATCACCCGCGTGATCTTGCGCACGTCGTCTTCCGAGAGGTCCTTGACGCGGATGTCGCCGCTCACCTCGGCCGCCGTGAGAATGTCGTTCGCGCGTTTCCGCCCGATGCCGTAGATGTACGTGAGTCCGATCTCCACCCGCTTCGTCCGCGGAAGATCGACGCCTGCAATACGTGCCATATCGTTATCCCTGCCGCTGCTTGTGCTTCTGATTCGGGCAAATGATGCGCACGACACCCTGCCGCCGCACCACCTTGCACTTCACACAAATCCGTTTGACCGATGCTCTGACCTTCATCGCTTCCTCTCGTCTCACGTCACCGGGGCAGCTTCCGGACGATCCGCCCCCGCCCCGCGTCGTGCGGCGCCAACTCCACCGCCACGCGATCCCCGACCAGCAGCCGGATGAAATTGACCCGGGCGCCCGACGCCGCATGCGCCGTCACCTCGTGCCCTCCGTCCACCGCCACCCGGTACAGCGCCTGCGGCAACACCGCCTTCACCGTCCCGTCCACCACCGCGGCCACATCCGCGCTCCGGTCTCAGCCGGCCGTCACGGCCGCGCCGGCTTTCGCCGCGCGCGCCGTCAGCACCAGCGGCCCCTCGGCCCCGACGGCCACGGTGTGTTCGAAGTGCGCCGCCAGGCTGCCATCCTTCGTCACCGCCGTCCATCCGTCGCGCAACACCTTCACCTCGGGCCGCCCCATCGCCACCATCGGCTCGATGGCCAGCACCATGCCCTCGGCCAGCACCGGCCCGCGGCCCGGCTGCCCGTAGTTCGGAATCTGCGGCTCCTCGTGCAACTGCTGCCCGATGCCGTGTCCCACGAACTCGCGGACCACCGAAAACCCGTGGGCTTCCACCCACTGCTGCACGGCGTGCCCGATGTCCGACAACCGGCCGCCGACCCGCACCTGCGCAATCGCCCGCTCCAGCGACTCACGCGTCACCCGGAGCAACTCCTGCGTCCGCGCCGGCACCGGCCCCACCGGCACGGTCACCGCCGAATCGCCGTAGTACCCGTCGAGCTTCACCCCGATGTCGATCGACACGATGTCGCCCGCCACCAGCGGCCGCTGCCGCGACGGAATCCCGTGCACGACCTCCTGGTTCACCGACGTGCACAGGGTGGCCGGAAATCCCCGGTACCCCTTGAACGCCGGCACCGCGCCGCCCTCGCGCACCAGGCGCTCGGCCGTCACGTCCAGATCCTCCGTCGTCACCCCCGGCGCCACCAGCCCCTCGAGCACCTCGAGGACCTGCGCCACCAGCCGGTTGGCCGCCCGCATCCGATCGAGTTCGGCCGCCGACCGGCAGACAATCACCGGTGCGCTCCCAGCGCGGAGGCCACCGCCGCCGCCAGGTCGGCCGCCACGCTGTCCTCGGTCTGATCGCCGTCGATCGACCGGAACGTGCGCCGCCGCCCGTAGAACTCGACGATCGGCTGCGTCTGCCGCTCGTACACCTGCAACCGCTCGCGGACGACGTGTTCGTTGTCGTCCTGCCGCGCCACCAGGGCGCCGCCGCACTTGGCGCACGACGCCGCCCCCGGAGGGGCGCCCACGCCGCACGACCCGCAGATCCGCCGCGTCTGCAGCCGCTTGACCAGCACGTCGGTGGGCACTTCGATGTCGACGATCACCAGCGGCGCCGCCTCATCCACCATGCCGTCGAGCGCCTGGGCCTGCGCGACCGTCCGCGGAAACCCGTCGAGCACGAACCCGGCTGCCGCATCGGCGCGCTCCAGCCGCTCGCGCACGATGCCGATCATGATGTCGTCGCCCACCAGGCGCCCGGCATCCATCACTTCCCGCGCCGCCCGGCCCATCTCCGAGCCGGCCTGCACGGCCTCGCGCAGGATGTCGCCCGTCGAGATCTTCGGGATCCCGTGCGTGCGCGCGAACCGTTCGGCCTGCGTGCCCTTGCCGGCGCCCGGCGGCCCGAGCATCACGAGCCGCACCGCGAGAGAGGTCCCGAGGGTCACCCTCGGCGGCCTCGGATCCGGGTCTTCTTCATGAAGCCGTCGTAGTGCCGCATGATGAGCTGCGACTCCACCTGCTGCACCGTATCCATCGCCACGCCGACGATGATGAGCAGCGACGTGCCTCCGAAGTAGAACTGGACGTTCATGCCGTTGGTGAACCACGACGGCATCAGCGCGTCGAGTTGTTCACCCACGAAGGGAATCGGCTCCACCTTGAAACCGGTCAGCAGGAACTCCGGCAGCAGCGCCACCAGCGCGAGATAGACCGCGCCGGCCAGCGTGATGCGCGCCAGGATGCCGTCGATGTACTCGGCCGTCCGTTTGCCCGGCCGGATGCCCGGCACGAACCCGCCGTACTTCCGCATGTTCTCCGCCACGTCATCCGGATTGAAGATGATCGCCGTGTAGAAGTAGGCGAAGAAGATGATCATCGTGATGTACAGCAGGTTGTAGAGGGGATACCCCATCGACAGCTGCTGGACGATCGAGTCGGCCACCGCATTGCCCTGGAACATCGGCGCAATCGTCGCCGGGAAGGCCAGGATCGACGACGCGAAGATGACCGGCATGACGCCGCCCGTGTTCACCTTGAGCGGAATGTGCGTGCTCGCGCCGCCCATCATCCGCCGCCCCACCATGCGCCGCGCGTACTGCACGGTCACCTTGCGGTGCGCCCGCTCCACGTAGACGATCACCGCCACGACGCCCACCATCAGCGCCATCAGCAGGATCAGCGTGAACAGCGTCATCTCCCCGGTCTGCAGCTGCACCAGCGTGGCCGCAATCGCGCTCGGCAGGCCGACGACGATGCCGGCGAAGATCAGCAGCGACATGCCGTTGCCGATGCCGCGCTCAGTGATCTGCTCACCGAGCCACATGACGAACACCGAGCCGGTGGTGAGCGTCATGACCGTCATCAGCCGGAAGCCCCAGCCCGGGTTGTAGACCAGCGGCAGGCCGCCGGTCATGTTCGTATTGCTCTCCAGGAAGAACGCGATGCCCAGCGCCTGGACGATCGACAGCAGGATCGTGCCGTAGCGCGTGTACTGCGTGATCTTCTTGCGGCCGAGTTCGCCTTCCTTGGACAGGCGCTCGAGATAGGGCCACACCACCGTCAGCAGCTGCAGGATGATCGACGCGCTGATGTACGGCATGATGCCGAGCGCGAAGATCGTCATCTGCGACAGGTTGTTCCCCGAGAACATGTCGTAGAGGCCGAACATCGTGCCCGCCGCGCGCTCGGCCAGATCGGCCAGCGCCGCCGTATTGATCCCAGGCGTCGGGATCTTGCTGCCGAGACGGTAGACCGCCAGCAGGCCGAAGGTGAACAACACCCGCTTGCGGAGTTCCGGAACGGCGAAGATGTTTCTGACGCTGTCCATACCTAGCCGGCAATCACTTCCGCGACGCCGCCGGCCGCCGCGATCTTCTCGGCCGCCGCGCCGCTGAACTTGTGCGCGCGCACCGTGAGCTTCTTGGCGAACTCGCCGCGCGCCAGCACCTTGATCTTGGCGCGCGCGTCGCGCACCAGGCCGCGTTCACGCAACACGTCGGGCGTCACGTCCGACCCGGCGTCGAACACCTCGGCCAGCGTGTCGAGATTGACCACCGCGTACTCCACCCGGAACGGGTTGGTGAACCCGCGCTTGGGCAGCCGGCGGTGCAGCGGCATCTGGCCGCCTTCGAACCCGCGCTTGTGGCGGAAACCCGAGCGCGACTTCGCGCCCTTCTCGCCGCGCGCCGACGTATGCCCGTGACCCGAGCCCGGACCGCGGCCGACGCGCTTCTTCGCATGTTTGGCGCCCTTGGGGGGACGCAGATTGTTCAGTGACATCAGGACCTCAATTCGCCGGCTCCACCTTCACCAGGTGGCGCACTTTCAGAATCTTGCCGCGCGTCGCCGCCGTGTCCTCGGCCACGATCGAGTGGCCGATGCGCCGGAGCCCGAGCGACAGCAGGACGACCTTCTGGCTCTTGTTGAAGGCAATCGTGCTCTTCAACTGCGTGACCTTCACTCGCGCCATCGTGTTACGCCCCCACCAGTTCTTCCACGTCCTTGCCGCGCAGGCGCGCCACCGTGGACGGGTCCTTCAGCCGCGTGAGCGCGTCGAACGTCGCGCGCACCACGTTGTGCGCGTTGGGCGACCCCAGCGACTTGGTCAGCACGTTGTGGATGCCGGCCGACTCGACCACCGCGCGGACCGCGCCGCCGGCGATGATGCCCGTGCCGTCCGGCGCGGGCTTGAGCAGCACCGATCCGGCGCCGAACTGGCCGACCACCGGATGCGGAATCGACGTGCCGGCCATCGGCACGCGGATGAGCGCCTTCTTGGCCGCTTCGATGCCCTTCTTGATGGCCGACGGCACTTCCTTGGCCTTGCCGATGCCGAAGCCCACCACGCCGGCGCCGTCACCGATGACGACCAGGGCGCTGAAGCTCATGTTCTTGCCGCCCTTGACGACCTTGGTGACGCGGCCGATGCTCACGACCGTGTCCTTCAGCTCGAGCTGCGACGCGTCAATCTTCTCGCGAAAATCCATGTGCTGTTCCTCAGAACTCGAGACCGGCCGCGCGAGCCGCATCGGCCACCGCACGCACGCGCCCGTGATACAGATACCCGCCGCGGTCGAACACCACGCGCGTGATGCCCTTGTCCTTCAGCCGCTCGGCAATCACCTTGCCCAGCGCCTCGGCGCCCGCCTTGTTGCCGCCGCGCACCTCGCCGGTGAAGACGGCCTTGAGCGCCGGTTCGGTGCTCGAGGCGGCGGCCAGCGTGCGGCCCGCCAGGTCGTCGATCACCTGGGTGTAGATGTGGTTCACCGACCGGAACACGGCCAGCCGCGGCCGCTCGGCCGTGCCGGAAATCCGCTTGCGCTGCCGCAGCCGGACACGCTCCCGACGATCCTTCTTGGTTCGAATCTTCATAACTAGGCTCCGCTACGCGTTACGCGCCGGTCTTGCCGACCTTCTTCTTCAACACTTCGCCCATGTACCGGACGCCCTTCTGCTTGTAGGGGTCCGGCTTGCGCAGCCGGCGGATGTTGGCCGCCACCTGGCCCACCAGCTGGCAGTCGACGCCCGTCACGGTGATGTGCGTCTGCTTGTCCACGGCCACGTCGATCCCCTTCGGGATGTCGAAGATGACCGGGTGTGAGTACCCCAACGCGAAGATCACCTGCTGGCCCTTCAGCTCCGCGCGGTACCCGACGCCGACGATGTCGAGCTCCTTCTTGAAGCCTTCGGTCACGCCGGTCACGGCGTTGGCCATCAGGCTGCGCGCCAGGCCGTGGAACTTGCCCAGCGCGGGGTCTTCCCGTTCGGGCGTGGCCACCAGCTCGGCGCCCTTGAGCTCGAACTTGATGCCCGGGGGGACGGCCTGCTTGAGGGCGCCCTTCGGGCCCTTGAATTCGACGACCCCCTGGCCCACGGTGACCGTGACGCCCTTGGGCACTGCAATCGGTTTCTTGCCAATGCGCGACATATGCGTTCTCACCAGATGTTGCAGAGGACCTCACCGCCGACGCCGGCCTTCACCGCGTCGCGTCCGGTCATCACACCGGCCGAGGTCGTCAGGATGCTCGTGCCCAGGCCGCCCATGACCTTCGGCACATCGTTGCGGCCGAAGTACACCCGGCGTCCCGGACGGCTCACCCGGGAAATCCCGGTGATCACCTGTTCGCCGCGCGGGCCGTACTTCAGGGAGATGCGAATCTGCGGGCCCGGCGTCTCCTCGGAGCCCTCGACCATCTTGAAGCCCTGGATGTAGCCTTCGCGCTCGAGGATGCGCGCAATCTCGGCCTTGAGGCGCGAGGCCGGAATGTCCACGCGCGTGTGGCGCGCGTGCACGGCATTCCGGATCCGGGTCAGCATGTCTGCGATCGGGTCGGTCATAGTCTCAGCTCTTTCTTGAACCTGTCGTCAGCCGGACGCTACCAGCTGCTCTTCACCACGCCGGCGACTTCGCCGCGCAGGGCCAGCTCGCGGAAACAGAGGCGGCACAGCGCGAACTTGCGCATGTAGGCCCGCGGCCGGCCGCACTTGCGGCAGCGGTTGCGCTTGCGCACGTCGAACTTCAGCCCCTTGGCGTCCTTGACACTTTTTGCAGTCGTGGCCATCGTCGTTATCCCAAACCTAGTTCTGGCGGAACGGAAGGCCGATCAGCTGCAGCAGCCGGCGGGCCTCCTCGTTCGTCTTGGCCGTCGTGACGACCGAGATGTTCATGCCGCGCGCCTTGTCGACCTTCAGGTAGTCGATCTCCGGGAAGATCAGCTGGTCGCGCAGCCCCATGGTGTAGTTGCCGCGGCCGTCGAACCCGCGCGGCGAGATGCCGCGGAAGTCGCGCACGCGCGGCAGCGCGATCGCAATCAGCCGGTCGAGGAAGTCGTACATCCGCTGGCCGCGCAGGGTGACCATCGCGCCAATCGGCATGTTCTGCCGCACCTTGAACTGCGCGATCGACTTCTTCGCCCGCGTCACGGCCGCCTTCTGGCCGGTGATCTTCGCCAGCTCCTCGGCGCCGGTGTCGACGATCTTGCTGTTCTGCGTGCCCTCGCCCAGGCCCATGTTGACCACCACCTTGGTGATCTTGGGCACGGCGTTGGCGTTGCGATAGCCGAACTCCTTGGTCAGGGCCGGCACGACGTCCTTCTGGTAACGATCCTTCAGGCGGCTCATTTGTCCACCACTCCCTTGCACTTGCGGCAGATCCGCACCTTGCGTCCGTCCTCGAGCAGCTGGTGCCCGATGCGCGTGGGCGCGCTGCACTGCGGGCACACGATCTGCACCTTCGACGCGTACACCGAGGCCTCGCGCTCGACGATGCCGCCCTTGACGTTGCGCTGCGGGTTCGGCTTGGTGTGCCGCTTGATGACGTTCACGCCTTCGACGACCACGCGGTTCTTCGTCGGCTCGACGACCAGCACGCGCCCCTTCTTGCCGCGATCGCGCCCGGCGATCACGACCACCTGGTCGTTTTTCTTGATGGGCGACTGCAGCCCGGCCATCACAGCACCTCCGGCGCGAGCGAAATGATCTTCATGAAGCGCCGCTCGCGCAGCTCGCGCGCCACGGGGCCGAACACACGCGTCCCCACCGGCTCGCCTTCGGCGTTCACAATCACGGCCGCATTGCGGTCGAACCGGATGTACGACCCGTCCCGGCGGCGCAGTTCCTTGCGCGTCCGCACGATGACGGCCTTGACCACCTGCCCCTTCTTGACGGTGGCATCCGGCGTGGCTTCCTTGACCGACGCGGTGACGATGTCGCCAATCCGCGCGTACCGGCCCGTGGACCCGCCGATCGGATTGATGACGGCGATCTTGCGCGCGCCCGAGTTGTCGGCCACGTCGAGAATCGATCGCATCTGAACCATGGTGTCTCTCCTGCTCTCTGCGGCCTACAGCCGGGCCCGCTCGACGATCCGCGTCACCACCCACCGCTTGTGGCGGCTGAGCGGGCGGGCCGGCACGATGGCGACCAGGTCGCCGACCTTCGCGCCACTGTCGTCATGCGCCATGTATCGCGTCGTCCGCTTGAGCTGCTTGCCGTACCGCTCATCGCGCACCGTCCGCTCCGTGGTGACCACCACGGTCTTCGCCATCTTGTCGCTGACGACCTTGCCGGTAATCTCTGTGTTCGCCATACCTGCCTACCTGACGCCTTTTTCGCGCAGAATCGTCTGAATCCGCGCCAGCTCCCGGCGCATCGGCTTCAGTCTGTTGGCCTGCTCGGTCTGCCCGAGCGCCTTCTGCAGCCGCGTGCGGAACACCTGGTCCTCCAGGTCCGTCATGCGCTGCTTCAAGTCGTCGACCGACTGCTCCCGCAGCTGTGTGATCAGCTCGGTCACCTTCATGACACCTTCTCCTCGGCAAATCGCGTCGCAAACCGCGTCTTCATCGGCAGCTTGGCGGACGCCAGCCGCATGGCCGCGCGCGCTTCCACCTCGGTGACCCCCTCCATCTCGAAGAGAATCCGGCCCGGCTTGACGACCACCACCCAGCCCTCGGGCGCGCCCTTGCCCTTGCCCATTCGGGTTTCCTGCGGCTTCTTGGTGATCGGCTTGTCGGGGAACACCCGAATCCAGATCTTGCCGCCGCGTTTGATGGACCGCGCCATCGCCACACGGGCCGCCTCGATCTGCCGATCGGTCATCCAGCACGGCTCGAGCGCCATGAGCCCGAAATCCCCGAACGCCACCGTGCACCCGCGATACGCCTTGCCGCGCATCCGGCCACGCTGCTGCTTCCGGTACTTGACCTTCTTTGGCATCAACATGATGCAAACCCTCTAATCACCAACCCACGAACCCACTAACCCACGAACCCACTCGCACAGGCCCACGGCCCACGAGCCCACGAGCGGCCCTACCGGGCCGCGCGACGCGGCTGCCGGTACTCTTCCTCGCGGCCCAGGCGCGGCGTCAGCCGCTCGCCCTTGTAGAGCCACACCTTGACGCCGATGGCGCCATAGGTCGTGAACGCCTGCGCGAAGCCGTAATCGATGTCCGCGCGCAGCGTCTGCAGCGGCAGCTGCCCGTGCAGATACCACTCCGACCGCGCGATTTCCGCGCCGTTGAGCCGGCCCGACACCCGCACCTTGATGCCCTTGGCGCCGAACCGCAGCGCCGACTCGACGGCCTTGCGCATCGCGCGGCGGAACGCCACGCGCTTTTCGAGCTGCATCGCCACCGACTCGCCGATCAGCTGCGCGTCGAGTTCCGGCTTCTGGATCTCGAGGATGTTGATGAACACCTCGCGGCCCGTCGCCTTGGCCAGTTCCTGGCGCAGCTTGTCGACTTCCTGCCCCTTGCGGCCGATGATGATGCCCGGGCGCGAGGTGTGCAGGTCGATCTTCAGCTTGTTGGCGGCGCGCTCGATGTCGATGCGCGCGACGCCGGCATGCGAGAAGCGCTTCTTGAGCTCGTCCCGCAGCTTCAGATCCTCGTGCAGCAGCTTCGCGTAGTCCTTGTCGGCGAACCAGCGC
This sequence comes from uncultured Solibacteraceae bacterium, assembly GCA_964471115.1. Lineage (GTDB taxonomy): Bacteria > Acidobacteriota > Vicinamibacteria > Vicinamibacterales > SCN-69-37 > SYFT01. The sequence goes on from CAYYFE010000067.1 coordinate 12,135, forward strand.
GACCGCCACGTCTTGTTGAAGCCGAGGCGGAACCCGTACGGATGGACTTTCTGACCCATGAACTACTCCGTCCCCTTGGCGGCTTCGATCGCCTGCGACTTGGCCGCGCGCGCGCGGCGCGTGGTCGGCGCGGCGCCGCCGGCCGCGGCGATCTTCTTCGCCGGCCGTTCCGCCACCGCGACGGTCAGATGCGTCGTCCGCTTGACGACGCGGAAGGCGCGCCCCATCGGGGCGGGCCGCACCCGCTTCATGCTGGGCCCCTGGTCGGCGTGACAACGCGTCACGAACAGCCGCTCCACGTCGCCGCCGAACCCGTCGGCCTGCTGCGCGTTGGCGATGGCCGACTTGAGCACCTTCTCGATGTCCCGCGCCACCTTCTTGCGGGAGAACCGCAGCGTCGCCAGGGCGCCGTTGACGTCCACGCCCCGAATGAGATCCAGGACGAGTCCGGCCTTCTGCGCCGAGGTGCGCACGAACTTCGCGGTGGCCTGCGCCTGCACCATTAGTTGCCTCCCTTGGCCGGGGCCGCCGCGGCGGCTTTGTCCGCCTTGGTCGTGTGGCCCTTGAAGGTCCGCGTCGGCGCGAATTCCCCGAGCTTGTGGCCGACCATGTTCTCGGTCAGGTACACCGGGATGAACTTCTTGCCGTTGTGCACCGCCAGCGTGTGCCCGATCATCTCGGGCACCACGGTCGAGCGGCGTGACCAGGTCTTGATGACCTTCTTTTCGTTCTGCCGGTTCATGGCCTCGACCTTTTCGAGCAGGTGGAGGTCAATGAACGGACCCTTCTTGAGTGATCTGCCCATGGTTACTTCTTCCGCCGTTCGATGATGAACGTCTGCGTGCGCTTGTTACGGCGCGTCTTGTAGCCCTTGGTCGGCACACCCCACGGCGTGACCGGGTGCCGGCCGCCGGAGGTCTTGCCTTCGCCGCCGCCCAGCGGGTGATCCACCGGGTTCATCGCGACGCCGCGCACGTGCGGCCGCTTGCCCAGCCACCGGCTGCGGCCGGCCTTGCCCACCGAGATGTTCTCGTGGTCGAGGTTGCCCACCTGGCCCACCGTCGCGAGGCACTCGGCGTTGATCTGCCGGATTTCGCCCGACGGCATCTTGACCGACGCGTACTCGCCGTCCTTGGCCACCAGCTGCACCGCCGACCCGGCCGACCGTGCGATCTGGCCGCCCTTGCCGGGGCGCAGTTCCACGTTGTGGATCATCGTGCCCAGCGGAATCAGCTTCAGCTTCAGGCAGTTGCCCGGCAGGATGTCGACGCCGTCGCCCGACATCACCGGGTCGCCGACCTTCAGGCCCACCGGGTGCAGGATGTACCGCTTTTCGCCGTCGGCATACGTGACCAGCGCGATCCGGGCGCTGCGGTTCGGGTCGTATTCGACCGTCGACACCTTGCCCGGGATGTTGAACTTGTCGCGCTTGAAGTCGATGACGCGATAGTTCCGCTTGTGGCCGCCGCCGCGCCACCAGGACGTGATTTCGCCCCGGTTGTTGCGGCCGCCCGACCGGTGCAGCGGTTCGACCAGCGGCTTGTGCGGCGTCGTCGACGTGATTTCGTCGAACGTCTGGACGCTGTAGAAGCGCCGCGCGGGTGACGTGGGCTTGTAGTTGCGAATCCCCATGATCCTCAGGCCCCTTCCAGGAACTCGGGCAGCTTCTCACCGGCCTTGAGCCGGACCCAGGCCTTCTTCCAGTCCGGACGCTGCCCCGAGAAACGGCCCTGGCGCTTGACCTTGCCGTGCTGCACCTGCGTGCGCACCGCCGCGACCTTCGACCCGAACAGGGTCTCGACCGCGCGCCGGATATCCACCTTGGTCGCCTCACGCGCGACCTCGAACACCACCACCGCGCCGGCTTCCCGGGCGATCGAGGTCTTCTCGGTCACGAGCGGACGACGAATGATGCGCGTCGTCTTCATCCCAGCACCTCCTGCCACCGCTCGACGGCGGCGCGGGTCACGACCACACGCGTCGTGTCCATCACGTCACGCGCGGTGACGCGGCCGCTCGGCACCAGCCGGATCCCGGCGATGTTGCGGGCGGACTTCGTGAAGTTCTCGTCCAGGCGCACGTCGGTGACCAGCGCCTTGCCGGTGACACCCAGCCGCTTGAGCAGCGCCGCGGCGTCCTTCGTCTTCACCTCGGCGGCCTTCAGCTCGTCGACGACGATGACGGCGCCGGCCTTGAGCTTCGACTGGATCGCGGCGCGCAGCGCCCCGCGCTCCACCTTCTTCGGCAGCGTGTACTCGTAGCTGCGGGGCTGCGGTCCGAACACCGTGCCGCCCTTGCGCCACAGCGGCGAGCGCGACGAGCCCGCCTGCGCGCGGCCGGTGCCCTTCTGCTTGTACGGCTTCTTGCCGCCGCCGCTGACGAGCGCGCGATTCTTGGTGGCGTGCGTGCCGGCCCGTTCCGACGCGTTCTGCCGGACGACCGAGGCCCACACCAGGTCCGTCTTGATCGTCCCGCCGAAGACCGCGTCGTTCAGGTCGACGGCGCCGACCTTCTGGTTCTGCCCGTTGACGACATCGAGGGTCATTTACTTCTTCCCTTTCTTCGGCTTCTCGGCCTGCGGCACGGGGTCCTTCTTCTTGGCCACCGCACGACGGACGAGGACCACGCCGTTGGGCGCGCCCGGCACCGCGCCCCGCAGGACCAGCAGGTTCTGCTCGGCGTCGATGCTGACGACCTTCAGGTTCAGCGTCGTCACGCGTTTGCCGCCCATGCGGCCGGCCGCGCGCATGCCCTTGACGACACGCGAGGGGAACGAGGACGCGCCAATCGAGCCCGGCGCGCGATGGAACATCGAGCCGTGGGTCGCGGCGCCGCCGCCGAAGCCGTGGCGCTTGACCACGCCCTGGAAGCCCTTGCCGCGGCCGTTGGCGATCACGTCCACGCGATCGCCGGCCGTGAACATGCTGACCAGCACCGCGTCACCCGCCTTGGGGGCGTCGCCGCCGGGCGCCACCGTGACTTCGCGGCGCACGCGCGTGGCCGGCACGCCGGCCTTCTTGAAGTGGCCGGTGGTCGGCTTGTTGGCCGGCGCGGGCGTGGCTTCGACCAGCCCGAGCTGCACGGCCTCGTAGCCGTCGGTGGCGGCCGTCTTGGCCTGCACCACGACACACGGCCCGGCCTTGATCACGGTGGCCGGCACGGCCGACCCATCCGGGAGGAAGACCTGGGTCATGCCCAGTTTGCGTCCGAGGATTCCGGTCACCATTTACTTGTGTTCCTTCCCGAACGCCTTGATCTCGACGTCCACGCCCGCGGGCAGGTCGAGTTTCATGAGGGCGTCCACCGTCTGCGGCGTCGGCTCGAAGATGTCGATGAGCCGGCGATGCGTGCGGATCTCGAACTGTTCACGCGACTTCTTGTCGACGTGCGGCGAGCGGAGCACCGTCCACTTGTTCTTCTCCGTGGGCAGCGGCACCGGGCCGGCCAGGCGCGCGCCCGTGCGCTTCGCGGTATCGACGATTTCGGTCGTCGACTGGTCGAGCACGCGGTAGTCGTACGCCTTGAGGCGGATGCGGATCTTGTCGCTGAATGGATTGGCCATGTCTTATTTCCCCTGCGCGCGGGCGACGACTTCCTCGCTCACCGACGCCGGCGCCGGTTCGTAGCGATCGAAATGCATCGAGTAGGCGCCGCGCCCCTGCGTGCGCGACCGCAGATCGGTCGCGTAGCCGAACATCTCCGAGAGCGGCACGCGTGAATTGATGATCTGCGTGCCGCCGCGCGCCTCCATCGACTGGATGTGCCCGCGCCGGCTGGTGATGTCGCCGATGACGTCGCCCATGTAGTCCTCGGGCACCGTCACCTCGACCCGCATCACCGGCTCGAGCAGCACCGGGTGCGCCTTGGCGGCGGCGTCCTTGAACGCCATCGAGCCGGCGATCTTGAACGCCATTTCGTTCGAGTCGACGTCGTGGTACGACCCGTCGTAGAGTTCGATCTTCACGTCGTCGATCGGGTAGCCGGCCAGGACGCCCGTGGTGAGCGCCTCCTGGATGCCCTGATCGATCGGCTTGATGAACTCCTTCGGAATCGTGCCGCCGACGATCTCGTTGACGAACTCGTAGCCCTCACCCGGCTTGCGCGGGATGAGGCGAATCTTCGCGTGGCCGTACTGGCCGCGGCCGCCCGTCTGCTTGACGTACCGGCCTTCGCCCTCGGCCGCCTTGGTGATCGTTTCCTTGTAGGCGACCTGCGGCTTGCCCACCTGCGCCTCGACGTTGAACTCGCGCTTGAGGCGGTCGACGATGATTTCCAGGTGCAGTTCGCCCATGCCGTTGATGACCACCTGGCCGGTGTCTTCATCGGTCTTGACGCGGAAGGTCGGGTCTTCGGCCATCAGCTTGGCCAGGCCCAGGCCCAGCTTCTCCTGGTCGGCCTTGGTCTTCGGCTCGATGGCCAGCGAGATGACCGGCTCGGGGAAGTCCATCGCCTCGAGGATGATGGGCTGCTTTTCGTCGCAGATCGTGTCGCCGGTGGACACCGACTTCAGGCCCACGACGGCCGCGATGTCGCCGGCCAGCACTTCCTTGATTTCCTCACGCTTGTTGGCGTGCATCTTCAGCAGGCGGCCGATGCGCTCGGTCTTGCCCTTGGT
>CAYYFE010000068.1:0-14810 GCA_964471115.1 uncultured Solibacteraceae bacterium
ATGGTGTACTCGCTCTTCGACTAACGTCAGAAGATGCCGACGCCACCGCTGGCGTAGATCATCAGCCGTGCGGAATCGAAGCCGACCCCCTGCTTGAAGACGGTCCACACGTTCCGCACGGCTCCGATCGTCGTCGTCGGGTCGCCGGTCACGATCATCAGGTCCGCCTGTTTGCCCACGGCCACGGATCCGATGTCCTTCGCGCGCCCGAGGTACTCGGCGCCATTCAGCGTGACGATGCGAATCGCCTCGGGTACGGTGAACCCGGCCTCCACCAGGATCTCGATGGTGCGCTGGTTCGAGAACCCGGGAATCACGCCGCCGCCACCGGTCGGGTCGGTGCCGGCCACCAGTTTGCCGCCGGCGCGGAAAAACGCCAGGTCGAGCTTCAGCCCGTTGGGAAACAGCCGGGTGTAGACGGAGTTCGCGTTCTTCGCCGTGCGCGCCCAGTTCTGCTCGAACGACTCCCGCAGCGGCGCCACCAGCACTTCCAGCCCAGGCGGCAGCGGCCGGCCGGGCGTAAACGTCTCGAACACCGCCGGGGTGGTCGTCAACGTCACGCCCCGGTCGATGAGTTTCTTCACCAGCGCCAGAAACCGCGGATCCTGCGGATCGAGGTCGGCGATGGACTGTTGTCCGGTGCCCTGCCCGGGGCAGACGTCCGGCTTCTTGTCGGCGACGAAATCCGTGGATGCCATGAACGCGTGCTCGAGGTTGTCGATGCCCAGGTCGGCCGCTTCCGCATACGTGACGGAACACAGGTGGCCGGTGACCTTCAGGCCACGCTTGTGCGCTTCGTCAATGGCGGCAGCCAGATCGGCGCGCGTGATCGCCATGTACGCCTTGAATGACGTGGCGCCTTCATCCGCCCAGTAGTTCACCTGCCGCCGCGCATCGTCCGGCCCCTTGAGCGTGCGCATCTGCTGGAAACTGTTGGGGCCGTTGAGATACGGCGCCGTGGCGTCAATCGACGGGCCGGCCTTGCTGCCACCGTCGATCAGCCGCTTCATGTTGATGTCCATGAAGCCGTTCACGTTGCCGCCGGTGCGCATGGTGGTGACGCCGCCCGCGAGGTAGAGCTGCACGAAGCTCTCGCCCAGCTGGCCGTACACACCCGGTCCGGTCGGGTAGTAGAGGTGCTCGTGCATCATCACCAGGCCGGGCAACACGGTCTTGCCGGTCAGGTCCACGACCGTGGCGCCCTCGGGCGCGGGGGTCGAGGCGGCCGGGCCGATGGCCGCGATCCGTCCATCCCGGATCACGAGGGTCTGGTCACGCCGGATCGGCGCGCCGGTGCCATCAAGTACGTTCGCGTGCGTCAGTGCCACGACCGGAGCGTCCACGGTGACGAATCGACGGATCGTGTTGCCGATTGGCGGGCGCTGCGCAGCGGCGACGGTCAACGACGCGGCCACGACGCTGGCGGTGACGAGCAGATGGGTTCTCATGGCCGCGGATCTTACCCCTGCCTCCGTCACAAACCGCAAACCTGCCCGGACGGGGCCTCGTATACTGGAACGCTATGACAGTGAGCCGAATTGTCCGAGTTTTGTCCGTGGTGTCGCTGGCCGCCTCGCCCGCGCTGGCCCAGACCACGGGGACCCAGAATCCGCCCGCCACCGAGCGCGTCACGCTGCCCGAGGTCACGGTGACCGCGCAGAAGGAACCCGCCAAGGCGCAGGACCTTCCCGTCAGCGTCACCGCGATCACCAGCGGCATGCTGGAACGCGCCGGCGTGACCATCATCAGCGAAGCGGCCTTCACGGTGCCCAACACGGTGTTCACCGAATTCACCGCGCGCAAGCTGAGCAATGCGCGTTTTCGCGGACTGGGCGCCAGCCCCGCCAACCCGGCCGTCACCACCTACATCGACGGCGTGGCGGTGCTCAACGCCAACGCGTCGAGCGCGGAGCTGATTGACGTCGAGCAGGTGGAGTTCGTGCGCGGCCCGCAGAGCGCGCTGTTCGGCCGCAACACGCTGGGCGGCCTGGTCAACATCGCCTCGGCCCGGCCGAACCTGACGCGCTGGACGGGCCGCCTGCAGGCGCCGCTGGGCGACAACGGCACCCGTGAAGTGCGCGGCGCCATCTCCGGCCCGCTCTCGAACACCGTGGCGCTGGGCGTGGCGATGGGACACGCCGAACGTGACGGCTTCACCACCAACGCCGTGACGGGCAACGTGGTGGACGACCGGAAGGGCACCTTCGGCAAGGCCCAGTTGTTGTGGACGCCGAACGCGCAGTGGGAGACGCGGCTCATCGTGGCCGGCGAGCGCTCGCGCGACGGCGACTATGCGTTGTCGGATCTCGGAGGCCTGCGCCAGAACCCCTTCACGGTGATGCGCGACTTCGAGGGCTACCAGAACCGCGACCTCCGATCCGCCACGCTGCTGGCGCGCTACGAAGGCAGCCGCGTCAGTGTGTCGTCGACCACCGGCTGGCTCACCTGGGAGACGCGCGACGAAACGGATCTCGATTACACGCCGTTGCCGATGATCACGCGCGATAACTCGGAGGAAGCCACGCAGTTCAGCCAGGAGGTGCGCGTGGCCTCGGCGCCCGCGGCGGCCGTGCGGTTGTCCGACGGCGCGTCGTTGTCCTGGCAGGTGGGTGGCGTGGTGTTCACGCAGGCCTACGAACAGACGGCCCTCAACTCGTTTGCGCCGTTCCTGCTTTCGCCGTTCCTTGGATTCCCGATTCGGCAGTACTCGCCGAAGGGCACGATTGACGACTTCGGCGTGGCCGGCTTTGCGCAGGCCACCCTGGCGTTTGGCGACCGCGTGAACCTGGCCGTGGGCGCGCGCGCCGACCGCGAAACGAAGGAGGCCGACCTGACGACCTCGTTCGATCCGATCATTGCGCCACCGGCGGTCGTGACCGAAAAGGTGACGTACACGAACGTGTCGCCCAACGCATCGCTCACGGTGCGTCTGCGCCCCTCCTCGATCTGGTATGTCACGGCCGGCCGCGGCTACAAGGCCGGCGGCTTCAACCCGACGGCGCCCCCCTCGGCCGAGGCGTACGGCGAAGAGCAGACCTGGACGGTCGAGACCGGCGCCAAGGCGACCCTGGCCAATGGCCGGCTGCAGTTCAACACGGCGCTCTTCTACATCGACTGGACCGATCTGCAGCTGAACCTGCCGGTGCCGCAGTCACCGGGCGCGTTCTACATCGCCAACGTGGGCGGTGCGACCAGCCGCGGCGTGGAGTTCGAACTGCTCGCGCGTACGGCGCCCGGCGTTGATGTGTTCGGGTCGGTCGGCTTCACCCGTGCGCGGTTCGCGTCGGGCAGCACGTCGAGCGGCGCGGACGTCTCGGACAACGACCTGCCCTTCACGCCCGATTACACGGCGTCTGCCGGCGTGCAGTTCACGCGCGCCATCCGGTCGAACCTCTCGGTCTTCGGCCGCGCGGAAGTCGTGCGCTCCGGCGCCTTCCAGTACGACGATGCCAACACCGCGGGCCAGGAGGCGTACACGCTGGCCAACCTGCGCGCGGGCGTCGACGTGCGGGGCGTCACAATCGAGGGCTGGGCGCGCAACCTGTTCGACACGCGCTACATCCCCGTCGCATTCGCGTACCCGGGGCTGGCGCCGTCGGGTTTCGTCGGCGAAACCGGCCGCCCGCGCACGCTGGGTGTGACGCTGGGAGTGAAGTTCTAGGGTTTCACAGCGAGCACTGGAGGACTGGGAGGGGCACCCTCCCAGCCCTCCAGGCCTCGTCGTGAACTTATTCGCCCCGAGGGTAACGCCGCTCGACCAGCCGCCGCAGTTCCTTGATGGGTTCGGTGTGGTCGTCCACCTGCAGGCGCAGGACGACGTCGTTGTTGAGCCAGACGCCGCCGTCTTCCTTCACGATCAGCATCGCGGCTGACTGCATGCCGCGTTTGTCGCCGCCGGCCGCCTGCCCCGCTTCGAGCGCGGCCAGGAGACGGAACGCCAGCCGGCCCTTGGTGTTCTCAAACGCGGTGATCATGTCATCGACCACGGCGGGCCCGGCCAGGATGTTGCCCTGCGCGGTCGCGAACTTGCCCTGCTTGTGGCCGGCCCACGCGCTGGCCTCCGGCCCGGTGTAGACCGCCGTTTCGCCCTTCGGCGTGATCACGGCGAACTGGCGGCCGGCCTTGGGCCAGCGCTGATTACGCAGGCCGGGATCGGGATCGCGCTCCCACACCTGCTTGATGACGTCGGCGGGCGCCACGCCCTTGCGCAGCAGCTCGAGCGCCTGCGGCCCGTAGCTGACGTCAACGATGGCCTGCGTGGCCACCGCCCCGACGCCGGCCTCGGCCCACAACACGCCGTTGCCGACCGAAAACACCCGCGACTGCACCGCCCCGCCGACCTCACCGGTCTCCGGGTCGTACCCGAGGATCGAGAACGTCGCGACCGGCGGATCCGGAGCCTGCCAGGCCGGCGTCCCCGGAGTCAACAGCAGCAGGGCGAGCACACTGAACCACACTGGCTTCATCGGAATACCTCCGCAATGACCGTCGCGCGATAGTCGAAGATGTGTTCCACCTGCCGGCGCACCAGCGGCAACGCCAGCTCGCCAAGAGGATACAGCGGCAGGCGGTACCGCACGTGGTCCCGCATGCGGGTGCCGCCGGCCTCGGCCGTGAAGGTATGGGTATGCACCCACTCGCGATACGGCCCGCGCAGCTGCTCGTCCACGAACATCGCCGTCGGCTGCCACCGCGAAATGCGCGTCCGCCAGCCGAACGGCACCCCCCACAGCGACAGCCGGTACTCGATGAGCGCGCCTTCACGAAGCTCGATGGGCAGCGGCGTGACGATGCGGAACCGGAGCTCGGGCGGGGTGATGCGTTCGAGGTTGCCGGCGTCGGCGAAAAACGCGAAGACCTCGTCGATGCCGCGCGGGATCAGCTGCGTGCGATGCAGGTCGTGCGCGCCGCTCATCGCCGCGGCCCCGGACGCAGCAGGAAACCCGCGACCGCGTCGATGAACGCGTCGTGGGTATCCTCCAGCTGCGCTGCGTGGTCGCCGCCGGGCAGGATGGTCCACTGCCGGTGCGCCGTGGGCAACCCGGCGACGAACTTCGCGGCCGTCTCCGGATCCACTCCCGGATCGCGCGACCCATGGATGACCAGCACCGGCATCGTCATCTTGTCGAGCCGGATGGCGTTGAACTCGTCTTCGTGAATCCAGTCGACCCGCACCGGATCGCTGGCCAGCGCCTGCCGGACGAAGGCGTCGATGACCGCCCGCGGCGTGACCTGGGGTGAAATGAAGTCGATCTCGGCGTCGGCGCGGGTCGTCCGCGCCATGGCCGGTACGAGTGGCGCCGGCAGGGTGGCAAACCGCAGCGCGGGATCGATCACGTAGCCGAAGAGCACCAGCGCGGAGACGGCCGCCTCTGGCTGCTGCGCCGTCAACTGCACCACCGCTCCGCCCAGCGACCAGCCGAGCAGTGCCGGCGGAGGCAGGGTGCGATGCCGGGCGGCGACCCACTGCGTCACCGCGGCCACATCGGCGGCCGCGCGTTTGGGTGTGAGGAATCCGGTGCGATCGCGCGGCGTGGCGCCGTACCCGCGCAGGTCCACGGCGTACACCGCGAAACCGCGGGCGGCCAGTGACGCCATCACCGAACGGGCGGGCCCGCCAGGCACATCGAGGTCCCAGTCGGGCCGGCTGCTCCAGGTGCGGCCGTGCACGAGCACGATCGTCGCGCGGGGCGTGGCCGGCCCGCGGTGCCACACCGCCAGCGGGTGACCGTTGGCCAGCACCGTGAACTGCGCGGGCGCGGCGGACGGCTGCGCCCACGCCACCGACGACCACGCCAGCGCGGCCGCCGCCAGCCGGATGCGCATCAGCGACCTGACGACGCGGGTGCGGCGAGGACGGCCATCAGGTCCGAGAGCACCTTCTGCGCGTCGGCGCCGCGGTCAGCCGCGATGAGCAGTCCGGCCAGGTCGAGGTACGCCGACGCCGACGCCGGCTGATTGGTGATGGCCGCGCGCAGCTGTTGCTCCATGCCGCCGCCCAGCTGTTCGGTGGCTTTGGCCCGCTGCCGTTCCCGCACGGCGTTGACCTGGCGTTCGGCCGCGAGAATCGTCGGGTGCGACGCGCCGAAACGCCGCCGCAGCCGCGTGAGCTCGTCTTCAAGCGCCGCCCGCTGCTCCGCCAGCAGCTGCGCGTCGGTGAGGTACGACCGGAACTGTTCGCGGCGGATGGCATCCTCGACCATCCGGATCTGCTCCTGCAGGGTGATGCGCGCAGGATGCGCCTCGCCCACCTGCAATGCGGCCATCTCGAGTTCGAGGTCCAGCTTCCGGCGCTGCAGGTCTGCCAGCCTGACGACCCGCTCGACCATCGTGGACAACTCGCCGGCCTGGGCCTGCGGGTCCTGGGGCCGCGCCTGCGGGCCCGCCCCCAACGCCAACACCACGAGCATCATCGTCACCATGGCCCGCTCCTGATCGAGACTACACGTTGAACTTGAACAGCAGCACGTCGCCGTCCTGGACGACGTACTCCTTGCCTTCCATGCGGTAGAGCCCCTTGTCCCGCGCGGCGGCGACCGACCCGCACGCGACGAGGTCATCATAGGCGACCGTCTCGGCCTTGATGAACCCCCGCTCGAAGTCGGAGTGAATGACGCCGGCGGCCTTGGGGGCCGTATCCCCGGCATGGATGGTCCAGGCCCGGACTTCCTTTTCACCCGCCGTGAAGTAGGTGCGCAGGCCCAGCAGATGGTAGGTCGCGCGGATGAGCGCACCCAGCCCGCTTTCGCTCACCCCCAGTTCCTTCAGGAACTGCGCGGCCTCCTCCGGCTCCAGGTCGACCAGGTCGCTTTCAATCTGGGCGCTGATGACGACGGCTTCACACGCCAGGTGCGTCTTGACGTACTCCCGCACCTTCTGCACGTGCGGGTTGGCGTCGGCGGTCGCCAGATCGCTTTCCTTCACGTTGCACGCGAAGATCGTGGGTTTCGAACTGAGCAGGAACAGCGGACGCGCCAGCGCGCGTTCCTCGTCGGTGAGGTCGGCTAGGAGCGCCGGCGTGCCTGAGTCGAGTACCGGCTCGAGCTTGGCGAGCACCGCGTCCTCGGCGGCGGCCTCCTTGTCGCCGCGCTTGACGTCCTTGGCCAGCCGCTCGCGACGCTTCTTCACCGAGTCGAGGTCGGCCAGAATCAACTCGGTGTTGATGACCTCGATGTCCCGCACGGGATCCACGGTGGACGACACGTGGTGCACGTCTTCGTCCTCGAAGCAGCGCACGACCTGCACGATGGCGTCCACTTCGCGGATATGGGTCAGGAACTTGTTGCCCAGCCCCTCCCCGGTCGAGGCGCCCTTGACCAGCCCGGCGATGTCGACGAACTCGATCGCCGCGGGAATGACGACGTTGGTCCTGGCGATTTTCTGCAGGGCCGCCAGCCGCGCGTCGGGCACCGTGACGATCCCGACGTTGGGATCGATGGTGCAGAAGGGATAGTTGGCAGCCTCGGCCTTGCGGGTGCGGGTGACTGCGTTGAAGAGGGTCGACTTGCCGACGTTGGGCAGTCCGACGATGCCTGCGCGTAACACTGGTCCATTGTCTCACGGGGCGCGAGTCACAGCGGCGCGCCCTGCGTAAGTGACGGTACGTAGCGCGGCCCGCTCTGAGGGCCGCGATCCGCTACCACGTGGTCGACTTGTAGTCCTTCAGGAACTGGCCCCACACGTGGACGCCGGTGTTGAACCCGTCAATGATGGGGTCCACGATGCGGGCGGCGCCGTCGACGATGTCGAGCGGCGGGTGGAAGCGGTGCTCGGCCACCTTGCGCGCCGCGATCTGGGCCGGATCCTCATCGGTGACCCAGCCCGTGTCCACGCTGTTCATGTGGATGCCGTCGGCGTGATAGTCGGCCGCGGCGGTGCGCGTCATCATGTTGAGCGCCGCCTTCGCCATGTTGGTATGCGGATGCCGCGTGGTCTTGAAGTTGCGGTAGAACTGCCCTTCCACCGCCGACACGTTGACGATGTGTTTGTCGCGCGTGGGCACCTTCAGCATCAGCGGTTTGAGCCGCGCGTTGAGGACAAAGGGCGCCACGGCGTTGACCAGCTGCACTTCCAGCAGCTCCACGGTGGGCACCTCGGCCAGGAGCATCCGCCACGAATTGCGATCCCGCAGGTCGATCTGCTGCAGGTCCTGATCGAGTTTGCCCTCGGGGAACAACGCCCGCTGCGCCTGCAGTTCTTCAGGCAGCAGCGCCACCTGCGACAGCGCCGCGGCGTGTGTGAGGCCGGCGACTTCCGACAGTCGTGTGGCCTGCAGTTCCTGCGCCACCATGGCGCCCTCCGACTCGGGCAGCAGGTGATAGCCGCGTAATCCCTCGTAGCTGCCCACCAGCCGGCGGACGTGGTCAGGCATGGTGTGCACGGACGCCGTTTCGCCCGCCATCATGTGCGCGTAGAAGTCGGGTGGACGCCGCACGGTCTGGCACGCGTTGTTGACGATGAAGTCGAGACGGTCGCGCGTGGCCAGCATTTCGCGGCAGAACGCTTCGACGCTGGGCGTGTGGCGCAGGTCCAGCCCGAAGATCTCGAGCCGATGGCCCCACTGCTCGAAGTCGGGCTCCGACGCGTAACGTTGCGCCGAATCCCTCGGAAACCGCGTCGTCACGATCAGATGGCAGCCGGCGCGCAGCAGCTTGAGGCCGGCCTGGTAGCCAATCTTCACGCGGCCGCCGGTCAGCAGCGCCACGCGGCCCGACAGGTCGGCCGTCTCGGTGCGCTTGCGGAAGTTCAGGTCCGCGCACGACGGACACAACTGGTCGTAGAAGTGATGGACCTGCGTGTAATGCGTCTTGCAGACGTAACAGTGTTTCGAGTCGCCCACGTGCCCCGTGGCGGCCTCGGGCGGCGTCGCCTCATCGGCGCCGGCCGTCAGGAAGTAGTTGGGGGTGGTGAACACCGGCTTGCGGCGCAGTTCGCGGATGCCGGTCTGGTGCAGCACCTGCTCGTCGCGCTGCTGCCGCTCCGCGTTGCGCTTGCGGACGACGGCTTTCACCATGCGCCGGCGTTCGGCCGGGTCGGGGTTGAACACCTTGCCCGCGGCCTGAATCAGCCGGACCCGTTCTTCGTCGGTCAACTCGGCCAGCACGCGGCGGTCGTCGGCCGCCTGCTCGAGCAGGGCCAGCAGTTCGCGAAGGCGGGCGGCATCAGGCGTCGTCATGAGGTCAGCGGCGGAACTGGTACGCCAGTTTGACGAAGAACCCGTCGCCGGTGCGCGTGAAGTCGTCGTTGCCGAAGCGCGACGGGTCGCGTTCCTGGCTCAGGCCGTACCCGAAAAATGCGACGGTCCCCGGTGTGGGCTCGAACGAAACGAGCCAGTCGGTGCGCAGCCCTCTGAACGCCGGCACGGTGAGTGAGGCCCGTTCCGACCGGTACTCGCTGACCACGCGGAAGAACAGGGACCGGCGCGGCTGGAACTCGATCTTGACGCGGGGGATGGTGGCGCGCGCCACTTCGCGGCCATCCGACGCGCGGCGCAGGCGCGACCGGACGAAACTGCCCTCGAGGCGCGTGGCCGAGGTGGGCCGGACCGCCAGGGATGCGGTCACGCGCGTTTCGCGCCCTTCCACCGCCTCGGCAAAGATGGCGGCGCCGCCGGTGCGCACCTCGACCCGGCCGTTCATCTTCGAAAACACCGGCGTCGTCACCGACATCGTGGCGTTGTACGTGCTGACGTAGGCGTCGCCACCGGGGCGATCGAAATGGATGAACGAACGCGCGGGCCGCACGCTGAGCGACCAGCCGCCGCGCAGCGTGGCCGACGCATTGAGCGATTCGCCGCCTTCGATCGCGCCTCGGGCGCCGAAGTCGGCGTAGTTCCACAGGCGGGTTGGCCCGAAGAACACCGTCACGCTTTCGACGAGTGAGCCGCGGGGCCGGTAGAAACTCAGGCGGTTGAACGCCGAGAACTCGATGATGTTGTTGCGCGGCACGAAACCCGACGCGGCCTGAAATCCGCGGCCCCACCCCGTGAGGCGGTAGTTGAAGCCCCACCGCCGGGCCGTGCGATCGAACTCCGCCTGAAACATCGGCGCCGAGACGGTGCGCGTGCCGTCGCCGGTCCATGACCCGCCGACCTGGGCGAGCACGTAGTACAGCTGCTTGAAGACGATGCGGGCGTCAGCGGCCAGCACACGGTTGAACCCGTGCTCGCTGGTGCGATCGGTGTACGTCAGTCCCGCCAGCGAGTCGCGGCCCACGTCGCGCCGGAGGCGCGCGAGGTTGACCCAGGTGTTTTCCGGTCCGGCCTCGTCGACCGCGGACAGAAACGCAATGCCGGTCCTGCCAATCTTGCCGGTCAACTTGCCGCCGACCATGGGATCGACGATGCGGCGGGTGTAGACGAGCTGGCCGGGCGTGGCGAACAGCTCAATCCCCTCGAGGAAAAACGGACGCTTCTCGGCGAAAAACAGCGCGAAGCGTTCGTTCACCGTCACCTGCGCGGCGTCCGACTCGACCTGCGAGAAATCGGGATTGACCGTCGCGTCAATCGAGAGGTTCGTGAAGCCGAACCGGAGATTGGCGCCGGGCCGGGCCGTGAACGATTCCCGCTCGAAGCGCCCCTCAGCCGATCGGCTGCCGTTGGCCGCGCCGGTGACGAACGGCTGCAGTTCGGTCACCACCCCACGCTGCATGTCCGTCAGGCCCTGCATGGTGCCGGTCTGGCCGAGGAACGAGGCGATGCGCTGCGCATCGGTCCACGTGTCTTCGCGGCCCGTGCGCTGCACCTTGCGCAGGATGTTGAGGCCCCAGACGGCGCCGTCACCAGTCGGGTACCGAAGACTCTTGAATGGGATGCGCACTTCCACGACGTAGCCGTTGGCGGTGAGCTGGCCCTTGGAGTCGAAGTGGTAGTCGGGGCTGAGGTCGATCGAACCGCCCATCATGCGCCCGGCGTTGAAGGCGCCTTCGGTCTGCACGCCGTCTTCCTGCGCGCCCAGAGGATTCACACCGAAGACGAACGCCCGGCGCCGGTCGTTGAAGGTGTCGAGGAAGATGCGGACGGAGTCTTCGCGATCGAGACTGTCGCGGTCGGCCGACGTCGCGCGCACCGACCCGGGTTCGGAATCGTGGGCGATGATGCCGAAGTGCAGCGCCTGCGGTGAGTACCACACGAGCACCTCGGTGCGTTCCGCGGCGCGCTGGCGATCGACCGGCCGGTACTCCGAGAACCCGGTCAGGCGCGTCGCCCGCGCCCAGACGGGCTCATCCAGGCGGCCGTCCACCACCACCGTCTCCTCCGCGCGCGGCACCGTGAAGCCGGGCGCGCCGGTGCCCTCCACCACCACCGGGGACTGCGCGGGCACGGCGGGCTCGGGCCGGGACGTGGGACCGGTGGATGGCGACTGGGCGAACAGGAGCGCAAAGAACAGGGCTGGCGTCAGCATCGCAAACACACAGCATACCGGAGGCGCGGGACCGCGGCCCACAGACCGCAGCGCGCTACAGGATGACCGACCGGCTGCGAACCAGGGCCTCGGCCAGCCGGGGGGCTCCCTCCACCTTGCAGCGGGCCAGGGCCGCCTCAGGCGGCAGCGCGTTGTAGAAGACGCGCCAGGCCGTGTCCCCCACCATGGCCACCCGGGTCGTGGGGGCGTCCACCGCCCCGGGATGGATGTCCCAGCCGTCCGGCTCGCGCACCAACGACCACGTCGTCTCCTCGCGGCCGTCGACGACGAGCAACAGGCTGTCGCTCTCGGCGCCGGCGACGTCCCTGAACGCATGCGGCAGGGCGCGCACGGAGAAATCCAGGAGCGGATCCATCCACCGCGGCTCAATCAACAGCGGCGCGCTCACCGCGTTCCGAATCTGCTGCTGGTGATGCCACCGCTCCGTGTACTCGCGGCCGATGTCCATCCAGTTCTCCGACCGCGACTCGCCGGCCCAGCTCACCGGGAAGATCGACTCGCCATGCGGCGGCAGATGTTCGATGACCTCACACACCCAGCGGCCGGTCACCGCCGCCAGTTCCAGGAGCAGCCGCGGGCTGAGCCGCGCGGCCCACGCCACGCCGCCCGCGTTCAATTGGTTCACGAACCGGCCCAGATCGGCTTCCGACTGGATCGACTCAGCGATCGGCAGGACGTGGCCATCTCGATACACCGCAATCTTCCGAAGGTCGCCGTCAATCAGATGGGCCACGACGTCACGCACGCGCCAGGCGCCGGCCACCGTGGCGCGTTGCCACTCGTGGTCGGACAATCGCGCAAGCAGGCCCAACAGCTCGTCGAGCAGCGGCCGGAACAACGCGGACACGTAACGGGGTTCCAGCGCCATGATCAGGCGGCCGTCAGGATCAGGGGCGGCCCCTCGGCGCGCACCATGATCGTGTGTTCATGGTGGATGGCGAACGACCGCCGGCGCGTGCGCACGGTCCATCCATCCGCCTCTTCCTTGATGCGGTGATCCCGCAGCGCAAACATCGGCTCGAGCGCGAATACCAGGCCCTCGTGCAACACCGCGGTGTTGTCGGGGTCGGCCCAGTTGGGCACATCCGGGGGTTCGTGCAGCTTGCGTCCGATGCCGTGCCCCGCCAGATCCTTGAGCACCACGACCCCGTGCGCGCGCGCCACCGACTCAACCACGCCGCCCACATTGCGCATCCTGGCGCCGGCCACCGCCGCCTGGCATCCGCGTTCAAACGCCTCGACCGCCGCGCGGCGCAGCCGTTCGGCGTCGGCCGATACCGGCGGCACCAGCACACTGCGCGCCGCATCGGCCATGAACCCGTCCAGTTCCAGCGTGACGTCGAGTTTGACGATGTCGCCCGGCTGGATGACGTAGGGCCCCGGGATGCCATGCACGACCTGCTCGTTCACGCTGATACACGTGAACCCGGGGAACCCGTAGGTCAGCTGCGGCGCCGACCGCGCGCCCTCGGCCGACGCCACCCGCGCCGCTTCGGCGTCGAGGTCCGCGGTGGTCACCCCCGCGGCGACGAGCGCCTCCATGACGTCGAGCGTGCGCGCCACCACCCGGCCCACGCGCTGCAGCGCAAACAGCTCATCATCCGATCGGACGGTCATCGGCCGCGGCTCCGTTCGACCCACGCCTTCACGCGCGCCTCGACGACATCGAGCGGCACGGCGCCGGAACTGAGCACTTCGTCGTGGAAGGCACGCACGTCGAATGCCGATCCCAGCTCGCGTTCGGCCATCGCGCGCAACTCTCGCAAGCGGATCTCGCCCATCTTGTAGCCCAGCGCCTGACCCGGCCAGACGATGTACCGGTCGACCTCGACGGTGATGTCCTGCAGCGTCTTCGCCGTGTTGGCCAGGAAATAGTCGATGGCCTGCTGGCGCGTCCAGTTCATGGCATGCAGTCCCGTGTCGACGACCAGCCGGACGGCGCGCCACATCTCGTAGGTGAGCTGGCCGAACTTCGAGTACGGGTCCTTGTAGAAACCCATCGATTCGCCGAGGCGCTCGGCGTAGAGCGCCCAGCCTTCGACGTACGCGGTGAAGCTGGAGTGCTTGCGGAAGTCGGGCAGGCCGGTCAGTTCCTGCGCCAGCGAAATCTGCAGGTGGTGACCGGGGACCGCTTCGTGCAGCGTCAACGCTTCCATCTCGTACTTCGGCCGCGCGTCCAGCTTGTAAGTGTTCGCCATCATGTAGCCGGGCCGGCCTGCGGCCAGCGACCCCGGGTCGTAATACGCCGTGGTCTGCGACGGCGCGATGGCGTCGGGCACCCGTTCGACGCCGTACGGCGTGGCCGGCAGGCGGCCGAAGAGTGCGGCCAGGCCGGCATCGGCGCGTTTGGCGATGTCGCGATAGCCGCGCACCAGCTCGTCCGCGTCCGAGTAGTAGAAACGCCGGTCGGTCCGAAGGAACCGGACGAAGTCGTCGAAACGGCCGGCGTAACCGGCCTGTGCAATCACCGCCTCCATCTCGGCCCGGATGCGCGCGACTTCCTTGAGGCCGATGTCGTGAATCGCCTGCGGGGTGAGCGTGGTGGTGGTGTGCCACTGCGCGTTGTACGCATACAGGGCGCCGCCGCCCGGCAGGGCCGACGCGCCGACGGTCTCCCGGCACTTCGGCAGGTAGTCCTCAACCAGAAACGCGCGCAGGCGGCGGAAGGCCGGCGCCACCTGCTGGGCGTACGCCCCGGTGGCTTCGTCCACCAGCGTCGTCCACTCGGCGTCGGAGACTGCGGCCGGTCTGGTGCGGAACGCGGCCAGCAGCGGACTGTCCAGGGGTCGATCGACAATCTGCGCCTCGACCTGGCCCGGCAGGTCGCGCAGCGCGATCTTCGGCGGCGTGAGGTTGTCGGCCAGGCCCCACCGCATCAGCGCGATCGTCTCGTCGACCAGGGTGGGAATGCCGCGCAACCGCGAGACGATGTGCCGCAGCTGTTCGGCGTTGCCGCCCGGCATCATCGCGATGGTGCGTGGAATGTCCTGCTGGATGCCCTCCATCTGGTTCATCGGCATCGCGAGGTTGCGTACGGTGACTCCGCGCACCGGTGCCGCGTCATTCTGCAAGTCGAGACCGGCGACGGCCGACTCGAGCAGCTGCCGGTAGAGGTCGTAGTTGAGCTGGTCGGCGGGCGGCAGTCCTGCGCGATCGAGGAAGTCGAAGCGCTGGAGGCTTTCGCGCAGATACGTGGCGCGCGCCGCGCGCGCCTCATCGCTGTAACTGGTCCAGCGTCCCTCGCCCCCGGGGTGCCCAAGTGCGGTCGCCGCCTCCGGGTACTGCGCCAGCCAATACTGCCAGTCGCGATCGAACTGGTCGTACATGGCCTGGGCCGAGCTGCCCGACTGCGCGGGGCCGCAGGTGCCCACGGCCAGGCACAGGACC
>CAYYFE010000069.1:0-14704 GCA_964471115.1 uncultured Solibacteraceae bacterium
CCCGGTGGAGAGTGACGCCCCGGCGGGGACGGCGCCGGCTGCGGCCGGTGGTGGCGGCCGCGGGGGCGGACGGGGCGGCGGCAACCAGGCCGCGATTGCGGCGTTGCCTGAGGATCGGCGCGCCGAGTACACGCGCCGTCTGTCGGAGATCAATCAGAAGTACCCCGTGCCCGAGCGCGCGACGGTGGCCGACTTCGTCAATCACATCGACTATGCCGTCAAGCTCATCGGCATCGATCACGTGGGCATCTCGTCGGACTTCGACGGCGGCGGCGGCGTGACCGGCTGGAACAGCGCGTCGGAGACGTTCAACGTCACGCTGGAGCTGGTGCGCCGCGGCTACACCGAGGAGCAGATCGCCAAGTTGTGGAGCGGCAACCTGCTGCGCGTGTGGGCCGAGGTGGAGCGGGTCGCGAAGCAGCTGCAGGCGGGGGATCGCTGAGCGTCAGTTCAGTCCCAGCTTGCGCCGCTTGACGAACAGGCCCTTGCGCGAGATGCCCAGCAGCTGCGCGGCGTCGGTCACGCGGCCCTGTGTCTGCGCGAGCGCGCGCTCGATGAAGGCGCGTTCGACTTCCTGAATCGCGAGTTCGAGCGGCTGATCGACCGACACCATCACGGCCGGCCCGCTCGGCGCGCTGGCGGCGGGGCGGCTGGTGCGCCACGGACCCGACACATCGGGCGACAGGTCGGCACTGGTCAGGGTGGCGCCGTCGGCCGCCATGGCGACCACCCGCCGCAACTCGTTGAAGAGCTGGCGCAGGTTGCCGGGCCAGTCGTACAGCAGCGTCGCGGCGACCAGGTCGTCGGAGACCTGCAGGTCGCGGCGCCCGCATTCGGCCATGGCTTTCCGCACGAACAACGCCACCAAGGCGGGGATCTCGTCCTTGCGCTCGCGCAGCGGCGGCAGGCTCAAGGTGGCGACGCGCAACCGGTAGAACAGATCGGCGCGGAAGCGGCCTTCGTCGACCAGCGATTCCAGCCGCGCGTTGGTGGCCGCGACCACCCGCACGCGGACCACCTGCGGGCGGGGTTCGCCGACCGGCAGGATCTCTCCGGACTCGAGGAACCGCAGCAGCTTGGGTTGCAGGCCCGGTTCGAGATCGCCGATCTCGTCGAGGAAGAGGGTGCCCTGGTCGGCGCTGCGGATGATGCCGGGCGACGTGTCGTGCGCGCCCGTGAAGGCGCCGCGCCGGTGGCCGAACAGCTGGCTTTCCACCAGATCTCTCGGGATCGCCGACGCGTTGAACGGCACGAACGGGCCCTTGCGCACACGGCTGTGGTCGTGAATCAGGCGCGCGAACACTTCCTTGCCGGTGCCGGTTTCGCCGGTGATCAGGATCGGCAGGTCCGTGGCGGCCAGGCGCTCCGCGATGCGCAGCAGTTCCTGCATGCGGGGTGACCAGAACACCGCGTCATCGGGCGCGACGACGTCGCGGGTGGGCCACAACTGGGTGTCGGCGTCTTCGTCGTGGCCCACGGCGGCCGCGATGATGTCGGTCAGGCTCTTGAGCAGCGCGACTTCTTCGAGGGAGGCCAGGTCGCGGACGTCGAAGGTGATCGTGCGATCGGATCCGGTCAGGGCGATGCGGCAGCCGTGGCTGCCCCGGAACTCCCACGCGGCGGTCACGCCCGGCTGGTCGCTGCCCTGCGGCGTCTTGGTGATGTCCACCCGCTGGCGCAGCGGCGTGGCGTCGAGAATCGATCGGACGCGTTCGGCCATCAAATCGAGGGTGTGGGCGGTGCTGAGGATGGCGGACGCGTCGGCCAGGAGCAGGGCGGTGTCTTCGGTCTCGGTGTAGCGCCGGCGATCGGGCGTCGCCTGGGACGCGGCCGGCGTCTGGCGCCGGGCCTGGTCGACGATCCACCCGAGGAAGCGGTGTTCGATGGCCTCACAGGCGCGAGTCGCGCGGTCGAAGTGCCGCTGGGCCTGGACGACCTCGCCCCGGGTGGCGAGGCAGACACCGGCGGCGGTCTCGATGGCGACCATGGGGTCGACCGCGCCCTTGGGGCAGGCGCGCATGGCGGCGAGCAGGGACTGCTCGGCGGCGTCGTGCTGGCCGAGCTGGGCCTGGGCGCGTGCGCGCGCGGCCAGCAGGGACGCGCGCCAGGTGCGCAGCTGGCGCCGCTCGAGTTCCGGGTCGGCCGCATCGACGATGTCGACGACGGCCTGCCATTCTTCCCGCAGGCCGTGGAACAGACATCGCGTGAGCTGGTGCGTCAGGTCGTACCAGGACCGGGCGGGAACCTTGTGGGTGGCGATCAGGGCCTGGCACTCGTCGATGAGGTCAGCGGCCAAATCGAGTTGGCCACGATAGAGTCCGAGATTCGCCCTTGAGTCTGTCAGCGCGAGTCTGACGAACGAGAACGAATCGCAAAGCTTGAGGCCGTCCGTCAGTAGCGACTCGGCAACGTCGGCTTTGCCAGCGCAAAGTGCGAGCAGGCCAAGATTCCCAAGGGAACCGGCCCTATGCCTGAGGAGCCCTTCGCGAGTTGAGACTTCGAAACACCGTCGGGCAGCTCGACCAGCTCGCCGAAGGCTGCCAGCGTACATTTCCAAGGATGCCTCGATGAGCCAGCATGAGCAGAGAGGACCGTTGATGCGGGCATGCGAACTCAAGCGTTCCGCGATGCCGAGGTGCACTCGGGCGGAATCTGAGTCTCCGTGGTACCCCTCGATCCTCGCGACGGAGAGATGGAGTGCGACCAAAGACTTGGCGTCGCCGAGACTTGTCGCCAACTGACGGAGGCAGGCGATGTTGGATATTGCCTGTCGCGGTGGCAGGAACTGCGATTGAATCGAAAAGAGCAGGAACTCAGCAGAGAGCTTATCGGCCGAGGCCTCGGTCATCGCTGGGCGGAGTCGCTTGAGCAGCTCAACGGCTCCGACCGCATCGCCACCTTCAAAGACACTGGCAGCCTGGTCAATGTCTGAGGACGAATAACCGGACCTGCTATCCATCACGACCAATTCTCGTCGCCGGAAGATAGCACCGATCAGCTGGGATTGGTGCCGAGGCGCCTCGAATCATGTACCAGAATCTGCTGGCTGGACTAATGCACCTTTCCTTGCCGCGCAGGTGCGGTCGACGTGTCGTGTTGCCCGCTCTCCAGCGTTGTCACGGGCGCAGTCAGGATTCCTGTCGACAGCAAGAGCTGCGCCGCCGACTCCAGCATTCGACGATGGTCCTTCTGGAACTCCTCGCTGCCATATAGGGTCAACACAGCGAAACACTGGTTACCCTCCGATACCGGGGCAACCAGCGCAGCCCGAAGTGGCACAGGGAGCGTCCGAGCGACCGGCCCGAGATCAAGCGATGCGTCTGAGTTAAACACAACCTGCCTGTGGGCAAAGGCCCATCCCGAAATACGTTCGCCGACGGGAATCCGCGTGGCCTCAATGGCGCTTGAGCCAGCCCCGGAGGAATACGCAGCTCGTAGATCGGACGAACCTCGGTCAGGTACGTAAAGCACAACCGCAGCCGCAGGAACAACTCTGCGTAGATGACGGAAGAACACCTCTGCAGCTTGATCCAGTGTTTGGGCCTTCGGCAGTTCTCGCCGAAGCTCTGCGAACTCACGTTCTTCGGCTGTTGCGGCCGAGATCACCTGAAGAGCCGGGCTGGCCCCGGCGATGTCAGCTGAGTCCACATGAGACGTATTTCGGCCTTCCGCTTCGTCGATGGCTTCCAGTCGATCCAGGATCTGCAGAAAACCATCGACGACCCATGGGTCGTACATCGTCCCCCGCCGATCAAGAAGAATCTGCTCAGCCTGCTGCCGACTCATTCTTGGCCGATACGGTCGATCGGATGTCAGCGCATCGTAGCAGTCAACAACTGAAAGAATTCGTGCACCCAGGGGGATCTCTTGGCCCTTGAGGCCGTCAGGGTACCCTCGGCCATCCCAATTCTCATGATGATGCCTAACGATCGGGGCCACCGGGTACGGGAAATCAATGCTCTTGAGAATGTTGGCTCCAACGGCAGCGTGGTCCTTCATTTTCTCGAACTCGGCCGGCGTCAGGGGCCCGGGCTTGTTGAGAATGTACTCCGGGATCGCCAACTTGCCGGTGTCATGGAGCAGTGCGGCCGCCTCGATCGCGCGGATCTGTTTCTCGTCCTTCACGCCAAGTGCCCGGGCTACCTCCATGGTGTACCGCTGGACTCGATGGATGTGACCATGCGTCACCTGGTCTTTTGCGTCGATTGCGAGCGCAAATGCCTTGATCGTCGACATGTGCACCTTCTCGATGGCGTCCAGTCGACTCTGCATCTCATCAACCTTGCGAGCAGAGTTGCGATACGTGAGGAAGAGCATCGCCATCAGAGGAAGAATGAACAGTACTTTGATCTCGACGCGGTCGTGGCCCCCAGACAAGAGAAGGGCCGCGATCGAAGCGCCGGACACATACGTGAGGAATCCGTCCCGGATTCCCCACCATGTTGATCGAAAATCTTTCAGGAAGCTCGATTGTTCGCGCGGAACCGTAATAGAGATCGCTGCAGCGACCAAGACCGAGTTAACTAAGAAATAGAGAACAGCGAAAGCTGCCAGGGCACCGACAAATCGTCCCGGCGAGACGGTTAGTCCGAGGGGAGGCGGCCCCGCGATTGCGAACAACGCAAGCGAAGCAACCCACACCGACAGTGGCGGCGCAGCAAGGTTGAAGAGGGTTCTCGTCCAGTCAAGTCGACGGCGTGTATGCCAGATCGTTCCCGAGAGGACCGCGGCATCCAAGAGAACCAAGATCGTGCCCACGGCTTGGCCGTACACGAGGGTGCCCCATGTCACGAACGTCTCGGACACCGAATAGCGCGCGCCGACTGCGTGGAACTTTACTGAAAGGAACCCGCTTACCAGTGTGAGGAGCGTGAGGTAATACCAGCCTCCGGCTGGAGCCGAAACGGCAAGTTTACTAATGCTGTGAACCGAAACAGCAATGCCAGAGACGACGACTGCGCCAAGATAAAGAGAAGCCGCTACCGGATACGCAGGACCCTTCTGGGCTGGCATGGACAGGGCTCAATGACTGGGAAGGCCTCTGGGGTATAGGGGGAGATAGGACTGGCGCCTGATAGCCACCCCGAAGCCCGAAGAGGCTAGCTCCAAACGATAATCGGCCGATGCACCATCTTCGTCATTTTCGACACTCCAGCTACGGTCAAGCGAAGCTCGGTTCTTCCTAGTTGTCCCAGACCAAGGTGTTATCCCACACCAAGGTGTTGTCCCACACCAGCGTCTGGCCCCAGAAATGGGTGTTATCCCAAACGAGAGTGTTGTCCCACACCAAGGTGTTGTCCCACACCAGCGTCCTACCCCAGATCAGAGAATTGTCCCAGACAAGGGTGTTATCCCAGACGAGGGTGTTGTCCCAGACCAAGGTGTTATCCCACACCAAGGTGTTGTCCCACACGAGGGTCTCACCCCAGGTGGTGATCTGCCCGGGAATACCTCCGCCTGAATTATCCCAAACCAAAGTGTTGTCCCACACCAAGGTCTGGCCCCACGTGGTCGCCTGGCCGAACGCGATGCCGCTGGCCCAGGCGGTCTCGCCGCCAATGGTGTTCGACAGATCCAGCCGGCGCAGGTTGCGCGTCTTCGCGAACCGCACCGCCAGGGCCACGTTCATGCTGCCCGCGCCCTGCTTGACCAGCCCCACACCCGGCAGGTGCTGCGACGTCAACTGCAGCGCCGTCTTCACCTCGAACGGCGTCAGGTCAGGCCGCGCCTGCAGCAGCAACGCGGCCGCGCCGCTCACCGACGCCGCCGCCATGCTCGTACCCGACAGATACATGTACGTGCCGCCCTTGGCGCCCTGCACACGACGGTGCGCCAGGTCCGGGTTGTTCCACAACGTGGCGTTGGGCGCCATCGTCGAGACAATCTTGTTGCCCGGCGCCAGCAGATCCGGCTTCAGCAACGCATTCGCCAGCACCGGATCCGCCGGAGACGACGGCGCCGGCGTGCCGGGATCCACCACCGGACCGGCCGAACTGAACGTCGTCGGCGTGTCATCGCTGCGATGCACCGTGGCATTCGTATTCAGCGCGCCGGCCGTCAACGCAAACGGCGAGAAGCCCGGCGACACAATCGACGCCATGATCTGGCGCCCGTCCTCGGTCCGCCCGAGGTTGCCGGCCGACGCCACCACCACCAGACCGGCTTCCACCGCCCGACGCACCGCGTCGGCCAGCGGGTCGTCACGATACGGCTGGCCCGCCGGATGGCCCAGCGACAGGTTCAGAATCTTGACGTCGTAGAACTCGTGATACCGGATGAAGTGATCGATGGCCTCGATCACGTCCGCCACATATCCCGAGCCGTCCGCGCCCAGGACCTTGGCGCTCACCAGATGCGCGCCCGGCGCCATGCCGATGTATGCGTCCGTCTCGTTCGGGTTGCCCGCCCCCGGGGCGCCGTCTCCAGCGCTCCACGTCCGGCTGCCTGCGCCCGAACCGGCAATGATGCCCGCCACGTGCGTGCCGTGGCCGTACTCGTCGTCACCGCCCCAGCGGATGCCGTTTCCCGTGAAGTCGATCCTGGCGCTGACACGGTTGCGCAGGTCCACGTGCGACGCAATGCCGGAATCGATGACCGCCACGCCCACGCCGTAGCCCGTCGTGCCCCCGAACGCGCGACCATTGGTGCCCTGCCACACCTGGTTGGCCCCGGTCGACTGCGAGCTGATCGCGTTCATCGGGAAGACCCGGACGTTCTCGACCATCCCGTTCACCTGGGGGTCGCCGCCCAGCTGCGCAATCTGCGCGGCGGTTCCTTCGAACACACCGCCACGAATCATTCGCTCAATCAGTCGAACGCCGTACTGCCGGCCGATCCGATCCACCACCGACTGGGGGGCGGTGAGGACGACCTGAATCAACGGCTGGTTGCTGGAGGAGGTTCGGTTGGAACGCAGGCTGGCAATCTTGTTCGCCAGTTCCGGCGACATGCGGAGGCGCGATTCGGCCAAGACCGGCGAGGGTGCCAAAATCCCGGCGACGACGGCGAAGCCAAGCAGGCCAGCCACCATCCGGGGCACACGACGAGGGGTCTTCGAATTCACCATAACGATGCCAGACCTGCAACTACGCATGTACCGTACCACCCGACCGACATATCCGAAGGCCGTAAAATACTGGAAGTACGGCACTTTCAGCCCGTCAAGTGCCCGTTCAGTGCCTTACAGGGTCGTAAGTGTTCTTACAATCCTGTGTTTGAGCCAAACCCCAAGTGTCGAAACCGTCGCCACCCGTAAGTCGCTGAACTGCACCATAATACGCGCATCCAGGGCCCTGCGCCAGCTTTCTTTCGTGGGTTACGTTTCGAGGTCCTCATGCCGTACAGCCGCCTTTTTCGTCTTGTACTGATCGCTGCCGTACTTGCCGCTGCCATCTGGATCGTTCGTGGCGGTTGGCCCGGTGGTACACCACAAGATGCGGGACAGGACGAGGCCGGCGCGGTGACCGCCGGGGGCACGCTCCGGGCAACCTATTCCACCGAACCGACGAACTATCTGCGCCTGGCGGCCTCAACCGCCCCCAACCTCATGCTGAGCCATCTGACTCAGGCTTCCCTGGTTCGGGCCACGGCCGACGGGGAGTGGGAGCCCCGGCTGGCCGAGCGGTGGACGATTTCGCCCGATGGACTGACCTGGACCTTTGACCTGCGCCAGGATGCCCGGTTCTCCGACGGCAGTCCGGTGACCGCAGCCGATGTGGTCTTCACCGTTCGCGCCGCGCAGGCCAGCGCCATCGCCGGGGAATTGCGGGTGGGCGGACAGCCCGTCACCGCCCGGGCCACCGCCGAGCATCAGGTCGTCTTCACCCTGCCCGCGCCGTATGGTCCCGGCCTGACGATGGTCGAGAACCTGTTCATCCTGCCGCGCCACCGGCTGGAAGCCGCCCTGGACGCCGGCACGCTGGCCACGGTGTGGACGATGAGCAGCGCGCCGGCCGATGTGGTGGGCGCGGGGCCCTTCGTGGTGCGCGAACACGTCCCGGGCCAGCGCATTCGCTTCGAGCGGAATCCGCACTTCTTCGGCCGCGACGGCCAGGGCCGGCCCTTGCCGTACCTGGACGGGATCGACATGTCGATCGTCCCGGAGGCCAACACCGAGATGCTGCGCCTGCTGGGCGGCGACTCCGATGTGATCACCAGTTTCGCGCTGCCCGACGATCTGGCGGCGCTGCGTCAGGCCGCCGCCGAGGGGCGCGTGCAACTGGCCGATGCCGGTCCGACGGTTGACGTGTGGACCCTGTGGTTCGACCTGCGGCCCAACGCGCCGAGTGCGGCCGAGCGCCCGTGGCTGCAGGCACCTGAGTTCCGGCGCGCGCTGTCACACGCCATCAACCGCCAGGCGATCGTCGACACGGTGTATCTGGGACAGGCGGTGCCGGTGTACGGTCCGCTGTCACCGGGGCACGGGCCGTGGTATCAGCCGGACCTGCCGCGCACGGAGTTCGACCTGACCCGCGCGCGCGCCCTGTTGTCGTCGATCGGCCTGACCGATCGGAACGGTGACGGCACCCTCGAGGACGCGGCCAACCGTCCGGTCCGCTTCTCGATCCTCACCCGCAGCGGCGTGCCCCACCGTGAACGCACCGTCGCCGTGATTCAGGAACAGCTGCGGCCGCTGGGGATCGCCGTGGATGTCGTCACTCTGCCCGCCAACGAAATCGTGCAGCGCTTCTCCAACGGGCAGTTCGACGCGATCTACTTCGGCGCCCTGTCCTCCACACGTGAACCGGGCGCCGGCTTCTGGCTGAGCTCCGGCCCGTTCCACTTCTGGCATCCCGGGCAGACCACGCCGGTCACCGACTGGGAGGCGCGCATCGATCAGCTGTTCCAGCAGCAGGCGGGCACGGTCGACCGCGCCGAACGTGTGCGGATCTTCGCGGAAGCGCAGCGTCTGCTGGCCGAGCAGCTGCCCGCGCTGTGGCTGGTGGCGCCGCGGCAGATCGTGCCGGTCAGCGGCCGGCTGCGCGGGGCCACACCGCAGATCTTCTTTCCGCCGGTGTTGTGGAACGCCGAACAGATCTCCCTGGCCAACGGCGGGCGGTGACGACCGGGTTCGGCGCGTTCCTCGCGCGGCGTCTGCTGGCCGCGATCCTGTTCGTGACGGTGGTGTCCACGGCGGCCTTCACGCTGGCGCGCCTGGCGCCCGGGGATGAGACCACCGCGGACTTTCTGGCCGGCGTCGATGCCCGGGAGATTGCTGACAAACGCGCGCGGCTGGGACTGGATGATCCGGTGCCCGTCCAGGTCTGGCGCTGGGCCAGCGGGCTGCTTCGTCTGGATCTTGGCGAGTCGTCACATTTCCAGCGGCCCGTTCGCGCGCTGGTGGTCGAGCGGGGGCTGAACACCGCCAGGCTGGCATTCATCGCGCTGCTGGTCGCCACGCTCATTGGCCTGCCGCTGGGGATCGTGACGGCCGCGTATCCCCGGCATCCGCTCTCGCGGCTCATCGTGCCCGTGTCCCTCGCGCTGGTGGCGTGTCCGCCGCTGGTCGGCGTGCTGGGACTGATGGCGCTGGCGGTATCGACGGGCGTGTTGTCCATCACGCCCGGCGCGCTGCTGCTGCCGGCGCTGGCGCTGGCGCTGCCGGTGGCCGCCACCCTCGAGCGGCTGCAGTCGCAGGCGACCCGCGAGGTGCTGGCCGCGCCGGACCTGCTGGCGGGCGCGGCGAGGGGACTGCCGCCCACGCACCTCATCTGGCGCCACGCGGCGCGGCAGTCACTTCGCCCCGTGCTCGGTGTCTACGGCATCGTCATCGGCAGCCTCTTCAGCGGGTCGCTGGCGGTGGAGCTGGTGACGTCATGGCCGGGGCTGGGCCGGCTGCTCTATGACGGCGTCCTGGCCAGCGACGTGACGCTGGTGGCGGGCTGTGTGTGGGCCGGCGCGGTCTGTCTGGCGGTCGGGCAGGTGATCGCCGATCTGTTGCGGGCGCTGGCCGATCCCCGCGTGCGGGAGTCGTCGTGAAGCGCGCGGCTGGCGGGCTGTTGATCACGCTGGCGTTGCTGGCCCTGGCCGCGCCGTGGATCTCGCCGAACGATCCGCGCGCGCAGTTCCCCGACCGGGCCTTTGCGCCGCCGATGGGGATTCACGTGCGCGACGTCGACGGCTGGCACGCGCCGTTCGTGTATCGGCAGACGCTGCGGGATCGCGTGGATCGGACGTTCACGACCGAGACGGACCGCCGGGTGCCGTTGCGCTGGTTCCGGGACGGACGGGTGGTGTCGGTGGACGCCGATGGTCCCTTGTTGCTCCTGGGCGCCGACAGCCTGGGGCGCGACGTGTGGTCGCGCCTCTGGCACGGCGCGCGCCTGTCGCTTGGCGTCGCCCTGCTGGGCAGCGCCGGCGCGTTGCTGGTGGGCGCGCTGCTGGGCGCCATCGCCGGCGCGCGGCGCGGCTGGCTCGACACCGTCCTCACCGCGCTCGCGGACTTCATCGTCGTGTTGCCCGCGGTGTATCTCGTGTTCGTCCTGCGCGCGGCGCTGCCGCTCACGCTGGAGCCGCGCGCGGTGTTTGTGTTGCTCGGCGCGTTGTTCGTCATTGCCGGGTGGCCGCACGTCGCCCGCGGCGTCCGGGCGATTGTCGCCGCCGAACGCACGCGCGACTACATCGAGGCGGCGCGCGCGTCCGGCGCCGGCTTCCCCCGTCTGCTGGCGCATCTGATTCCGGCCTCGTACGGCTTCCTGCGGACGGAGTTCGTGTTGCTCGTGCCCGCGTTTCTGGTGGCCGAGTCCACCATCTCGTTTCTCGGTCTCGGGTTTCCCGAGCCGCTGCCCAGCTGGGGGCTGATGCTGCGCGACGCCTCCAGTGTGTCGGCGATGCAGACGGCGCCGTGGACGCTCGCGCCCGCACTGGCGCTGTTCGCGGTCGTGCTGCTGCTGCAGCGGATCGCCCGGCAGCCGGTCGGGCCGTGATAGCCTCCGGAACGTGACACTCCACGGCATTTTTCCACCGGTTCCCACGCCGTTCGACGCCGCCACCGGCGACGTGGATCTCGCCGCGCTGCGCGCGCAGATTCACCGCCTGAGCCGCGCGCCGCTCGCGGGCGCCCTCGTGCTCGGCTCCAACGCCGAAGCCGGGCTGCTCGATGAAGCGGAAGCCGACGCGATCGTGGACACCGCGCGCGCCGAGTTGCCGCGCGATCGGACGTTGCTGGTCGGCACCGGCCGCGAGTCCACGCGCGCCACCATCGCGGCGTGCCGCCGCGCGGCGGCCCGCGGCGCCGATGCCGTGCTCGTGCGCGCGCCTTCGTTCTTCAAGTCGCAGATGACCGCCGAGGCGCTCGAGACACACTATCGCGCGGTCGCCGACGCGTCACCCGCGCCCGTGCTCCTCTACAACGTGCCCGGCATGGCGGGCTTCAGCCTGACGGTGGGCACGGTGCGCGCGCTCGCCGACCATCCCAACGTGGTCGGCATCAAGGAGACGAGCAACGACCTTGAACGGCACGCGCAATTCGCGATGGTGCGTCCCGATCGCTTCGCGGTGTTGTCCGGCTGGGCGCCGGTCGCGTACCCGGCGTGGACGATGGGGGCGAAGGGCGCGATCATCGCCGTGGCGAACATCCTGCCCGAGCCGTGCGCGGCGTTGTGGGATCACTTCACGGCCGGACGTCACGCCGAGGCGCGCGCGTTGCAGCAGCGCCTGCTGCCCATCGCGCAGCTGGTGTCGAGTGTGCACAGCGTCGCCGGTCTGAAGTTCGCGCTCGACACGCTGGGATTCCCCGGCGGGCCGGTCCGGCCGCCGCTCCTGCCCGTCGGCGCCAAGGCGGCCGACGACATCCGCCGGGCCCTGGAGGAATGGCGCTGATGGCGCGCCTGCCCGCCACCGATCGTCTGTTGCTGGGGCCCGGGCCGTCACCCATTTCGGCGAGCGTTCGCGCCGCGTTGTCGGCGCCACCGCGCTCGCACCTCGATCCCGAGCTGCTCGCGTTGCTCGACGACGTGCGGGTGATGCTGGGCGCGGCCTTTCGCGCGCCCGAGACGAACTTCACCGTCGCGATTTCCGGCACGGGGACGACCGCGATGGACGCCGCGGCCGTCAATCTCGTGGAACCCGGCATGTCGGCCCTGGTGATCGTCAACGGCTACTTCGGCGATCGCCTGGCGCAGATCTTTCAGCGGCACGGGGCGTTCGTCGAACGGCTGCAGGGCGAGTGGGGCCGTGCCATCGATCCCGGCGCGGTCGAGCGGGCGATTGCCGATGGCCGGTTCGACATCGTCGCGCTGGTGCATGCCGAGACGTCGACCGGTGTGTGCAATCCCGTCGACGCGATCGCGCCGATGGTCCGGCAACGTGACGCGCTGCTCGTCGTCGACACGGTGACGTCGCTCGGCGCGCTGCCGGTGGATGTGGCCGCGTGGGACGCCGATGTCGTGTACTCGTGCGGCCAGAAGGGGCTGGGCGCGACGCCCGGGCTGGCGCCGCTGACCCTGTCGGCGCGCGCGCGGCGGGCGGCACCGGCCGTGCGCAGCTTCGCGCTGGATGCCACGAAACTGGAAGACTTCTGGGTGCGCCGGCAGTATCACCACACGATCTCGTCATCGGCGGTCTACGGCCTGCACGCCGCCCTCGAGGAAGTCACGGCCGAGGGGCTCGACGCCCGGTGGGCGCGCCATCGAGCCGTTCACGAACGGCTCGTGGCGGGACTGGCCGGTCTCGGTCTGGACCTGCTGCCGCCGGCGCCCGAGCGTCTGGTCAGTCTGAACGCCGTCAAGGTGCCGGAGGGTGTGGATGAAAAAGCCGTGCGCGCGCAGTTGTTGTCGGCGCATGGCATCGAGATCGGCGCGGGGCTGGGTCCGCTGGCGGGCCGCATCTGGCGCATCGGGCTGATGGGATCGGGCGCCACCGCCGACAACGCGGATCGAGTCGTTGCCGCGCTCAAGGAGGCCCTGTGAAACCAGCCGTCGCGCTCGTCGTTGCCGCCCTCGCCGTCGCCGCCGCGTGCGTCACGAATCCCGCGACGGGCAAACGCCAGCTCAACTTCCTGTCCGAGAGCCAGGAGATTGCGCTGGGGAAGGAATCCGACGCGCAGATTCGCCAGGAGATGGGCGTGTACGGCGATCAGGACTGGCAGGCCTACGTCACTCGGGTGGGCCTGGCGATGGCGAAGCAGTCGCATCGCCCGCAGTTGCCGTGGACGTTTGCGGTGGTCGACTCGGCGGCGATCAACGCCTTTGCGCTGCCCGGCGGCTACATCTACGTGACGCGCGGGATTCTGCCGTTCCTGCGCGACGAAGCGGAACTGGCGAACGTGCTGGGTCATGAAATCGCGCACGTGACGGCGCAACACGGGGCCAACGCGTACTCCCAGCAGGTGCTGGTGGGCGGCGGGCTGCAGATTGGAGCGATCTTCGCCAACGAGCGCGAGCGCCTCGTGCTCGAGGGCCTCGGGCTGTCGTTCGGGCTGCTGTTTCTCAAACACGGCCGCGCCGCGGAACTCGAGGCCGACCGTCTGGGCGTCGGCTATGCCGCCGGCAGTGGCTGGGATCCGTCGGGCATGGCCGGCATGCTCGGCACGTTGGGCCGCCTGTCGGAAGCCAGCGGATCGCGGCGCGGCGTGCCCAACTTCCTGTCGACGCATCCGTTGCCCGAGGACCGCGTGGCGCAGGTGCAGTCGGCCGCCGACGCCGCGCGCACCGCCGGCTCCACGCGCGTCAATGCGGACGAGTTCTCCCGGCGGCTCGATGGCCTGGTGTGGGGTGAAAGCCGCGAGCAGGGCCTCACGCGCGGCCGCGACTTCCTGCATCCGATCCTGCGGTTCGCCGTCCAGTTCCCTGACGCGTGGCCGATCGTCAACAGCGCCGAGTCGGTGACGGCGCAGCCGGAGAATGACGAGTCGGTGGCGATGCTGCTCGACATCGTCGACCCCGGCGGCCGCAGCGCCGCCGCGGCCGGCCGCGCGCAGATGGAGGCCGTGGGGTTCACGGTGCGCTCCTCGGAGACCGTGACGATCAACGGCCTTCAGGCCTGGGTCGGCATCTTCGACGGCGGTGACGAACGCGCGCGGCATACCGTGCGCGCGGCGTTCATCTCGCACGCCGGGCGCCTGTATCGACTGGCGGGCCTGGCTCCGTCGGCGCAGTTCGGCCGGGTGGATCCCGTGTTCCGTCAGGCCATCGGGTCGTTCCGCGGGTTGTCGCAGGCCGAGGCGGATCGCATTCAGCCGGCGCGTCTCGATTTCCAGACGGCGCGCCCCGGCGATACGTGGGAGTCGCTGGCGCGATCGTTGTCGGGCGGCGCGGTCAGTCCCGGCGCGCTGGCCATCATGAACGGCTCGTCGCCGTCCACGCCGCCGCGCGCAGGCGCGCGGCTCCGGGTGGTCATCGGAGGCTGAGTGCGGCGCGGGCTGCGATGGGCACTGGCCGCCCTGGCCGTCGGGTTCGCGATGCTCGCCCACACCTGGGCGACGTTGCCCGACGTGCGTCCGTTGCGCCGCGAGGCGCCGGCCACCACCGCGTTTCGTGAGCTCCGGGCCCGCCAGGCCGAAGACGACGGGCGCGCGCTCCGGATGCAGTACCGGTGGGTGGGCTACGACCGCATCTCCGCGCACCTCAAGCGCGCGGTGATCGTGGCCGAAGACGCCGCCTTCTGGCAGCACGAGGGCCTCGACTTCGACGAAATCCGCGCGTCGATGGAGGTCAACTGGATGCGCGGCGAATTCGTGCGCGGCGCGTCGACCATCACGCAGCAG
>CAYYFE010000070.1:0-13550 GCA_964471115.1 uncultured Solibacteraceae bacterium
GAACAGGACCGACCGCGGTTCGGGCTTGCGGCCCCCGCCGATGCGGCGCGCCAGTGCGCCACCCAGGCCGCCGCCGGTGGGGGCCGGCTGCTGCTGCGCCAGCGCCGCCGCGCTCTTGACCGTCTCGGTCTTCATGGTGGTGGCGAGGATGGTGCCGTCAAGCGCGCGCATCTTCCCCTCCATGTCCCGCATCAGTTTCTGCAGGCTCGGGTACATCGCCAGCATCTGCGCCAGCTGCTGCGCGGCCGCCATCACCTGGTCGCCGTAGACCGCCTTGAAGAACTTCATGTCGAACTGCGTGACCTCATCAAGGGCCGCCACGCGGGGCGCCACCCACACGTCGTTGGTGATCACCATGCCGCCGCCCTCTTCAAGCGAGACACCCTTCTGGCGCGCCGTGGCGACGATCTGCACCTGCTTGGCGGTGTGCCCCGCGATGGTGCGCGTCTGGCCCGTTTCGGTCACGTCCACCGTGATCTCCACTTCCTGCCCGGCCTGCGCCAGCGCATCCTTGTCCTCGGCGGGCATGTCCTTGGCGGCCTTCTCCGCGTCGGCTCTGGCCTTCTCGAGCTGCGCGCGAAGCTCGGCGAACGTCACCACCCGGTACTCCTTGCGCCGGACGTCCAGCTCGTAGACCTTCTCTTCGGCAAGATCGATGATGCGGCCCGAGCGGTCGTTGATGTCGGCCTTGCGATTGCCCTTGACGGCCACCGTCGCGGTCAATCCGTCGGCCGCGCCGCCCGTGGCCATGTTCATGACGCGGCCCATCATGCCTTCGAACTTGAGCTGGGTGCGCTGTCGTGTCTTGACGTCCGCCTGGACCGCCGTCGCGGCGCACACGGTGAACGCCAGAAGCAGAATGATTTGTCGTTTTGCCGTCATGAAAGAACCTCCAGAGGGGGCTATTCTAGTCCCGGAAGGGGAGACCGGATGAAGTTTGCGATGACAGTCGCCGTGGGCCTCGCCCTGATCGCCTGTGGAGGAGCGACGTCGATGGAACAGAGCGGAAAACGTGTGGTGACGGCCGGGGCGCCACCCATCGGACCTTACAGTCCTGCAATCGTGGCCGACGGCTTCGTGTATGTGTCGGGCCTGCTGGGGACGGGCGCCGACGGCCGGCTGGTGGGGCCGGACGTGGCCTCGCAGACGCGGCAGATTCTGGACCGGATGCGCGAGATTCTCGAGGCGTCGGGGTCGTCGCTGGACCAGGTGGTCAGCACGTCGGTCTTCATCAAGAATCCGGGCGACTTTGCCGCCATGAACGAGGCGTATCGCCCGTACTTCCCGTCCAATGCCCCGACGCGCACCACGGTGGCGTCCGACCTGCTCAACGGCGCGCTGGTGGAGATCGCCGCCGTGGCCGTGGTCAACGGCACCGCCAAGGAGACGATGCACCCGGAGGGCTGGGTCAAGTCCGCGCGCCCCTACTCCACCATCGTCAGGGCCGGCGGTCTGGTGTTTCTGTCGGGCCTGATTTCGCGCAAGGGCGTTGACGATTCGTTCGCGCCCGGCGACATCACCGCGCAGACCCGCACGATTCTCGAAAACGCCAAGACCCTGCTGGCCACGGCCGGCCTTGGGCTTGAACACGTGGTGTCGTCCAAGGTGTTCATCACCGATCAGGCGTACTTCACGCAGATGAACGACGTCTATCGGACGTATTTCCCGAAGAATCCGCCCGCGCGCGCCACGGCCGTGACGCCGCTGATGACGCCGGACTATCTGGTCGAGATCACCCTGACGGCCACGACCGGCGACCGAGAGGTGCTGGGGCCCGCCGTGTCGCCCACGCTGCCGCTGTCGACCGCAGTGCGCACGGGCAACAAGGTGTTCCTCTCGGGGGTCCTCGGCAACACCGACGCGAACGTCGGCGACGTGGCGGCCCAATCGCGCGAGACGTTGACGCGGATCCAGCGCACGCTCACGTCGCAGGGGATGACCTTCGCCAACGTGGTCGACACCACCGTCTACCTGCCGGACCTGGCGGCGTTTGCCACGATGAACGGCGTGTATCGCGAGTTCTTCCCCAGCGCGCCGCCGGCGCGCGCGACCGTCGGCACCGGACTGGTCAGCCGCAACGCGCTCATCGAACTGGTGATGACGGCCGTGCGCTGATGACGCGGCCGGTACGCATTGGGGTGTCGTCGTGCCTGCTCGGCCTGAACGTCCGGTTCGACGGCGGCCACAAGCGGCACGACTTCCTCGTCGACACGCTCGGTCCACGCGTGGAGTTCGTCGCCGTCTGTCCCGAGGTTGAACTTGGTCTGGGCACGCCGCGACAGACCCTTCGCCTGATTCGATCCGGCGACGACGTGCGGATGGTCATGGCGGATGGCCACGACTACACGCGCGCGATGCGGGCGTACGCGCGCCGGCGGGTGGAACAGCTCAAGGACGAGGACCTGTCCGGCTACGTTCTGAAGAAGGACTCGCCCAGTTGCGGCATGACGCGCGTGAAGGTCTACGACGAGCACGGCTCGCCGTCACGGGCGGGGCGCGGCCTCTATGCCGAGGCGCTGCTCGAGCGCTGGCCGCACCTACCGGTGGAGGAGGAAGGACGCCTGCAGGACGAGGCCCTGCGCGAGAACTTCCTCGAACGTGTCGTCGCCTTCCACCGGCTGCAGCAGGTCTTCAGCGGACGATGGACGCTGGGCGACCTGGTCGCGTTTCACACCGCCCACAAGCTGGCCGTTCTCGCGCACACCACGGAAGGGTACCGCCGGCTCGGCCGCCTGGTGGCCGGCGGCAAGGCGATGGGCCGCGCGGAGCTGCGCGAGGCGTACACCGCGGGATTGATGGACGCGATGCGACTGATTGCGACGCCGAAAAAACACGCCAACGTCATGCAGCACATGCTCGGGTACTTCCGCACGCTGCTTGATCAGGGCGACCGCGAAGAATTGCGCCAGGCGATCGACGACTACCGCACGGGCTCGATCGCCAGGCTCGTGCCGCTGACCCTGTTCCGGCATCACATCCGCCGGCACGCGGTCGCGTACCTGGCCGGGCAGACGTACGTCACGGAGCCCGGGCTGTGAGTACCAGCGAGTCACCGGGCGAACTGCGCCCGATGTTGCGGCTGGCCGTGCCGGTGGTCCTGGCCGAAATGGGCTGGTTCGCCATGAGCATCGTCGACACCGTGATGGTGGGGCCGCTGGGCCCGGCGGCCATTGGCGCGGTGGGCACCGGCAGCATCCTGTTCATGACGCTGATGGTGTTTGGCTTCGGGACGCTGCTGGCACTCGACACGTTTGTGTCGCAGAGCTTCGGCGCCGGACGCATCGACGAGTGTCACCGGTGGCTGTTCGCGGGCCTGCAGCTGGCGGCGATTCTGGCGGTGGCGTTGATGCTGGTGGCCGCCGCCGGTGTGTGGGCGCTGCCGGCGTTCGGGTTCCATCCGGAGCTGCTGCCCGCGCTCGAGTCGTACATCGATGTGCTCATCTGGTCGGCACCGCCGCTGTTTGCCTACGTCGTGTTCCGGCGCTACCTGCAGGCGATGAATCTCGTGCGGCCGATCATGATCGCCCTGGTCGCCGCCAACGTGATGAACGCGCTGGTCAACTGGGTGCTGATTTATGGGCACTGGGGATTCCCCGAGATGGGGGTGCGTGGCGCGGCCTGGGCCACGGTCGCGTCGCGCGTGGCCCTGGCCTCGAGTCTCTTCGGCGTCGTCGTGTACCAGGAACGCCAGCGGCCGTCGGGCCTGCATGACGTGCCGTTCCGCTGGGACGCCTCGCGGGTGTGGCGTTTGTTCAGGCTGGGGTGGCCGGCCGCGATGCAGATCACACTCGAGGTCGGCGTGTTTGCGGCGGCCTCGGCGCTGGCGGGCCGCATCGGGGCGCTGGCGGCGGCCGCCAACCAGGTCGTGCTCAACATCGCCGGGTTCATCTTCATGATCCCGTTCGGCCTGTCGTCGGCTGCGGCGGTGCGCGTGGGGCAGGCGGTGGGCCGGAATGACGCCGCCGGGATGCGACGCGCCGGCTGGACCGCGGTGGGCCTGGCATCGGCTGTCATGTGCGGCTCGGCCGTGCTCTTCTTCACGGTGCCCGAGTGGTTGATCCGGATCTACTCGTCGGATGCCAGCGTCATCGACGTGGGCGTGACGTTGCTGTTTATCTGCTCGGTCTTCCAGTTGTTTGATGGCCTGCAGACGGTGACGACCGGCGCGCTGCGCGGGTTGGGCGACACGCGGTCGCCGATGGTGGCCAATCTCGTGGGGCACTGGGCCATCGGGCTGCCGGTGGGGTACGCGTTGTGTTTCTGGTACGGGTGGGGCGTGGCTGGGTTGTGGACCGGACTGTCGACCGGTCTCATTCTGATTGGCGCCACGCTGCTGTGGGTGTGGTCCCATCGCAGCCGTCGATTCTGTACTGACCGCGACGCCGCCCTGGCTCGATAATCAGGCGCATGAGCACAGACCTCCGCTATCCGATTGGCAAGTGGACCCGCGCCCCGAATCTCGATGCCGCCGGTCGCGCGGCGGCCATCGCCGCCATCGCCGCCGTGCCCGCCGCCCTGCGGGCTGCGCTGGCGGGCCTCAGTGACGCCCAGCTCGACACGCCGTACCGCGAGGGTGGCTGGTGTCCCCGGCAGATCGCGCATCACATCGCCGACAGCCACATGAACGCGTTTACGCGCTTCAAACTGGGCCTGACCGAGGACGCGCCCACGATCAAGCCGTACAACGAAGTGAAGTGGGCGGAGACCGCCGACGTGCGCACCGTGCCGGTCGAGGTGTCGCTGGCGATCGTGGACGGGGTGCATCGGCGTCTGGTCACGCTGCTCAACTCGCTGGACGCCCAGGCGTTCACTCGCACGATCGTGCATCCGGAGAACGGCACGCTGACGCTGACCGAACTGCTCGGGCTGTACGCCTGGCACGGCCGTCATCACGTCACGCAGATTGCCGACATGCGCACCCGGCTCGGCTGGTAAGCCGAGTGCGGTATAGTGCCCGGCCATGAGCACTCGATTTCTCGTGGCCGCGGCCGCAGGTGTGATCCTGGCGGGCGCTTCCCCCGCGTTGGCGCAGGATCCGCCCGCGGTGTGGTTCGTCGGCGCCGGTGTGGGCCAGCTGAACGCGGAGTTCCGGCCGTACTACACGTACTACGGCGGCGGTACGCCGGATCAGTTCGAGAACACGGCGGATGGATTTGAAGGCCAGATTCTGGCGGGGCGCCGGTACCGTGTCACCGACCGCGTATTCATCGCGCTGCAGGGCACGGTCGCGTTGAGTTCGGCCTCCTGGTCCCTGTCCATCCCGGAAGAGCCGGCCGATCTGGAATACTCGCTTCCGTATCGCCTGGTGCTGAGTGTGGCGCCGGAGGTCGCGCTCGGGCGCGTGACGCTCATGGCGGACGTTGGCGGCGGGATGGGCCGGGTGCATCAGCTCAAGAGCTCGCCCAGCTCCTCCACGTACGACTTCGATCGCGTGCGACCCGTGCTGAGTGTCGGCGCGGGCATCAGGGTGGCCGCGACCCGGGCGATCGACCTGTTCGCTCACGTCGGGCACGCCCGGTTCTCCGAGCATGCGTTCGACACGTTCACGCCGTCCGGCGTTCGTGTGGAACAGGTCACCGACCGGCCGCGGGCCACCGGCTTCACGGTCGGGGTCATCCGGCGTTTCTGACATCCGCCGCCGACTGAGACGCGATGCCTGACACCCCGCCGCTGCGCACGGAGGTGCTCGCCGGCGTCACGACGTTCGTGACGATGGCGTACATCGTGTTCGTGCAGCCGGCGGTGCTGGGCGCGGCGGGGATGGACCAGGGCGCGGTGCTGATGGCCACGTGCCTGGCGTCGGCCTTTGCCACCGTGCTGATGGGCGCGCTGGCCAACTATCCCATCGCCGTCGCGCCGGCGATGGGGCACAACTTCTTCTTCGCCTACACCGTCGTGCTGGCCGGCGGCACGCCGTGGCCGGTGGCGCTGGGCGCCGTGGCCGTGGCGGGTCTGCTGTTCGTGGCGACGGCGGGGTTCGGCCTGCGCGAGCGGGTCATCGCGGCCGTGCCCGAAGACCTGCAGCATGCGATTGGCGCCGGCATCGGCCTGCTCATCGCGTTCATCGGGCTGCAGTGGGCCGGCCTGATCGTCGACACGCCCGGAACGTTGGTGGGCCTTGGCGACCTGCGGTCGCCGGTGGCCGCCATCTCGGCGGGCGCCCTGATCGTCACCGGCGTGCTGGTGGCGAGGGGCGTGCGCGCCGCCTTGCTGATCGGCATGGCCCTGGCCACGGTGGCCTGCCTGCTGATGGGCCTCGTGAAGTTCGAGGGCGTGTTCAGCGCGCCGCCGTCCATCGCGCCGACCTTCATGAAACTCGACATCCTCGGCGCCCTGCGGCCAGAGATGATCGATGTCGTCTTCGTCTTTCTCTTTCTGGCGCTGTTCGACTCGGTGGGCACACTCATCGGCGTGGCCGGCCGGATGGGCCTGGTGAAGAACGGCACGTTGCCGAGAGCGAGGCAAGCCCTGCTGGCCGACGCGGTCGGCACAGTGGTGGGGGCCGGCCTGGGGACGTCCACCGTCACGGCCTACATCGAGAGCACGACCGGCGTCGCCGCCGGCGGGCGCACGGGCCGCGCCAACTACGTGACGGCCGCGTTGTTCCTGCTGGTGCCCTGGTGTTACCCGCTGGTGCGGATGATCGGCGGTGGCGTCGCGGTCG
Organism: uncultured Solibacteraceae bacterium; assembly: GCA_964471115.1. Lineage (GTDB taxonomy): Bacteria > Acidobacteriota > Vicinamibacteria > Vicinamibacterales > SCN-69-37 > SYFT01. The sequence continues at coordinate 6,665 of CAYYFE010000070.1, forward strand.
GCGATGGCGTGGTGCTCTATCCGATCGTGGCGCCGGCTCTGATCCTGGTGGGCGTGATGATGATGGCGTCAGTGGGCCAGATCGCCTGGCACGACCACACCCGCGCCATTCCGGCGTTCCTGACCATCCTCATCATTCCGCTGACGGTCAGCATCACCGACGGCATCGCGTTCGGGTTCATCGCGGCCGCGGTGCTGATGATCGCGGCCGGACGCGCCCGCCACCTGCACCCGCTCGTCTACGTCTTCGCCGCGTTGTTCGTGCTGCGCTACCTCTGGCGCTGACGGATCACCGCGCTTCGCGCGCCAGCGCGCTCACGCCCTGGGTCATCCACGTCTCGGCCGGGGCGCCCTTGAGGTAATGGTCGAACCACTGCCGGATGCGCCGGTGATAGTCGACCTGGTTCTTCTTGACGCGAAGGCCGTGGTCTTCGCCGTTGTAGACGAGCATCACCACGTGCTTCTTCGCCCGACGCGCGATGTTGTAGAACTCGACCGACTGATGCCAGTACACCGTGCCGTCGCGGTCGCCCGTCATCAGCAGCATCGGTGTGGTCATTGTCGAGATGCCGAAGACGGCCGAGTTGCGGATGTACCGCTGCAGGTCTTCGTAGAGCGGCACGACCATGCGCTGCTGTCCGGTCTCGATGTGGTCGGTCTCGGCGATGCCTGACGAAAAGTGATGACTGCCGAAATTGCTGATCAGGTTCGAGATGCCGGCGCCCGACACCGCGGCGGCAAACAGCTTCGAGTGGGTGGACAGGTACATCGAATCGAATCCGCCCCACGAGTGGCCCATCACGCCAATCTTCGCCGCGTCCACCAGCCCGGTGTCGGTCACCGCCTTGACCGCCGCCGTGACGCTCTGCACCACCGAGACGCCGGGTTCCCCGGGCTGGAAGATGATGTCCGGCTGGTAGAAGAAGTAGCCGTTCTGCGTCAATGCCGTGCCGTTGTAGTAGTCGCGCTCCGACGGATTCTGGAACCGGTGCAGGTTGTCCGACAGTTTCTCGTAGAGGTACACCACCATCGGGTACTTCTTGCCGGGCTCGTAGTTGGCGGGGTAGTGCAGGATGCCCTGCAGCGTGGTTTTCGGCTGTCCCTTCCACTGCACGTCATAGGTGAGCAACTCGGCTCGCGTCCACGCGTACTTGGACAGGAACGGATTGGTCTCGGTGTTCTGCACGGCCGGGCGCAGGTCCGGACCCGCGGTGAAGAGGTCCGGCGAGTCGTCGGCGCCCTGCGACGTGTACACGAACACGTCGGCCTTCTCAGCCTTGGCCAGGCCTGACACCATCTTGTCGAGCCACACCATGCGCGCCTCCTGGCCGCCGGTGGTGCGCGCGTAGCCCGATCGCTTGGTGTTGAGATCGAAGATCGAGAAGTACGCCGGCTGCAGCACGATCGGCTCCGCAGGCGCGCCGAACCCGGCGGCGTCGACGCGAACGTAGCGGTAACGCACCTGGTCGTTGTGCGGAATCACATCGGTCGCGCGACGGCCGTCAGGCGTCACGCTCCAGAGTCCCAGCTTGTCGTACAACACCACCTCAGCATCGTTGGCGGTCCAGCCCGCCACACCAAACATCGGCTTCTCCGGCGCCGTGCTGTCGGACTCGGTGTCGACAAACGACGTCTTGACGGTGCGCGTGACGTTGGTCACGGCCTTTGTGGTCAGGTCGATGGTCCACCAGTGCCCGCCCTCGCTGAACAACACGTACCGGCCGCCGGGGCTGACCGACGGGTTGCTGGGCACACGCGTCTTCAGTGGGGTGCGCGCGCCCGTCCGCATGTCGACCAGGGCCAGGTCCGCCGCCAGACGGCCGATCGACCGGTCCATCAGGTACGGCGTGTACTCGCTGACGAGCGCCTGCATCGTGCCGCGAATGGGTGACACGTTTTCGTCAAACGACGCGCCGATCACCGTGACCCGGTTCGGCATCAGGTGCCACACGGCCGGCAGGTTGCGGCGCCGGTCCCCGGCCGCGCGAATCTTCTGCGCAGGCATGACGATGTGGTCGTTCCAGTGCCAGACATCAACATCCGGTTGTTCGTTGGCGGCGGCGCCGCCACGGCCGCCGCGGCCGCCGCGGCCATCGGCCGGAGCCGGCGGCTTGTTGGGCCACTCGGTCACGCCCAGGAGCACCAGCGGACCGGCATCACGGCCGCCGTCCACCCATGACGGCCGCCGGAAGTTCACCACGCGCCGGCCGGGAATGTCCTGCGCGCCGTTGGCGGCCGGGTCGAACGTCCTGACTTGCTCGGTGCTCTGGCTGACCGACAACCACGCCATGGCCACCTGTGTCGGCCCATCCTTCGTGTCGAGCGTCTTCGTGCGCAGGGCCACCAGGTCGGCGGAGTCGTCCCGCCACACGATGTTCGAGTAGTCGGCCGCGGAGGCGTGCAGGACGCGGAGGCGGGATACGGCGGGGTCGAACAGGTGCACGCCGTTGCCCACCTGCTCGGCCGCGCTGATCGTCATCGCCAGCAGCCGGCCGTTGTCGCTCGGCTGCCACGCAAACTCGGCGACGTTGCCAAAGGTCGTGTCGATGCCGGTGTTCAGATTTCGCACGATGAGCGTCGTGCCCACGGGCGCGGCCGGCGTGGACGCGGGCGCGCCGCCGGGCCCTCCAGCCGCGGGGGCGGGAGCCGCCCCAGAGCCGCCCGCCGGCGCGGGTGCGTAGCGCTTCATCGCCACGAACTGACCCGTGCGATCGAACGCAAAGGTCTCGATGGCGTCGACAATCGTCTCCGTGCCGGACGCCAGGTTGTACAACCCCAGCTTTCGCTGAATCGGCGTTCGAGCGGCGCGCAGGCGTTCCTGTTCCTCTTCGGAATGGCCGATGCCGTAGGCCAGCCACTTCGAATCCGAGGTGAAGACGGCCTGCGAACCAAACGCCACCGTCTTGACCGGCGCCACCGTGCCCACGCGGGCGAGCCGCAGCTCGTTCTGTCCGCCGACGCGGTTGATGCCGTAGATGATCCACTGCCCGTCAGGCGACAGGCCGCCGCGCGCGCCGCCCGGCACCAGCGATTCGAACTGGTCGTAGTCGGCCGGCTGCAGCGTGGGCTTCGACTGGGTGGCGGGACGGGCGGCCGCCGCGACGAACGCGACCGCAACGAGGGCAAACAGGGCTCGGCGCATAGGCCGAGATCTTACTGCGCGGGGTAGGTCCGAACCACGTACTCGTCCACGAGCGCCTGGAAGGCCGTGGCCAGTTCTTCGTAGGTGCCGCGCAGGGTGGTAGTGTGTTGTCCGTCGACGAACACCGGGCAGTTCGGCGCCTCTCCCGTGCCCGGCAGCGAGATCCCGATGTTGGCGGCCTTCGACTCACCGGGGCCGTTCACCACGCACCCCATCACCGCCACGGTCATCGCCTCGACGCCGGGGTGTTTCGTCTTCCAGACCGGCATCATCTCGCGCACGTAGCCCTGGATGCGCTCCGCCAGCTCCTGGAACGTCGTCGAGGTCGTGCGCCCGCAGCCGGGGCACGCGGTGATCGCCGGTGAAAACGAGCGCAGGCCCAGCGCCTGCAGAATCTCGCACGCGGCGTAGACCTCTTCGCGGCGGTCGCCGCCAGGCCTCGGCGTGAGCGAGACCCGAATCGTGTCGCCGATGCCCTCGTTGAGCAGGACGCCGAGGGCCGCCGCCGACCACGTCAGGCCCTTGATGCCCATGCCCGCCTCGGTCAGCCCGAGATGCAGCGGCTGATGGGTCTTCTTCGCCAGATCGCGATACACCGTGATCAGGTCGCGCGGACGCGAGACCTTGCACGAAATGATGATCTGGTCGGTTCGCATGCCGCTGTCGAGCGCCAGCTCAGTCGACTGCAGCGCCGACAGCACCATGCATTCGTTGAGGATGTCCTCCGACGACTTGCCAAGGTTCTTGTCGGTGTTTTCCTGCATGCGCGCCATGACCAGCTCCTGGTTCAAGGAGCCGCCGTTGACGCCGATGCGCACGGGCTTCTGATGTTCGACCGCCACCTGGCAGATGGTCGAGAACTGTTCGTCGCGCCGCCGGCCGGTGCCGACGTTGCCGGGATTGATGCGGTACTTGTCGAGCGCGCGCGCGGCCGCCGGATATCGCGTGAGCAGCAGATGTCCGTTGTAGTGAAAGTCACCGATGAGCGGCGCCGTGCACCCCGCGTCGAGCATCCGCTGCTTGATTTCGGGCACGGCCGCGGCCGCCTCAGGCGTGTTCACCGTGATGCGCACCATCTCGGAGCCGGCTTCCCACAGCTCCACCACCTGCCGCGCCGTGGCCGCCGCATCCACCGTATCGGTCATCGTCATGCTCTGAACGACGACCGGGGCCCCGCCCCCCACCTGGACTTGCCCCACTTTCACGCCAAACGTCTTGTGCAGTCGAACCGGAACGGCCATCTCAACCAATTCTAGGTCATAGGGAATAGGGCATAGGTAATAGGGCACAGGGCACAGGGCACAGGGCATAGGGCATAGGTAATAGGTAATAGGGATAAGGGATAAGGGATAAGGGACAAGGGATCAGGGAACAGGGATACCGGTGGGTGGGTGAAGGGTCGATACGATGAAGCGTATGCAGATGCAGAGGGTCGTGGCCACGGTGGTGGCGGTGGTGCTGGGGGCGGGGTTGGTGGCGGCGCAGGCAGCGGTGACGGAGGCCGACCTGAAGCGGCTGGAGACCGCCGTGAGTGACGTGGCCCATGCGGCGGGCATGTTGGCCAAGACCGACGCCACGGAGGCGGCGGAGGTCGAGAAGCAGTTGACCACCGTCCGCGAGGAGATCGTCTACCTGCGCGTCAAGCTGCGGCGTGAGGGGGTGACCCGCGCGGAGTACGCCGAGTTGCGCGACCGCATCGAGACGCTGCGGGTCCGGGCGACCGGCGAGAAGGTCACCGGCAAACCGGTGGGGGCCGATGACCCGCAGGGTGAACGCGTCTGGACGATCCCGGTGGGGACCGAGCTGGATGTGCGGCTGCAGACGGCGCTCAATTCGGCCACGGCCAAGGTCGAGCAGCGGTTTGAGGCGACGACCGTGGTGGACCTGGAGATGGGCGGGACCGTGGTGTTGCCGGCGGGCACGGTGACGCGGGGGTTCGTGGGGTCGGTGCGCGCGGCGGGGCGCGTGAACCGGCAGGGCAGCCTGACCCTGGCGTTCGACGAGGTGCTGCTGGCGTCCGGGCCCACACGCCTGCGCGCCACGGTGACCAAGGCGCTGGACGGCAAGATGAGCGACGACATCAGCCGCGTCGGCACGGGCGCCATCGTCGGCGCGGTGCTCGGCGGATTGCTGGGCGGCGGCAAGGGCCTGCTGCTGGGGGTGCTGGTCGGCGGCGGCGGCACGATTGCCGCGACGGACGGGTCGGACGTGAATCTGCCGCCGGGGACGGTGCTGCGCATCCGGATCGATGCGCCGCTCGAGGTGCGTACTACAATCGGCGCATGACACATGCGGAGCGGACCGCCCGGACGGTTGAGGCGTTTGAGGCGGCGATGACGCGGTTCCTCGCGCGCCTGGAAGCGGCGTCGGCCGAGGCGGCCGAGCGGCCGGCGGCCGGCGGCGGCTGGTCGGCGGCGCAGATTGGGTGGCACGTGGCGGCCACCAACGAGGGGTTTGCCGCGCTCGTGGACGGATCGCGGCCGCTGGCCCGAGCGCCGGAGCCGGGCTTCGAGGAAACGCCCTTTACCGATCTCCAAGCCCGGGTGCCCGACAAGCTCGAGGCGCCCGACATGTTCACGCCGCCTCCCGGCGTGACGCGCGACGAGGCGCTGGCGCGCGCGCGGGCGTCGGCGCAGCGGTTTGCCGAGGCCTACCGCGGGCTCAGCGAAGAACGCAGCCGGTGGACCATCAAGTCCATTCTTGGCCTGCTGACGGTGGCCCAGGTGGGCGACTGGGCCGTGGCCCATGTGATCCGGCACAACGCGCAGGCCAAGCGGGCGCTGGGCGCGTAATACAATGCGCGCATGCGCATTGCCTTCCGACTTCTGACCGCCGCGGCCGTCGCTCTGGCCGCGACTTCGTCCCTGCTGCTGGCCCAGGCTCAGCCCTCCCAGGCGCTGGTCGACCGGGCGCGCGCGATCCATGCGCGGACGATCACCATGGACACCCACGTCGACATCTCGGCGGCGCGGTTCACGCCCACGTGCAACTACACGATGCGGCTGACCACGCAGGTCAACCTGCCGAAGATGCGGGACGGGGGCCTCAACGCGCCGTGGCTGATCGTCTATGTCGGGCAGGGGCCGCTCACACCCGAGGGCTACGACAACGCGTACCGGCAGGCGGTCGAGAAGTTCGAGGCGATTCATCGCCTGACGAAGGAGATTGCGCCCAACGACATCGAGCTGGCGCTGACGCCGGCCGACGTGGTGCGCATTCGCAAGGCGGGCAAGTTCGCGGCGATGATCGGGATTGAAAACGGCTATCCGGTCGGCACCGACATCCGGCGCGTGAAGGAGTTCTTCGACCGCGGCGGACGGTACATGTCGCTGGCGCACAACGGCAACTCACAGCTGGCCGATTCCAACTCCACCGAGGCCGCCAACGGCGGCATTCACGGCGGACTCAGCGACCTGGGCCGGCAGGTGATTGCCGAGATGAACAAGTGGGGCATCATGGTGGACGTCTCCCACCCGTCCAAGCAGGCCAATCTGCAGGCCATTGCGTTGTCGAAGGCGCCGGTCATTGCGTCGCATTCGTCGGTGCGCGCGCTGGCCAACCATTCGCGCAACATGGACGATGAGCTGCTGCTGGCGCTGAAGAAAAACGGTGGCGTCATGCAGACGGTGGCGTTTGCGTCCTATGTGAAGGTGGACGACAACGCGGCCGCGAGGCAGGCGGCCGTGCAGGCGTTGCAGGAGGAGTTCGGCGTGGCGGCCCCGGCGGCGGGCGCCGGTCGTGGCGC
>CAYYFE010000071.1:0-11337 GCA_964471115.1 uncultured Solibacteraceae bacterium
GCCGAACACCCCGCCCGACACCGTTTTCATCGACGAGCTGACGTGGGAGGAAACGCGCGACGCGCTCCTGGCCGGCACGACCACGGTCATCATCCCCACCGGCGGCACCGAGAAGAACGGCTACCACATGGTGCTGGGCAAACATAACTTCGTGGTCACCCACGCGGCGAATCTGATGGCCCGGCGCCTGGGAAAGACGCTCGTCGCGCCCACGATTCAGTACGTGCCGGAGGGCAATCCCGATCGCGCCTCGCCGGGCACGATCTCGCTGCCGTCGCCGGCCTACGACCGCCTGCTCGACGCGGCCGCGCGCAGCCTCAAGGCGCACGGCTTCACGCGCATCCTGTTCATCGGCGACAGCGGCGGCAATCAGGCCGGCCTGCGCGCGGTGGCCGAGGCGCTTGACGCCGAGTGGAAGGCCGACGGAATCCGCGTACTCGCGCTCGACGCCTACTACGAGACCGGCCGCGACCACTACCGCGCGTGGCTCCTCGCGCAATTCGGCTACGACGACACGATCGTGGGCAGCCACGCGGGCATCAGCGACACGTCGCAGATGCTGCACGTGCGGCCGGCGGGCATCCGGCGCGACCGCCTGCGGCCCTGGGGCGGCGCCGCCGACTCGGGCGTCTCGGGTGACCCCACCAAGGCCACGGCCGACATCGGCCGCATGGGCATCGAGTTCAAGGTCAACGCGGCCATCGCGCAGTATCGCGCCGCCGTGGCGCCGCCGCGCGCCGGGCGCGGAGGCGCCGGCGGGGGCCTCCGGTGATCGTGGTATCGTCGCGCGTTGTGCGCAGCGTGTTGATCCTCACCTGGGTGCTGACGTTCGTCTCGGTGGCCGCCACCGCCTCGCAGGCGCCCCGCACCACCAAGGCCCGCGTGTATTCACAGGCCCAGGCGGCGCGGGGCGAGTCCCTCTACATGAGCCTCTGTGTCACGTGCCATCCGACCGAGGTCTACAAGGGCAACGTCTTCCTGACGTGGCAGGGCAAGACCCTGGGCGAACTGATGGCGTTCCTCCAGGACAAGATGCCGAAAAACGACCCGGGCAGCATGACGGCCGAGGAGTACGCCGACGTCATCGCCTATCTGCTCAAGCTGAATGCGATGCCGGCCGGCACGGCGCCGCTTTCCCACGACGCCAAGGTGCTGCGCGGCATCACGATCGACATCAAGGGGCCGTCAGCGCCGGCGTCGCCACAGCCACAGACCGGCCAGCACCCACGCGGCAATCAGCGCCCGTAACCCCCAGGTCATCGTCGCCGCCGACGGCGACGGCAGGTCGTGCGCCCAGAAATCGGCGGCGCGCGTTTCCAGCCAGTGCCACGCCTGGTGGGCCACCACGGCCGACACGAGGATGGCGCCGATCCGCTCCGGCATCACTCGACACAGCGCGCCGATCGCCGGCACCAGAACGACGAGGACCGCCAGTTGGCCGACTTCCACGCCGATGTTGAACGCCGCCAGCGACGTGACCACGTGCCGGCCGCCGAACTGCAGCGACTCGCGCAGGGCGAACGAAAATCCGAAGCCGTGCACCAGGCCGAAGGCCACCGTCAGCAGCCACCGGCGGCGCACACTCGACACCCCGACGATGTTCTCGAACGCCATCCAGACGATCGACGCGGCAATGAGTGTCTCGACCAGGGGGGGAAACCACAGCCCCTCCGGCACGTACCCGCACGCCGCCGCGATCACCGTGATCGAGTGCGCCGCCGTGAACGCGGTGACGACGATGACCAGGGGACGCAGCTGGCGGAACGGCAGGACCAGGCACACCAGAAACAGCAGGTGATCGAGGCCGAAGACGATGTGCTCAATCCCGGAAACGACGAACCAGCGCGCGGCCTCGTGCCAGCGCGGGTCGAGCGCGACGCGGCCGGGGTCGCCGAAAAACTGATACACCCGCTCGGTGCCGTCGGCCGGGAGGAACTGCAACACCGTGGCCGTCCGCAGACCCAGGCGCGCGAACTCCGTCTCGAGCGCCAGCCGCGCCCCCGGGGCTGCGCCGTCGAACACCAGGTGCGTGTCCACGAGCACCTGGGCCCAGGGCGCCTGGGTGTCGACCGGCAGGGGCGGCGCGCCGAATCCGGCCAGCGCCGTCGCCCACGACTCGAACGCGCGGTCCGACGGCAGCGCGAGGCGGACCGCCGCGACGCGCGGACGCCCGAGGTCGCGGCCGTCGGCGAGCAGGCGGACGCCATTGGCAATCCACAGATCGACACCGGCGCGCGCGGCGTCCGCCGCCGTCCCCACGTCCAGCATCGTCGCATCGCGCAGCGGCACGGCGATGTCGCGGAAGGCGCCGAAGGGCACACGCACGAGCAGGTCGACACGAGCGCCCTCCGGACGGACGAACGCGCGAACGGTCACGTCGGCGGGGATGTCGTGGGCGTGCAGCGGTGCGCGGCCGATGGCCGCCAGCGCGACGGTCAGAGCGCACAGCAACGGCAGAACGCGTCGCACGGCCGGTAGTATACTGGCGCCCGATTTCTTGACAGATCAGCGGAAGGCCGGGCCTTCTGCGGGAGAACTGACATGCGGCAGGGACTCAGTGGCTGCGGCGCGTTGCTGTGTGTGATGGCCGCCGTGGTGTCGGCGCAGGCGCCGCCGCAGTGGGCGGTGGATCCCCTCTGGCCAAAGCCGCTGCCGAATCACTGGATCCTGGGATCGATCACCGGACTGGCCGTCGACCCTCAGGACCGCACGTGGGTCGCGCACCGTGGCGCCGCATCGATGACGTTGCGGACCGAGAACGGCCTCGACGCCACGCCGCCGGGCGCGGAGTACTGCTGCGCGGCGGCCCCGCCGGTGCTGGCCTTCGGCAGTGACGGGCAGCTGGTGGCGCATTGGGGCGGCCCCGGCGCCGGTTACGACTGGCCGCAGAACCCGGGCGGCCTCGCCGTCGACGCATCGGGCCATGTGTGGCTCGCCGCGCAGGGACTGCCGCCCGCGCCGGCCGGCCGGGCAGGCCGGGGCGGTCCCGCCGCCGCGCCGCCACCGGAAGACGCCCACGTCCTGAAGTTCACCAGTCAGGGGAAATTCGTCCTGCAGATTGGCAAGGCCGGCGCTCCCGGCGACGCCGCGAGCCGCACGGCGCTGCGCCGGCCCGCGGACGTCGACGTCGACGCCGCGGCCAACGAAGTGTTCGTCGCCGATACCGGCAACGCGCGTGTGGTGGTCTTCGACGCGACGACCGGGGCGTACAAGCGGCACTGGGCCGTGGGCGGCGACCAACCCGCGTCGACGATGACCTGCGTGACGCTCAGCCGCGCCGGCGAAGTCTTCGTCTGTGATCGGCGCACCAACCGGCTCCTGGTCTACAAACGCGACGGCACGTTCGTGCGCAGCGTCGTCGTGTCGCCCACCACGCGGGGCGCCGGCGCCACGTGGGATGCCGCGGTGTCACGCGACGCCGGCGAACAGTGGGTGTTCGTCGCCAACGGCACCGAGCAGACCGTGCACGTCCTACGGCGCGACACGTTGACCGACGTGGGCCGCATCGGGACGGGCGGGCGCTGGCCCGGGCATTTTTACGGCGTGGGTGCGGTGGGCGTGGACCGGGCGGGCCAGGTCATCACCGGCGAAGCGCTTCAGGGCAAACGTGTGCAGAAGTTCCTGGTGAGGTAGCGGCATGCCGACACGGTCTCGACTCCTGACCCTCCTGTTCGCCACGGGCCTCGCCGTCCTCGTGGCGGCTGAACGCCTCGCCAACCGCGCGGCCGCCGCCGATCAGGCGGCCGCCACCGTGGAGGCGCCGCGGTTCGAGGTGGACCCGGCCTTCCCGAAGCCGCTGCCCAACGGCTGGCTGATGGGCATGGCGATCGGCGTCGCCGTCGACGCCAACGACAACATCTGGGTCGTGCATCGCCCCGACACGCTGTCGGCGGAAGAAGCCGCGGCCGAACCGCCCGCCGGTGGCGGCCCCGCCGCGGCCGCCTGCTGTCGCCGCGCCCCGCCCGTGCTGCAGTTCGACCCCCAGGGCAATCTGCTGCGCGCGTGGGGCGGCCCCGGCGACGGGTATGAGTGGCCGCAGTCGAACCAGCCTGTTTGTCGACCACAAGGGGCTGGTGTGGATTGGCGGCAACGGCGCCAAGGACGCGCACGTCCTGAAGTTCACGCAGGACGGCAAGTTCGTGGCGCAGTACGGCAAGTTCGGGCAGAGCGGCGGCTCCAATGACACCGTGAACTTCGGACGCGTCGCCAAGATCTTCGTGGACCCGCGCGCCAACGAGGCCTACCTGGCCGACGGGTACGGCAACAAACGCGTGGCGGTCATCGACGCGGACACCGGCGCCTTCAAGCGGTACTGGGGCGCCTACGGCAACCGGCCCGACGATGCCGACATCGGACCGTACAATCCCGACGCCCCCCCGGCGCAGCAGTTCCGCACCCCGGTGCACTGTTCCGATCTGTCAGTGGATGGCCTCGTCTACGTCTGCGACCGGCCGAACAATCGGATCCAGGTCTTCACCGCGGACGGAAAATTCGTGAAGGAGGTCTTCCTCGCGAAGCGCACACTCGGCGACGGCTCCACCTGGGACGTGGCGTTTTCGCGCGATCCCCAGCAGAAGTACCTCTACGTGGCCGACGGCAAGAACGAGCGCGTATACATCCTCGACCGCCAGTCGCTGGAACTGCTCTCGAGCTTCGGGGACGGCGGGCGCCAGCCGGGCCAGTTTTTTGCGGTGCACAGCCTCGTGACGGACTCGGCGGGCAACATCTTCACCACCGAGACGTACGAGGGCCGCCGTCTGCAGAAGTTCGTGTTCCGCGGCGTCACCCAGGTCCCACGCGACCAGGGGACACCCTGGCCCAAATGAGGAAGTTCTAGGCCGCGGCGACGGCCTTCCCCAGCACCTCACCAAACACCACGGTCGCCCGCTTCATCTCGTCCATCGTCCCGATCGAGATGCGGCACCACGACTGTTCGAACGGCGGGAAGTCGCGGCCGACGCGGACGCCTTTGGCGGCGCAGCCGGCCCGGAACTTCGCCGCCGGCATGCCGATGTTCACGAAGATGAAGTTGGTGTGCGAGTCGGTCGCGCGCATGCCGCGATCGGCGAACCACTTCACCGTGAAATCCCGCGCGGCCGCGTTGCGCGCGCGTTCCTGATCGACGAACGCCTTGCCCATGCCAATGGCCGCGATGCCGGCGTGCAGCGCCAGCACGTTGAGGGAACTGGTGCCCGACGCGCTGTCCCACGCGTTCATGCGGCGAATCGCGTCGGGATGGCCCACGGCGTAGCCGAGCCGAAGCCCCGCCATGCCATACGCCTTCGAAAACGTCCGCGCGACGACGATGCGCGGGTCCTCGATGGCGAGGGGCATCATCGTCTCGTGGTCGGGGTCGGCGACGTAGTCGAAATACGCCTCGTCCACCAGAATCGTGGTCTCCGGCGAGATGCGGTGCACCCGGGCGATGAACTCACGCGTGGCGCGCGCGCCGACGTAGGTGGCCACCGGGTTGTTGGGATTGCAGTAGAAGACCAGGCCGCCGCCGCGTGAGGCGTCGGCGAAGCGATCCAGATCGGTCTTGAAGTCCCGGCCCAGCGGAATCGGACGCACCGGATGGCCGAGCATGTCGGCGTAACCGGCGCACTCTTCGTAGCTGGGAATCGTGCACACGAGCGCCTTGTCGCGCGCGGTGTAGACGTGGGTCGCGGTGCGCAGGATCTGCGTGGAGCCGCAGCCCAGCGCGATGTTGGCCGGCTGGACGTGGTGCCACTTGGCCAGCACGTCCCGCAGGTCGGTCGTCGCGCCGGAGTACCGCCCCGGCGTCGCGCCGGCGGGTCCGAACGCCGCCCGGATCGCGTCGAGGACGACCTGCCCCGGTCCCATCGGGTTCTCGTTGCTCGACAGCGGGATGACGGGGCCGGCGGCCTGCTGCAGGCCGGGCTCGAGCAGACCGAACACGGCATCTTCGCGGCCGCGGGCGCCCACCCACGTGGTGGTCAGCGCCGCCGCCGTGCCGGCGCCAATCGTGCGGACAAAATCTCGTCGTGTCACCATCACGCCTCCTGAGTCGCGCGGGTCCCGCCGCCGGCGTTGTTGGACGGACGCAGCACGTCGCGGAAGACGGCCACGGCCTTCTGCATCTCGGCCATCGTGCCGATCGAGATGCGCGCATGACTGTGTTCAAAGGGCGGAAAGTCACGCCCCACCTGGATGCCCTGCGCCGCGCAGGCCGCGCGGAACTCCGACGCCGGCCGGCCCACATCAACGAACAGGAAGTTCGTCTGCGACACCGTGCACCGGCAGCCCAGATCCTCGAGCGCCTTCTGCGTGAAGGCCCGCGCCTGGGTGTTGCGGTCCCGCTCGGCCGCCATGTGCGCCGGGTCCTTGAGCGCGGTGATGCCGGCCACGGCGCCGAACACGCTGATGTTGTACGGCATCCGCAGCCGGGTCAGCGGCCGGATGGTATCGGGCTGGCCGATGGCGTACCCGATGCGCATGCCGGCCATGCCGTACGCCTTCGAGAACGTGCGCGCGACGAAGACGTTCGGCGTGCTGAGCGCCAGCGGCACGGCGGATTCGTACGCCGGGTCGGTGACGTACTCGTGGTACGCCTCGTCGATCAGGATGACCGTCTCGGGCGAAATCCGCCGCACCCGCTCGACAAAGTCCGTGATCGTCTTCGCGGGATGCACGGTCGCGGTCGGATTGTTGGGGTTGTTGACGAAGATCAGCCCGGCACCGCGCGCGACCGTCAGCATGCCTTCCAGATCGAGCCGGAACTGGCTGTCGACCTTGATCTCGATGACCGGGTGGCCCATGCGCCTCGCCGTACCCGTGGCGTTCTCGAAGGTCGGCGACGCGGTGACCAGATGCCGCGCCGGACTGGTGAAGCCCCATACGGCCACTTTCAGGATTTCCTGCGAACCCGCGCCGAGCACCAGGTTCTCCGGTTTGACCTTGTTGGCGGCCGCCAGCGCCTCCACGAGCGCCCCGTCACCCGGCGAGCTGTTGAACGGGTACCGCATGGCCTGGCCGAACTGCGCCGCAATGGCCTCGAGCACCGCCCGGCCCGGGCCGACCGGATTTTCGTTGCTCGACAGCTTGATCGCCTCCGCCGCCCTGGCGGATTGCCCTCGCGCCGCCTGGTCGCGCCAGGCTTCGGCCGACTCGGCCTCGAGACCCCGGGCCGCCAGCGCCAGCCCCGCCTCGACGTCGGAAAAGCCCGCCCCTCGCCCCAACCGAGTGAACAACTCGCGTCGCGTCACAGCCATGGTGTTACTCCTGAACGGAATGGGGCGGATTCTACTACTGTTTCCGCACGTAGCGCTTGAGGGCTCGCGGGCCCACTTCGGCGCCGTAGATGCGGCCGTCCCGATCGACCGCAATGCCTTCCGCGGCGCTGGTGCTGGGCGGATTCTCGGCCGGATCGGGAATGAACGCGATGATCCGGGCGTTCGGCCCCTCGCGCAGCGAGCCGATCCGGATGCCCCGCTTCCAGTCCTTCCGCGCCGGGGCCACCGAGCCGGATTCCGAATCCGTGCCGTAGAGCATGTCCTGCGCGTCAATCCAGATGCCGCTCAGGCGGCTGAACTGCTCATAGCCGTGTTCGAGGAGATTCCCCTCCTGATCGAAGATCTGAAGCCGGTTGTACGAGCGATCGGCCACCACCAGCCGGCCGCGCGAATCAAACGCCAGCGCATGCGGCTGGTCCATCTGGCCGGGCCCGCTGCCGCGCGATCCCCACGCCTTGATGAACTTCCCGGTGCGATCGAACTTCACGATGCGCGCATTGGCGCCGCCGTGGCCCTCGGCCACGAAGATGTCGCCGTTGGCGGCGGTGACCACGTCGTTGGGCTGATAAAACGACGCGGGGTCCTGCGCCTCGTTCGGCCGATTGCCGCCCGCTTTGCCCAGGGTCAGCAGCAGCTTCCCCTCAGGGCTGAACTTGTAGACCTGATGGCCGACGACCTTGGCGGGCATCGGGGACGACGGCGCGTCGGCGGCGGCGCCGCGCGCCCGCCGCGGATAGTTGTCCTGGCCGTCGGTGACCCAGACGTTCCCCTCCCGGTCGACGTGAATCCCGTGGGGAAACACGAACATCCCCTGGCCGAAGCTGCGCACGAGGTTGCCGTCCCGGTCGAACTTCAGGACGACGTCCAGCGGCGACGGCGTGGATTCGGTCGAGGAGAAGGTCCAGCAGCTGTTGGCGCCGCAGCGTTCGGCGACCCAGATGGACTGGCCGTCGGGGTCGATGTCGACGGCGCTGGTGGCGCCCCACGTTCGACCGGCGGGCATCTTCGCCCAGCCGGTTTCGGTGGCGTAGGGGTTGGGCGCGTCGTTGACGGGCGTCTGTGGCGCCTGGCCGGTCGTGTGAATAGCGGCGGCGAGAGCCACCACGAGGAGTCGAGTGGGCATGGTGCGTCCTTCAGTGGGTTGTGGTCCGCAGGGAGCTTACCACTTGCCGGAACACGGCCCCGGCAACAGGTGCTGCCGACGCAGCTTAGGACTGTCTCGAGCCACCCAGATCGGGGTGCCGTCGCTCAGGCACGACACGGTGTAGCCCCAGGCCTCCATCTGCGCCAGGTCCGCGTCTGTATGCAGCCAGAGGGACAACACGACATCCGGGCGGCGCTCGCCGATGCTGTAGGCGTAGTTCCACTTCGAATGACCTGGGTGAAACGGCCAGCGGCTTCCGTCCGGCAGTCGGGACACGGGGCCGTTGGCGATGACCCGGTCATTCTTGCCCAGCACGTCCACCATCGTCCTGCGACTGACGTACGCCGGAATGCCCGCCCAGACGGTCGCCACGGTCGCGTCGGGAGTCGTGGCGGCTGCCACCCCTCGCGCCCTCCGGACCATCGCGAGATCGTCGACCACGTGGGGGGCGTCCGAGCTGATCCAGTTCTCCCACGGGCGAACGCCGGCCGCCGCCACGACGAGAGCGACCGTGACCGCCGCGAACAACCCGACTCGTTCGTGGTCACCCGTGGACCGGGACCGGGCCAGAGCCGCAGCGACCGCGGCCAGGACCGCCAGCCCCAATACCTGACTCGACGCCGCTGCGGGCTGCCACTCGAAGGGATTGGTCAGGCCGGCAACACCCAGCCCGCTGGCTGCCATCAACGCGACAGCGCTCCACGCATGACGGGATGAGGCCTGGGCGAGCCAGCTGCGCACGCTCTGCAGGTGCAGCCCGAGGAGCACCATGCCGAGGGGTAACACGACCGAGACGTGCCGGTTCTGCAGGAACGTCCATTCCCACGCGTCGCCGCCGGTCCAGATGCCATATCCGATGGCCGTCGCCAACGATCTGGTGGCAGCCGTGGCGACCGTACGGTGCACCGCCGATCGTCCGCCGGAACGCGACGCCGCGCAGGCGAAGAGGCCGACCAGCGTGATCACCGGCAGCACTTTGCCCGCCGCCACGACGCCACGCCACACGCGTGGCAGGATCGGCTCCCCATCGAGTTTGAGTCGGTAGGTGTTGGGCAGCCAATCTCCGTAGTACCACTGCTGACCCGCGACCACGCACACGACCACACCGGCCCAGGTCAGCAGCAGGATCCCGGCTTGACGCCGGGCCGCGCGCGACGTGAGCTGTGGACTGACGATCGCAATCGCGACGAGGACGAAGTCGAGGCGTGTGAGGATTCCGAGACCTCCCGCGATCGCCAGCCACGGCGGCAGTCGGTCCGGTCGATCCAGCCAGTCACGAAGGCCCCTGAGCATCAGGAGCGCGACGACGGTGAGCCAGCCCACCTCCATGCCGCGCAACGTCCAGAAGGCGAGTGGGTACAGGAACGGCACGCCGGCCCCTGCCAGCACCGCCACCCACGCTGAGGCTCGCCCCTGTGGCAGCGACCGATCCAACAGATCCATCGTGAGATAGCCCGCGAACAGGAGGAGGCCGATACCGGTCGCGCTGACCGCCAGGGCGGCGCTCGTGCCCTCGAGGCCCGCGCCATGCAGGGCCGCCATCCACAGAGTCCAGAGCGGATTGGTGAACCCCTGCACGCGGTCGGCTCCTGGGTACCACACCCATTCGCCGGTGTCGACCAGCGTGCGCGCGTAGCTCATCGACACCATCGCATCGTCGAACAACACGGCCACGAGGTGTCCCGCGTCGCGCTCCGTGGCGCTCCAGACAAACGTGAGTGCCCAGACCGCGCCCGGCAGCAGTGCCAGCAGGGAGGTCGGCCGTCGCGCGAGAGGCCGAGGCGCGCTCAGATGCACGACGAGATTCTAACGGTCCCGGCGGGGCCTCGCTGTTATCCTGACGCGATGATGGGGGGCACCGGCCGTGGAGAGACGGCGCAGACACGACCGCGCCGGTGGCCACTCTGGGCGGCGGTATTCCTGGTGTTTCTGGGCGTGTACACGGTCACCTGGGGTGGCCACTACACGTCCGGTGACGGCGCCACGAAGATCGCGTGGGCCAAGGCGATGTTGTCCAGGCAGTCCGCCGACATCGATCCGGGCCCGGCGGTGGCGTATTCGAAGTACGGGGTCGGCCACAGTCTGCTGGCGATGGTGCCGCTGGCCGCATCCGCAGTCATGGAACGCGTGACGGGCGTCCGCGCCGAGGCGGCGCTCTACACCTGGCTGTTTGTCGCCAACGGCGCGCTGTTGCTGGCCCTCATCGCGTGGTACCTGTCGGCGTGGTACCCACGGACCACCGTGTGGACGATCGTGGGGCTCGTGGGTCTCTGCACGACGTGGTGGCCGTTCACGAAGCTCGATTACTCCGAACCGCTTGTCCTGACAGGCATCTTTGCGGCCTTCCTTCTTGTCCGCCAGGGCCGGCTGATGAGCGGCATGCTGGTCGCCGGGCTCACCTCGACCATTCGGCAGGACAGCGTGGTGCTGGTGGCCGTGCTCGGAGCCTGGCATTTGTGGAAGACACGGCGGGCGGCCGATCTGGCGCCGATGGCGTTGGCCGTCACGCCTGGGGTCGTGCTGCATCTTCTGGCCAACATGGCGCGCTACGGCTCGGTGCTGGCGTTTGGCTACGAGCAGGAGGCGTTCGAGACGCCGCTGCTGGTGGGGCTGTATGGGTTGCTCTTCTCAGCGGGCAAGAGTGTGTTCCTGTTCTCGCCGCCGCTGATTGCGGGGCTGCTCGGCTGGCGCCGTTTTGCGGCGCACGCCGACCGGCGCGCCGACGCGGTGTTCTTCGCGGCGGTGTTCGTCGTGCAGACGTTGTTTTATGCCAGATTCTGGGCGTGGTCGTCGGACGACAGCTGGGGCGTGCGCTTCCTGATCCCGGGCGTCGTGTTGTTGACCCTGCCGGCCGTCGAGTTGTGGCACAGCGGCCGCCGGGCCGTGGTGGCGGCGCTTGCGGCGGTGGGATTCGCGATTCAGCTCCTGCCGGTCTCGATA
>CAYYFE010000071.1:11347-12299 GCA_964471115.1 uncultured Solibacteraceae bacterium
GGATTACGTGTTGATGCTGCGCGCGAATGCCGGACAGAAGGCCCTGTACTACGGCTTCAAGGGCACGGCGCCCATCGGGCCGGACGATCTCTGGTATCACCCGTCACACAACCAGATCGTGGGCACCTGGACGTTGTTGCGGGTGAAATTGAACGTCCCGCCGACGCCGCGGCCTGCCGGGCAACAGGCCAGGATCGGCAGTACGGCGTATGAGGCGTTTCCGCCGGAGGTCTGGCGGCGCTGGGCGCGCTGGGACTTTATCTGGGTGTCGTCCGTGGGCCCTGAACGAGAAAAGGCCCGCTGAATTTCTTCAGCGGGCCTTGGAGAAATAATCCCGGCAGCGACCTACTCTCCCACGCAGTTACCCACGCAGTACCATCGGCGGTAGTCGGCTTAACTTCCGTGTTCGGAATGGGAACGGGTGTGACCCAACTCCTATGACCACCGGGAAACTTGACTTGCAAAGATCAATGTGGCGGCGGAACATACGCCCGCCGGCACTGCCCGGGATGTCGCCTTGCGGCGCCAGCCCGGACAAGCTTACTTGACAAACTGCCCGCCTTCGCGTTTTCACGCTTCGGCGGGTCCGCCATAGCTCGCGAAACGCGAGCGACGGCGGAAATACCCTGCAAACGGCAGTTCTCTCGTCCCCACATTGAGGGAAAAAGAATCAATGGTCAAGCCTCACGGCTGATTAGTATCGGTTAGCTCCACACATCGCTGTGTTTCCACACCCGACCTATCGACCTGGTCATCTTCCAGGAGCCTTCAGAGACTTACGTCTAGGGAGATCTCATCTTGTGGAGGGTTTCACGCTTAGATGCTTTCAGCGTTTCTCCCTTCCGCACGTAGCTACCGAGCGCTACCCCTGGCGGGATAACTCGTACACTAGAGGTGCGTCCAACCCGGTCCTCTCGTACTAAGGTCAGCCCCACTCAAATCTCCTGCGCCC
>CAYYFE010000072.1:0-10754 GCA_964471115.1 uncultured Solibacteraceae bacterium
GGCGTGACCAGCGGCGCGAGGCCGGCCGGCGGGGCCGGCGGCGCCTTGGGCGCGGCCGGGGCGGCCGGCGGCGCCACGGGGACGGCCGCGGCCGGTTTCGGGACTTCGACGGGCGCCGGGGGTTCAGGCGGCGCGACTGCGGCCGGGGCGGCCGGCGGCTCGACGATGGGTTCGGGTTCGGGCTCCACGACCGCCGCGGGCGCGGGGGCCGGTTCGGCCACCTCGATCACCTCGGGCTCGGGCGCCGCGACCGGCGCGGGCGCTTCGGCCACCACCGGTTCCGCCGGCTCGGCGGACGGCGCGGCCTCGTCAGCGGTCGGCGCCGCCGGCTTGACGGTTTTCACCAGGCGCGGACGCAGCACCGGCGCGGCGGGTTTGGCCGGCTCGGCGGCCTTGGCGGCGGTCTTCCCGCCGCCCTTCTTGGCGGCCACCGGCGCTTCGGCGAACATCGTCGACGGTGGAGGCAGCGTGATCTTCCGCGCGCGCGCCTGCCGCTCCACGAACTGACGCGCCACGATCTCCTCGACCGAACTCGAGGCGCTCTTCACCTCGATGCCCGTGTCCTTCTTGAGCAGAGCCATGGCTTCCTGGCTCGAGACGCCGAGCAGTTCTGCGATTTTGTAGATCCGGACTGTCGCCAAACGAAACCTCTCTACTCCGACTCCGCCGCCGGGCCGGCCGCGGCGAGCACCGCCGCCACCGTCTCGGCATCAAACCCCGGGATGGCCGCCAGCGCCTCGGCGCCCGCCTCCCGGATCTTCTCGACCGACGTGTACCCGGCCGCCTTGAGCGCCGAGATGACTTCGTCGTGGATGTCCGGCAACGACAACGGCGCCTCGGCCTCGCCGACCGTGCCGAACTCCAGGCCCGCCAGCTGCGCTTCGACTTCCTTCTTCTTGTCTTCGTCGCTCTTGATGTCGATCTTCCAGCCGGTCAGTTTCGCCGCCAGCCGCACGTTCTGGCCCTTCTTGCCGATGGCCAGCGAGAGCTGCCGATCCTCGACCAGCACTTCCATGACCCGGGCTTCATCATCGACGATCGTCACGCGCTGCACGCGCGCCGGCGACAGCGCCTTGGTCACGAATTCCACGGGATCTTCCGACCACTCGACGATGTCGATCTTCTCGCCGCGCAGTTCGCGGATGATCGCCTGCACGCGGGTGCCGCGCATGCCGACGCACGCGCCCACCGGGTCGACGTCCCGCTCGCGCGAGAACACGGCCACCTTCGCGCGGTCGCCCGCCTCACGCACACAGCCGCGAATCATCACGGTGCCGTCGTAGATCTCCGGCACTTCCTGCTCGAACAGCTTGATGAGCAATGCGGGGTCGGTGCGCGACAGGATGACCTGCGGGCCCTTGGCGTTGCGCGTGACGGTCTTGATGACCGCGCGCACGCGGTCGCCGATGGCGTCGTTTTCCGCGCGCGACTGTTCCTTGCGCGGAATCTGCGCTTCCACACGGCCGATTTCCACGATCAGGTCGCCGCTTTCGAAGCGCTTGACCATCGCGTTGACCACTTCGCCGACGCGGTCGCTGAATTCGCCGTGGATCTTCTCGCGCTCCGCTTCACGCACCCGCTGCGCGATGACCTGCTTGGCCGTCTGCGCCGCGATGCGGCCGAGTTTCTCGGTCTCCTTCGGAAACTCGATCTCCATGCCCGCCTCGGCTTCTTCGCCGTATTCCTGCTGCGCTTCGGCCAGCGCGATTTCCTTCCAGGGGTCGGTGACCGCGTCGACGATCTGCTTCACCGCGTAGAGTTCGACCTGGCCGGTCTCCATGTTGAAGCGGGACCGCAGGTCTTCCTCGCCCTTGAACACCTTCCGCGCGGCCGCGAGGTACGCGTCCTCAATCGCGGAGACGACGATGGACGGGTCGATGCCCTTGTCCTTCGCCACCACGTCAATCATCTGCTGCAGTTCGGTCGCCATAATCAGAACTCCACATCCAGTCGCGCGCGTTTGATCGCCGCGAGCGGCACCCGGTGCGTGCGCCGGCCCTCCGCCAGCAGTACCGTGCCGTCTTCCACGCCGGCCAGCCGGCCGGCAAAACTCGTCTGCCCCTCCACCGGGGCCGTCGTCACCAGCTTCGCCAGCCGTCCGGCGAAGCGCCGATAGTCCCGCTCGTCGCGCAACGGCCGATCCAGGCCGGGCGAGGACACCTCCAGGGTGTACGCCCGTTCGAGCGCGGCGCCCAGGTCGTCCTCGACGTCGAGCAGCGTCCCCAGGTCGTGACTGACCCGCTGACAGTCCTCGATGCCGACCGCGGCGGAGACCGGTTCGGGGCCCGACGCCGGGTCCCAGGGCCGATCGACCATCACGCGCAGGACCCAGCCGATCGACTCGCGGCGGAACTGCAGGTCGAACAGGTCCAGACCGTGACTGGCCGCCACCCGCTGGGCGGCCTCGCGGACCCGCGCTACGGCTTGTTCCCGGCTGGTCGTCACGGCGTTCCCGTCCCCTAAAAAACAAAAAGTGGGCACGGGCCCACTTACCACCGCATTCCCGCTACGAGCACCCAGCAGTATAGCTGGTCAGTTCATCAGGCCGCAACTGACGGCCGGCGCGGGCGGGGGCGTGCTGACGGCGGCCGAGACGAGATCGGCCAGCAGCGCGTAGCCGCGATCGTTGGGATGGAAGCCGTCCGGCGAGTAGATGTCCGGGGCGTACAGCGTGGCGCTGCACATCAGGTCGACCACGCGGACCTGGGTGTCGCGCGTGGCGTTCATCGCCGCCGAGAAGCCCACCGACAGCCGGCGCAGCCAGTCCCGTTCGGTGGCCGGCAGTCCGGCCACGTAGGGCAGCCGCGACAGGTTGGGCAGGTTCAGGACGACGATGGTGGCGTTGGGCGCGCGGGCGCGAATGGCGGCGAGCAGGGCGCGGAAGTCCTGGCCGAAGGCCGCGATCTGGTCGGTCAGAAACGCCTCCACGTTGGCGCCTCCGACGCCGGCCCGGGCGGCCGACCCGACCGTGTTGGCGTCGTTGCCGCCCGCGAAGATGGTGACCAGCGTGGAATCGCGCGGCACAAACGGCGCCTGCCCGTCGGTGTAGTTGGCCAGAATCGACTGGCCGGTCTGCGCCGACAGGTCCTGGATGCGCCGCGACACGACGGCGCCCGGGATGCCCAGGTTGGTCGCGCCAAAGTCGGTGTGCTGGGCCTGGAGACGGCGCGACACGGTCTGCACGTAGCCGGTGCCGTCGGGACAGGGCGAAAACGGGAAGCAGACGACCGAGCCGCCGTAGCCGATGGCGTCACTGGCGCCCAGGGCCGTGTAGCGGACGGCGCCGGCCGGCGGGACCGGGGCGGGCGGCGAGGTCAGCGATTTCAGGGTGTCGCAGCCGGTGAGGGCGGCGAGGCTGAGGAGCACGGCGGGCACGAAGGGGCGTCTGGGGCGGATGGGGCGCACGGATGACCTGCCAGACCAGTATCGGCCGGACGGCGCCGCGCCGTTATATAGTGATAATCCACACATGGGAAATCCGCCTATCTCGAAGGAGCTGCGCAAGGGCAGCGCCGATCTGCTGGTGCTGGCGCTGCTGGAAGACCAGCCGCGCCACGGGTACGACATCGCCCGGCTGATTGGCGAGCGCTCCGATGGCGCGCTCAACTATCACGTGGCGTCGCTGTATCCGACGCTCTACCGGCTCGAGGACCAGGGATTCATCGAGGGCCGCTGGGTCGAAAAAGCCGGGCAGCGCAAGCGGCGGTACTACCGGCTCACGCCGGCCGGACGCCGCACGCTCGGCAAACACCGGTCGGTGTGGCAGCAGTTTTTCGTCGCGCTCGATCGCGTGGCGGGCATCCAGACGTCGTGAGCATCAAGGGGGGACGCTGATGGAATGGACGCAGGACGTCGAGCAGGCGCTGACGCGCCACGGGCGATGGCCCGCGGCGGCCGATGCGCGCGACCTGGCGACCCGTGAGGTCGTCGAGGAATGGGCCCAGCATGCGGCGTCGGCGTTCGCCGCCGCCCGCGCCGAAGGGCTGTCGGAGGCCGACGCGCGCGCCCGGGTGGCGGCCGTGATCGACGCGTGGGCCGCGGGGATCGACGGCCCGCCGCGCCGGCTGATGCGCGCCACGGCCGTGCACCCACCGGCGGCGGCCGCGGCCGGGCTGACCGGCTGGTGGCACGACGTGGTCTACGCGCTGCGTCTGCTGCGCAAGCAGCCGGGGTTTGCCGTCGTGGCGCTGCTGACGACGGCGCTCGCGGTGGGCGCCACCACGACGTTGTTCAGCGTGGCGGACGGCGTGCTCGGCAAGCCGCTGCCGTACCCATCGCCCGACCGGCTCGTCCGGCTGACGGAAACCCGCGAGGGCGCCACGCGCCAGTTGCCGCAGCTGATGACCCACGTGACCTATCAGATGTGGCGGCAGGCGCCGGACACGATCGACGCGGTGGCGGGCTTCCGCGTCGCCACGATGAACGTGGGCGCGGCCGGCGCCGTCGAGCGGCTGCGCGGCATTCGGGCGACGGCGTCGTGGTTCGACGTCTTCGGGGTCCGCGCCGAACGCGGCGCCGTCTTCACCGAAGCCGACGAAGCCCCGGGCCGTCCGCCCGTCATGGTGATCACGCGGCGGCTGTGGCGCGACCGGTTCGGCCTGGCCGACGATGTGGTGGGCCGATCGCTGGAACTGGACGGGCGGATGTACCAGGTGGTCGGGGTGATCGCCGACCGCGTGATCTTCCCCGACCCCGAACTGCAGTTCATCCTGCCGCTCACCATGCCGCCGGCCGTGGTGGATCCCAACGGCGGCTCGTCGATCACGCTGGTTGGCGGCGTGGCGCGCCTCAAGGCCGGGGTGACCGAGGCGCAGGCGGGCGCTGAGGCCAGCGCGCGGGCGCAGGCCGGGCCGCCCACCGGCATGGTCGACACGGCCTTGTGGGGCAGCCGCGGCGCGCGCGTCGTGGACGCCGTCTCGCTGGTGGAATCGGTCACCGGCGAGGTGCGTCCGGCGATTCTCGTGTTCCTGGGCGCGGTGGGGCTGCTGTTTCTGACGGCCGTGTCGAACATCTCCAGCCTGCAGCTGGCGCGCGCGTCGGCGCGGCGGCGCGAGTTTGCGATTCGCGCGGCGATCGGCGCCGGACTGGGCCGGCTGTCGCGGCAACTGCTGATGGAGTCGCTGGTCGTCGGACTGCTGGGCGGCGCGCTGGGCGTGCTCGTGGCGCTGGGCCTGCATCAGGCGCTGCCGACGCTCCTGCCGGCCGACTTTCCCCGCGCCTCCGATGTGGTGATGGACCTGCGCGTGCTGGCCTTTGCCGGCGCCATGTCGATTGCGGCCGGCGCCCTCTTCGGCTTGTTACCCGTCTGGCAGGTGCGCAAGGTGCGGCTGGTGGACGCGCTGCTGGAGGACGGGCAGGCGCCGGCGGGACTGAGCCGGCGGACGCCGGTGGGGCGGCTGCGCGTTGCCATCATGGTGGGCCAGGTGGCCGTGGCCGCGGTGCTGCTGGTCGGCGCCGGTGTGCTGGGCCGCACGTTCGCCGCGTTGTGGACCATCGATCGCGGCTACAACCCCACCCATGTGCTGACGGCGCGGCTGCCCATGCCGGACCACGCCTTCACCGGGACCCAGCGCGCTGAGGTGATGGACCGGCTGCTCTCGCGCGTGCGGGGGGTGGGCGGCGTGCAGGCGGCGGGTTACTCCACGATCCTGCCGCTCAGCGGCTCGGAGTCATTGATGGGGTTCACGTTCCAGCGGCGATCCGATGGCGAGACGATCAACGCGCAGGCCGCGGGCCGCTCGGTCAGCGACGACTACTTCGCGGCGTTGGGCGCAACGATCGTGGCCGGCCGCGGGATCACCGCCGCCGATACGCTTGCGGCGCCGCCGGTGGTGGTGGTCAACGAGACGTTCGCGCGGACGTACCTCGACGGTCAGGCGGTCGGCGCGCAGGTGCCGGTGACCGCAGACCCCGATCGGGAAGCCTCTGAGGTCGTCGGTGTCGTGCGCGACATTCAGCCGCAGGTGCGGGGGGAAGCGCCGCGGCCCGAGGTGTACTTCGCGGCGCGGCAGCGGCCGGCCGGGCTGGAGTTTCCCGAGCCGTCGCTCGTCGTGCGCACCGCCGGTGATCCGTCGAGCCTGATTCCGGTGGTGCGCGGT
Organism: uncultured Solibacteraceae bacterium; assembly: GCA_964471115.1. Lineage (GTDB taxonomy): Bacteria > Acidobacteriota > Vicinamibacteria > Vicinamibacterales > SCN-69-37 > SYFT01. The sequence goes on from CAYYFE010000072.1 coordinate 6,099, forward strand.
CTGGCGGCCGAGGTGGACGGGCGCGTGGCCCTCGACAGTGTCCTCACGATGGAGGACCGGCTGATGGCGGGCCTGGCGCGCCCGCGGTTGTACGCGGTGCTGCTGACCGGGTTGTCGGCGCTGGCGCTGCTGATTGCGGGGGTCGGTGTGTTCGGCGTGTTGTCGTACAACGTCACGCAACGCCGCCGCGAAATCGGCGTGCGGGCCGCGCTCGGCGCGCGACCCGCACACATCGTCCGCATGACCGTCGGTCAGGGCGTCTGGATTACCGTCGCCGGCCTGGTGATCGGGTTGGGGCTGGCGGCGTTTGCCGTGCGGTTCCTGCGCGACCTGGTGTGGGGTGTCGCGCCGCTCGACCCGATCAGTTTCGCCGCCGTGCCGGTGGTCCTGTTGCTGGTGGCGGTGGCCGCATGCTGGTGGCCGGCCCGCCGCGCCGCCCGCATCGATCCGCTCACGGCGCTCAAGTGAGCGCGAGGGCCGCGCTCACTTCGCGCGCGTGAGCGAGAATGTGCCGACGGCCTGGGGCCGGTAGTCCCACTCGCCGGTGAACGCGTCGCCTTTGACCACGCCGCTCATCCGCCCCTTGGTGTCGTCCGGTGCGGCGAAGGGCAGCACCCACCGGCCCTCGACGAGGCGTCCGTCGGTGATGGTCATCGCGCCGTGGAAGGTTTCAATCGTGCCGGACGCGACGCCGTTTTTCACCGTGAGCGTCACCGTGATCGGCATCTCACCGAGGTCGGCCGCCACCTTGCCGGTCCAGCGGCCGTCGAGTGCCTGCGCCGCGCGGGCGTCGAGTCCGTGGATACCAAGCGCCGCCACGATCAGGGCGCACAACAGGATCATTCGTCTCATCTGCGTTCGTCTCCGGGAATGTCCGACCACTCAATTTGCCAGCGCGCGCGCGGGGTCGATGCGCAGCGCGCGCCGGGCCGGCCGCAGGCAGGCCACCACGGCCATCACCAGCGCCAGCATCACGAACGCCAGCCAGCGGGCGGGCGTCAGTGGTTCCAGGGCGTAGAGGTACGGCGCGAGCAGGCGGCTGCCGGCCAGCGCGGCCACGGACCCCGCCGCCAGGCCGCCCGCCAGGAGCGGCGCCATCTGCCGGGCCAGCAGCGCCACGATCGACGGCGCGGCGGCGCCCAGTGCGCGGCGGATGGCGATGTCGCGTGTGCGCGCGGCCACGATGTGGGTGATCACGCCGTACAGTCCCGTCAGCGCGAGTCCAATCGAGACGATGGCAAAGCCGCCGACCAGCGAGGCCAGGAACCGCGTGGACGCGGTGGTTCTGGCGACGGTGTCGGCCAGCGGTTCCGCCGCGGCCATCGCCACCTGCGGGTCGAGCGCACGGACGGCGTCGCGGATGACGTTCACACCGCCGGCCACGCGATCGTCCGTGCGGACGACCAGGTGAAGGTCGGCCGGTGAGAAGTTCCAGATGGCTTCGACCTGTGAGAGCGGTACGAACATTTCGGTGCCGGCGTCGGCCGTGAGGCCCTGCTGGCGCAGGTCGCCGACCACACCCACGACGGTCAGCCACGGTCGGCCGGGCAACAACGTGCGCAGGCGTCCCCCGACGGCCGGGCGGTCGGGGAAGTAGGCCGCGGCGGCGCGGGCGTTGAGGATGACCACCGGCTGTGACGCGGCGGTGTCCGCGTCGGTGAAGAGCCGGCCGTCACGCGCGGTCAAGCTGAGCGCGTCGAAGAAGCCCGGCGTGACCAGCTGGATGAATTGAATGGGCGGTGTGCCCATGTGATCGGTGAACCCGCCGTCGATGGCGATGCTCGTGTTGTTCGGCCGGCGCTCCGGCAGGAGCCCCGACATCGCGCCGGCCGCGACGACCCCTGGTGTCGCGGCCAGCCGCGCCGCGACGTCGCGATAGAAGGCGTCGACGCGAGCCGGAGAGTCGTACGTCGCGTCGGGCAGGTTGAGGCTGGCGCGCGTGACGGACGCCGGTGAGAAGCCCAGGTCGACGCGCGACAGGCGCCACAGGCTTTCGGCCAGCGCGGTGGCGCCCACACACAGGACCAGCGTCAGCGCGACTTCCAGACCCACCAGCGCGCCACGCAGGCGGGACACCGGCCCGGCCGCGTGCGCGCCGCGGTCGGCGAGGGCGAGCGTGGCGGCCGAGGCCTGGGTGGGCACGTGGGTGGAGGCAATCACCGAGCAGAGCAGCGCGGCCAGCAGCGTCAGTCCCCCGGCGCCCAGCACCACGTCGCGCGTGGGCACGAGCAGATCGCGGTTGAACAGTGCCGGCGGCGCGATGGCGAGCAGCGCCTGACTGCCGACCCAGGCGATGCCGGCGCCAGCCACGCCGGCGCCCACCGCGAGCAGGCTGGTTTCCACGACGACCGGACGCCACAGGTGTCCCCGCGACGCGCCCAGCGCGCCGCGCAGCGCGAACTCGACCCGGCGCGCCTGCGCGCCGGCCGACAGCAGGCTGGCGGCGTTGGCAATCGCGGCCAGGATGACGAGTGCAACCGCGCCCACCATCAGGCCCGCGGCGGACCGCAGCGGACCAAGCGTGTGTTCGACGAGCGGCGTCATCCCCAGGGGATGAAATTCCGTGGATGGACTGTGGAACTGCCCGGTGGCTTCCTGCCACCGGTCCATGGCGCGTGTGATGTCGTCACGCACCGCCGCGACCGGGACGTCGTCGCGCGCGCGTGCCACGACGGTGAACGCGTGGTTGGCGCGGTTGCCGGCGGGACCGGCGCTGTCGTACCGCAGGGGAATCCAGACGTCGGCCGGCCGGCCCGCAAACGTCACCGAACGCGGCAGGATGCCAACGACCGTGTGGTCGCGGCCATCCACTGCAATCGTGCGCCCGAGCAGGGGGACGCCGCCGAAAGCCCGCCGCCAGAAGCCCTCCTGCACGAGTGCCACAGCGGGAGCGCCCGGCCGGTCTTCGTCCTCGTCGAAGAGACGGCCCTGCAGGGCTTGGGCATCCAGCGCCCGCAGGAGTCCGGCCGAGGCCAGGATGACATCGGCTTCGAAGACCGTGTCGCCCAGGCGCACGCCCGCCGGGTCCGCCAGGCCGAACCCGACGTCACGCAGGGAGGTGGTGAGGTCGCGCAGTTCGAGGGCTTCGGGCGCCGACAGGCCCAGGCCGCGCAGCTTCATGCCGGGGAAATCGGTGGTGATCAGCCACTGGCGATCGACGCCGGGCGCGCGCAGCGGGGCGAGGACCGCGGTCCAGGTCACGGCGAACACGGCGGCCCCGGCGCCGATGCCGGCGGCCAGGACGGCACCGGCCAGCAGGGGGACGAGCGGGCGGGCGCGCCAGCGGCGCCAGACGTGGACGAGGTGAGACAAAACGTCACACATGACGCCTTTGACGGCGCGGGCCGCCGCCCGGTTGCGCCGGACGGCCGAAAAAGTGACAAAATGTCCCAGTCATGGCGCGCCCCCCGGCCACCGGCCTCAGTCCCCTCGAGTCGCGATTGATGGATCTGATCTGGGCGGCCGGTCACGCCACCGCCGAGTCGCTCACCCAGGCGCTGAGCGGCGAGTTGACCAATGCCAGCGTCCGCACGCTGCTGCGGCGGATGGAGCGCAAGGGCTTCCTCACCCATCACACCGAGGGCCGCGAGTTCGTGTACGCGCCGGTGATCGATCGCGCGGCCGCGGGCCGGTCGGCGCTGACGCGGGTGGTGCAGCACTTTTACCGCGGGTCCGTGGAACAACTGCTGCTGGGACTCGTCGAGCATCGCATGGTGAACCGGCGTGTCCTCGATCGACTGGCGAAGAAGGTGGCGGAGGCGGAGGCCGGCCGGAGCGTGCCGGCGTCCCGCAAGCGCCGATGATGGACGCGTGGCTCGCCGTGGCGGCGGTCTCGAGCGTCATCGCGGGCGGGCTGCTCGCGATCGCGAGCCGTGTGGCGCCCGACGATGGGCGCGGGTGGAGCCGGGTGTGGGGCGTGACCGCGTTGGCGTCACTGGCCGCGCTGGCGATTGCGCAGCTGGATGTGCCGGTGGCCGCCGTGGTGCCACGCGTCGAGTGGCGGATCGCCCCCGCGGAGGTCGTGCCCTCGGCCGTCGCCAGCGGCGCCCTGACGGTGTACTGGCTCGGGGTGGCGGGACAGGTGTTGTTCTGGGGCGCCGGTTGGTGGCAGGCGCTTCAACTGCGCCGGCGGTCGCGGCCCCTGACGGCCGCCGAAGCGGCGCTCATCGCGCGCGCGGGCGTCACCGATCCGTCAGCCTTCCTCGTGCATCCGGATCTGCGCACGCCGGTGGCGCTCGGGGCCCGGGTGGTACTGCCGGACGGATTCGACAGCTGGGCGCCTGAGCGCCGGCTGGTGGTCGTGCGTCACGAGGCCGCGCACGTGCGGCGTCGGGACGGCCGCTGGCTGGGGGTGATGACGTGGTACCGCATCGTGTTCTGGCCCAGCCCGGCGGCGTGGGCCGCGGCGCGCGCCTGGCGGCGCGCCGCCGAGCGCGCGTGTGACGCGGACGCGGCCGAGGCCGTGGACGCGGTGACGTGCGCGCGTGTGCTGGTGGAGACGGCCGCAGGGGTGTTGCCCTCGCGGCTGTCGGCGGCCACGCTGGGGGCGCACACCGATCTCGAGTATCGCGTGGAGGCCTTGCTGGCCCAGCCGGCGCGCCGGGCGGCCGGGCGCGTGCCGCGCCTGGCCGCCGGCGTCGTGGCGCTGGTCGTGGT
>CAYYFE010000073.1:0-10259 GCA_964471115.1 uncultured Solibacteraceae bacterium
CGGCGCGACCGGGCTGGCCGCTGACACCTGGGATGCTGACCACCGCGGCCGGCCCCGGTTTGGGCACCGCGGGTTGATCCGGGCGCGCCTCACTGCGCCGGAAGATCGGCATGACGATCAACCAGCGATTGGCCAGCTGGTCGTATCGCACGACCGTGTCACCGTTGTTGCGCGCATCGCAGGTGCCGGTGAACCCCTGAAACACGGTGTTGTTCGGCGCGGCGCCCCAGAGCACCTTCCCCTGCTTGTCCCACACGGCCATGCGGGTATTCACCGACGCCATGACGTGGCGCGGGCCGACTGCCAGACTGTTGTCAGAGGGGTTGCGCCCGGTCGAAGTCCCGTGCGGCCCCTGGAAACTGAGGCCCAGACCTTCGAACGCGCGCACAAGTTGCAGCGCGCCATCGGTCCCCATCACGGTCTGCTCCACCGCGGCGCCTGCCGCATTGCGCGGCGCCTCGGCCGGGCGGCCGCCGCCCTGCTGGGTTTCCTCGTCGTCGTGGCCGGCGATCCCGACCGGGCGCTGGGGCGCAGGCACCAGCGTGTCGAGTCGGGCTGAGCGGTCGTATGCCACGGCAGGGCGGACGGTCGTCGCGGTCGCGGAACCGCCGTGTTCCCGCGCGGCGGGCCCACCCACCAGCAGCAACCACAGCAGGGGCAACAGCAAGAAAACGCGTGCAGACTTCATGGAGCCGGAGTGTGGCATAATCGCGCCGGTTTCCACTACAGCCGCGCTTCTGGAGGTCAGTCCCCATGCGACTACGCATTGCTCTTGCCCTTGCTCTGCTGACGGCCGTCGTTTCTGGATCAGCGTCGCTGTCGGCCGGGCGGGCACCGGTGATGACGGGCCCCACGTTCACCACCATCGGGCCGCTGGCGTTTGGCCCGGACGGCACGTTGTTCGCCGCCGATCGAACGGCCGCCAGCATCGTCGCGATGACACTTGGCCCGGCCACCGGCGTCCCCGGCACGCAGGATGTCGACGGCATCGACACGCGGATCGCCGCGTTGCTCGGCACCGATGCGGCCGGCATCACCATCACCGACCTCGCCGTTCATCCCACGACCAAACAGTCGTATCTGTCGGTCATGCGCGGCACCGGGCCTGACGCGCGACCGGCGCTGGTCAAGGTGGACGGCGCGGGTGCGATCACCCTGGTGGATCTGGCGCCGTTGGCCTTCACCAGTGTGGCGCTGCCCAACCCGGCGGCCGTCAACCCCAATGGCCGGGGCGGGCGCGCGCAGTCGGTGACGGACCTGTCGTTCATCGACGGCCGCCTCTACGTGGCGGGCCTGTCCAATGAAGAGTTCGCGTCGAAGTTGTGGTCGGTGGCCTATCCGTTCGCCGCTGTCGACCGCGGCGCGAGCATCGAGATTTACCACGGCAACCATGGGGCGCTGGAAACGCGCGCGCCGGTGATGGCGTTCGTGCCGTACCGCATCGGCAACGACCTGAACATCCTGGCCGGTTACACGTGCACGCCGCTCGTGAAGATCCCGGTGCGCGACCTCAAGGCGGGTGAGAAGGTCGTCGGCACGACGATCGCCGAGTTCGGCGCCGGCAACCAGCCGCTCGACCTGTTCGTGTACCGCAAGGACGGCCAGGACTTCCTGCTGATGTCCAACTCGCGGCGGGGCGTGATGAAGATCAGCACCCGCGGCTTCGATCAGGCCGCGCCCATCACCGAGCGCATTGGCGGCACGGCCGGCGTGCCCTTCGAAACGGTCGCGTCGATGACCAACATCGAGCAGATGGACCTGCTGGACGCGCAGCGCACCCTGGTCATCACCCGCACCGAGTCAGGACGTCGGCTGACGGCCGTCGCACTGCCCTGATCCCGCGATCGTTCGCGCGACGCGCCGGTCTGATTCCGGCGCTCTGCCTGAGCCTGGCGGCGTGCTGGGCGGCGCCCGCGGCGCCGCCCGGCGGCCCCATCGTGGTGGCGCTGGATCCGGCCGGGGCCGCGGGTCCGGTTCGGGCGACGGGTCTGTCGGGCGCAGAGCTTGACGCGCTGCGGCGGGCCGGACTGGCCGCCACGGACTGGCAACAGCTCTTCACACTGACGGTGGCCGGGGCTGACGGTCCGGCGATGGCTGCGGCCTACCGCGTGACAGCGTCCGGCGTCGAACTGACGCCGGCGTATCCGCTCGAGCCGGGCCGCGAGTATCGCGCGCGCTTCGATCCGGGCCGGCTGCCCACACCACGCGCCGCGGTCGCCGCCATCGAGGCGACGTTCGTGTTGCCGCCACCGGACCCGGGTCCGCCGGTGCACGTCACCCGCATCACGCCCTCGTCGTCGACCTGGCCGGAAAACACGCTGCGGTTCTACGTGTACTTCTCCGGCCCCATGAGTGGCACCAGCGCGGTCGATCACGTCCAACTGGTGGACGACGCCGGGGAGACGATTCGGGATGTGCTGCTCGACGTGGACGTCGATCTCTGGAACACCGATTACACCCGGCGGACCGTGTTCTTCGATCCCGGCCGCGTGAAGCGCGACATCCTGCCCAACCGGGAGCTGGGCCGCGCGCTGGTGGCGGGCCGCCGGTACGCGATCATCGTCCACTCGTCGTGGAAGGATGCGCATGGCCGTCCGCTCGCGGCGGAGTTCCGTCACGCGTTCGTCGCCGGACCACCCGTCGAAACCGGGATTGAACCGGACGCCTGGGTCATCACCCCGCCACGCGCGGGCACCACCGACCCCGTGACGATCGCCTTCGATCGCGCCATTGACGAAGGCCTGCTGCACCGCGCCATCGGGGTGACGTCGGCCGAGGGCGATCCGCTCGATGGCGAGATCAGGATCGACGAGGACGAGCGGCGGTGGTCGTTCACACCCGCCCGGCCGTGGTCCACGGCCCGCGCACATGTGGTGGTGTTGTCGCTGCTGGAGGACCCGCAGGGCAACACCGTGCGCGAGGCGTTCGAGTTCGAGATGTTCGGGCGGCCGGCCGCGGCCGCACCCGAACGGCTGGTCTATCCCTTCACCCCGCGACCGCGGTGAGTGCCGCGCCGGCCTCTACGGCTGCCGCCCCGCGATGGCGACGATCATGTCCCAGTAGGCGCGCATGAACCGCCGCAGCTCGGTGATGAGGATGCGTTCCTGATCGCTGTGCGCGCCGAAGCCCTTCGGGCCGTCTTCGTTGTCGATGCCGGGACCGATGCCGTAACACTGGATCCCTTTCGCGCGCAGGTAGGCCATGTCGGTCGCCCCGGTGCTCATGCTCGGCAGCGTGGGCGCGTTGTAGTGCCGGCGCGTGGCCGCCTCAATCGCGCGGAAGACGTCGGAATCAATGCGCGCCTCGACACCCCCGGGCCGCGTGTCCCGTTTGCCCAGGCGCACCTCGACGGCCGGATCGTTGACGACCTTCCGCACCTGCTCGACAAACGCGTTGATGTCTTCATCCGGCAACAGGCGGGTGTCGAGGGTCGCCATGGCTTCCGACGGAATGACGTTGATGCGATTGCCGCCGGCCACGATGTTGGGGGCGACCGTCGACCGGAGGATCGCGGCCATCGACGGTTCAAACCGCCGGAAGTGCGCGTCGGCCTCGTGGACCTTCGCGGGATCAAACACCGCGCGGTACCGCGCGGCGGCCTCCGGCTCGGAGATGTCGGCCAGCCGCCTGAAAAACGCCGCCGTCGTTTCGTTGAGACGAATCTCCGGCTGCCACTTCGTGACGGCGGCGACGGCCTGCGCCAGGTGCGTCACGGCGCTGGTCTCGAGCGGCACCGACCCGTGTCCGGCCGGTCCGCGGGCCACCAGTTCGATGGCGTACGGCCGCTTCTCCAGCGTCTGCACCGACGCATACTTCGCCACTCCGCCCTCGCGCACGACGCGGCCGCCCTCGGCCAGGCAATACTCCGCGTCGATGGCCGCCAGGTGCTGATCCACCATGAACTGAATGCCGATGCGGGTGGATCCTTCCTCGCCGGCCTCGGCCAGGAAGATCACGTCGCGTTCGAGAGGCACGTTCAGCCGCTTGAGCAGGAGCATGGCCATCAGGGAGGTGGCGACGTTGTCCTTGTCGTCCACCGCGCCCCGGCCGTACACGTAGCCGCCGTCGATGGTGGCCGAGAACGGCGGAAAGGTCCACCGCTCCGGGTACACGTTGACGGTGTCGGTGTGCGCCATCAGCAGCAGCGGGCGCTTGCTGCCGCGGCCTTTCAGCCGCGCCACCAGATTCGGCCGATGCGGCTCGAGCGAGAACTCCTGCACCTCGATGCCCTCGGCGCGCAGCGCCTGGGCGAGGTAGTCCACGGCCTCGCGCTCGCGGCCCGGCGGGTCCGACGTGTCGAACCGTAACAGCGCCTGAAAGTGCCTGAGCGTCTCGGCTTCAACGGCCGCCCAGTCCGGTGACGGCTGCGCCTGGGCCCGCACCGCGGTGGCCGCGCCCGCGCCGGCCGCCGCCAGAAACACTCCGATCAGCAATCTGTACATGGGCGTCATTGTGCACCAAGGCGACGCCGCTCTTCCGCGGTCGCGCGCGCCTGTGCTGCGTGATAGACCGCCCGGGTTTCCGGCCGCGGCGTGACGACCACGGCCGGGGCCAGCGCTGCGAGCGCGACCACGTCCGTCCAGGCCACCATCCGGCCCTCCGCCTTGCGGTCGGCGTGCCAGGCCCGCAGGGCCGAGCCCAGCGCCGCCGCCTGGGTGACCGCGCCGGTCCGGACCTCGGCCTGGAACACGTCCGCCATCACCTGCAGGATGGCGCGATTCGCGGAGGCGCCGCCCATCGCGCGAATCACCCGCACGTCGACGCCCATCCACTGCGAATGCCGCGCCATCGCCAGCATCTGTCCTTCGATGACCGCCCGCACGTTCCCCGGCCCATCGTCCTCGCGCAGGTCGATGGCCACGGCGCCGCCGGCCGGCACATGCGGAGTGATCTCCGGCTCGAACCACGGCAGCAGCAGCGCGCCGCCGTTGCCGGGCGGCGTCGCCTCGAGCGCGCGTGAAAACACCGCCCAGTCATAACCGAACCGGTCGCGCACCCGTTCACGGGCCAGCGACCCGTTCTTGAACACGGTAATACCCATCCACTCGCCCGTCGGCGCGCCGAACACGTGACCCGTGCCGTCACTCGAGACGTGGGGCTCGGCCATCGGACCGAAGATCGTGTCACTGGTCCCGAGCGAGATGCCGACGTGGCCGGGCTCCACCAACCCCACCCCCACCAGCGACGACGGGTTGTCTCCGGTCCAGGCGGTCAGCCGCGCGGCGGGCAGGGCGAACCGTTCGCGCCAGCGGGGCGCGAGCGTGCCGATGATCGTGTCGGACGCCACGATGTCCGGAAGCCGCGTCGCCAGACCCGGGGCGGTCGCCTCAATGGCGTCCGGCCACCAGCGGCCCGTCCGGATGTCCATCAGGTTCATGCCGCTTGCGTCGCCGGGGTCAAGCGGCGCCTCGCCTCCGAGCAGCTGCGATGCCAGGAACGAACTGACCAGATGGATTCGGGCCGTCTCGGCATACCCGTGCGGGTCGGTCTCGAAGAACTTGCGAATCTGCGGCCCCGTGAATCGCTCGAACGCGCGCGAGCCCGTGCGCTGCGCCAGCACGTCCGGCCCTCGCAGCGCGGCGGTGATCTCGGCGCACTCATCCGTCGTGCTCGTGTCCATCCAGATGGGCGCCACGTCACGAGCGAACGTCCCGTCCGCGCGCAGATACACGCTGCCGTGTTGCTGCGCCGCGCCGCCGATCGCACGCAGCCGGCTGAGGTCCAGGCCGCTGCGCTGCAACGCGTCGAACATCAGGTCCAGCGCGTCCACCCACATCTGCGGCGGCGCCACCGCCACGGCGGGATCCACCGACGGCAACACCCCATGACGGGTGCCGTAGCGCGGCAGCGCTTCGTCAAACGCCAGGCTGTGTTCCCACACCACCCGCGCGCCGTTGTCATCCACCGCGATGACGATGGCGGTGAGGCTCTGGGTGGAGGAATCGAGACCTAGATACAGTGCGGCGTTCGTGGCCGACACACCCAGCCGCGCGCAATGTGTCAGCACCTCAGCACCTCAGCACCTCAGCACCCCAGCACGTCAGCATTCCACCCAATCGCCTGTCTTCGCCGAGCGGAAGAGGGCGTCGATGATTGCCATGTTCTGCACCGACATTTCGAGCGGGTACGGCTGCGGGGTGCCGTCGAGGATGGCCTTGGAGAACAGGTCTCCCTGGATGCGGTACTGGTCGCAGGTGTCGACGGTGAGTTCCTCGATGCCGCCGCCAAACAGGTCACGGCCATCGTCAGTCCAGAGCCGGCAGGGACGATCGTTGGGGGCGTTGAACGGGATCTCGATCTCCAGCCGCTTGCGGGTCCCGAACAGTTGCACGCGCTGGTAGGCGGTGACGCGCGTGCTGCACATGCCGATGGCCTGACCGGAGGGATAGTCGAGCATCATCGACGTCAACACGTCGACGCCGGTGGCCTCGTCGCGTGCCATCAGCCCCAACACCCGGCGCGGCTCTTCGCCGAACAGCATGCGCGAGGTGATCACCAGGTAACAACCGATGTCCATCAGGCCACCGCCGCCCCAGTCGGCCACATTGCGGATGTTGGCGGGGTCGTCGTTGTAATAACTGAACATGCCGACGTAGGACCGCACGTCACCAAGCGCGCCCGATCGCGCCAGGTCGACGGCGCGGCGCCACTGCGGATGCGTCCACACCATGAAGGCTTCCTGGATGCGCACACCCGTGCGGTCCCGCAGGGCGAGGAACTCGCGCGCTTCTGCGGTGTCGAGCCCCAGCGGTTTTTCGCAGAGCACATGTTTGCCCGCTTCGGCCGCCGCGCGCGTCCACGGCAGGTGCAGGTGGTTGGGCAGCGGATTGTAGATGGCGTCCACGTCCGGATCCGCCACGAGCGCTTCATACGACCCGTGGGCCCGGGCGATGCCCAGCCGGTCCGCGACCTCCCGCGCCTTGCCGGCGTCTCGAGACGCGACCGCCACCACCTCGGTGTGCGCACCGCCCTGCATGGCCGGAATGACCTTTTCGACCGCAATCTTCGCGGCCCCCAGTACGCCCCATCGAATTTTCGCCATGGCGGCGCAATTTTACTCTGCGCGTCGCAGACCGCCACCATCGCCTCATCGATCCATCGATCCATTGATCCATCGATCCATTGATCCATTGATCCATTGATCCATCCCTCTGTTAGTCTTCCCCCGCGGAGGTCGATGTGATTCGAACGCTTCTCACGGGAGTGGTGCTGATGGGGATGATGGCGGGCACGGGCGCGGAGCAGCAGACGCGGTCGAAGCGGGTGCTGACGCTGGCGGCGGCGACGCAGGTGGCGGACGCGGCGGAGGCCGAAGCCCGGCGGAACAACTGGGCCGTGTCGATTGCCGTGGTGGACGACAGCGGCCACCTGCTGCTGTTCCGGCGCATGGACGGCGCCAAGCTGGTGGCCACCGACATCGCGGTGCGCAAGGCGCGGACCGCCGCCTACTTTCAGGGCCCGACCAAAGGCCTCGAGGAAGAGGTGACCAAGGGCGGCCGCACGGCGCTCCTGCCCATCGACGGCTTCATGCCGCTCGAGGGCGGCGTGCCCCTCATGTCAGGCGGCGAGATGGTGGGCGCGGTCGGCGTCAGCGGCGTCACCGGCGCCCAGGACGCGCAATGCGCGCTGGCCGGGGCTGCCACCATCAAATGATGGCGAGGTGGCGAGGTGGCGAGATGGGCGAGGTCGCGCGAAGCGCCACCTCCATCTCGTCATCTCGTCATCCCGCCACCTCGCCATCTCGTCATCTCGTCATCTCGTCATCTCGCCACTTGGCCATCTCGTCATCTCGCCATCTCGCCATCTCGCCACCTCGTAATCCTGTCAGCGCGCGAGTGTCAGGAGCGTGGCGAGCGCGATTTCGATGCCGCGCAGGCTGGGCACCTTGTCGACGGAGATCCATTCGTCCAATGCATGCGCCCGGCCGCCGCGGCCGCCTGAGTCAATCGTGATCGCGGGAATGCCCATGCTGATGGGAATGTTCGAGTCCGTGCTGCTCCACGAGTAGGTGGGCCGGCCGCCGGCGGCGCGAATGGAGGCTGCGGCCGTCTCGACCAGCGGCGACGTGATTGGCGTCTCGCCCGAGGGCCGATCGCCGATCAACGTGATGTCGGCCGTGATCGGTCCCTGCGCCGTCGATCGCGCTTTGTTCTCTTCCTGGACCGCTTCGTTGATGATGGACAGGAAGGCCTCGTCGAGCTTGCGGAGTTCCTCACGCGACTCCGACCGCATGTCGATCTCCATGAACGTCTCGAACGGGATCGAATTGACCGAGGTCCCGCCGCCCACGACCCCCACGCTGTAGGTGGTCTTCGGCTTCTGCGGGACGGTCAGCCGGCCAAACCGCTGCATGGCGCCGGCCTGCGCAAACGCCGGACTGACCAGACCAAACGCGCCGTAGCTGTGGCCCCCCGGGCCCTTGAACGTGACGCGATACCGGCGCGACCCGACGCCGCCGTGGGTGATGTTGGCGCCGCCGCCGGCGCCATCCACCGAGATGAACAGGCGGATGCGGTCCTTGTACTTGCCCTTCTGGAACAGGTACTTCACGCCGCGCAGGTCGCCCTGCCCTTCCTCGCCGACGTTGCCGATGAACAGGATGTCGCTGCGGGTCTGCACGCCGGCTTCCTTCATCGCGCGGATCATCGCCAGCAACACGGCCAGCGACCGCGTGTCGTCGCCGATGCCCGGCGCCGACAGCCGTGTGCCATCACGTTTGACCGTGACGTCGGTGCCTTCGGGGAACACGGTGTCCAGATGCGCCGCAATGGCAATCAGCGGCGCCTCGGCGCCGCCGGTGCCCTTCCACAGCCCCATGGCGTTGCCTTCCGCGTCGATCTCCAGGTCGGTCAACGCCCCGGTCGCCTGCAACATCCCGAGGTACGCCTTGGCGCGGCGCTCCTCCTTGAACGGCGGCGCCGGAATCTCGGTCAGCGTGATGATTTCCTCGATCAGCCGATCGTGATCGCGGTCGATCACCGCCAGCGCCCTGGTGAACCCCTCGCTCGCGCGAACCCGCGCCACCGCATCGTCGTACTGATTCGGCGCCGGCGCCTGGGCCACCAGGACCCCGCTGCCCGCCACACACACGCCCGCCACGAACACGACCAGAGCCTTCATGCGCATGACTGCGATTGTAGTCAAAGTGCCATCACAGGAGACATGGAGGCATGGAGAAATGCGTGCGGGTTGCGTGCCGCCTTCGGCGGCCGGCGCGATAACGCTGGGCTCGCAACCCGGCACGTCTTCCTCCCAGCCCTCAAGTGCTCGTGTGCACACCCACAACGCAACCATGCCATCATCCCTGCATGACCGGCCCGTATGCCCCCCGCACGCTGTCGGAGGTGATGGACCTCGAACCCGAATCGGGGGTCATCCGCCTCCAGGAACAACGCGTCGTCGTGCTGAGCGCCGCGGCGATGGGCCTGCTCGTCCGGGAGTTGATCGATACACTTGGCGCGCCGGCCGCCCGGCGGCTCATGCTGCGGTTCGGATTTGCCGACGGCTTCCACGACGCCCTGAGCCTGCGGGACCGCGACCCGTGGCCTGCGCCGCTCGACGGCCTGCACGCCGGCATGGTGCTGCTGCGGCTCGAGGGCCTCGTCCACGGGCAGGTGACGAAGGCCGAAATCCCGGCCGGGACCGGCGCCACCGGGCCCGTGCGGCTCGAAGTGATCTGGACGCACTCCTGGGTGGGCGAACAACACGTGGCCCACTACGGCGAGGGCTCGTCCCCGGTGTGCTGGTCGCTGGCGGGATATCTGAGCGGCTTTGCCAGCGCCTGCTTCGGACGTGAGCTCTACTTCCAGGAAGTCACGTGTGTCGGACAGGGCCACGCGCACTGCCGGCTGGTGGGCCAGGACGCCGACGGCTGGGGCGCCGCGCTCGCAGAGCTGCGGGCGGACCTGCAGGGGGAGCACCTTGGTGCGGAAGTGGAGCGGGTACGCCGGCGCATCCGCGACCGTCGCAGGGCCTCAGGTACACACGATGACGCGCCGGATCGGCTCCGCGTCGCGACACAAGACCGCGACCATCGCCTGGTGAGCCGGCACCCGGCGATGGCCGAAGTACTCGACCACGTCGCCCGGGTCGCGCCGCTCGACACGACCGTCCTGGTCCAGGGTGAAAGCGGCACCGGCAAGGAACTGATCGTCCGCGCCATTCACGCGCAAAGCGCCCGCGCGACCGGCCCGTTCGTGTCGGTCAACTGCGCGGCGCTGACCGAGTCGCTGCTGGAATCGGAGCTGTTCGGACACGTG
>CAYYFE010000074.1:0-3554 GCA_964471115.1 uncultured Solibacteraceae bacterium
CGCGCTGGGATCGCGACACCGCGCCGCGGGGCCAGCGCTTCCTCGCCAACAGCGCGTACGGTGCCCGGCGGATCGGCCGGTACTATAATCGGGGGGCCACGGTGGTGCCCCCGCCGGTGGACACCGGCTGGTATACGCCGGGCGAGACGCCGCCGGGTACACACTTTCTCGTGGTGTCGGCGCTCGTGCCGTACAAGCGGATTGATACGGCGATTCGGGCCGCCGCCAGACTGGGAGTCCCATTGACCATCATCGGAACCGGACCGGACGACGCGCGGCTGCGTGCGATGGCAGGTCCCGACGTCACGTTCGTCGGCCACGTCGACGCCGCCACGCTGCGCGAGGCCTACCGGTCCGCGCGGGCGCTGCTGTTGCCGGGCGAGGAGGACTTCGGCATCGCCCCGGTCGAAGCCCTCGCCTGCGGCCGCCCCGTCGTCGCGCTCGGACGCGGCGGCGCGTGTGAGACCGTCGACCATGGCGGGACCGGGTGGCTCGTGCCCGACGATTCCGCCGAGGCGCTGGCCGACGCCATGGCCCGCGTCGACCAGCTGCCGTCCACACCCGCCGAGCGCCGCGCGCGCGCCCTGCGCTTCAGCCCGGAACGGTTCACCGAGGCCTTCTCCGCGCGCGTCACCGAAACCCTGGCGGCTCCGTCCTCATGGTAAAGCGGTTCAGCCGGCTGTTCGTCGCGCTGCACGTGGCCGGAGACATCGGCTGCGCCGCCCTCGCGTTTGTGGCGGCCTACCTGCTGCGGTTCGAGACCGGGCTGCTCGACATCCCGAAGGGCCAGCCACCCTTCGAGCAGTACCTCGCCGTGTTGCCCTTCGTGGCCGCGATGGTCCCGATCGCGTTCCACGTCCAGCGCCTTTACCGCTTCCGGCGCGGACGGACGCGGCTCGACGACTTCTTCGCCGTGCTCGTCGGCACGTTGCTGACCGTGCTGCTGGCCGTGGCCGGCACGTTGTACGTGCAGACCTATTACCTGCCCCAGTCGCTGAAGGACCAGGGCTACCTCGAAGTCTCCCAGGCCGTCTGGGTCATCTTCCTCGGCCTCAACGTCCTGTTCACGTTCGGCATGCGCGAGTTCGTGCGGCAGCAGCTGCGCCGGCGCTGGCGCGCGGGGCTCGGCCTGCGGCGCGTGCTGATCGTCGGCGCGGGCGACCTCGGCCGCCTGGTGGCCGACCGGATCCTGGAGCACGGCGAACTCGGCTTCCGCCTGGTCGGCTTCCTCGACGACCGCTTCACCACGACCGACGCCATCGGCTACCGCGGCCTGCCGATCCTGGGCGCGCTCAGCGACGTGGCCGACGTCTGCGGCCGCGAGCACATCGACGAGTTGTACGTCGCGCTGCCGATCGACGAACACGTCAAGATGCTGTCCGTGGTCGAGTTCGCGAGCCGCGAGGTGATCGAAGTGCACGTGGTGCCCGACCTGCTGCAGTTCATCGCGCTGCGGGCCCGCCTCGAGGACCTCGACGGCCTGCCCATCATCTCGATCAACGACGTGCCGCTGCGCGGCTTCAACAGCCTGATCAAACGCGCCGTCGATGTGGTCGTCTCGTCGATCGTCCTGCTCGTGGGGGCGGTGCCGGCGCTGATCATCGCCGCGCTCATCAAACGCAGCTCGCCCGGCCCCATCTTCTACACCCAGGAGCGCATGGGCCTGGATGGCGAGTCGTTCACGGTCTACAAGTTCCGGTCGATGCCGATTGACGCCGAAGAGGTCACGGGCCCGGTCTGGGCGCGCGACGATGATCCCCGGGCCACGTCGATCGGGCGCTGGCTGCGCCGCACCGACGTCGACGAACTGCCCCAGTTCTGGAACGTGCTCCGCGGCGACATGTCGATCGTCGGGCCGCGGCCGGAACGCCCGTTTTTCGTCGAGCAGTTCAAACATCAGATCCCGCAGTACATGCTGCGCCACAAGGTCAAGGCGGGCATCACCGGCTGGGCGCAGATCAACGGCTGGCGCGGCAACACGTCGCTCGAAAAACGCATCGAGTTCGACCTGTATTACATCGAAAACTGGTCGATTGCCCTCGACCTCAAGATCATGTGGCTCACGCTGGCGCGCGGCCTGCAGCGGGCGGCCATGGAAGGCGGACACTGAACGTGCGAGTCGTCATCACCGGCGCGGCCGGGTTCATCGGATCCCACCTGACGGAAACCCTGCTCGGCCAGGGCCACAGCGTGGTCGGGATCGACAACCTCCTCACGGGCGACCTGGCGAACCTGGCGCATCTGCGCGACCGCGACCTGCAGTTCATCCGCCACGACGTCACCCATTTCATCGACGTGGCCGGCCCGGTCGATCTCGTGCTGCACTGGGCCAGTCCCGCCAGCCCCATCGACTATCTGGAACTGCCGATCCCGACGCTCAAGGTCGGCGCGCTCGGCACCCACAACGCGCTCGGCCTGGCCAAGGCCAAGGGCGCGCGGTTCGTGCTGGCGTCCACCTCGGAGGTGTACGGCGATCCGCTGGAGCATCCGCAGAAGGAAACCTACTGGGGCAACGTCAATCCCATCGGGCCGCGCGGCGTGTACGACGAAGCCAAACGCTTCGCGGAGGCCATCACGATGGCCTACCACCGGTATCACGGGCTCGACACGAAGATCATCCGGATCTTCAACACCTACGGGCCGCGCATGCGCATCAACGACGGCCGCGCCGTCCCGACGTTCATCGCGCAGGCGCTGCGGGGTGAAGACGTCACCATCTTCGGCAGCGGCGAGCAGACGCGCAGCTTCTGTTACATCACCGATCTGGTCGACGGCATCCTGAAACTCGCCGCGTCGTCACTCAACGACCCCGTCAACGTCGGCAACCCGCACGAGATGTCGATCGAGGAAATCGCCCGCACCATCATCCGCATGACCGGGTCCTCCTCGAAGGTCGTCTTCAAGGCGCTGCCCACCGACGACCCCAAGGTGCGCCGGCCCGACATCACCCGCGCCCGCACGCTGCTGCACTGGGAACCCAAGGTCGCCCTGGAAGAAGGCCTGACGGAGACGATTCGGTACTTTAGAGAGAAGACAGGGATCAGGGCATAGGGCCTAGGGCACAGGGCATAGGGCATAGGGCATAGGGAATAGGTATTAGGGAGAACATGATGCACTCCCTATCACCTATGCCCTATCACCTATGCCCTGTCACCTCTGCCCTTCCTCACGCTTGTCGTCGTTCGCCGATCGCCGTGCGCGTGCGGAGGGTCTTGATGCTCTGTTCGATGCGCTCGGCCAGCGCGCGTTCGGCCTGCAGTGACCGTAACGTGCCCTGGGCGGCCAGCGTCATCTCGTCGAGCTGCGCCAGGCGGCCCAGCACGTGATCGAGGACGGCCCGCTGCTCGCCCACCGTCTCCAGATTGACCCGCACGTCGTCGAGCATGCCGGTGATGACGTTGACCTTCAGCTGCACCTCGTCGACCAGCCGCTTGCGGGCGGAGATGTCGGCGATCCGCGCATCGGTGGCGCGCGCGGTCGCCAGCAGTTCGTCGACCCGCACGCGCAGCGCGGCCACCGCGCCGCGCTGGCTGTCCAGTGACTCGAGGTCGGCC
>CAYYFE010000074.1:3564-9648 GCA_964471115.1 uncultured Solibacteraceae bacterium
CCGCCACCTCGTGGACGCCGTCGACCTGATCGCGCAGCGCATCGAGGGTGTCGCGTCGGGCCGCGGCGTCGGCCATGCGCGCCTCCACGTCGGCCGCCAGCTGCTCGAGGTCACGCAGGCGCGATTCAAACGTCGCGATCCGCCGCTCGGCAAACGCCACCTGGTCGCGCCGCGCCTCAATCTGGCTGAAGGCCGCGTCGAGCTTCGCGATCTGGTCCTCGGCGGCCGACAGGTGCCCGGCCACGTCGCGCTGGCGTCCCTGCACCAGCGCCAGTTCCTCCAGCATCGAGTTCTTGACCGCTTCGGATCGATCGAGGGCCGACGACAGGCCGTCGACCTCCGCCAGCCGGGTCGCCGTCTCGGCCGCCACCGTGCGCACGGCCTCGAGCATCCCGGCCACGCGCGTTTCCTGCGCCACCAGTTCCCGTTCGTCGCGCAAGGCCGCCGACAACCGGGTCTGGGCGCGCTCGACGTCGGCCCGCAGGCCGGCCACCTGACCGACCAGCGGCGCGAGCGTCACCTGGGTCTCGCTGATGCCTTCCACGCGCTGGCGCAGTTCGAGGACCTGCAGGTTCACGCCGTCACAGAGCGACCGGAGGCCATCGATCTCGGCCCGGCGCTCGATCTGCTGGCTGATGCGCCGGTCCATGTCGGCCGTCAGCGTGTTCAGCGTGTTGAGGCGCCCTTCCAGGCGCTCCACGAACTGCTGATAGCCGGACAACCGGGTCATCTGCCGGTCGAGGTTGTCGGCAATCGCGACCAGGTTGGCCGCCTTCTGCGTCCCCTCGTCGACGGTCGACAACTTCTCGCGCACGGCGTTGAGCCGGGCGTCCAGTTCCGGCATGGTGGACGCGAACTCCGAGGCCCGATCCAGGAACGCTTCGAGCGCCGCCCGATCCGCGCCCAGGCGATCCCGCAGCTGCACCGCCTCGCCGTGCGCCTTGTAGAAGGTCTGGATGTCCGCGCGCAGGTCCTCGAGATCCGCCCGCGCCCCCTTGAGACTGTCCATCTGCCACGCGGTGCGCCGCGCCTGCTCGTCGAGCCTGGCCAGCTCGACCTTGATCGTGTCGACCACGCTCACCCGGCGCGCAAAGTCCTCGGTCGTCTCGGTCAGCGCCGCCATCTGGGTGTCCATCGCGCCGATTCGCGCGGCGATGGCGTCGACATCCCGCTCGCGCAGGGCCAGCGTCTGGTGCGCCTGCGTCAGCCGGGCCACCGACTCCTGCAGCGTCGCCAGGCGGGCCTGCGCGGCGTCCATTTCACGCCGCTCCTGGGCCAGCCGGTCCTCGTACCGCGCGACGAACTGCTGCACCCGCGCGCGGTCGTCGTCGAGCCGCACCAGTTCGGCGAGGAACGCTTCGCGGCGCCGCGTCGCCTCCTCCAGTTGCAGGCCGGACTCGCGGACGAGTTGTTCGACCCGGTCGGCCTGTTCCTCGGCGCGCTGGGTCTGGCGGATCGACTCCTCGAGCCTGGCGATCTGGCCGTCCATGCCCGACACCATTTCGGTCAGCCGGTGCGAGGACACGATGGCCTGCTCGACGGTGTGTTTCTGCTGTTCGAGGACCCGCGCCTTCATCGAGACGTGTTCGGCCAGCGCGCTCAGCGCGCGGACGCGTTCATCCAGCGTGCGCGAGGTCTCCTGCAGGCGGTCGAGCCCCGACAACTTCTGCTCGACTTCGCGCACGGCGGCCAGGGCGGCTTCCACCTCCAGGCGCGATTGCCGCGCCGCGCCGCGCAGCCGCTCCTCGTCGGCGGCCAGCGCCGACGCGACGGACCGCATGGCCTGCAACCCGGCACCGGCCTCGCTGGCGGCGTCGCGGGCCTGCCGCAGTTCACCGGCGGCCGCCTGCACGGCGCCCCGCAGGTCCTCGAGCGACTGCCGTTCGGCCGCCAGCGTTTCGAGCGTGGCGCGCGCCTGCATCGACTGCGCCGCCAGCGCCTGCGCGGCCTGACGATGTTTCTCGGCGTCGGCTTCGCCGGCCCGGGCGGCCTCCCGGGACGCCGCCTCGAGGCGTTCAATCTGCGCGCCCACCTGGTCCAGCACGCGCGTGAGCGCCTCCCGTTCGAGACGCGCCGCGGCCAGCAGCGACTCCTCGGTCTCGGGGGCGGCGGCCGTCCCCGTCTTGCGTTTGAAGGCGTCCAGCATGGTCGTCAGAGGATAACGCAGCCCGGCGCCGGCGGGATCACCGCGCGGGACGCGACACGCGGCGCAGGTAGTCGGCCGCCGACAGCAGCGTGATGGCGGCCGAGGCCAGGACCAGCCCGTCCAGCGCCCACGCCGGGACCGGCCGGTAGTTGGCCAGCAGCGTCACCAGACCGGTCAGCAGAAACGTCGCCGTCGCGATCTTGCCCAGCAGCGACGGCACAAACGTGCGGGGCGCCACCGCCAGATTGATCACCGCCACGGTGAGGACGATGCCGACGTCCCGGCTGATCACCAGCACCGTCAGCCACACCGGCAGCCGGTGCGTCAGGCCGAAATGCGGCAGCGTCAGAATCAGGAACACGGTGAGCAGCAGCAGCTTGTCGGCAATCGGATCGAGCCAGGTGCCCAGCGTGGTCTGCTGGCCGGTCCAACGGGCGATGAGTCCATCCAGCAGATCGGTGAGCGCCGCGAGCACGAAGGTGCCGAGGGCCCAGCCGGGGTACCCGTAGAACATGCAGAGCGCGAACACCGGCGCCAGGGCCATGCGCAGCAGCGTCAGCAGATTCGCGGGAGTGAAGACCTCGGAGGTCACCGCCGGCCTCCCGCGACCTGTTCGACCCGCGCCACGGCGGCCAGCGCCTCGGCGCCCGACACCACCTGCGACGGACGGAACTGGCCGTCTTCAGCCGCGCTCATCGCGCCGGCGGCCAGCACGGCCGCCACCGCGCCGTGCGCCAGGTGGGTGGGCGGCACATCGGACGGGACCGCGCGCGCGGCGCGCCAGCGGTTGACCTCCGCGGGCCGATCCGCCGCGGCGAGCTGCAGGGCGCGCCAGATGACGACAGCCAGATCGGCGCGCCGCACGACCGTGCCGGGCTGGAACGTGTGGTTGGGCATCGCTTCCATCAGCCCCGCACGCGTCACCGGCAGGATCCAGGGCGCGGCCCAGTGCCGGCGCACATCGGTGAGGACCACGGTGACCCGCCGGGGCGCACGCGCGAGCAGCGACTCGAGGCGGATGCCCAGCAGCGCCGCCAGTTGCCCGCGTGTGACCGACGCGGCGGTGGACAACGACCGGTACTCGGCCGGCAGCGTGGCGAGATCGGCCGCGGACCGCAAGGTGGCGGCGCGTGACCGCCACGCGGGCCGCGGATCGAGCTCGACCGCCCGCGCGTACGCGGCGGCGGCGTCGCGCAACCGGCCCTGGGCCTCCAGCACATCGCCCAGCACCGCGTGCGTCTCGGCGTCACCGGGATCGATCGCCAGCGCCTCTCGCGCGCGGGCCTCGGCGTCGTCGAACGCGCCCCGCGCGATGTCGACCCGGGCCAGCTCGCGCAGAACCGTGGGACTGCCCGGCGCCAGGGTGCGCGCCTGCGCCAGCGCCGCAAGCGCGGCTTCGTACCGGCCCGCCTCGCGGTCGGCGGCCGCCCGCGCCAGCACCTCCTGGACCGCGCGCAGGCGCAACACGTCGAGGCGGCCTTCCCGCTCGTCGCGCTCGGCCCCGGGCGGCGTGAGGGCGATCAGCCGCTCGAGGGCCAACGCCGCGGCGGGCGCATCATCGGCCGACAGCGCCGCCTCGACCCGGCCCGCCAGCGCCGGGGTGTAGACCGCGTCGACGGCGAGCGCCGCGTCAAACGCCTCGGCCGCCTCCGTCCACCGCCGCTCCTCGAGTGCGATGTACCCCAGCCCGGTACGGGCCGGGTAGAACCCCGGCGCCGCTGACAGCGCGGCCTGCCAGTCACGCGCGGCGCCGCGCAGGTCGCCGGACTGGAATCGACGCCAGCCGGCGTCATGGCGTTCAGCGGCGCGGGTCTCGGCGGCCAGCGACGCCGGCACCACCAGCGTGGGCACGTCCGGAAACGCCGGCGCGGACGGGACCGCCGGCGGCAGGGGCCGCGCGCACGCGGCCGCCAGCACGAGCAGCGCCACCGGCCAGCGAGAAGCCGCGGCCGTCATGCCACCGGCCTCACCCGGCCCCGGCGATCCAGCCACCGCCGCGGCACGTCGGCCTCCACGGTAATCCGCTCGCCGCGCGTCACCTGGCTGCGCACGCGGCCGTAGCGGTGGATCTCGGCCAGCAGCGCGCGATCCGCCTCCTGCGCGTAGTCGAGTTCAAACGTCGCCCGCTCGGTGTCCATCGCCACGTGGGCCGTGATCAGATCGAGCAGGTCCGACAGCCCCTCGCGCCGCAGCGCCGAGATGGCCACGACGCGGCGCGACCCGCGGGTCAGCCGCTCGCGGTCGGCCGGATCGAGCCGGTCGCACTTGTTGTAGACCTCGATGATCGGGACACTGCCGGCGCCGATGTCGGCCAGCACGTCCTGCACCGCGCGGTCGCGGCGTTCGCGATCGGCCGCCGACGCGTCGATCACGTGCAGGATCACGTCCGCCCCGACGACCTCTTCCAGCGTCGCGCGGAACGCCGCCACCAGCGAGTGCGGCAGCCGATCGATGAACCCGACGGTGTCGGCCAGCATGATGTGGCGCGCGTCGGGCAGTTTGACGCGGCGCACCAGCGGATCGAGCGTCACGAACAACGCATCCGACGCGACCGCCTGGTCGCCGGTGAGCGCGTTGAACAGCGTCGTCTTGCCGGCATTGGTGTACCCGACGAGCGCCACGGTCGGCACATCGTCGCGACGCCGGCGCGACCGCAGGAAGCCGCGCCGGCCGCTGACCTCCGCGATGTCGCGCTTGAGAGCGGCAATGCGCTGCCGGATGCGACGACGATCGGTCTCCAGTTTGGTTTCGCCGGGGCCCCGGGTGCCGATGCCGCCGCCCAGCCGCGACATCGCCAGGCCCGCGCCCACCAGCCGCGGCAACAGGTACTGCAGCTGCGCCAGTTCCACCTGCAGCTTGCCTTCGCGCGTGCGCGCGCGCTGCGCGAAGATGTCGAGGATCAGTTCGGTGCGGTCGATCACGCGCCGGCCGAACACCGCTTCCAGGTTGCGCGCCTGCGCCGGCGTCAGCGGATGGTCGATGACCACCAGATCGACGTCGGCCGCGCGGCACGCCTCGGCGAACGCCTCGGCCTTGCCGCGGCCGAACACGGTGGCCGGATCGGGTGACGGCCGTTCCTGCATCGCGCGCAGGACGACCTGCGCGCCGGCGGCTTCCGCCAGCCCGGCCAGTTCGTCGAGCGTCGTCTCGGGATCGGCCCCGCGCGTGGCGCGCGTGGTCAGCGTGAACAGGGCCGCGCGCTCGACGCCGGGCGAATGCGTCGCAGCACGGCGCGTCTTCATGGATGCAGCCAGTTTAACACGCGGCTCCAGGGCACCGCGCCCTCGCGCAGGCACACCGGCGGGTCCGCGCGCACGTCGGCGATCGTCGAGGGCGCGCCGCCCGGCGTCACGCCGCCGTCGATCACGAACACCCGCGGGTCGTCAACGAGCGCGCCGAGTCCGTCGGGGCGATCGGTCGGCGGGGCGCCGGATCGGTTGGCACTCGTGGCGCTGAGCAACGTGCCGGCCGCCTCCGCCAGCGCGCGCGCCACGGGATGATCGGGCACGCGCACCGCCACCGTCCCGGCCCCGCCGTGCACCTCGACCGGCATCCAGGCCGGGGCCTCGCGAATCAGCGACAGCGGGCCGGGCCAGGCGCGCGAGACCAGCCGGCGCTCCCGGGCGCTGAACGGCCCGGTCAGCGCCTCGACCTGCGCCGCCGACCCTGCAATCACCGGCAGCGCCGACTCGCGGCCGCGCCCCTTCACGTCGAAAATCGCGCGCACCGCGTCGGCGTTCCGGACGTCACACGCCAGGCCGTACAACGTGTCGGTGGGAAACGCGACGACCCCACCCTGCCGCAGCCAGGCCACGGCCGGTTCCAGGTCGGCCGGTCGCCAGGCGCCGGGCGCCAGCACCAGTCGCCGGGTCATCGCACGCGTCCTCTCGCCACCATCGCCAGCAGCCCCAGCCCTGCCGCGTCCACCAGGAACACAC
>CAYYFE010000075.1:0-9617 GCA_964471115.1 uncultured Solibacteraceae bacterium
GGATTGAGGATTGAGGATTGAGGATTGAGGATTGAGGATTGAGGATTGAGGATTGCGGCGCCCAATCCCAAATCCTCAATCCCCAATCCCCAATCCTCAATAACATTGAACTTCGTCACTCCTTCCCTCGTCCCCTATGTTGGACTTCAACATGGGCAGACGACTGGGACTTGGCACGATCAGCATCCTGCAGGCCCTCGATGAGGGGCGGCGGTTCGGGTTCGACATCATGGACGCGACCGGGCTCACGTCGGGCACGGTGTATCCCGCGCTCGAACGGCTCGAGGATCTGGGCCTGGTGCGGTCGAAGTGGGAAGCCGAGGCGAGCGCGCACCGCGAGGGCCGTCCGGCGCGCCGGTACTTCGAACTGACGGCGGCCGGCGCCCGGGCCCTGACCGAGGGGCTGGATCGGTATCCCCTGCTGCGGGCGAGGCCCGCGGAACGCTGACATGCCCCACGCAACGATGACGTGGGCGCGCCGCCTGATCGGCGCGTGGGCCTGGCTGGTGCCGGCCGCGCGGCGCGAAGCCTGGCGGCGCCAGTGGCTGGCCGACCTGGCCGCCCAGGCGACCTTCCTCACCACACAGGGACAACCACCCCGCACCATCACCCGCGACCTCGCGCGCCGCAGCCTCGGCGCGTTCCCCCACGCGGTGTGGTTGCGCATCCATCAATGGAGAACGCTCATGAGCCTGCAGGACTTCCGATACGCCCTTCGTGGATTCGGCCAGCGGCCGGGTTTCACCGCCGCCATTGTGCTGACGCTGGGCCTGGCGATTGGCGCCACCACGACGATCTTCAGCTGGGTCGACGCGCTCGTCCTCAATCCGCTGCCCGGCGTGCCTCGCACCACCGAGCTGGCGCTGGTGCGGTTCGCCACACCCACGCGGCCGGACCTGAGCTTTTCGTACCCCAACTACGTTGACGTGCGCGACGCGGCGCCCGAGGTGCTGGCGGGGCTGGCCGTCAAGGACATGATGGCCGCCACGCTGCGTGTGGGCGCCGGCACGCCCGAGCGGGTGTGGGTCGAGGTGGCCTCGGGCAACCTGTTCGACGTCCTCGAGGTCGGCGCCGCGCACGGCCGGGTGCTGCAGACCGCCGACGAACACGAGCGCCGGTCGGTCGCCGTCTTGAGTCACTCCCTCTGGCAGACCCGGTTTGCCGCCGACCCCGCCATCGTCGGGCAAGCCGTGTCCATCAACGGCCTGCCGTTCACCGTCGTCGGCATCGCCCCGGCGGGATTCCGCGGCGCGATGGGCGGCCTCGCGATGGACGTCTGGGTTCCGGTCACGCTGTACACGCAGCTCACCGGCCGCGACGTGTTGAACTCACGCGGCAGCGGATGGCTGCAGTCCGTTGCGCGCCTGGCCCCGGGCGTCTCGCGCGCGCAGGCGGACGCGGCGCTGCGCGTGGTCTCCGATCGCCTGGTGGCCGACGACAAGATTGCCGACAACTGGCGGCTGCGGGTGGCGCCCCTGTCGGAGGATGGTGCGGCGATGGTGTTGTTGCCGGTGGTCTCGGTCCTGATGGGACTGGTCGTGCTGGTGCTGCTGATCGCGTGCGCCAACGTGTCCGGTCTGCTCCTGGCGCGCGCGGTCGCGCGGCAGTCCGAACTGGCGATTCGCACGGCGCTTGGCGCAGGCCGCTGGCGGCTGGTGCGGCAACTCCTGCTCGAGAGCCTGCTGCTGGCCGGCGCCGGCGGACTTGCCGGCGTGCTGCTGGCCACATGGACGAGCCGTACGTTGCAGGCGCTGCTGCCGCCGCTGCCCTATCCGGTGCTGATCGAATCGAGCGTCAATCTGCGCGTGCTGGGCTTCAGCCTGCTCGTCGTGGCGCTGGCCACGGTGATCTTCGGCCTCGCGCCTGCGCTGCAGGGCTCGCGCGCCCGGTTGCTGTCCGCCGTGCGCGCGTCGCGCGGCGCCTCCAGCACCCCACAACGCGCCCGCATGCGTGGCGCACTGGTCGTCGGCCAGGTGGCCCTGGCGTTGATCCTGCTCGTGTGCGCCGGCCTGTTCGTGCGCACCCTCGCCAACTCGTACGGCGTGGATCCCGGATTCACGCGTCGACAGGCCGTGCTGGCCTCGTTTGATCTCAACTCGTTGCGCCTGTCACCCGACGAAGGCCGCGTGGTCCTCGACCGGCTGGTCTCGCGGCTCGAAACGCTTCCCGGCGTTGAACGCGCCTCGTTGTCCACCTTCGTGCCGCTCTCGATTGGGGGCAGTTCTGACACCAGCCCCGACATTGACGGCTACACCCCCGCGGAGAACGAAGAGGTGGTCGTCTACTACGGGATGGTCGGCCCCAACTACTTCGAGACCATGGGCATCTCGATCGTGGACGGCCGCGGCGTGACCGCTCAGGACCGCGCGACCTCCGCGCCGGTCGTCGTGATCAACGAGACGATGGCGCGCCGCTACTGGGCGGGACGGCCGGCGGTCGGCGGACGGCTGCGCACGGGTGAAGAGTGGATGACGGTCGTGGGCGTCGCGCGCGACGGCAAGTACGGCCAGCTGACGGAATCCGCGCGCTCGGTCATGTATTTCCCGATTCAGCAGATCTACCGTCCCGACCCGGTGCTGCACGTGGCGACGGCCGGACCTGCCGAGGTGGCGATTACGGACGTGCGCCAGGCAGTGGCCGAAGTCGCGCCGGATCTCGCGCTCTTCGACGTGCGCACTCTTGAAGAGCACCTGCGCATGAGTGTGGCCATTCCGCGCATGGCGGCGCTGCTCCTGGGCATCTTCGGCGGACTCGCTCTGGTGTTGTCGGCCGTGGGTCTGTCGGGCGTGATCGCCTTCTCCGTCTCGCAGCGGACGCGCGAGATTGGCGTGCGCATGGCCCTGGGCGCCGATCGCGGCGACGTGTTGCGTTCGGTGCTCTCACAGGGCGCGCGGCTGGCGGGACTGGGGCTTGTGCTCGGCTTGGGCGGTGCGGCGCTGGCCACGCCCTTGCTCGGCACGCTGCTGGTCAATGTCAGTCCCACCGACCCGCTGACGTTTGCGGCTACGGCGGCGAGCCTGCTGGCCGTGGCGCTGCTGGCCGCGTGGATTCCCGCGCGGCGCGCGGCCTCGGTGGACCCGGTCACGGCGCTGCGGACGGATTGATCTACACTGTCGGCACCATGAAGACCTCCCTGCGTTCGCTCGCTGTCCTCGGCGTGCTCGCCATTGGCGCGCCCGTCTCCACGCAGTCGACCTCCACGGCTCCCCCGGTCGGCCCCATCATCCAGGGCCCGGTGCCGCCGGCCCAGCCGGCCGACCCGATCCGCGAACTGGTGGGCCAGCTCGACCTCGAGCGGTACAAGGCCACGATTCGGGGACTGGCGCAGTTTGGCGATCGCCAGCAGGGCACCAAGCGCAATCGCGACGCGGTGGATTGGATTGAAGCGCAGCTGAAGAGTTACGGCTGCACCAACACCGAGCGCATTACGTACATGTATCCGTCCGACGAGGCGTCCGACCCGGCCACCGTGGCGGCGCGCGCCGCGCGTGAGGGCGGCGCCGGTCGCGCCGGTGGCGGCCGTGGTGCCGGTGGTGGAGGCGGCGCCGGCCAGGCCGGCGGCCGGCAGGGCCAGACGGCTCGCGGCGGCGGTCAGACGCCTGCGCCGCCGACCTCACTGACGGTGCCGCTGCCCGGGTCACCCGAATGGGTGCGGCGCGGCCGTGAAGGCGGTTCGTCGCAGTACGGCTATCGCGGACGCACCGGCGTCAACAACAACCTCGACTCCCAGGGGGACGCGCGCCTGCGCGAGATCAACGCCGAGCCCAGCACGCCCGGCGAACGCCAGCAGGTGTTCTGCACCAAGATTGGCGCCACCCGGCCGCAGGAGATGTACATCATCGGCGCGCACATGGACGGCCTCGGCAAGGGCGAAGCGGTCAATGACGATGCGTCGGGCACGGCGTTGGTGATGGAACTGGCGCGCCTCCTGCACCAGCCGGGCGTCACGAGCGACGTGTCGATCCGCTTCATCCTGTGGAACAACGAGGAGAGCGGGCTCAACGGCGCGTGGGCGTACGTCAATCAGCGCGAGAAGCTGCAGGGCATCGAGAGCCCGGCCGGCTCGGGCCGGTATCCGGAGCCGAAGTGGCTGGGCATGATCCAGCACGACATGATGATGTGGGACCACGGCATGCCGAAGCCGGACGGCTCGGTCAGCCGTGATCAGCGCCCGGAGGCCGACGTCAACATCGAGTGGCAGTCCGACTCGAAGTTCGCGGATCAGTCGATGAAGCTGGCGCTCGCGCTCAAGCTGGCGGCTGATGCCTACACGACGCACTACCCCGCCACGATGGGGCCGCACATGACCAACACCGACTCGCGGCCGTTCCAGGATCGGGTGGCCGCCATCAGCCTGCGTGAGAACGAACGCGGCATGCAGACCGGCGCCGGCTGGAATCCCCACTGGCACCAGCCGACCGACGTCATGTCGTCGTTCACCGACAAGGACTTCCTGCTGGGTCTCAACGCCGCGCAGACCACCCTGGCCGGCCTCTCGCGTCTGGCAGGCGTCAAGATCCAGAGATAGCTTGTCCGCACAGTAGGCATGCAGACATGTAGACGTGTAGAAGTTTTCCGTTCTTCTACTTGCCTACATGCCTACTGTGCGGACTATCGGACGAGGGTGGTGGCTGTGGCGATGGCCAGCGCTGACTCGGACGACATCGCATCCCAGTAGCGCACGAAGCGCTCCGGTTCGGGCGCCTCGTAGCGCCGGAGGTTATCGGCCCAGCGGAAGCCGATCGGCTGGAACCACAACGTCGCGGTGATCGTCACCGCGCCGGACGTCGGCGCGCTGTTGACGAAGTACCGGACCCGATCGCGCCCGCCCCCGAAATCCGCATCGTCGCGCGCCGTGCCGTAGACGGCCACGTCGGGCGTGGCGGCGGCCTTGTCGAGTCCGCGCGGCAGCAGGCGGTTGTCCTTGAGGTAGCGGGCGCCGGTCAGCAGGCCGGTGGTCACCCGCCCCTGCGGGTCGCCGATCACCGACTCGTAGACCTGCACCTGGCCCGGCTGATCGATCTGCACGTAATGGGGCTCGAACCGTCCGGCGTCGCTGTCGTTGTCATTGCCGGCGATCCGGCCATCCGGCGTCCAGGCGCCCGACTCGAAGACCACGCGGCCCTGCGCGTCGGTGACGGTGAACTGAATCCAGGCGCGCCGCGACGGATACGCCGTCGGGAACTTGTGCCCGGCCAGGTTCTCGACCACCACGTCCACGGCCAGGCGGCCGTCCACGCGATCCGCGCTGGGGATGGAGATCCGCGCCGTGTCCCGCTGCAGATGCGCGACCGTGCGCCCGATCGCACTCTCCATCTCGCGCGGCGTCGCGCGCACGCCCAGTTCATCGCGATAGCGATTGAGCACGCGCATCATGAAGAAGTTGCCGCCCAGGAAGGTGTGCCGCGAGACGTTGGCGCGCGGCTGGCCCACCGTCTGCGAGACCGGCACCGGCTCAGTCACCTCGGGCATGTGGCACGACTGGCAGCTGCGGCTGTCCTTGTAGGCGCTCTGCTGCCATTCGAGGTACGGCGTCTGCTCGGGCAGGCGGACGTCGCCCGCGCCCGGCGCCAGCGAGTGCGTGAACAACGTGTGGCAGGTGGCGCACAACTCGGAGGCCTGCACGTGCGGCGACAACGTCGGCGTGAAGCCGGACGACGACTGCATCACGCGCGCGCGGCCGGCGTCCACCTCGAAGGGGCCGTACACGGTCCGCGCCTGCGCGGCCGCCACATCAATCACGTACCCGCCGGTGAATGACGAAGGCTCGCCCAGCCGTGTGGGCGCGATCTGGTGGCAGACCGTGCATGACACGCCATCGGCCGCCAACGCGCCGTCCACGGCGTCGGGCCGGCCGACCGGCAGCTGATCGAAGATGGTGCCCTTGCCGCCCGCCACCCGCGCCGGATACGTCGTCATCGGCATGTGGCAGATGGAACACTCGTCCTCGATCGTGTCGCGCGCGGCCGGGTGGTCCATCACCTCGCGACGCACGGCCGCCTGCCAGTACGGGTCGCGCGCGGAGTTGGCCATCATCGACGCGCGCCAGTCGCTGCCGATCGAGACATCCTCGCCCGTACGAGTGAGGATGTTGTTGTGACAGACCATGCAGCTGTCGCCGGGCTCAAAAATGACGTCGGGTGCCTTTTTGGAGGACAGTGCGTCTGTAACCTGCCTGTTTGCACCAGTTACCGTCGTGGTGTCCTCCAAAAAGACACCCGACGTATTTACCCAGGCGCTTGCCCAGACCACGGCCACCGCCGTCAGCACCCTACCAGCCGTCACGGAGCCCTCCGTCGAACCAATCCCACAGGAAATAAAAGACCAGCGACGACCGGCGATGCGCCCGGTCGTTGAGCGGGGTGCGCCACCCGACGTTGAAGCGGACGTGCTGGCGCGTGTTGAGCGTCACCTGCACCTGCGGCACCAGATCCCAGTGCGTCGTGGCGCCCGATTCCAGCTCGCGCGCCGCCAGCACCTCGACCATCGGCGACCACGCGCGGCCAAACGGACCGTGCTGCGTCCACGTGCGCCCGATGGCGCCGCGCCAGAACGCCTCGCGGCCGGCCTTCTCCGTGTCGAACGGCAGCTCGATGCCGCCCTGGAACTGGAAGAAGCTGTCGGACGGCAACACCTTGCCGAAGGAGAAAAACGACTCGAAGACCGGCGTGCCTTTCGACAGACCATCGGACGCGTCGCCGGTCGGCAGGATGATCTCGCCGGCCAGCGCGGCAATCGCGCCGCGCTCGAGACTGTGGGCAAACGCGCGCTTGAAACCCAGCGTGATGTCGCCGGCTCCGCCGGACCACCGGCCTCCCGCGCGTGACAGCGCGAAGGGCGCCTTGATCTCGACCATGTTCATCGGACCAAAGCGCTTCTCGTACACGAATTCGGTCGTGGCCCGCGACGGGCCGCGCCCAAGCGTCGTCGTCCACACCCACTCGTCTTCGGGAAACGCCTTCTCGGTGAACAGCGCCTTGGGGAAATTCAACTCGCCGGCCGGCCACGACCGATCCGAACAGAACGTCTTGATGTGGCCGACGATCTTGTACAGGTCGTCCTCCGACAACGCGCCGCCAAACGCGGGCATGCGCGTCGAGAACCCGCGCGCCGGCCCACCCTCGTGGGCCACCGTCACCCAATCGGCCGACGGTTCACGCGGCGCAAACTGGCAATCCGAGAAGTCCGGGGTCGGAACGTCGAAGCCCAGGACGCTGGCGTCCTTGCCCTTGCCGTCGAGCCCGTGACACGCCGCGCAGTTGTCGTTGAAGAGCTGCGCGCCGGATTTGCCCTCGGTGTTGACCGTGCCCTTCTGCACCTGCGCGGCCTGGGGCGCGGATTGGACGGAAACAAATGCGGCGACAAACAGCAGCGCCGCTGCAGTGGTGGACCACGACGTGTGCATCACGACCTTTCGATGCACACGATATGCCGGACCGGCGCGTCCAAAAAGGACCCCGTTGGTCGGCAATCGACGGACGCGCGGCTATTTCTTCACGGACACCGGCGCGTTCGGCCGGCGCGACCAGTCCTCGAACGAGCCGTCGTACAGGCGCGCCTCGATGCCGAGCAGGCGCGCCACGAACAACGGCACGGTCGCCTGCTGGCCGATGTGACAGTACGTGATCACCTGATCACCCGGCTTGACGCCCGCGGCGGTGAACAGACCGCGCATTTCATCGGCGGGCTTGAACCGGCCATCGGCGCCCAGCAGGGACTGAAACGGCACATTCACGGCGCTTGTGATGTGGCCCGTCTTGTGCGGCGTCTGCTGGCCGCCGCCGGTCTGCGTGCCGTCATAAAACGCGGGCAGCCGCGCATCCACGATGACCGTGCCGGCCACGCCGATCTTCGACTGCACCACGTCCGCGTCCACGACCAGCGGCCGCAGGGTGAACGGGCGGAGCGTGCCCGTGCGGACCGGCGGCACCACGTCCGTGGTGGGACGTCCTTCCGCAATCCACGCCGGCAGTCCGCCATCCATCAGATGCGACCGATCGCCGAGGCCGGCGGCATCGAGCGTGGCCATCACACGCGTGGCGAACGAGACGAAGTTCGCCGCGGCCGCGTACACGATCACGCGCGAGTCGTCCGAGATACCCAGCGCCTCGAGTTTCGTCTCGAGCGTGGCCGCATCCGGCAACTGCAGACTCAACGCCCCGCCACCGGCCGACGTGCCCGCCACGCTGATCTCAGGACCGCCGACCAGACGGGCTCCAGGCAAATGGCTCGTCGCATACGCCTGGGCCGGCCCGACGTGGAGCACCACCGTCGTGGCATCGTTCAGCCGCTGCGCCACCCAGGCCGTCGACACGAGCAGGTCACCTGCGGGCGTCACCGGCGCCTGCGCGCGCACCCCGGCGCTCGCGGCCACTCCCATCCCCATCATCGCCGTGCCCAGCCATCGCGCCATCCGTGTGTGTCCCATCGGCCCCCTCCCGTCTTCGTTTTGTCGATTGTCTACACAACGCTCCGGACGGTCAAGCGCCCGGCCTCGACAAACATAGTTGCATGGTGCAACAATACGCCTGCGAGAGGTTCACACATGCACATCCGACCGCTCTCGGCGTCCGACTGGGCCGACGTGCGCCGCATCTACGAAGAAGGCATCGCGACACGCAACGCGACGTTCGCCACCGCCGCGCCGGACTGGCCGGATTGGGACAGGGAGCACCTCCCCACCTGCCGGCTGGTGGCCGCCGATGCCGACGCCGTGCTGGGGTGGGCCGCGCTGACGCCGGTGTCCAACCGCTGTGTCTACGCCGGGGTCGCCGAAGTCAGCGTGTATGTCAGCAGCGCCGCGCGCGGGCGCGGCGTCGGGCGCGCGTTGTTGTCGGCCCTGACGGCGGCCTCCGAGGCGGAGGGCCTGTGGACGCTGCAGGCCGGAATCCTGCCCGAAAACGTCGCATCGGTGCGGATTCACGAAGCCTGTGGCTTCCGCATCGTCGGGCGCCGTGAGCGCATCGGCCGCATGGATGGGGTCTGGCGCGACGTGTTGCTGCTGGAGCGCCGGGCGCCGTAGCGCGCGTGTCTTCGCGGCCGGCAGATCCGGCCGCGCTACGAAAGCAGACCCGCCCGCGCGACGGATGGCCCCAAGCCGTTCGTCCCAAGCCACGTGCGGATGACGGCCGGCTCGGCTAGGATGCGTGCGCCATGCGATTGCTGTTGTCCGTCGCCGCCCTGCTCGTGCCGGTCCTGAGTGCCGGTCAGCCCTCGCTTCCGGCCGGTCTCGATGCGGGCCCGCACCCGGTGGGCTTCCGCGTCATCTCGCATGACGACGCGTCACGGCCGACCGGGGGCCGGGTCGCCCCTGACGCACGGCAAGCGTCGCGCGCGCGCCACATTCGCATCCACGTCTGGTATCCCGCCGTCGCATCAGGAAACGCCGCCCGGCTGACCGTGGGCGACTACATCGACGTTGCCGGTCCTGCCGCCGCCACTCATCGCCAGGACGTGGCGAGAACGATGGCCGTGACGTTGTCCGACGATGACTGGTCGCGGTATCGCGCGTACGGCCTGACCGCGGTGCGCGACCGCGCCCCAGCGGACGGATCGTTTCCGCCGCACGTTGTCACGTTTCGGCCGGTGTCGATTCCCGTCGGCACTGAACAACTTTC
>CAYYFE010000076.1:0-7956 GCA_964471115.1 uncultured Solibacteraceae bacterium
GGCCGGGCGCACCCGCGCGCCCGCCGCCCGCGCGGCCGCCCGCGTCAGGCGCGCGGCGTCCCACCCGCGCCCACGTCGCGCCGGCGTCGTCGGACCGGTAGAACCCGCGTTCCTCGGCGAGCGCCTCGATCATGGCGTAGACCCGTGTCGGTTTCACGCGGCCGTCGACCTGGATGTTGATGCGGCCCATGTCACCGGCCGGCAGCCCGGTCGTGAGCTTCGTGAAGGTCCGGCCGCCGTTGGTCGACTTGTAGATGCCGCTCTCGGGACCGCCGCCCACGAACTGCCCCGTCGCGCGGCGGCGCTGCCACATCGCGACATACACGATGTCGGGATTGTGCGGATCCAGCTGCACCTCGTTGGCGCCGGTATCGGGCGAAATCGTGAAGATGGCGTTCCACGTCTTGCCGCCGTCGGTGGTCTTGTACAGCCCGCGGTCGCCGCCCGACGACCAGAGCGGCCCCTGTGAGGCCACGTACACGACGTTCGAGTCACGCGGATCGATGACGAGGTTGCCGAGGTGTTCGGAGTTGGCAAGCCCGACGCGCGTCCAGGTCACGCCGGCATCCGTCGACTTGTAGACGCCGTCGCCGAACATCGACGACCGGGGATTCGAGTTTTCACCCGTGCCCAGCCACACGATGTTCGAGTCACGCGGATCGACCTTGATGCAGCAGAGGTTGAACGACCCGCCGCGATCAAACGTCGGCGTCCAGGTGATGCCGCGGTTCTCGCTTTTCCACACGCCACCGGCCGCGGTGGCCAGGTAGTAGATGTTGGGATTCTTCGGGTCGACGTCGAAGTCGGCCACGCGGCCCGTGGTGAGCGACGGCCCGATGCCGCGCAGCTCCAATCCCTCGAACGTCGCTGTGGTCAGCCGGTCGGCGCCAGGGGTCTGCTGGGCAAACAGCCCCGCACCCACCCCAAACGCCATCGTCGCCAGACCTACGGTCAATCGGAATCTCATGGCAGGGTTCTCCTCGCGTTCACACTACGACCTTCGGTCGTCAATCGCTTACGCACACACACTCGCGGCCGCCAGAGCCGGCCGCGCTACGGGTGCACGCGGTCGCGGCCGCCAGAGCCGGCCGCGCTACGGGTGCACGCACTCGCGGCCGCCAGAGCCGGCCGCGCTACGGGTGGTCTGCGCACTCCGCACTGCGCACTCCGCACTCCGCACTACTCTGTCCCACCACCCGCCATCTTCTTCCAGGCGGCTTCGTAGGCATCGACGTTCTCCAGCGTCACTACATCGACGCCGGAGTTCACGATGGGAGAGGCGGGACGGGCGGTGCCGGTGACCAGGCCGTGCAGGATCTTGATCGACTCTTCGCCCCAGCCGAAGTACTTCTGGCCGAGCAGCACCTGCACCTTGCCTTCGCGCAGCAACGACAGGGCGGCTTCCACCGTGTCAAACGACACGAACTTCGTCGTCGGCGGGACGGGCGCGAGGGCGTTCGCGCTGAACACCGGCCAGCCGCCCACCGACACCCAGGCGCCGAGCGTCGGGTAGCGGTTGGTGCCGGTCGCGATGATCTCGCCGGTGCGCACGCTGTCTTCCTTGATGTCGTACGTCTCGACGATGGTGATGCCGGGGTACTTCGACAGGACCTCTCGCGCGCCTTCGAGCCGGCGCGCCAGGTTGTTGGCGCCCAGGCTGGTGATGAACGCCACGGTGCCCTTGCCGCCCAGCAGCTTGGCCGTCTCCTCGCCCATGATGCGGCCCGACTCGAGATCGTCGACGCCGTAAAACGCCGCGCGCTTCGACTCCGGCGCATCGGAATCCCACGTCACCACGGGAATGCCGGCTTCCACAGCCCGGTCGATGGTCGGCGTCAGGAAGCTGGCGTTGAGCACCGAAATCGCGATGCCGTCGACCCGCTGCGTGATGAAGGATTCGAGAATCTCCTTCTGCCGCAGCTCATCCGGGCGGTCGGGTCCGCGATAGATGACCTCCACACCCAGCGCCGCCGCCGCGCGTTCGCCGCCGATACGGGCATAGTCGAACACCGGAATGTCGAGCGACTTGGGAATCAGGGCATAGCGCTTCTTCGCCGGCG
The DNA here is from genome assembly GCA_964471115.1 of uncultured Solibacteraceae bacterium. Taxonomy (GTDB): domain Bacteria; phylum Acidobacteriota; class Vicinamibacteria; order Vicinamibacterales; family SCN-69-37; genus SYFT01. The sequence continues at coordinate 2,061 of CAYYFE010000076.1, forward strand.
CCACCTCACCGCCGCCCCCGCACGCGGCCGTCCCGATCGCCACCGCCACGACACCCAACACCCACGCTACTGCTGAGATTCTCTTCATTGCTGTTTTCCCTGATCCCTGATCCCTGTGCCCTGTGCCCTGTGCCCTGCGCCCTGATCCCTGCGCCCTGATCCCTTAGCGCGCTTTCCGCACCAACACCTGGTCCATCACGACGATCACGATGACGGCCAGGCCGACGATGACGCGATCGTAGAACGTGGCGCCGGGAATCTGGGGCAACGCGTTCCGCAACACGCCGAAGATCAGCGCGCCCAGCACGGCGCCGGCCACCGAGCCGCGGCCGCCGGTCAGGCTGGTGCCGCCGACCACGGCCGACGCGATGATATCGAGTTCGTAGCCGTTGGCGAGGTCGGCCTTGCCCTGCCCCTGGACGACCGCCAGCACGACGCCCGACACCGCCGCCAGCAGGCCCGCCGTCACGTACGCGGTGGTCTTGATGAACCCAACCCGCACGCCGGAGAACAGCGCGGCCATCTCGTTGCCGCCCACGGCGAAGATGGCGCGGCCCCACTGATACTGCTTCATCAGCACCTGGAAGATGACGACCAGCACCGCCATGACGATGGGCGGCACCCAGTCGACCGGCACACCCGCGATGGTCCAGTTGCGCGGCAGTCTGGCGGACAGGTCGTAGAACCGCGCCTCGGTGATGATGTAGCCGACGCCGCGCCAGATCCCCATCACGCCGAGCGTCGCAATGAACGGCGGCAGCTTCATGCCGACGATCAGCCACGACGACGCCAGGCCCGCGGACAGGCCGACCAGCAGCCCCATCAGCGCGGAGGGCGCCAGCCCCCAGCCGGCCTCCACGAAGAAGTAGCCCGTGACGACGCTCGTGAGGCCGATGACGGCGCCTGACGCCAGGTCGATGCCGCCCGAGATGATGACGATCGCGGCGCCAATCGCGGCGATGCCGTAGATCGACGAGTACTTCAGAATCAGCATCCCGTTGCCGACGTTGAAGAACGGATGGCTGCCGGACTCCGGCCACAGGTACCACGTGAAAAACGCCACCTCGAGGATGAGGATGACGAGCGTGCTGAACTCGCGCGCGTGCCAGAACCGCGTCATGCCGCCGTCACCTCGTGCGTGGCCAGTTGCATCACGGCCTCTTCCGTCGCCGCCGCCCCGGCCAGTTCCCCGCGCACACGCCCTTCGCGCATCACGATGATGCGATCGGCCAGCGCCAGCACCTCCGGCAGATCGCTCGACACGACGACACACGCCATGCCGGCATCCGCCTCGCGGCGAATGAGGTTGTGAATCTCGAACTTCGCGCCGACGTCCACGCCCTTGGTGGGTTCATCGAGCAGCAACACGGCCGGGCGGGTGGCCAGCCACTTGCCGAGCACCACCTTCTGTTGATTGCCGCCCGACAGCGCGTCAGGCGCCACGCCGCTGTGGGGTGTCTTGATGGCGAGCGCCGCGATTTGATCGCGGGCGGCCGCCTCTTCAGCGGCGTGATTGACGCGCGAGAGGTCGCGCCCCGCGGCGCCGGGCAGCGCGAGATTGTGCCGAAGCGACAGGTTCATGTGCAGCCCCTGCCGCTGCCGTTCCTCCGGCACCAGCGCCAGGCCGGCGCGAACGGCGTCGCCCGCCGATTGCGGTGACACGGTCGTGCCGTTGACACGGATGGTGCCCGCCGTGACCGGGTCCAGGCCGAACAACGCCTGCAGCAGTTCGGTGCGGCCCGATCCGACGAGACCGAACACGCCGACAATTTCACCGCGGCGCACGGTCAGCGACACCTCGTGTACCCGATCGCCGGACGACAGGCGCTCCACCTCCAGTGCGGGGCCGGTCGCGTCGGCCGGCCACTGCCGGGCCAGTCGTTCGGGAGGCTCGCGCCCGACCATGGCGCGGACGATGTCGGCCGCGGCGGTGGAGGCGCGATCGAAGGTGCCGACGTAGCCGCCGTCGCGCAGCACGGTGATGCGATCGCACAACCGGTACACCTCGGGCAGGCGGTGCGACACGAAGAGAATCGTGACGCCGCGCGCCTTCAGGCGGTTGACCACGCTGAACAGGTGATCCACCTCGGCGTCGGTCAGCGACGTGGTCGGTTCGTCGAGCACCAGTACGCGGCAGTCAAACGCGAGCGCGCGGGCCACCTGGATCAGCTGCGCCTGCGCGGTCGACAGCTGATCCATCGGGGTGTCGGGATCGAGCGTCAGATGCAAATCGTCGAGCTGCGCGCGGGTCCGCGCGCGCATCGCGGGTTCGTCGAGGCGCCCGCCCCGCCGGGTCAACTCGCGGCCGGCGAAGACGTTGCCCGCCACCGTCAGGTTGGGAAACGCGAGCATCTCCTGGTAGACCATGCCGATGCCGCGTTCGAGCGCCTCGCGTGGACTTGCAAAGTGCTGCGCGACTCCGTCGAGCGCCAGCGTCCCGCGGTCGGGCCGGAGGATGCCGGCGAGAATCTTGAGCAGGGTCGACTTGCCGGCGCCGTTTTCGCCGACCACGGCGTGCGCCTCGCCCGCCGTCACGTCGAACGTCACGCCGGTCAGCGCCCGCACGGCGCCAAACGACTTCGCGACGTCTCGAAACTGCAGTCCGGAACTGGTCATTTCCCGCGGCCAATCGTATACGATGGCGGCCAGCGGCGAGTAGCGGCGAGTGGCGGCCAGTAGCGGCAAGTGGCGGCGAGTGGCGGCCAGCGGCGAGTGGCGGCGAGTGGCGGCAAGTAGCGGCAAGGGGAGCTGAGTGATGACACGAGTGCGAGTCATGGGTGCGGCGGCGGCGATGGCGCTTGCGTCGGCGTGTGGAGGCGGGGAATCATCGCAGCCGATGGCCACGACACCTCCGCGAGTCACCATGGCGCCGTTTGGCACCACCACCGACGGCAAGACGGTCGAGGCCTACACCATCACCAATGCCAAAGGCGGGCAGATGGTGGTGCTGACCTACGGCGGCATCATCCAGTCGCTGCGGATGCCCGATCGCGACGGCGCCTTCGACGACATCGTGATGGGATTCGACACCCTGGCCGAATACGAAAAGAGCTCGCCGTATTTCGGCTCGCTCATCGGCCGGGTGGGCAACCGCATCAAGGGCGGACAGTTCACGCTCGACGGGAAGACGTACACGCTGGCGAAGAACAACGGGCCCAATCACTTGCATGGCGGCATCAAGGGCTGGGACAAGCTGGTGTGGCAGGCCGACCCGTTCAACGACGCCACCGGCTCCGGTGTGCTGCTGACGCTGGTCAGTCCTGACGGTGACGAAGGCTACCCCGGCACGGTGACGGCACATGTGAAGTACACCCTCACCGCCAACAACGAACTCATCGTCGACTACCACGCCACGTCCGATGCGCCGACGGTGATCAACCTGACGCAGCACAGCTACTTCAATCTGGGCGGAGCCAGGACGCAGGACATCCTTGGCCACGAACTGACGCTGCATGCGGATCGATACACGCCGGTCGACGCCACCCTGATTCCCACGGGCGAGCTGGCGCCGGTGGAGGGAACGCCGTTCGACTTCCGGCAACCGACCGCGATTGGCGCGCGCATCGACGCCGACCATCCGCAGATTGCGCACGGCCCGGGGTACGACCACAACTGGGTGCTCACCCGCAGTGGTGAAGGCCTGCAGTCGGCCGCAACCGTCTACGAGCCGGTCACCGGCCGCGTGATGGAGATTCGCACGACCGAACCGGGGATCCAGTTCTACGCCGGCAACTTCCTCGACGGCACGCTGCGCGGCAAGGGCGGGCGCGTCTATCCGCGCCGCTCAGGCTTCTGCCTCGAAACCCAGCACTTCCCCGACTCGCCCAACCAGCCGGCGTTCCCGTCGGTGGTCCTGCGGCCGGGCGGGGAGTACAAGTCGCAGACGGTGTTTGCGTTCGGAGTGCGGTAAGAAGTGAAATGAGCTCGGAGGTCATTTTCCGCGAGATGCTCGAAAATGACCTCCGAGCTCATTTTGCCCGTCCGTGGTACACGTCCGCCGGAATGCGGTGCCCAGCGTAGACCCGTTCGAGGATGCCGAACAGCGTCGGGTCGTAGGCCTTGAGTGACTCGGGCGTCGCCAGGCGCTCGCCGGTCGGTGCGGTCCACGCGAAGTTCGACCCGAACCACCACTGCGACCCCTCCGCCCAGTACTCGGCCACGGTGTTCTCCGCGTAGTGGCCCTTGAACAGCCCCTTGGCCTTGGCCGCCTGGTAAGCGGCGTCGATTTCGGCGTGCAGCGCCGGGTCGGCCGCGCGCAACGCGCTGTGGACGCCGTGCGAGAACTCGTGCACGAGAATGTGCTCGCCGAAGTACCTGGTGCCGGGAATGCCGAGGATGTTCTCCTCACCTGCCGTCGTGTACCGCCCGCCCAGACCACGAGCGCGCCGGTTCCAGTACTCCGCATCCGTCATCGACGCGATGCCGCCGGGCTCGTTATACTGCTCCCGCTCGCGCGGGGTCAGGCGGCGGTCGTCAATCGCGGGCTTCCGGTAACTGCGGTACTCGGGCAAATCGGCCTGCCCCTGGAACCGGCCGATGATGCCCACCCGATAGCCCTGCCGCACCATCTCGGCGCGCACGTCGGGCCGTTTGAGCAACATGTAGTTGACGATGTCGCGCGCCATGAGCAGGGCGGCATCGGCCACCACTCCTGAGGCGACGATCGGAATGCCGTACGCGTCGGCGTACTTCTCGTAGAACGGATCCAGGCCAAGCGCGGCCGGCGGCGCGCCCAGCATCCACCGCTCGAATGACGCGACCAGGGGCGCCGACACGCCTGGTTCCCCACACGGCGGGATTCGGAACGCCCCGATCCGCGACGAGTAGTTCTGGTCGCCCTTTCGGTAGTAGTCGCCGACGTACCAGATCGTGCAGTCGTCCTCCGGATCGACGGCCGTCTGCGTGTAGTCCTCCCAGCGCAGCCCGTACGTTTGCGCGCCTTCACCGTCGGCCAGCACGACTTCCCTCAGCGTGAGCTGCCCCAGCGGATCACTCGCGCGGCGGCCGGCAAACCGCTGCCCGGCAAAATGCGGTGTGCCCCCAAACGAGTACCCGATGCCGATGTTGCCGAACCGGTCGATGGCCGGACTCGCCATCCAGCGATACGCGGCGTCTGGCGCATACGTACTCTGCTGATGCAGCCGCAGCGTGCGATCCTGATTCACGCGGAACTCGTACCAGCGCACGCCGCCGGCGGCGGCTTCGGTGTTGACGGAGTGCACGGCCACGATGGACTCGTAGGACTGTCCACCACCCGCGCCGGCGACATTCCGATACACGACGCGCGCCATCAGTTTGTCGCCCTGCGCGTCCAGCCGGCGGTCGGTGCCGGGCTGCGGCACGCAGTTGGTGAGCTGCCCGGCGCACAGATACTGATACGGCGCCACCGGGATCTTGACGACGGGCGTGAGCCGCGTCTTCGACGGATCGTTCCAGTCGACGTGGAAGTTCCAGACATACACGCCGTCATCGTCGACGTCGCCCTTGAGCTGGGCGCCGCCGGTCGCCAGCATCGGATTGGGCGCGCCGGGCGGGGGCAGACGTGTGCCGTCCAGATCGGCGTTGTTGAGAAAGTTGACGCCTTCGACGATCACACACTGCTCGGTCGCGGGTTCGCCGCGCAACATGCGCTGACGATCGACCACACACGCGTGTTTCTCGATCACCTCGTCACCCGTGCTGGTCGGAACGTAGTAACCGTCGGGCCACACCGCGGGACGCGGGTAGTCGGGGAAAAGCGGCCGCAGGAATTCGTACCGGTAGTACTCGCCGAGCGGGTCGTCGGTGACACTGATGGCGTAACACATCGAATACGGACCGGTTGGCTGCGGCGCCTGCGCGGCGGGTGGCGCGGGCGCGGCCGGCGGCGTCGCCGGTGGCGGTGGCGGCGCCGGCG
>CAYYFE010000077.1:0-6637 GCA_964471115.1 uncultured Solibacteraceae bacterium
GCTTGTTGGCGTGCATCTTCAGCAGGCGGCCGATGCGCTCGGTCTTGCCCTTGGTCGCGTTGTAGGCGGACTGGCCGGCCTGCAGCGTGCCCGAGTACAGCCGGATGAAGGTGAGCTGACCGACGAACGGGTCGGTCATGATCTTGAACGCCAGCGCGGACATCGGCGCGTTGTCGTCCTGCTTGCGCTCGGTCATGGCGCCCTCGGCGCCGTTCGGGTCGGTGCCCGTCACGGCCGGGATGTCGACCGGCGACGGCAGGTAGTCGACAATCGCGTCGAGCAGCGGCTGCACGCCCTTGTTCTTGAACGCCGAGCCGCAGATGACGGGCACAAACGCCGCGTCCTCCGAGCGCACCGACGCGATGCACCGCTTGCGGATCGCCGCCTTGATCTGCGCCTCGGGAATCTCCTCGCCGTGCAGGTACTTCTCGAGAATCTGGTCGTCGACTTCGCTGACCTTCTCGATGAGCTTCTCGCGGTATTCCTTGGCGAGCTCCAGCATGTCGGCCGGAATCTCGGTGACCTTGGCCTCCGAGCCCATCGCCGCGTCGGCCTCCCACACCAGCGCCTTCATCTTGATCAGATCGACGACGCCGATGTACTTGTCCTCGATGCCGATCGGCAGATGCAGCGCGACCGGGTTGCCCTGCAGCTTCGAGATGATCTGCTCGTAGGTGCGCAGGAAGTTCGCGCCGATGCGATCCATCTTGTTGACGAAGCAGATGCGCGGCACGCGGTACTTGTCGGCCTGGCGCCACACCGTCTCGGACTGCGGCTCGACGCCGGCGACGGAGTCGAACACCGCCACGGCGCCGTCGAGCACGCGCAGCGAGCGCTCCACTTCCGCCGTGAAGTCGACGTGGCCGGGCGTGTCGATGATGTTGATGCGGATGTCGCGCCAGGTGCAGGTCGTCGCGGCCGACGTGATCGTGATGCCGCGCTCCTGCTCCTGCTCCATCCAGTCCATGACGGCGGTGCCTTCGTGCACTTCGCCGATCTTGTAGGTGATGCCCGTGTAGAACAGGATGCGCTCGGTGGTCGTCGTCTTGCCGGCATCGATGTGGGCCATGATGCCGATGTTGCGACAACGCTCGAGGGGTACTTGTCTCGCCATGACTGCTGTTACGTCCTGCCCGGTTAGAAGCGGTAGTGCGCGAACGCCTTGTTGGCTTCGGCCATGCGGTGCACGTCTTCGCGCTTCTTGACGGCGCCACCCCGCAGATTCGCGGCGTCCATGAATTCGTTGGCCAGCTTTTCCTGCATCGTCTTGCCGTCGCCCCGCTCGGAGGCGTAGCCGGCCAGCCAGCGCAGCGACAGCGACAGGCGGCGCGTCGGGTTGACCTCGACGGGCACCTGGTAGTTCGACCCGCCCACGCGGCGCGACTTCACTTCGAGCGCCGGCTTGACGTTGTCGACCGCCTTCTTGAAGGTCTTGAGCGGATCGTCGGCCGTCTTGTCCTTCACGATGTCCAGCGCGCCGTACATGATCCGCTCGGCCGTGGACCGCTTGCCGTCCTTCATGATCGTGCGGATGAACTTGGTGACCAGCGGGCTGTCGTAAATCGGATCCGCCGGAACTTCACGCTTCGCAATTTCTCGTCTACGCGGCATGGTGCTCGTCCCTTACGCCTTCTTCGGTCGCTTCGCGCCGTACTTCGAACGCCCCTGCATGCGCCCGGCCACGCCCACCGTGTCGAGCGTGCCGCGCACCACGTGATACCGCACGCCCGGCAGGTCCTTCACACGGCCGCCGCGGATGAGCACCAGCGAGTGCTCCTGCAGGTTGTGGCCGACGCCCGGGATGTAGGTCGTCACTTCAATCCCGTTGGTCAGCCGCACGCGCGCGACCTTGCGCAGCGCGGAATTCGGCTTCTTCGGGGTCTGGGTGAAGACGCGCACGCAGACGCCGCGCTTCTGCGGGCTCCGCTGCAGCGCCGGGCTCTTCGTCTTCCAGAGCACCTTCTCACGTCCCTTGCGCACCAGTTGGCTGATCGTCGGCATACCTGAAACCTTCAATCCGTCTCAAAAAACGTCCAACACCCGGCGCCACCGCGGACGACGCCTTCGCGCGTCGCCCTCTCGTCGGCGAGTGGTGTTCGCCCCAGGCCTGGGAACCCTCGCGGGCTCGGCACCTGGAACATTCCCCCTATTGCTGGCAACAGCAGTGGCGGTGGCATCGGCCGCGCCAACGCGCGGCGGTCCATCCGCTCGGTTACTACAAGACCCGGGTCAGTGCCCGGTGTCTGAAGCGGGCCCTAGATAGGGTGTCCTAGGGCCCGAAGAACCTGACGAGTGTAACACAAGAACTTTTATCGTGTACGCCCGGTCACGTCGCGATACCGCCGGATCCGGCCCGCGGCGGCGTCACGGACCAGCGGCAGGATGGGATCGACCACCGACGCGCGGCCGTCAGGCCCCTGCGGCAGCCCCACGAAGCCGTCGCGGGGCGACACCGACCGGATGATGACGGACTCGCCCGTAAGTGGCAGATTTGAAAGGTTTTGCGCGAACCGGTGCCAGGTGCCGTACCGGAACAGGTACTGCTCCACGTTTGAGGTGTAGAAGGCCCCGACCACCCCACCCCGGCGCCGGATGTAGTCACCCACGGTCCGCAGGGCCTTCGGGCCGGCGTGATCGCCCACGACCGGCACCAGCAAGTTCTTCTCCTGGAAGGACTTGACCGCCCGGAACGCCGCTTCGCTGGCCAGGTACCCCCGCTCGGCCCCACCCTCGTCGGTCTGCCGCGCCATTTCCTGCCAGGTGGGAAACCGGTTGCGGAACCGTCCCCCCGGACCGCCCCCCTGGAATCCGCCCCGCGACGAATAGGTCAGCTCCGGGCCGTGCAGATAGAACTGGCTGTACACGTCATCGAGCAGCCGCAGGTCTTCGTCGCCAAGCGGGAACCCCCGCGTCTCGGTGAGGTGGTGCTGCAGGATCAGCAGGTTGTCGCGAAACTGCAGCTCGTCGGGCGGCACGCGGCGATACGCGTCCATCATGGCCCCGACCGGCGTGTCGGCCGAAAGACCGTCCGGCCGCGGTCGCGAGAAGAGGAACGACACGAAATCGGCGCGATCGTCGGACAACTCGAACAACGCCTTGTACATGAGGTGCGTGATCAGATTGCCGCGCCGGATGTCGACGATGAACGCCATCCGCGGTTGCAGCGCCAGGATGTAGGTGAAGTTCTGATCGGGCGCCACCCCCAGATAGACCTGGTTCGGCGCCCGGCGCGACTCGAGCGCCGGCACCACGTACTGATACGAGTGTTCGTTCGACACCAGGTTGTCGGACTGGAAGTAGCCGTCCGGCTCGGACAACTGCTCGATGAGCGCCCAGTACTCGTCGTCGCTCAGCGAGTCGGGCAACGCGGCCCGCGCCGGCCCCCACACCGAGCCGGCGCCGGCCAGCGCCAGCACCAGCGCGATCGCGCCGGCGGCCGCCGCCATGCGCCGGGTCATCGCGACCGCGCCAGCAGGTCGTAGTAGTTGGCGATACGGCCGGCGGCCACGTCACGCAGCAGCGCATCGACGGGATCCAGCAGCTGCGTCGACCGCGACCACGGCACGGTCATGCAGGTGTTGAAACACGACCGGATGAACTGCGCGGCGACGCCGGTCGGCAGCTCGCGCACGTTGGCGTAGTACCCCGGCCACGTGCCGTACTGAAACAGGTACTGCTCGACGTTCGAGGTGTAGATGGCGCCAATCGTGGCGCCGCGCGCCCGCAGCCATCCGCCGACGGCCTTGAGCGCCTTGTGCCCCGAGAAGTCGCCCACGACCGGCACGATGAGGTTGCGCATCTGCAGATCGCGCAGCACCGCGTAGTGCGCCTCCGAGGCGAGGTACCCGCGCGCCTCGCCCTGCTCGTCGGTCGCCACCATCAGGTCCTGATAGCTGGGATACCGCCCCATGCGACCAGTGTTGGCGTAGGTCAACGAGGGGCCGCCGTAAAAAAACGCCGTCAGGACGTACTCGAGGTGACTCAGGTCGCGTTCGGTCAGCGCGAAGCCGTGTTGCACCAGCAGCCGCTCACGCACCGCCGTCAAGGTCTCGGCAAAGCGCTCCTGATCGGCCTTGGCGCCGGCGAGCGCCTGGAAGAGACGGTCCACCGGCGCGTCCGCCGGCACCCGATCGGTGAAGCCGCGCGACAGCAGGCGCTCGAGGAACACCTGCCGCGTGGGTGACATCTCGATAAGCGCCTTGTAGAAGAGCTGCAGGCGCAGGTTGTCCCGCCGGATGTCGACGATGAACGCCAGGCTGGGTTTGAGGCTCGAGATGTACGTGAAGTTCTGGTCGGGCCCGACACCGAGGTACACCTGCCCGGGCGACCAGGTCTCGAGCAACCGCGGAATCACCCACTGATAGGTGATTTCGTTGGACACCAGATTGTCGGACTGGAAGTACCCGTCCCCTTCCGAGAACTCGGAGACCAGCTGCCAGAACTGCCCGTCCGACAGGCGCGTGGGCAGACCGTGAGTCGCCGCCGCAGGCTCCGCGCGCGGCGTGGTGACCGCCAGCAGCACGGCCGCCAGCGCCGCCACCCAGACCCGCGCGGCCGCTACTCGCACTTGTTCGCCTTCACGTCGGCCAGCATCGGCCGGTACCACGACAGCAGCCCGCCTCCGCGCCCGCCGGGGCCGCCGCTCTCGGAAAAGATGAACGTGCTCGTCTCATCGAGGGGCAGCGTCGCCACGTTGCCGCAGAAGGTGAGCCAGAGCCCGTCCTGCGACAGGTACTGCTCGACATTGGAAAGATAAAACGCCGACACCAGCGCCTGCCGCGCCTTGATCCACGCGCCCACCGCGCGCAGCGCTTTGGGGCCGGCGAAGTTGCCCACCACCGGCACGATCAGGTTGCGCGCGTGCAGCGTCTTGATGAACTGGAAGTGCTCCTCCGACGCCAGGAAACTGCGCGCCGTCCCCCGCCCATCGTCGGTCACCATCAGCGATTGATAGTTGACGAAGTTGCCGCGGCCGGCGCCGCTGGTGGATGACGAGTAGGTGAGGCCGGGCCCGAACCAGTAGAACTGGTAATACACGTACTCGATGCCCCTGAGATCATCGTCGGTCAGCGGCAGCGCGCGGGTCCTGGTCAGATGCGTGCGGATGGCCTCCAGATTGGCCTTGTACGCCGACTCCGAGGTCTCGACCGGCAGCAACGCGCTGAACAGGTCGCGGGCGGTGCTGCGGGCCGTCAGCTCCTTCGGGCGCGGCTTGGAGAACAACAGCGACACGAAGTCGCCGCGGTCCTTCGACAGTTCGAACAGCGCCTTGTACATCAGGTGCGTGTGGAGGTTGCCGCGCCGAACGTCGACCAGAAACACCATGCGCGGCTTGAGCGCGGCGATGTACGTGAAGTTCTGCTCCGGCCCCACTCCCAGATACACGCGGCCGGGCCGGGTGGTCGAGACGAGTTCCGGGATGATCGTCTGGAAGTGAATTTCGTTGGAGACCAGGTTGTCGGATCGGAAAAACCCGTTGGGCTCCGACAGCTCGGTGATGAGCGACCAGTACTCGGTGTTGCCCAGCTCCGCCGGCAGTGAGGCGGCCTGCCGGGCGCCCGCATGGGCCCCCGGCAGCAGGATCGCGACGAACACTACCAGCGGCAGAACGCGGCGCATCACCATGCGTGGGTTGCCCCGGATGCTACCACTTGCGGCCACTCGCCGCTACCCGCCGCTACTTGCCGCTACTCGCCGCCACTGGCCGCCACCCGCCGCCACTCGCCGCTACTCGCTCCGCCCGTGCGCACGGTCGATCGCCTGCCGCAGTTCCTGCAGCGTCTGTTCCGAACCGGTGAACAGGCCCTCGGGATACCGGCTGTCGGCCGACATGTTCCGGTAGATGCCCGCCGCCTGGTAGAGGTTCAGGCCCAGGCCGGCCAGATACTGGAGGCGGAGGTTGCGGTCGGTGTTGATCTGCGCGCCGGCCAGCCACCGCGCCATGTCGTCGGTGCGGCCGCCGTAGGTGGCAAACAGGTCGACGGCCGAGTAGATGCCGATTTCAGCCAGCGAGCGCGCGATGGCGGCGTTTTTCGGATCGCTCAGACGCGCCTGCACCCGGTCGACATCAATCGGCTTCGGGTCGAGCTGCCCCACCAGCACCAGGTCGTATCCCTGCCCGTTGATGGTGTTGGCGAAGACCACGCCCTGCGGGAACGCCTCGAGGAAGGTGGCGATCTCGCTCTTGACCGCTTCCTCGCTGCTCTCATACAGCTGCACGAACAGGGTGACGACGCCGCCGGGGTTGAGGCGGGACTTGACCAGCTGGAAGAACTCGCGCGTGTAGAGGGTGGCCGCGCCCTTGACCCACGGATCGAGCGGGTCGGACGTAATCGCGTCGAACTTCTCCTTGGTCGTCAGCAGATAGTGCCGCGCATCGTCGAGGTGGACACGCACCCGCGGATTGCGGATGACGTCGAAGTTGTGCTCGGAGAAGTAGGTGGACACCACACGCGGCACCAGCGGCTCGATTTCCGCGATGGTGACCTGCGTCAGATCCGGGTCGATCGAGACGGCGCCGGCCGTGACGCCCGCGCCGCAGCCGATGACGACCACGGTCTTCGCGTTCTCGGGAATCAGCGTGGTCATGTGGCCGAGCATGCGCTGCAGGCGCATGTCCTGCGGCTCGCTCGAGGCC
>CAYYFE010000078.1:0-6633 GCA_964471115.1 uncultured Solibacteraceae bacterium
CGAGCAGCCAACCCGCGGCCCGTTGGCCGGCACGAGACTGAATTGGTGCGGAAGAGAGGACTCGAACCTCCACCCTATTGCTAGGACTAGCTCCTGAGGCTAGCGCGTCTGCCAATTCCGCCACTTCCGCACGAAGGGACTTGCCAGGCAGGCCCGGCCACGGGGGCCGGAAGCCGTAAGTATACCGCATTCCCCGTATACTCGACTTCGTGAGTAATCGACGCGGCCTTGCCCTGGTCCTGTTCCTGATTTTCCTCGCCATGATGGCTTCGGCGGCCATCATCCTGGTGATGGCGCTCGTGTTCGCCCCGGTCCGGCCGCAGCAGTCCGTGCCGCAGAACGCCACGCTCTTCCTGAAAATCCAGGCGCCGTTCTCCGAGATCGAGCACGTCAACCTGTTTGCGGCGCTCGGCGAGCAGCCGCCCACGCTGCGCACGGTCCTGGCCACCATCGACCGCGCCCGCACCGACCCCCGCATTCGCGGCATGGTCGTCATCCCGCAGACCTCGGGCGCGATGTGGGCCCAGTTGCAGGAACTGCGCGACGCGTTGCTGGCGTTCCGGGAATCGGGCAAGTCGCTGGTCGTCTACTTCGAGTTTGGCGGCGCCGGGGAGTATTACCTGGCCTCGGCGGCCGAACGCGTCCTGATGATGCCGGCCGGCACCCTCGACCTGTCGGGGATGGCCACCTACGAGCTGTTCCTGCGGGGCGCGCTCGACAAACTCGGTGTGTACCCCGACCTGCTGCAGATTGGCGACTTCAAAACGGCCGCCAACACGATGACCGAGCGGGGGTTCACGCCCGCGCACCGCGAGATGTCGCGCTCGCTCAACCGCGACGCGTACGACCAGCTCATTCGCGCGATCGCTGAAGGCCGGAAACGCTCGGAAGACGAGGTCCGCGCCGCCATCGCGCAGGGCCCGTTCCTCGCCGAGGCCGCGCAGGCGGCCGGTCTCATCGACGGCGTCGCCTACGACGATCAGATTGACGATGCGCCGCCGGTGCAGGGCACCCGCCGCTTCGACGGCCACGACTACGTGCGCGCGCCGTCGACCACGACCTCCGGCGCGCGGATCGCGTTGCTCTACGCGGTCGGCACGATCGCCAGCGGCAAGTCCGCGTTCGACACGCCCGGCGCGGCCGTCATCGGGTCCGACACCTTCGTCGACTGGATTCGGAAGGTGCGCGCCGACAGCGCCGTGCGCGCCATCGTCATCCGGATCGACAGCCCGGGCGGATCGGCCATCGCCTCCGAGGTCATCTGGCGCGAGCTGATGCTGACGCGGCAGGTCAAGCCGGTCATCGTGTCGATGGGCGACGTCGCGGCCTCGGGCGGCTACTACATGGCGGTGCCGGCCACCACGATCGTGGCGCAGCCGGGCACCCTCACCGGGTCGATTGGCGTGGTGACGGGCAAGTACGTGTTGCAGGGCGCGATGGACAAACTCGGCATCGGCACCGCGTCGGTCAGCGAGGGCCCGTACGCGGAGATCTATTCGCCCTTCCGCGCGTTCACGCCCGCCGAGCGCGCCAAGGTCGAAGAACAGATGCTGGCCACCTACGAACTGTTCGTCAAGCGTGTGGCGGATGGCCGGGGATCCTCGCCCGCCGACATCGACGCGATCGCGCAGGGCCGCGTCTGGACCGGCCGCCAGGCGCGCGAGCTCGGGTTGGTCGACGAACTGGGCGGTCTCGAGCGCGCGATTGAACTGGCGCGGGAACACGCGAAGATCGAGCCCGAGGATCCGATCAGCCTGACGGTGTATCCGCCGCGCCGCAGCTTGTACGACCTGGTCTCCAATCCGTTGGGGATGGGAATTGGCGCGGCCAGTCTCGGAACGCTTCTGGCGCGCCCCGCGGTGCCGGCGGCCGGGGTGATCGATGAAGTCGCGCAGCGGTTCAGCCGGTTCCGGCGCGGCGAGATGCTCACGCTGATGCCGAACCTGTTCCTGCGCGAGCCGTAGCCGTGTCCCGGTTTCCCGCGACGCAGGCCTCGGTCCTCGAGCGCATTCGCAGCGGCGATCCCGAGGTGCGACATGGCGCCTGGGCCGATCTGGCCGAGGGCTACTGGCGTCCGAGTTACCACTACCTGCGCCTGCACTGGCGGCTCGCACCCGACGACGCCGAAGACATCGTGCAGGGGTTCTTCACCACCGCGTTCGAGAAGGGCTACCTCGAAAGTTACGACCCGGCCAAGGCGCGATTCCGTACGTTCCTGCGCACCTGCCTCGACCGCTTCTTCCAGAATCAGCGCAAGATGTCGTCGGCGCAGAAACGCGGCGGCGGCGTGGAAACGTTGTCGCTCGATTTTCCCGGAGCGGAGCGGGATCTCGATCGCCTGTCGGCGGATCTGTCCGACGTGGACGCGTTCTTCCGCACCGAGACGATTCGCGCGTTGATGACCGCGACGGCGGCCGACCTGCGGCGCGCGCTGGAGGCGGAAGACAAGCTGGTCGTGTATCGCGCGTTCGAACTGCACGACCTGTCGGAAGGGGAGCCGTCATACGCCGCCGTGGCCACGGCGCTGTCGATTCCGGTGTCACAGGTCACCAACCACCTGCATCAGGCGCGCCGCCGGTTTCGGGACCTCGCGCTGGCGCGGCTGCGCAGCCTGGTGGGCACTGACGAAGAGTTCCTCGAAGAAGCGCGCGCGCTGTTCGGCGTCGAGGTGGACCGCTGACGTTTCTGTCCGACCAGGTCGTCACCCGGCTGCGTGACGTCGTGGCCTGGCCGGTGAGTGGCGACGGCCGCTACACCGTGACATCGTCATTGGGCGCCGGCGGGATGGGGCGCGTGTTTGCCGCGCGGGACGAACACCTGGGACGCGACGTCGCCATCAAGGTGTCACACGACCCCGTTGCGGGCGCCGATCTCGACGAGCGGCTGCGTCATGAGGCGCAGGTCCTCGCCCGGCTCGAACACCCGGGCATCGTTCCCGTCCACGACCTCGGGCGGCTGGCCGATGGCCGGCTGTATTACGTCATGAAACTCGTACGCGGCCGCACGTTGTCGGCCGAGCGGGCGCAGTTGACGACGGACAGCGCCCGTCTCTCGGTGGTCGAGCGCGTGGTGGAGGCCGTGGCGTTTGCGCACGCGCAGGGCGTTGTGCACCGCGATCTGAAGCCGGCCAACGTCATGGTGGGGCAGTTCGGCGAGGTGCTGGTGATGGATTGGGGGGTGGCGCGGTGGCTGGCGCAGGGGGCGGAAGGCCTTTCGCGCGTGGGCACCCCCGGGTTCATGGCGCCGGAGCAGGCCGGCTCGTCGGCCGACCGCGTGGGGCCGCCCGCCGACGTGTATGCGCTGGGGGCGCTCCTGCAGTGGTTATGGGACGGCCAGCCGCGCCCCGCCCGGCGGCTGCGCGCGATTATCGCCCGGTGCCTGGCCGCCGACCCGGCCGGCCGGTATCCCGACGCGGCCGCGCTGGCCGCCGACCTGGCGCGTTACCGCGCCGGCCTCGCCGTCGAGGCCCTGCCCGAGACGTTCTTCGATCGCGCGCTCCGCTTCGCCAGCCGCCACCTCACTCTGATCATCCTCATCGCGGCCTACCTGCTCATGCGCACCCTGGTGGCCTGGTACCAGTCACAGTGATTTTCAATGGGCCCTGATCCCTGTGCCCTGATCCCTGTTCCCTGTGCCCTTCAAACGGTAGTATCCCCATTCCGTAATCTGTCTCCCGAAGGGAGTGTGTGATGAAGAAACCGCTGCTGGGTCTCGTGCTGGGTGGTGTGTTGGGGGTGTTCGACGGGTTGACGGCGTGGGTCTCGGCGCCGGAACTGCGGCCCGAGATCATGGGTATTGTGCTCGGGTCGACGTTCAAGGGCCTGGTGGCCGGCGTGTTGATTGGCTGGGTGGCCACACGCACGAAATCCGCGGGCGCCGCCATGGTGGCCGGCGCCCTGATTTCGGGGTTCTTCGCGTTGCTGATTGCGATCATGCCCGCGTCCAACGGGCAGCACTACTACCTGGAGATCATCCTGCCCGGAACCGTCCTCGGGCTGATCGTCGGGTACGCGGCGCAGGCCTACGGGGTCAGCGCCCCAGCACGAGCCGCAGCGCCGCGTCGTTGAACTCGACGCGCATGCGTGTCTTCGCCTTCGTCATGTAGGCGGCGAAGAACTCCTGCCGCTTGCGCTGCAGCAGTTCGTTGGTCAGCGTGGTCTTTTCGGCCGCCAGGCCTTCCGGCGTGACGTTGGTCTTTTCGACGACGCGCGCCACGACGATGGCGTTGGGGGTCTGGATGGGGGCCGAGACCTGACCCTGCGACAACGCGAACACCGCATCGTCGACCGCGGCGCTCACGCCGACGTCGGGCAGGGCGAACCCACGGGCGATGAGGTCGGTCGTCTTGACCTCCGTGCCCGCGGCCTTGGCGGCGGCGGTGAAGCTGCCGCGCTGGGCGGCGGCGGCCAGCGTGACGGCGCGCGCGCGGGCCAGCTCGAGGCCCTTCACGCGCACCACGTCCTCACGCACACGGTCGCGCACCGCGTCGAGCGCGGGCAGCGAGGGCGGCGCAATCTCCACCAGCGCAATGAACGCGAACCCCTGGTTCGTGCGCAGCTGGCCGGACACCTTGCCCTGCTCGAGCGAGAAGGCCGACGCGGCGACGGCCGGGGCAAACCCCAGACCGGCCAGCGGCTCTTCACGTGAGAACAGGCCCGAGTCGCCCACCGTGAGGCCGCGCGCCTGCGCCACGCGATCGAGATCGGCGGGGTCGTCGATCTGTCCGGCGGCCTCGTCGGCGATGCGCTGCGCTTCCTGCTGCGCCTTCTCGTACTTCATCTGATCTTCGATCTGCGCGCGGACGTCGGCCAGGGAACGCGTCTGCGCCGGCCGCTTGTCGGTGGTCTTGATGATGTGGAAGCCGAACTGCGACTTCACCAGGCCGCTGACCTCGTTGATGTCCTGGTCGAAGGCGGCGTCCGAGAATTCCTTGACCATCGCCTCGCGCGTGAAGAAGTCGAGGTCGCCGCCGCGCTCGGCCGACGTGTCTTCGGAGAACTGCTTGGCCAGCGCCGCGAAGTCCTCGCCGGCGCCCACGCGCGCCAGCACCGCCTCGGCGGCCTTGCGCACGGCCGGTTCATCCTTGCCCTCGGTCTTGAAGAGGATGTGGCTCGCGCGCACCTGTTCGGGCGTCGAGTACACCGACATGTTGTCGCGGTACCGCGCTTCCACCTCAGCCGGCGTCACCGTCATGGTGTTGCGCAGCACCTCGGCGTCGATCGACAGGTACCGCACCCGACGCTTCTCGGGTTCGCGATACGACTCCTTGTTGGCCTCGAAGTGCGCGCTGATGTCCGCGTCGGTCGGCGTGATCGCGGTGCGGAAGGTGTCGGCCTGCAGCACGGCCAGTTCCAGCTTCACCTTCTCGTTGCGCTGCCGGTACTCCTGTTCCACCTCCTGCGCGGTGACCTGGGCCCAGCCGGTCACGGCCGCCTGCAGCTTGTCGGCCAGCAGGCTCTTGCGCAGCTGATCCTCGAACTCGCCGGCGCGCAGCGGCGGGCGCTGCATCTGCAGCACCTGCCGGTACCGCTCGTCGCCGATGAACTGGCCGTTTTCCTGGAACCCCGGCATCCGCAGGATGCGTTCGCGCAGTTCCGCGTCGCTCACCTGCAGGCCCAGCCGTTCCGCTTCCGCGATCATCGCTTCTTCGTCGATGAGGGATTGGACGACGCGCTGGGGAATGCCCAGCTGCTGAATCATGTCGTTGGTCAGCTGGCCGCCGTAGGCCTGCTGCACCGACAGCATCTGCTGCTGGTAGGCGCGCTGGAACGTGCCCACCGTGATGCGCCGGCCCTCGACGGTGGCAATCGCGTCGTTCGGGTTGGCGCCCGTGCCGGCCAGCGGGTCGAGGAACGACGGCACGTAGAGCAGAATGAACATCACGACGACCAGGCCGAGGCTCCACTTGAGCCAGCCACGATGGCGCCGCATCCGATCGAGCATTGTCATGGTCGGGAAGTCTCCAACGGTCCGAAAGTCCGCATTATGCCACGTCGCCCGAAGTCGCTGCAAAATCAGGGGCTTCGCGTGGTATAGTCACGCGGTTTGGCGACACGATGCCGGGACGACGACAACGCAAGGCACCCGCCCGCCAGACGCCCCCTACCAATGGCACGGTAACGCTGGCGGTCTTCCACCGCGGCCAACCCGGGGAAAGTGTCGAACGGCACGTCGCGCCGCTCCGGCGCACCCGCCGGGTCACCCTCAGCATTGCCCGGCAGGCCGGCGGCGCCGTCCCGCCCAAGGGCGCCGGCGGCATCCTCTGGGAAATCGCCGCCGATGTCGGTCTCGATCGGCGTCACGTCTCGACGCTCCTGGCCAAGGCCCCGGCGGCGTCGTACGCCGCGGTCGGCGACCGGCACCTGGCCGATCTGTCGCGATCGCTGGGCTTTCGTCACCATCTCACCGCGCCGCTCCGTTGGCCGGAAGTTGAACGCGCCCTGGGGCTGCCCGGGGCCATCGATCTGGCCGATCGGCTCGAGCGGGCGACTCCAAAGCTGGCCGCGACGGCCAAACGGGCCGAGGTCCTGAGCGACCTGCTGCGGGCGGTCAACGAGTCGACCGATCCGTCGGCCGTCGCCTCGGCGCTGGTGGCCCGGGTGGCTGCCTGGGTGCCGCTGCACTGGTCGGTGG
>CAYYFE010000079.1:0-4999 GCA_964471115.1 uncultured Solibacteraceae bacterium
GCCCGGTGGCGCGCGGCCGCGCAGCCCGCGGCGCCGCAACCGTGGCGACGCTGGCACGGGGAATCGTCGATCGGCGCGGCGCTGCGAGCGCCGGTGATTCCCGCCGGCTCGCCTCTCGCCGTCGTGCAGGCAGACCTTCTGACGGGCGTGGCGCAGCCGGCCCGGACGCCTCCGTACGATCAGGACCTGCTCGCTCCAGGGCTGGGCAAACAGCCGCCACCGCGGGCCCGCATCTCCCCAATCGCGCAGCTGCAGCGGCGATTCCCGCACCTGCGGCGCCACTTCGTCTTCGAGTATTACGCCTGGTATCGCACCGCACCGTGGGTGCACTGGAACGAAGGCGGTCACACGCCGCCCGCCAGCCTCGCGTCCACGTCGATGCCGGCGCTGGGGCCGTACGATTCGGGTGACGTCCGCGTCATCGAGCAACACGCGCGATGGATGGCGGACGCCGGCGCCGGAGCCATCGCGCTCAGCTGGTGGGGCCGGGAGTCCGATGACAACCGGCTGACGCACCTGATCATGGATGTCATGCGGGCGCACGACATCCATGTGATGTTCCATCTCGAGCCCTACCGGCCCGATCGCGCCACCGTCTTCGCCTCCGACGTCCTCTATCTGCTGAACGAGTACGGCGAAAAGCGGCGCTGGGACGGCTTCCTGCTGCTCGAACGGGCCGACGGCACGTCCGCCCCTGTGTTCAAGGCGTTTCGCTCGATCCTGCCCCAGACGATCGTGGACTGTCGCGGCCTGACGGTGGAGGTGCCCGACTACGCCCCCGACAGCACGTGGCGCGCGCAGACCGATCTGCTGCGGCGGGCCGTCACCCCGACGTTTCCGGACCTCGTCCTGCTCGCCGATTCACTCGACCGCGGACGCACCCTGGCGGCCGGCTTCGACGGCATCGCGATCTACGACAGTTACGTCCGGCCCCACACCTGGCCCGGCATCGGGAACACCTTCAGCCAAGAAGATCTGTTGAGCACGTTCTCGATCAACTGCGGGTTCGACGGGTTCATCCCGAAGGTGCCTCGGTACGTGTGTGACATCCCCCTGCCCTTCGAACCGCCGGTCGGCCAGATCGACTGGAACGCGGCGGCGTCACGGGCCCTCGCCGAAGCCGCCTCGCGGCAGCGGATCAGCGAGTCGTTCGACATGACCCTGACCGTCCAGACGTCTCCAACGGGCGCCAACAGCCGCCGGGGATTCTTCCTGACGTTCATCAACACGTTTAATGAATGGCACGAAGGCACCTCCTTTGAGCCTGCGCGCCCCCGCTCCGGTCTCACGGCGGAGGAACTGGCGGCGGGCTACCACAACGCCGAGGACGGCGACTACCGGCTGCGCCTGCTCGAAGCGTTGCTGCCTCCCGTGACCGCCGGATCCCGGTGATGGTCCGGGTCCTGTCGTTCCACGCGCCGTGGCGCTGCCAGCACACGGGCCGCTGCTGCACGTCGAACTGGCCGATTCCAATCTCCACGTCCGAGGCGGCGCGTCTCGACGACGGGCTCCGCGCGGGTCGCCTGGCGCCGGCGCCGGCCGACGCGCCGGCTGTCGAATCGATCGCCGCGGACTCGCTGCTGATGGGACGCCGCCACGGCCGTTGCGTCTTCCACGACCGGCATGCCGCGGGCGGCTGCCGGATCCAGCGCGCGCTCGGCCACGACGCCCTGCCCATGGCCTGCCGTCAGTTTCCGCGCGTGTCGGTGCGCCATCCGGGCGGCGTGTCGGTGACGCTGTCGCATTACTGCCCCAGCGCCCGCGCGCTGCTCGATGACGCCGGGCCGGTGAGCATCACGCACGGCGCACCCGCCTTTCCGGTCACGGGTGAATACGTCGGCCTGACCGCCGACCCCGAGGTGCCGCCGCTGCTGCACCCGCGGGTGTTGCTCGACTGGGACGCGTGGTGGCTGATCGAAACGCGCGCGGTCACCCTGCTCACCGAACAGGACTGGGCCGGACTCACGCGGCTGGGCATCGGCGTCGAACGCCTGCGGGGCTGGTCGCCCGGGCAGAGCCGGCTGACCGATGCGGTGCACGGCGCCTTCGACATGGCGGGACTGTCAGACGCGCCGGCCTGGAGGCGCGAGGCGACCGCGGACGATCACATTGCCGCCGTGCTGGCGAGCATTCCTGATGAGTGGCACGCGGTGGCGCAGGAGGCGCTGGCCGCGCCGGCGCAGGCGCTTCCGGCACGCGAGGCCGGCCGCTTCCTGGCGGCACACGCCTTCGCCAACTGGGCGGCGTACAACGGGCGGGGACTTCGGACGTGGTATCGCGCGATTGAAACGGCCGCCGCGCTGCTGGCGCAGACCGGCGACCCTGGCGCGGTGGACCTGCTGCTGCGGCATCTGGCCGATCCCGGCGCGCTCATCGCGCGCTGGGATCGGCTCGAAACGAGGCCCGTTATTCCTCGCCCATGAACGGGTACTTGTAATCGGTCGGCGGCACGAACGTTTCCTTGATCGTGCGCGTGCTGGCCCACCGCGTCAGGTTGGCCTTCGAACCGGCCTTGTCGTTGGTGCCCGACGCGCGCGCGCCGCCAAACGGCTGCTGCCCGACCACCGCGCCGGTGGGCTTGTCGTTGATGTAGAAGTTGCCGGCCGCGTTGCGCAGCGCGCTCGTGGCCTCGCGCACCGCGCTCCGCTCGGTCGCGAAGATCGCGCCGGTCAGCGCATACGGCGAGGTGCGATCGACGATGTCGAGCGTCTCGGCCCACTTCGCATCCGGATACACATACGTGGTGACGACCGGTCCGAAGATCTCCTCGCAGAGCAGCCGGTACCCCGGGTCCTTCGTCTCGACCAGCGTCGGCTCGATGAAATACCCCTTCGAGTCGTCGCAGCCGCCGCCCTGCAGGATCGACGCGCCCTTCTTCGCATCGGCGATGTAGCCGCTGATGCGATCGAAGGCCTTCTTGTCGATGACCGCACTCATGAAGTTGCGGAAGTCGCGCGGGTCGCCCATCTTGATGTCGCGCATCATGGCGATGGCGCGGTCCTTGACCTCGGGCCACAGCGACTGCGGCACGTAGACGCGGCTGGCCGCCGAACACTTCTGCCCCTGGTACTCGAACCCGCCGCGCACGATGGCCACCGCCAGCGCCGCCGCCTCGGCCGACGGGTGCGCCACGATGAAGTCCTTGCCGCCGGTCTCGCCGACCAACCGCGGGTAGGTCTTGTACTTGGCGATGTTGCCGCCCACCGTCTTCCACATGCTCTGGAAGACCTCGGTGCTGCCGGTGAAGTGGATGCCCGCCAGATCCGGCGAGTTCAGCAGCACGTCGCTGACCTGCCCGGCGTTGCCCGGCACGAAGTTGATGACGCCCGGGGGCATGCCGGCCGCCTCGAAGATCTTCATGATGTAGTAGCCGGACAACATCGCCGTCGAGGCGGGCTTCCACACCACGGTGTTCCCCATCAGCGCGGGCGCGCTCGACAGGTTGCCGCCGATGGCCGTGAAGTTGAAGGGGGAAATCGCGTAGACGAACCCTTCCAGCGCGCGGTATTCCAGCTGGTTCCACATGCCCGGGCTGTTGGCCGGCTGCTCCATGTAGATTTCCTGCGCGTACTGGGCGTTGAACCGCCAGAAGTCGATGAGCTCACACGCCGAGTCGATTTCGGCCTGGAACACCGTCTTGGCCTGGCCCAGCATGGTGGCCGCGTTGAGCGTCGCCTTCCACGGGCCGGCCAGCAGGTCGGCCGCCTTGAGAATCACGGCGGCGCGGTCTTCCCACGGCCAGCTCGCCCACTCGCGCCGGGCCGCCAGGGCGGCGTCAATCGCCTGCTGCACGTGTTCGGGGCCCGCCAGATGGAAGTCGGCCAGCACGTGCCCGTGGTCAAACGGCATCACGGCCTTGCCGGTCCTGCCCGTGCGGATTTCCTTGCCGCCGATGATGATCGGAATGTCGACCCGCTCGCCGGCCATCGAGGCGAGGCGGGCCTTCAATTCCGCCCGTTCAGGCGAGCCGGGCGCATACGACTTGACCGGCTCGTTGATGGCCGGCGGAACACGACGCACTGCGGAGAGGGAGGCGATACTCATAAGCGCCCATTTTATGTGGAATCGAGTACGATTGATCCGCCGATGGAGATCACGCGCGAACAGGTCGGGCCGATCGCCACGCTGACGCTGGCGGGCCGGCTCACCGTCACCGACACCCCGGGCCGCCTCAAGACCGAGGCGGCGGATGCCATCCGTGCGGGCGCCACGGCCGTGATTCTCGACCTGACGCACGTGCCGTACATCGACAGCACGCGCCTGGGTGAACTCATCGCCACCCAGATCACCGTGTCGCGGCAGAACGGCCGCCTCGCGCTGGTCTGCCCGACGCAGCGCATCACGGCCCTGCTCAAACTGGCCGGGCTTGAAGGGGTGTTCGAGACGTTCCCCTCAATCGACGCCGCGCGCACCGCGCTCGGCGGCTGAGACCGCTCAGGGCGCGGCCGGCTCGGCCGCCCGCGCGCCCAGCTCCCGATCCAAGTCCAGAATCGACGCCGGATCGTCGCTCACCATCTTCAGCTTGGCGACGATTTCGCGCACCGACTTCTCTTCCTCCACCTGCTCGGTGATGAACCACTGCAGTTCGGCCATGGCGGCAAACACCTTCTCGTTGAACGCCATTTCGTAGAGCGAATCGATCTGCGCGCTCACCGTGCGTTCCTGCGCCTGCGCCGTCTCGAAGACCTCCAGGAGCGACCCGAACTCGCGGCGGGGTTCGGCAATCGCGCCCAGATGGACGGGATGATGCCGCGCGATCGCGAAGTCGAAGAGCCGCATGGCGTGCGCGTGTTCTTCCCGGCTCTGCAGGCGGAACCAGTGCCCCGCGCCCGTGTACTGGTGATGCTCGCACCAGGCCGCCATGGCCAGGTACGAAAACGACGCGGAAAATTCCGCGCCAATCTGCTGGTTGATGGCACCGAGAACCTTGGGAGTCATGCGTCCAGTATCGCCTATGATGTCGGCCATGACACGTCTCTCTCGAATCGTCGTCCCGGTG
>CAYYFE010000080.1:0-4559 GCA_964471115.1 uncultured Solibacteraceae bacterium
GTCGGGAACCGTTCCAGCGCGTCGAGGCGGATCTTGGCGGTGTAGCGGCCATATGGCTCGACGAGGTCGTCGGTGAGGCCGAGGCTTTCAGCGATTTTCGAGATGGGTTGCATGGTGTCGGCCGCGATGATACTCCGCGGCTGGGACCGGCGACCGGGGACGCCAGCCGGGCTGGTGGCGTCATTAAAGCGTTCCATGGGCCGCCTCGTCACGTCGTTGTTCGTCCCCCGTCCGCACGCCGAGGTCTTCGACTTCTTCGCCGACGCCGCCAACCTGCAGCGCATCACGCCGCCGTGGGTGGACTTCCGCATCGTCACGCCGCTGCCGATCGCCATGCGCACCGGGGCGCTGATCGACTACCGGCTGAAGGTGCACGGCGTGCCGATCGGCTGGCGCACCGCCATCACCACGTGGGACCCGCCGCACCAGTTCGTGGACGAGCAGCTCAAGGGACCGTACCGGCGCTGGGTCCATACGCACCGCTTCCACGCCGTGACCGGCGGCACCGAGGTGGAGGACGACGTGGACTTCGCGGCGCCGCTCGGCGCGATCGTCGAACGGCTGTTCGTGAACCGCGACGTGCGCGCCATCTTCGAGTACCGCCAGCGGGCCATCCTCGACGCGTTCGGCGTCACCGCGGGCGGTCCGGTCGACGTCCGCGTGTCCTGAACGCACTGCGCAGGCGTCGGCCGATGGCGGCGGTAGAATGCGCGCGGCCGGAGGCACGTGCCGCCGGTCACGCCATTCGTCCCAGCTCTGGAGGTCGTCGTGAAGGGGATCCATGCGGGCGTCGTCGCCCTGGCCATCGCCGCCACGTTGCCGCTCGGCGCGCAGCAGACGCCGACAACACCGGCGCCCGCGGCATCCGCGGCGACCACCGACGCGCTCGTGCTGAAGACCGAGCAGACGATCGAGTTCGATACCGACGAGGTGACGTGGATGTCGGTGGACGTCTCGCCCGACGGCCGCACGGTGCTCTTCGATCTGCTGGGCGACCTCTACACGCTGCCGATCGAAGGCGGCACGGCGCGGCGCATCGTCGGCGGCCTGTCGTTCGAGAGTCAGCCGACGTGGTCGCCCGACGGCCGGACCATCGCGTTCCTCAGCGATCGCACCGGCGTGGAGAACCTGTGGATCGCCGACGCTGACGGCGGCAACCCGCGCGCCGTCAGCCGCGATCGTCGCACCGACGACCGGCCGCAGATCATGACCTCGCCGGCGTGGACGCCTGACGGCCAGTACATCGTCGTCTCGAAGTCGCGGCCGCCCGATCCGGGCACGTTCTGGCTGTTCATGTACCACCGCGACGGCGGCAACGGCATCCGCGTCGGCGCGCCGCCGCCCCCGCAGCCCTCGCCCGACGCCGCCGGTCCCCCGCCACCGCCCCCGCCCAACCGGATGGGCGCGGCGGTGTCGCCCGACGGCCGGTTCATCTACTACGCGCAGCGCACCGGCACGTTCACCTACAACGCGCGCTTCCCGCTGTGGCAGATCCATCGCCACGACCGCGAGACCGGCGACGTCTCACAGGTGACCAACGCGCAGGGCAGCGCGATGCGCCCGGTGCTGTCGCCCGACGGCAGATGGCTGGTCTACGGCACGCGGCACAAGACCGACACGGGCCTGCGGATCCGCAACCTCGAGACCGGCGCCGAACGCTGGCTGGCCTGGCCGGTGACGCGCGACGACCAGGAGTCGCGCGCCTCTCGCGACACCCTGCCGCGCTACGACTTCCTGCCCGACGGCCGGTCGATTGTCGTCCCCATCGCCGGCAAGCTGCAACGCATCGACGTCGAGACCGGCGCGAAGACGCCGATCCCGTTCACGGCGCGGGTGCAGGCCGAGGTGGCGGCGCGCGCCTACACCCCAGTGCGCATCGACGACGGCCCGCAGGTGCGGGCGCGGCTGGTCCGCTGGCCGCGGCTGTCGCCCGACGGTCGCCGGCTGGCGTTCAGCGCCCTGAACCATCTCTACGTGATGGACTACCCCGGCGGCACCCCGCGGCGGCTCACCGCCGCCGACGAAGGCGAGTTCATGCCGACGTGGGCGCCCGACGGCCAGTCGATCGTCTACGTGACGTGGACGGCGGCGGGCGGCCACATCAAGCGCGTGCCGGTGGCGGGGGGCGCGTCGCGGACATTGACCACGCACGAGGGCTATTACCTCGACCCGGCGATGACGCCCGACGGCACCCGCGTCGCCTTCATCGCCGGCGCCGCCTCCGACCAGCTCTACTCGATCCTGCTCGACACGCCGCCGCCCGACCACGAACCCGAGGCGGACGGCGAGATCGGCGGCATCTCGCCGCCCAACGCGCTCGAGATCCGCTGGCTGCCCGCCGATGGCGGCGCGCAGACGCTGGTGGCGTCGGCACAGCGCGGCCGCGGCCTGCAGTTCGTGCGCGACGACAGCCGGCGCGTCCACTTCACGACCAATCGGGGCCTGCAGTCGATCACGATGGACGGGCTGGACCGGCGAACGCTGCTGCGCATCCAGGGGGTGGGCCCCGGCAACAACCCGCCCGCCGCCGACGAGATCGTGCTCTCACCCGATGGCTCCCGGGCGTTCGTGAACCTGCAGAACAAGCACTACCTGGTCACCGTGCCCCGGGCCGGCCGCGAAACGGTGGAACTGCGCATCCAGGGGCGCGCCGAGAACACCGCGGTGCCGGTGAAGCGGATGTCGCTCGAAGGCGGCGACTACCTGGCCTGGACCCGCGACGGCACCGCCGTCACGTGGTCGTGGGGTGCGCAGGTCTTCCGCCAGGCGGTGGACGCCACCGAGCCGCAGCGCACCGACATCGTCGTCGAGACGCCGCGGGCCAAGCCGAGTGGGTCGATCCTGCTGTCGGGCGCCCGCGTGATCACGATGCGCGGCGACGAGGTGATCGCCAACGGCGACGTGCTGGTGACCGACAACCGCATCGCCGCCGTCGGTCCGCGCGGCAAGGTCGCGGTGCCGGCCGGAGCCCGCCGCTTCGACGTGCGCGGTAAGACGCTGATGCCGGGGCTGGTCGACGCCCATTCGCACATGTGGGCGCCGCGTGGCCTGCATCAGACCGCGGTGTGGCAGTACTACGCCAACCTCGCCTACGGCGTGACGACGACGCGCGACCCGCAGACCTCCACGCCCGACGTGTTCGCCTACGCCGACATGGTGGATGCCGGCGTGATGCCCGGACCGCGCGTGTTCGCCACCGGGCCCGGGCTGTTCTCCACCTCCGGCATCGAGGATCGCGACAGCGCGTTCCGCTTCGTGAAGCGCTACAAGGACGCCTACCGCACCAACACCATCAAGCAGTACGTGGCCGGCGATCGCATCGTGCGCCAATGGATCGTCGAGGCCAGCCACGCGTACGGCATCACGCCGACCATCGAAGGCTCGCTCGACCTCAAGCTGAACCTCACCCAGATCGCCGACGGCTACACCGGGCAGGAGCACAGCTTCCCGATCATGCCGCTGCACAAGGACGTGGTGGAGTTCGTGGCGCGGACCAAGACCTACTACACGCCGACCATCCTGGTGGCTTACGGCGCGCCGTGGAGCGAGAACCACTGGTTCGAGACCGAGAACACGGTCGGCGACGCCAAGCTCAACAAGTGGATTCCCAACGAGCTGCTCGACACGATGATCCGCCGCCGCCCGCAGTGGTTCGCGCCCGAAGAGTACGGGCACACGAAGCTGGGCAAGCAGGTGGCCGACATCGTCCACGCCGGCGGACGCGCCGGCCTCGGCAGCCACGGCCAGCTGCAGGGACTGGGCGCGCACTGGGAGACCTGGAACCTCGGCTCGGGCGGCCTGACGCCGCACGAGACGCTGAAGGTCATCACCATCTTCAGCGCCGAAGCGATCGGCCTGCACCAGGACGTCGGCTCGGTGGAACCCGGCAAGCTCGCCGACCTGGTGGTGCTCGACGCCAACCCGCTGGTCAACCTCCGCAACACCAACACGGTGCGCTACGTGATGAAGAACGGCGAGCTCTACGACGCCGACACGCTCAACACGATCTGGCCGACGGCGAAGACCCTGCCCAAGCCCTTCTGGTGGGACACGGCGCCGCCGAATCCGTAGTTGAGGGTTGCAAGGGCCCCTTCAGGCCTGCCGGGGCGGGCACCCGATTCGCCATGCGGCGCCGTCGTCACCCGCGAATCCCGGTTCCGGGCCCGGTCAACGCTGCGCTCGCTGCGATGTGGCCGCTGGACGGCAGGTCCGTGACACTGCACGCCACCCCAGCGCGCCAACTACGCGCGCTGGGGGCCCCGGCCCAATTCGCCCCCCAGCGTGCACACGTTGTCGCAATCCCCAGCGGCCCGCGGGTGGCGACGGCACCGCCTGGCGCCTGCCACTGCCCGTCCAAGTGAGACCGGATCGGCTGCCCGATGTGTCTGCACGTGAAGGTGGACTCAACCACGGCCCGGGGGAGCCGCCTGAACGCGACCACACCACACGCTGCGCGCTGCGACGTGGTTGCCGTCCCGCGGCCGTCCGGAGCAGGCCGCGCACGCGTCAGTCGTCAAACGCCGAGGCGGCGCCGAAGTCGCCGTGGGGTGTTCAGGCGC
>CAYYFE010000081.1:0-4082 GCA_964471115.1 uncultured Solibacteraceae bacterium
GCCCCGGCGCCGCGTCCGGCGTTGCCGCCGCGGCCCGCGGCCGCCGCCGCAGGCGCCCCGCTGGCCGGTCCGGCGTCACTGCGCCCGGCCAGCAGGTCGCGGACCTGCGCGACGGCGTTGTCGATCTTCATCTGCACGAACACCTTGCCCAGATCCGCCGTGGCCTTCGTGGGGTCCCCCGACACGCCCGAGTTGGCGTAGCCGCCGCCGGGCGCGATCTTCTTCGGCCGGACGTGTTGCGGCGCGACGAACAGCAGCTCGGACGTGTCCTGAATGTTGGCGTGGTTGCCGATCTCGGCCGCCGGAATCTTCAGCCGGCTGGTGATGTAGTCCCGCTGGTCGGCATGCGATTTCGTGTAGTAGTCGTCAATCCACCAGGCCCGCGCCTCGTCCTTCCACAGCGCGTTGAGCTGGGCGGCGGCGGTGCGCATGCCGGTCCGGTTGCCGCCGGACTCGCCGAGGAACAACACGGTGGTGAAGCCGCCGGCCTTGAGGCTGCGGCCCGTGTGGACCAGCAGCTCCACGAACCGGTCCTCGGGCAGCGTGATGGTGCCCGGCTTGCCCATGTGGCCGCCGACCGTCTCCCAGCTGCCCTCCGGGACGTAGGTGATGACCGGCGCGACCAGGGTGCGTCCCAGCGCGCGCGCAATCCTGTCGGCGGCGTACTCCATGACGAACTTGTGTTCGCCGTCCGCCATGTGGGGCCCCTTCTGTTCGGTGCCCGCCGTGCCGACAATGACCGTGCGGGTGCCGGCCTGGACAAGGTCGCGGACCTCGGCCCAGGTCAGGTCCTCGAGGAAGACCGAATCGGGCGGGGCGCCGCCGGGCAGGGTGGCCGGCAGGTCGGCCGGGCGCTGCAGGACGGCGGCCAGCGGCGGCTGGGCGAGGGCCAGACCGAGGGCGGCAACAAGCGCGGCGGCGCACAGCCGGCCGGGCGAAGAAACGTGGACAGTCACGGCAACCTCCGGGGTTGCGGGAAGTGTATACTTCGTCCGATTCCGTGCAAGGGAGACCACGGGCCACGCGACCAGCGGGCCAGGGGAGTCGGTGTAGATGACCGTAGGCAAGGTGACGGCAATCGTCGGCGTCTGCTGCAGCGCCACACTCGCGGCAGCGGTGCTTCAGGGGGCGTCAGGGGGCGCGCCGGAGGTGAGGGTGCCGGCGTGGGCGGTCCCCGTGTCTTCCCACGCGCTCGTCCCGCGCCTGGATCCCGACACGCTGATTCAGGACTATTGCGTCGACTGTCACAACGACGTCACGCGCGCCGGCAGCCAGTCGTTCGAGACGTTCGTCATTGCCGACACCGTCAAACACATGGCGACGTCCGAGAAGATGGTGCGCAAGCTGCGCGCGGGCATGATGCCGCCGCCCGGCACGACGCCGCCCGATGAGGCCAGCCTGCTCGGGTTGATTGACGCGCTGGAGTCGCGGCTGGACGCCGCCGCGGCCGCCAACCCGAATCCGGGCCGCCGCGTGTTTCCGCGGCTCAACCGCGTGGAGTACGCGCGTTCGGTGCGCGAAGTGCTCGACCTGGACGTCGACGCCGGCCAGTGGCTGCCGCTCGACACGATGAATTCGAACTTCGACAACATCGCCGACGAGCAGATGTTGTCGGCCACGCTGCTCGAGGCGTATCTGAACGCCGCCAGTGACATCAGCCGCATGGCGGTGGGCGACCGCGCCGCGGTGTCGCTGGATCGCACCTACGCGAACACGACCTACGCGTCGCAGCATCCGTGGGACCACGTCGAAGGGACCCCCTTCGGCACACGCGGCGGCATGGCCGTCAAACACGTGTTCCCCGCCGACGGCGAATACGTCTTCCAGGTCAACCTGACGGGCGGCGCCAACAGCCGCATGGAAGACATCGACGTCTCGATCAACGGCGAACGCGTGGCGCTCATCAAATACGAGACGCAGCCCAACGAGTCGCAGGACGGGCGCGGCGCCATCCCCATGGCCACCGACCCCATCGTCGTGCGCGCCGGCCAGCATCTGGTGGCGGCGGCGTTCGTCAAGCGGACCGACGGGCCGTACGAAGATCTCATTCGTCCGCACGACTGGTCGTTTGCCGGCGCGGGCACCGGCGGCGCGGGCGTCACGACGCTGCCGCACGTGCGCGATCTGGTGGTGCGCGGGCCGGTGCGCGTGACCGGGTTGTCCGAGAGCGCCATGCGGAAGCGCATCTTCACGTGCCGGCCGACCAGCCCGGCGGAAGAGGCGCCGTGCGCGCGGTCGATCGTCACGCGGCTGGCGGCGGTGGCGTACCGGCGGCCGCTCGAGGCCCGCGAAGTGGACGGCCTGATGCAGTTCTACCAGGGCGGCCGGTCGCGCGGCGGGTTCGAAGGCGGCGTGCGGGAGGCGATCGAGGCCATCCTGGCGAGTCCGCACTTCATCTTCCGGCTCGAACGGCAGCCCGCGCGGGTGCGGCCCGGTGCGGCCTACCGCGTCGGCGACTTCGAACTGGCGTCACGCCTGTCGTTTTTCCTCTGGGGCGCGCCGCCCGACGAGGCGCTGCGCACGGCGGCCGCCAAGGGGGAACTGACCGCGCCGGGCGGCCTGGAACGGCATGCCCGGCGGATGCTGGCCGATCCGCGCGCGGCGGCGCTGGGCGAGCGGTTCGCCGCGCAGTGGTTCCGCCTGCAGGACATCGACAAGGTCCATCCCGATCCGAACTTCTTCCCGAACTTCGACGAGATGTTGTCGAAGATGATGCGGCAGGAGACGGTGACCTTCTTCAACGATCTGGTGCAGCGCAACGCCAGCGCGCTGGATCTCTATCGCGCCGACTACTCGTTCCTCAATGAGCGGCTCGCGCGCCACTACGGCATTCCCGGCGTGGCGGGCAATCATTTCCGCCGCGTGTCGTATCCCGATGACCGCCGCGTCGGCGTCTTCGGCCACGGCAGCGTGCTGGTGCAGACGTCCATGGCCAATCGCACCTCGCCGGTGCTGCGCGGCAAGTGGGTGATGGAAGTGCTGATGGGCACGCCGCCGCCGCCCGCGCCGGCCGATGTGCCGCCGCTCGAGAACACGCGCGAGGCCAGCGAAGGCGGCAAGGCCCTGACGACCCGGGAGCGGATGGAAATGCACCGGGAAGATCCGGGCTGCCGCAGCTGCCATCTCTTCATGGATCCCATCGGCCTGGCGCTCGACAACTTCGACGTCGTGGCCAAGTGGCGGGTGCGCGAGAACGGGGTCGCGCTCGATACCCGCGGGGATTTCTACGACGGCACGGCCGTGTCGACGCCGACGGACCTGTCGCGGGTGCTGCTCAAGCGGCCGATTCCGCTGATGCGGACGTTGACCGAGAATCTGATGGCGTACGCGCTCAGCCGCCGGGTGGAGCCGTTCGACCAGCCGGCCATCCGCGCGATCACCCGCCGCGCCGAGGCCGAGGGGTATCCGATTCAGGCGCTCATCCTGGGCGTCATCACCAGCGACGCGTTCCGCTCCAGCGTGGCGGACGCGCCTCCCGATCAGGCGGCCGGAACCGCCAGACGCTGACGGACCGACAGAGGAGAAGAAGCGATGTCGTATCTCACCGGAAAACACCTGCCGCGACGGACGTTCCTGCGGGGCATGGGCGCCACGGTGGCGCTGCCGTTCCTTGACGCGATGGTGCCGGCCGGCCTGAGCCGCACCGCGCGCGCGCAGGCGGTGCCCACGCACACGCGCCTGGTCTGCATCGAGGAGGTGCACGGCCTGGCCGGGTGCAACGGCATCGGCGCGGGCAAGTTCCTCTACGCGCCCGAGCAGGTGGGCCGCAACTACACCCTGGTGCCCGACAACCCGCTGAGCACGCTGGACGCGTTCCGCGACTACACCACGATCATCAGCAACACCGACGTGCGGATGGCCGAGGCGTTCTCCGCGCCGGAAATCGGCGGCGACCACTTCCGGTCGAGCGCCGTGTTCCTGACGCAGGCGCATCCCAAGCAGACCCAGGGCTCCGACATCTGGTGCGGCACGTCGCTCGATCAGATCTACGCGCAGAAGTTCGGCCAGAGCACGCCGATGCCCTCGATGCAGTTCTGCATCGAGAACCTCGACCAGGCCGGCGGCTGCACCTACAACTACTC
>CAYYFE010000082.1:0-4050 GCA_964471115.1 uncultured Solibacteraceae bacterium
GGCGGCGACGGCGCCGACGGCCCGCGCGCCCGCGCGCGCGCCGCCGAGGCGGACCTGGCCGACCTTGTCGAGTTTGCCGGCTATGTGGATCCCGACGCCCGCGTCGATCTCTACCGCCGCGCGCTGGTGCTGGTGATGCCGTCGTGGCTGGAAGGCTTCGGTCTGCCCGCCCTGGAAGCGATGACGGTCGGCGTGCCGGTCGTCGCCTCACACGGCGGCGCGCTGCCGGAGGTCCTGGGCGGCGCCGGCGCGTTGTGTGACACGGCGGACACGGCGGACTTCGCGGCGACGCTCACGGCGGTACTCGACGACCCTGCGCGGCGGACGGCGATGCGTGACGCCGGCTGGCGCCGCGCGATGGATTTCTCGTGGGCCCACACGGCCGACCGCACCCGTGAGGCGTGGCGCATGGCGGCCGAGGCCAGGCAGGCCCGCGCGTGAGCCGGCCGCTCACCATCGCGATCGACGCCCGCGAGCTGGCGGGACGCCCGACCGGGGTCGGGACGTACGTCGCCGGCGTGCTGCGCGAGTGGGCGGCCGGGCCGTTCCCCCACCGCCTCCGCCTGGTGGCGCACGCGCCGGTGCCTGAGGCGCTGACGACGTTGCCGCTGTCGCTGGACGTGACGCTGGCCCCGGCCACCGTGGCCGGCACCTGGTGGGAACAGGTCACGCTGCCCCGCGTCCTCGACCGCCTCGGCGCGGACGTGTTGCTGGCGCCCGCCTACACCGCGCCGCTGCGCACGTCGCTGCCCACCGTGCTCATCGTGCATGACGTGTCGTTCTGCGCGCAGCCGGACGGCTTCCGCTGGCGCGAGGGGCTGCGCCGGCGGTGGCTGACGCGCCTGGCCGCGCGGCGGGCGGCGTCCGTGCTGACCGTGTCGGCGTTCTCGCGGCGCGAGATCGTCCGGCATCTCGGACTCCCCGAAGCGCGTGTCCAGGTGGCATCACAGGGTGTCCCGCCCTGGTCCGGCGAGTCCGCGGCGGCCACGGCGCCGCACGTGTTGTACGTCGGCACGTTGTTCACGCGGCGGCACATCCCGGCACTGCTCGACGCCTTTGCGCGCGTCGCGGCACGGATGCCCGCCGCGCGCCTCACGCTGGTCGGCCACAACCAGACCCAGCCCCGCATCGATCCGATGGCCGAGGCGGCGCGCCTCGGCATCGCAGATCGGGTGGCGTGGCACCCCTGGGTGCCGGCCGAGGGCCTCGACGAGTTGTACCGATCGGCGCGGGCCTTTGCGTTCCTGTCCGACTACGAGGGATTCGGCATGACGCCGCTCGAAGCCGCCGCCCGCGGCGTCCCCGCCGTCGTGCTGGACACCGAGGTGGCGCGCGAGATCTACGGCGACGGCGCCGTGCGGGTGCCGCTCGACGTGGCGGCCATTGCCGGCGGACTGACGTCGTTGCTCTCCGATCCGGACCTGCGCGCGACGACCGTGGCCCGCGCCCGCGCACGGCTGGCGGCGTTTCCCTGGTCACGCACCGCGGCGATCGTCCGCGGCGCCCTCGAGCAGGCGGCCCGATGACCCACGTCACCGCCGCGCTGGATATCGTCATCGTCAGCTACAACACCGAGGCGGACCTGCGGCGATGCCTGGCGTCGCTGCGCGCCCATCCCCCCGCGCGCGCGCATCACGTCTGTGTGGTCGACAACGGATCGTCCGATGACAGCGCCGGCATGGTCGCCCGCGAGTTTCCGCAGGTCGACGTGGTCCTGCTGGGGCGCAACGTGGGGTTTGCCGCCGCCAACAACGTCGGCATCCGCCGGACGGCGTCGCCGCTCGTGCTGCTGCTCAACCCGGATACCGAGGTGGAGGCCGGCGCCATCGACGCGCTCGTGGCGCGACTGGACGCCACCGGCGCGGTGGCCGCCGGGCCGCGGCTCGTCGACCGCGCCGGCCGGCCCGAGATGTCGTGGGGGCCGATGTTGTCGCCGTGGGCCGAAGCCCTGCAGGCGCTGCGGGTGAAGGCGTCGGGCCACCCGTCGAGGCTGGCCCAGGCGTGGATCCGGCGCCTGACCTCCACCGAGCGCCGCGTGGACTGGGTGAGCGGCGCGTGCCTGCTGGTGCGCCGCGACGCGGCCGAGGCCGTGGGCCTGCTCGACGAGCGGTATTTCATGTACGAGGAGGACGTCGATTTCTGCGCCGCGCTGCGCGCGCGCGGCGGCGCCATCGTGTTCACCCCGGCCGCCACGGTGACCCACGCGCGGGGCCGGTCGTTTGCCGCGACGGCCTCGGCCCCGTCCCCGCTCTACGACCGGAGCCACGCCGCGTTTTACGAGAAACACCGGCCGCGCTGGGCGCCGCTGCTGCGCTGGTGGAAACGCATCCGCCGGTAGAATTGACGCGTGCCGGTCCGCATTGCCATCGACGCCCGCAAGCTGCATGACTTCGGCATCGGCACGTACGTCCGCAATCTCGCGCGCGAGTTCGCCCAGACGCCCGGTGACGAAACCTTCGTGCTCATCTGCCGGCCCGAGGATGCGGCGTTCGTCCGCGAGCTCGGCCCCCGGTTCGAGGCCTTCCCGGATCGCTCGGGCAACTACAGCCTGCGCGAGCAGCTGACCGTCCCGCTGGATCTGCGCCGCGCCAAGGTGGACCTGTTCCACGCGCCGCACTACGTGGTGCCGCCGCTGACGACCTGCCCGGTGGTCGTCACCATTCACGACTGCATCCATCTGCGATTCCCGCAATACCTGCCGAACCGGATGGCGCACGTCTACGCGCGGACGTTCATGGCGATCGCCGCGCGGCGGGCCCGGCGGATCATCACCGTCTCGCAGGCGTCGAAGGACGACATCCAGGCGTACCTGCACGCCCCGGCCGATCGCATCGAGGTCATCCCCAACGGCCTGGACGCGCGATTCCTCACGCCCCCCGACGAGGCACAGGTGGCGCGTGTCCGGCAGCGGTTCCTGCTCGACGCGCCGTTCATCCTCTACGCCGGCAACATCAAGCCGCACAAAAACGTCGACCGGCTCATCGAAGCCTACGCGCTGCTGCGGGAGGACGGGCACCAGGATCTCAAGCTGCTCATCATCGGAGATGAGCTGTCGAAGTATCCCGGCCTGCGCCGCCTGGTGCACCGGCACCATCTGCACCACCACGTGCGGTTCTTCGGGTTCGTCCCCGACGCCACGCTGCAGGTGCTCTACAAGCTGGCGTCGGTCTTCGTGTTCCCCTCGCTCTATGAAGGATTCGGGTTCCCGCCGCTGGAAGCCATGGCCTGCGGCACGCCGGTGATCACCTCCAACGTGTCGTCGTTGCCCGAAGTGGTCGGCGACGCGGCCGTGCTGGTGACGCCGACCGACGCCGGCGCGATTGCCGAAGCAATGGCGCGTGTCTTGACCGACACGCGGCTGCGGCGCGACATGATCATGCGCGGGTACGCCCGCGCCCGCACCTTTTCGTGGGCCGACGCCGCGGCGCGCACACGGGCGGTGTATCACGCGGTGCTCGCGTGAGTCTGCCGGCGCTGGCGGGGCGGCGGGTCGTCCTGGTGCACGACTGGCTCACGGGCATGCGCGGGGGCGAACACGTCCTGGCCGCCATCGCCCGGCTGGCGCCCGAGGCCGACCTCGTCACGCTGGTGCACGTGCGCGGATCGGTGTCGGCCGAGCTGGAGGCGCGCCGCATCCGCCGGTCGTGGATCGCGCGGCTGCCCTGGCCCGCGCGTTTCTATCGCCATTACCTGCCGCTGTTTCCGGCCGCGATCGAACACTTCGATCTCGACGACGCCGACGTGGTGCTGTCGACCAGTCATTGCGCCGCCAAAGCGGTGGTGCCGACCGGGCGGGCGGTCCACATCTGCTACAGCCACTCACCGATGCGGTACGGCTGGGATCAGTTTCCCTGGTACTTCGGGCCCGATCGGCTCGGGCGCGCCGGCCACGTGCTGGCCCGGCACACCATGGCGGCCCTGGCGCGCTCGTCCTCCACGCCGATGACGACGCGGTCGGGCCGCATGAAGTCCTCGATCGCCGCACCTTCGCGCAGGAACTCGGGATTGGAGACCACCGCGAACTGACCGTCCGGGTTGGCCCGGCGCATG
>CAYYFE010000083.1:0-3257 GCA_964471115.1 uncultured Solibacteraceae bacterium
GGCCGAGCTGCCCGACTGCGCGGGGCCGCAGGTGCCCACGGCCAGGCACAGGACCACGACAAGAAAAAGGTTTCGGGTAGGGTTTCCGCGGCCCTTCATGCGGAAACCCTATCCGAAACCCTCGCCAAGCGGAACCTTTGGATGCGACCGGCGTATTTTAGCTACACTGTGGTTTAACGCGGGAAGGCGCGGGGACAATGGGCTACCTGGGGGCGTTTGAGCAACTCGTACTGTTTTCGGTGGTGCACCTTGGCGATCAGGCGTACGGCGGGGCCATTCGCGAAGTGATTGAAGAACGCACGGGCCGTGTGGTCTCGTCGGGCGCCATCAACACGGCGCTGGGCCGGCTGGCCGAACGCCGTCTGGTGCGCGCCACGACCGCAGAGGCCGAACCCGGGCGCATTGGACGGCCGCGGAAGTACTACACGCTGACACCGGCCGGCGCCCGCGCCCTGCGCGACACCTACACCACCCTGCAGGCGATGGCCGGTGATCTGCTGCCCGACGTGATCGCGCGATCGGAGCGATCATGACCCGCCCCGCGCCGCGGTGGCTGCGCACGCTGGCCGTCCTGCTGATCCGTGGCGCAGAAGCGCCGTACGTGCGCGTCGATCTTGACGATGCCTTCGCGCGGGAAACGGCGCGCGGCCTGAGCCGGGCCGCCGCCTCGCGCCGGTACCTGGCCAACGTGCTGTTGTCCGCCGTCCAGGTGCTGCGCCGACGGTCCGATCACTCGGCCCTGCGCCTGTCGTGGGTCGACGTCCGCCTCGGCGCGCGGATGCTCATCAAACACCCGATGCTGACGGCTGTTGCGCTGTTTGCGCTGAGCGTGGCGCTCCCGGTCACGCTGGCGCCCGCGCATCTGGCCCAGGCCGTCGAGTCACACATGCCGGAAGACCCGGAAGGCCGCCTCCAGCTGCTGCGGCTGCAGCCGGGTTCGACGACGATCAACGACCTGGTGCGGTGGCGCGCGTCGCTCACGAGTTTCGAGGCGCTGGCCGGCGTCCGGCCGGGCCACTACAACGTCGACGTCGACGGATCGACGCATCAGGTGCTGGGCGCCGAAGTCAGCGCCAGCCTGTTCACGATGCTGGGTACGCCGCCAATCATGGGCCGGGCGTTGGTCGCCGCCGACGAGGTGCCGGGAGCCGAGCCCGTCGTGGTGGTCGGGCAGCGGCTCTGGCTCGACCGGTTCGGCGGGCGCGGCCTCGCCGACCGCGTCTGGCTGCGCATCGGCGGCCAGCCGCACCGCGTGGTCGGCGTGATGCCCGAGGCCTTCCAGTTCCCGGTCCGGCAGCACATGTGGCTGCC
The DNA here is from genome assembly GCA_964471115.1 of uncultured Solibacteraceae bacterium. Classification (GTDB taxonomy): domain Bacteria; phylum Acidobacteriota; class Vicinamibacteria; order Vicinamibacterales; family SCN-69-37; genus SYFT01. The sequence continues at coordinate 1,312 of CAYYFE010000083.1, forward strand.
GTTGCGCGACCAGGTGGCGGCGTCGCGGCGGCTGGCGGCCCGGCTGTTTGTCTTCGGGCGGCTCAGTGGAGACGCGACGGCGGATGGCGCCCACCAAGAGTTGTCATCAGTGGCGTTGGCGGGCGAAGCGCCGGAGCCCGGTGACGAACGTGTGCGCGCGGAGGTCGTGCCGGCGTCATTCATGATGTTCAACTTTCCGCGAGGCGGACTGCGCGCCACCCCCGACTACCTCTTCGCCCGCCTCCTGACGACCGTGCCGCTGCTGATCGCCTGCATCAACGTGGGGCTGCTCATCTTCGCGCGTTCGGCAGCGCGTGAATCGGAGTTTGCCGTCCGGTCCGCGCTGGGCGCCAGCCGCGGGCGGATTCTCACCCAGGTCTTCACCGAATCCTCCGTGCTCGTCCTGCTGGCGACCGGCGCAGGCCTGTGGCTGCTGCACTGGCTGCCCGCCCGCGTGTTGACTTCGATGGGCGTGACGTTGCCCTACTGGATTCCCACAGGGGTAACCGTGCCGATCGTCCTGCAGGGACTGGTCGTCGCGCTGCTGGCCGCGGCGGTGGCCGGCGTCATTCCCGTGCTGCGATCCACCGGCCGCGCGTTGCAGCAGACGCTGCAACAGGCCCGGCAGCGCGGCCAGTCGGGCGCGCGGTTCGGCGGGCTGTCGAGTGTGTTGATCGTGGCCGACGTGGCGGCGGGAGTGGCGGCGATCGGGCTGGCGGTCGCCATTGGTCTGCAGGTGGAACGCACGGCCGCCAACCCCGACGCCGACGGCATCGTGGCGGACCGGTACCTGTCGTTCACGCTGCAGCGCGCGCCGCTGCCGGGTGAGCCGAGGGTGACCGATCAGGAAGGGGCCGATGTCCGGCTGGCCCAGACACAACAGGCGCTGGTCGACCGACTGAAGGCGGAATCAGGCGTCCGCAACGTAACGGTGGCCAGTGTGCTTCCGCGCATGACCCACCCCAACGCCCGCGTCGAAGTGGAGGGCGGTCCGGCCGTCGCCGGGAGCGCGCGTCTGGCACAGGTCACCCCCGACTATTTCGAATCACTCGGGCAGCCGGTGGTGATGGGCCGCGGGTTTCAGGCCGGCGACCTGCCGCCTTCGGCCCACACCGCCATCGTCAACACCTCGTTTGTCACCAACCTGCTGGGCGGCGGCTCCGCCATCGGCCGGCGGGTCCGGCTGCTGCCATGGGACCCGCGGGCGGAACCGGGCCCGTGGCTGGAAATCGTGGGGGTGGTCGGACACCTGGGCATGCGGTCGGTCAACCCCGACCGGGACAATGGCCTGTATCGCCCGCTCCGGCCGGGTGCGCTGCCGGACGTGCGCTTCGCCGTGGAGGTCGACGGCGACGTGATGGCGCTGGCGCCGCGCGTGAGGCACCTCGCGGCGCAGGTCGATCCTCAGGCGGTCGTTGGAGAGTTCGCGACACTGGATCGGGTCTTTGAAGGCGACTGGTACATCATGGCGGCCGCCGTCGTCGGCGGTCTGGTCCTGGTGGGAGTGCTGCTCACGCTGGCCGTGTCGGCGCTGTACGCGATCCTGTCGTTCACCGTCGCACAACGGACGCGCGAGATCGGGATTCGCATCGCCCTGGGCGCCGATCGCTGGCAGGTGGTCTGGCACGTCGCGCGGCGCGCGATGATCCAGATCGCCGCCGGGGTGTTTCTGGGGATGTGTCTCACCGGCCCGGTGGTGTACGACATCGTGCGCGAGGTCAATCCGCTGGGGTCGACCGTGCTGGCGGCGGTGGCGGCGTTGCTGCCGGGGCTCGCGCTGCTCGTCGTGGTGGCGTTGGTGTCGTGCGCGGCACCGGCGTTGCGCGCCCTTCGCATCTCGCCGGTCGAAGCGCTCCGGACCGACTGACGCCGCGCGCCGGCTCAGGCCAGGGCGCGGACGATGTCGGAGCGGGTGATGACGTAGGTGGCGTCGCTCTTGAAGTCGC
>CAYYFE010000084.1:0-3177 GCA_964471115.1 uncultured Solibacteraceae bacterium
GGAGCACACTGTGAGCGACAAGAAGACCAGGCGGACATTCCTCAAGGCGGTGCCGGCGGCGGTGGCCGGCGCGGTGGCCACCAACGCCTTTGCGCAGCAGCAGGGGCCGGCTGGCCCCGTGACGCGCGAAACGGTGGACTGTGCCGAGAAGATCACGGGCCTCGAGTTCCACTCGGCGGAAGAAGAGGCGATCGCGCGCAGCCTGAACGGCAACCTCAACACCTACCAGCAGCTGCGGCAGATCGAGATTCCCCACGACACCGAGGTGGCGCTGACGTTCCGGCCGTACCTGCCGGGCCAGGCGCCGGCCGGCCCCGCCACACCCGGCCGCGCGGTGCGTTACACGAAGCCGGCGGCGGCCACGCTCAAGCGGCCCGCCAATCTCGAAGACGTCGCGTTCTGGCCCGTGACGAAGCTGGCCGCCCTGATCGAACGCCGCCTGGTGACGTCGACTGAACTGACGAACATGTACCTCTCGCGCCTCGAGCGGTACAACCCGACGTTGTTCTTCGCGGTCACCATCACCAAGGACCTGGCGCTGCAGCAGGCCGCCGAGGCCGACAAACTCATCGCCGCCGGCAAATACAAGGGACCGCTGCACGGCATTCCCTGGGGCGCCAAGGACCTGTTCGCCACCAAGGGCATCCGCACCACCTGGGGCGCCGAGCCGTACGTCGAACAGGTCCCCGACTACGACGCCACCATCGTCGAACGCCTGCGGGAGGCCGGCGCCGTGCTGGTGGCCAAACTCACGATGGGCGCGCTGGCGCAAGGTGACCAGTGGTTCGGCGGACGGACAAGGAATCCGTGGAATCCCCAGCAGGGCGCCAGCGGATCCTCAGCCGGATCCGGCTCGGCGACCGCCGCCGGGTGTGTCGGCTTCGCGATCGGCACCGAGACTCGCGGCTCCATCATCTCCCCCTCCACGGTGAACGGCGTCGTCGGCCTCCGGCCCACCTACGGCCGGGTCAGCCGCTACGGCGCGATGGAACTGTCGTGGACGATGGACAAGGTGGGACCGATGTGCCGCAGCGTGGAAGACTGCGTGCTGGTGTTCAACGCCATCTACGGTCCGGACGGGCGCGATGGCAGCGTCGAGGACGCGGCGTTCACCTGGAACCCCGCTGCGCCGCTGGCGGGGTATCGCATCGGCTACGTGCGATCGGACTTTGAACCGGCGCCGGCGGGCCAGGCGGGCCGCGGCGGCGGCCGCGGAGGCGCCAACGCCGCGCAGCAGCAGGCCGCAGCCGCCGAGCGGCTCAAGAACATGCAGCAGGTGCTGGCCGAATATCAGAAACTCGGCGCGAAGCTGGAACCGGTCGACCTGCCCGACTATCCCGCCAACGCGCTGGGATTCGTACTCAGTGTCGAATCCGCGGCGGCGTTTGACGACCTGCTGCGATCGCGCGGCACCGATCTGATGAACAACAGTTCGTGGCCCGCCACGTTCCGGTCAAACCGCTTCGTGCCGGCCGTCGAGTACATCCGCGCGCAGCGTATCCGCACGTTGTTGATGCGCGAATGGCATCAGTTCATGTCGAAGTACGACGCGTTCATCTCGTCGAATGGCGCCGGGCTGGCGGCGACCAACCTCACCGGGCATCCGGCCATTGCGGTCAAGTGCGGCTTCGTCAACAACCTGCCGCAGACGCTGATGGTGACCGGCCGCCTCTACGAAGAGGCCACCATCTGCCGCATCGCGATGGCCTACGAACAGGCCACCGAGTGGAAGGACAGGCATCCGGAACTGAAGGGATAAGGGAAAGGGATAAGGGATAAGGGATCAGGGCGCAGGGCGCAGGGCGCAGGGCGCAGGGCGCAGGGAAAACGTAGCGCGGCACGGTCTGCGGGCCGCGGATCTTATCGGACCTGAATGTCCTGCGTGGCCGGCTGGCCGTCGACCAGGCGCACGGAGACGGAGGCCGGCAGCAACTGGCGAAGGAATTCGGGATCGTTGATTTCGCCGGTTTCCAGGTCGACGACGGCGGCGAGCCGGTAGTCGCCTGGCGGCAGGCCTGTGAAGCTGAACTGCCCGGTGGTCGAGGGTCTCGCCGACCGCATCCGGCGCGCGAACGGCACCCAGTACCGTTGATCCTCGGGGAAGATCACGACCGAGTACGCCGGCGCCGGCTGGCCGTCGGGCCCCTTCATCGTGCCCTTCAGTTCGGTCGTGCGATCGCCGAACTGGATGCTGAGAGCCGGCGGAGGCTCCGTCGGTGAGACGTCCAGCGGAAAGTCGAGCACGTCGATGCCGTTGGCGAGGACGGTCTTGACGCTCCAGCCCGAGGCACCGCTCGCGCTGACGCGATACCGGCCGGGGACCAGGCCGGCAATGGTGAACCGTCCGGACGGATCCGCCTGAGCCGACAGCGTCCCGATGCCGATCGATGACAGGGGTTGTCCCAGCGGCGACAGCGTGACGCGCACGCGCTGGTTGGCCGCCGGCAGCGGCGACGAGCCGTTGAAGGCCAGGCTGCCGCTGATCGACAGGCCCTCCTGCATCGACAGCGTGATCGCCGGCGCGTAGCTGCCATCCACGAACACGTCGGCCTGCGCCCACAGACGATGCTGTGAACCGGGAACCCCTGGCAGCAGAGGCGGTGGTGGCGGCCCCCCTGGCGGGACGGGCGCAAGGTTCGGCCCGACCTGTGTGGCCACGGTCGCCGTGGCGTACACCTGATAGTGCCCGGGAATCACATTGCGAAACACGAAGGTGCCGTTCTGCTGAGGCCGGACACTCTGCTGGCCGATGCCCAACGCGGCGCCATCGGTATTGATCAACCGCAGCTGCACCGTGGTGGGTGACTGCCCCGCCACGAGCACCTGACCGGTAATCGAGGTCAGGTTGGTGCGCACCAGCTGAAAGTCGATGCCGAGCTGTTCTTCGCTGATCCCCACGCGGATGGCGCGCGCGGATCCCAGTTGCGTCGTGCCGGGATAAAAGACCGGCGCATACCCTGCGGCGGACTCCGCCGATTGCCCGGTCGGCAACGTCCCGCTGAGCACCACCTGTTCGTTGCCGGTCGCCAGCCCGCGCGTGACCAGCTCCGTCATGCGCGCCTGCATCTCCATGTCGGTTGCCGACATGATCTCCATCGAGGTGTTTCTGGGCACCGCCGACACCACGTATTCGCCCGGCTGCAGGTTGAACACGCGATACAAGCCGCGATCATCGGT
>CAYYFE010000085.1:0-2920 GCA_964471115.1 uncultured Solibacteraceae bacterium
CGCCGCGCACGGCGGCGAGGTCGGCGTGTTGTGGATCGACGCGCACGGCGACATGAACACGCCGGCCACCACCGGCAGCGGCAACGTCCACGGCATGCCACTGGCGGCGCTGGTCGGCACCGAGCCGGCGGAACTGGCGCGGCTGGGCGCGCCCCGCACGCCCAAGCTGCGCGCCGCGCGCACGGTGCTCATCGGCATCCGCAATCTCGATGAGGGGGAAAAGACACGCATTCGCGACGCGCAGATCCATGTCTTCACGATGAAGGACATCGACCGCCACGGCATCGCGGTGGTCATGGAGCGCGCAATCAAGCTCGCCACCGAAGGCACGACGGGACTGCACGTCTCGTTCGACCTCGACGTGTGCGACCCGGCGATCGCGCCCGGCGTGGGCACACCCGTCAAGGGCGGGCTCGACTACCGCGAGGCGCACATGGCGATGGAGATGATTGCTGACTCTGGCCGCCTCACCGCACTTGATCTCGTCGAGATCAACCCCATCCTCGACCACCAGAACCAGACGGCCGTGCTGGGCGCCGAACTCGCGCTGTCGGCGCTGGGCATGCGCATCATCTGACAGATACTCACAACGAGGCTTGGAGGGCCGGGAGGATGCTCGTTGTGAGAACCAACGGACTGACGAGCCCGATTTCCGTATAAGATCGGGTGTCCGGCGGGCCGCTAGCTCAGTGGTAGAGCACCTGGCTTTTAACCAGAGGGTCGGTGGTTCAATCCCACCGCGGCCCACCATTCTTACCGCGCACTGCGCACCGCGCACTCCGCACTGCGCACTTTCTTCGAGCACTTTCTTCCAGCACTTTCTTCCCCAAGCTGACCGTCGCTGAGCGGCATCGCTCCTGAACGCACTCTTTGGCCGCCCTCGCGTGGCACGCAGCTTGCCTTCCCTATCCGCTGGAGGGCTATGTTCATGTCAACCTCACGACTTCCGATCACAATCGTGTGCGCCATTGCACTGCTGGCGGCCGCCTGTGCCGATTCGGCGCCGACCTCGCCGGAGCCGGGCGCCGCAAGCAACGGCGCCGGCGCGGTCATTGACGGCCGCGTCACCACGCCGGCCGGCGGCGTGACGACCGCGGCGGCCACGGCCGCGACCTCGCCCCTGGCGGGTCTGACGGTCAAGGTCGCGGGCACGTCGCGCGCCACCACCGTCAGCCAGAGCGGCACGTTCCGGCTGACCGAGGTCCCGCCCGGCCAGGTGCGGCTGGAATTCACGTCCGGCTCGGTCAACGCCGCGACCGATGTCGGGACCGTCTCGGCCACCGACCAGGTCCAGCTCGTCGTCCAGGTGTCGGCCAGCAGCGCCGTCGTCGTGTCGCAGGCCCGCAACGGTTCCGTGTCGTTGTGCCACAAGGAAGGCAACGGGTCGTATCACCTGATCACGATTGACGGGTCGGCCGAACCCGCGCACCGGGCGCACGGAGATGCCGCAATCGGCGAGGCCGTGCCCGACCGGCCCTTCCACATCTTCGACGAGCAGTGCCGGCCCATCGGCCCCTCGGTCGAGCTCAAGAAGTTCACGAACGGATCGGATGCCGATGAGGCGCCGGGGCCGTCAATCGTCGTGGGCACCGCCGTGGCGTGGACGTACGAAGTCACCAACACCGGCGCCGCGCCGCTGACCAACGTGGTCGTCACCGACGATCGGGGTGTCTCGGTCAGCTGCCCGGCCACCACCCTGGCGCCCGGCGCCGAGATGACCTGCACCGGCGGCGGCACGGCCACGCTCGGCCAGTACCGGAACGTCGGCACCGTGACCGCCAACTGGACCTTCAACGGCGCCAGCGGCACGGTGACCGATGACGATGTCTCGCATTATCTGGGAGTGTCGCCGACCGAGGAACCCACGCTCAAGGTCACGCTGTGCCATCGCACCGGTCCCAACGGGTACATCAAGATCACGGTGGACCAGTCGGCGGAACCCGCGCATCGCGGCCACGGCGACGCCAAACCCGGCGAACCGGTGCCTGGGCAGACCGGGCGGACGTTTTCGCAGGACTGCCGCGTGCAGTGACGTGAGCTTCGCGGCGCTGGCCGGAGGTACACTACCGGCCAGTGGCCACGTGTCCCAAGTGCGGCGGCCACCTGACCACCGGTCATCGGTGCCGCCGCACCCGCTTCCAGCGCACCCTTGATCTGGCACTGGCCGGCGTCGCCGGCGGCGTCACGATGCTCGTGATGGTGGCGATCTTCGATCGCAATCAGACGGTGGCCGATCTGGACGGCTACTTTCTGGCCGGCGGCATCGCCGCGGGCATGCTGGCGCAATCCCTGCTGCAGCAGGTGGATTGACGCACGATCGCAGCCCGCAGACCGGACCGCGCTACGACCTGAGCTGATCCAGGCACCGGCCGGCCTGCACGAGGCCGGCGGCGAAGATATCCGGCCGTTGGCCGATCCCCAGCCGCAGGTGATGCTCGTACCCGAAGGCCGAACCCGGCGCGAGCATCACGGAATACTCCAACGCCAGGCGATCGGCCAGTTCCAGCGAGGCAATCGGCAGGTCGTACTTCACCAGCCCCAGCAGCCCCCCGCGCGGCGGCGTCCACGACAGGATGTCCTGCCGGGCGTCGATCCACTGCGCGGCCACCGTCAGGTTCGCCGTGATGATGTCGTGATTGCGCGCGACGATGCGGTCGTGATGCGACAGTGCGAGCCGCGCCAGCGCATCGTTGAGTTTGCCGGGGCTCAGCGTGATGTAGTCGCGCAGGCCCCAGCATCTGGTGATGAGGTCCTCGGGCCCCGCGATCCAGCCGATGCGCAGCCCGGGCAGCCCGTACGGTTTCGAAAGTGTCCCGACGCTCAGCCCGCGCGGGCCATGTTCGATCATCGGCTTGGCGAACGGCGCGCCGCCGGGCACCGCGAGCCAGCGATACGCCTCATCCCCCAGCACCCACGCCCC
>CAYYFE010000086.1:0-2735 GCA_964471115.1 uncultured Solibacteraceae bacterium
CGTAGCGGCGCTGGCCCTCGGCGTAGAGGGTGTCGAACGCCAGCGACGACTTGCCCGACCCCGACAGGCCGGTCACGACCACCAGCTGGTCGCGCGGCAGATCGACGTCGACGTCCTTCAGGTTGTGTACGCGGGCGCCACGCACCGCGATCCAGTTGTGCGGCATGGAGATGGTGTGGAGATCGGGCCGAAACCCAACCCCTGATTCTACCTCCCGGCCGCCACGCAAGTGTAGGGACTACCCCGCTGGGCACCGAGTGCCCCACTGCCGGGCCCTCCGCGGGTAGCGGCTTCGCCTGCCGCCCCGCGACGCCGCGACCTGGCGCTCGAACGCTACGACATTCGCGCCAGGCGCCGCGCGCGCCTGCTGGCCCGCGCCTTGCTGTCGATGTGCGCGTCCGCGGCACGTCTCACACGCGACCGGCATCCTGCCGGCGGACAGGGAGGCATCGACACCAGAGGTCAGGAAACGAGGCACGCGATGAAGAGCAACAGATCAGGATGGGGCGGCGCGACGGTCGTGGTCGCGGCCGCGCTCTCGGCCGGCACCGCGGCGGCGGCCGCGGCACCCGAGTGGGCCGAACCAGCCGCCGGGTTCAGCGCCGAAGTCACCGTCACCCACACGATGATCGACGCCAAGGGGGCGCGGCTTCGCGATCTGCCGACCGCGCGCTATCGGCTCGATCGGGACGCGGACGGCGCAATGCGCCTGACGATGCTGGCGACGCGCTCCAGCCCGGCGCGCGGACCGCTGGCCGATCCGTTCGCCGGCATCACCGTGGACACCGCCGCCGATGGCGGGTGGCGCGTGCGCGGCGCATCTGGCGAGGCGTTGAGCGGGCCCGCGGCGGCCGCGCGCCTGCCGCTGGCCGCGGGGGATGACGACAGCCTGGTGGTACGCACGAGCGATCGCGGACGACGGCTCGCGGCGCTGGCGCAGCGGTACGGCCGCGCTGCCGGCACCGTGCGCGCCCTGGCGCGCTATCTGGAGCGGCGCGGGCGCACGGTGGAAGAGATGCTCGTGGCGCCCGGAACCGGACTGCCTGTCGAGCTGAACCGGGTCGAGGACGGCATCCTCGTCGAGCAGCATCGCTTCGAGTACACGCCGGCCGGCGACGACCTCCTCGTGCGCAGCCGCACCGAGTCGACGTCGGCCGTGCCCGACGGCTCCGGCGCCCGCGTGGTGTCGGTCACCACGCTGAGCGCGATTCAGATCGCCGGAGGTGCGCGATGATCGCCCGGCTCGCGCTGGTCGCCGTTCTCGTGCTGGCCGGGGCCGTCACGGCCAGGGCGCAGGACGTCCCGGTGGTGTTCGTCCACGGCGGCTTCGCCAGTTCCGAGACGTGGCGCGACGCGGCCAGCCGTCTCGCCGCCACCCTGCAGATCGCGCCCCATCTGGTCGACCTGCCGTCCACCGCGGTCTTCGAGCAACAGACCGCCGCACTCAACGCCGCCAAGGGCGGCCTGCCCGCATCGACCATCACCGTGGGCCACAGCAACGGCGGCATCGTGTCGCGCCAGTGGAGCCGGTCGCGCCCGCTGGGCGGCATCGTGACACTGGGCACCGCCCACACCGGTCTGCAGTTGTCGGCACGGGCGCTCGACCTCGTCAACTTCAACTCCCTGGTCTACAACGTCGCCGGACTGGCCTTCGGCACGGCCTCGTCGTCCCCGGACTTCGCGTGGCTGGTCGCCGCCGGACTGCAGGTGTACCTGTCGAACGTCCAGTGGCTGTCGTGGAACACACTCGGCGCGGTGACGGCCTCGGTGGCCGTGGCCGGCTACGTGCCTCTGGCGCCGCAAGTGGTGCCCGGGTCGAGCTTCCTGGACAGCCTCAACAGCGGCGCGAACCTCGCGCGCGAGGCGAGCGCGGTGCGCCGGCGCGTCGGCCTCGTCTTCACCGCCACCGACTACTGGAGGGCGGGTATGGCCGTCGGCCTGGCGCCGGCCGTTCGCGAGGATGCCTGGAGAATCCTCACGGTCAGCCCGCCGGTCCTCGAATACGCCGCCGCCTGGCTCGACACCCGCTACGGCCCGACGCACCTGCTGGCGCGGAGCTTCGCCATGCGGCTGCGCTCGCTGGCCAGCATGGTCCGCGACATGGACCCGCAGTGGTGCTACGCCGTCACCGGCGACCGCAGCTGCAGCATCCCGCACGACGGCATCGTCTCGGTGGTCAACCAGCAGTATCCCGGCGGCATGAACTTCGCCGTCAACGGCCCGGCGCACAAGGAGGAAACGCGGAAGAGCGACGGCGTCATCGCGTCGGTGCTCACCGGCGTAATGGACGTCAAGGCGCGCGGCGCGGCCCCTTCTCCGCCCGGCGGCGGAGGCGGCGGCAGCGGGGCCGGCGTCCTCAGCGGCGGCCAGCGACTCTATCCCGACCAGCAGATCGTCTCGGCCAACGGATCGGTGGCCTTGCGCTATCAGTCCGACGGCAACCTGGTGCTCTACGGCGCGAACGGCGGCGTCCTGTGGGACACCGCCACGTGGGGCTCGGGCGCGGGCCGTGCCGAGATGCAGACCGACGGCAACTTCGTGATCTACGACGCGTCGGGCACGCCGGTGTGGGCATCCGATACATACGGCTCGGGCGCGTACCTGAAGGTACACGACGCCGGTTACGTGATGGTCCACGACGCCTCGGGTGTGGCGTTGTGGTGGAGCGGGAGCGGCGAACCCTAGCAGGCTGCTGAAATACGGCCGATGAGCAGCATCATCGTCAGGCGATCGAG
>CAYYFE010000087.1:0-1510 GCA_964471115.1 uncultured Solibacteraceae bacterium
CCCGTGCCAGCGTCGCCACGGTTGCGGCGCGGCGGGCTGCGCGGCCGCGCGCCACCGGGCGCCGCGGCCGGCCAGCCACGCGCCCGGCGCCGCCGCCAGCGCAGTCTGCAACAGGGCTCGTCGTGTCAGCCGGGGCACGGCAAGCATCGTACTTCAAGGGAGAGGGAATCGAGCCCGAAGGCCGGCGCGTGGCGCCGAGCCGAGTGGCCTGATCACGCCTCCGGCGCCGAGCGAGCCGAAGGCGAGTGATGGTGCCGGAGGAGGGAATCGAACCCACACTCGCCGTTAAGCGAACAAGATTTTGAGTCTCGCGCGTCTGCCAGTTTCGCCACTCCGGCGCGATGGAAAGCGCAGTATAACATTCGGTTGGAGGTCGGATGACGGGACTGGTCCCGCGATGGATTGCTCACTCTGCCGCGATCTACATGGTGGCCGCGCTGTTTGAGGGCATGCGGGTCGACTCGGTCCAGGACGCGATTCTGGCCGGTGCCGTGCTTGGCATCCTCAACACCATCGTCCGGCCGGTGCTGGTCGTCCTGACCCTGCCGGTCACGGTGCTCACGCTGGGCCTGTTCTACTTCGTGATCTCCGCGTTCTGCCTGTGGCTGACCTCGTGGCTGCTGCCCGGGTTCGAACTGCGCGGCATGTTCACGGCATTTGTCGCCACGCTGCTCGTCAGCTTCCTCAGCACGATCATCACCAGCATGTTGCACGGCGCTGCCGGCACGGGGCGCAAGGAGCGTCACTCATGACTCGTTTCACCGTTCGAACCCTGGTGCTCGTGCTGACGCTGCTCGTGAGTGGTCCGTGGCTGAGCCTGCCCGAGGCGCAGCGGGGGCGCCGGGCGACAATCGCCGAGTCCGATCTGCGCGAGTGGCTGACGTATCTGGCCTCCGACGCGCTCGAGGGGCGGCAGCTCTTCTCGGAAGGCTACGGTCTCGCCGCGCAGTACGTGGCCGAGCGGCTGCGTGAAGCAGGCGTCAAGCCGGGCGGCGACAACGGCACCTACTTCCAGTCCGTCAAGCAACACGCCTACCGCATCACCAACCAGTCGACGCTGACGATTGAAGCCCCTGGCCGCGCACCGGTCACGTTCAAACACGGCGAAGGCGTGACGTTCCCGACCCACGTGGGCGGACGCCAGACGCTGACGTTCGACGGCGTGGAGTTCGTCGGCTACGCGTTGTCAGTCACCGAACCCGCGCACGACGACTACGCGGGCCGCGACGTGAAAGGGAAGCTGGCCGTGTGGATGGGCACGGGCCCGTCGACCCTGCCGGCGGCCGGCCGCGGCGGCGCGGCGGCGCGGAACCGCTATGCGATTGAGATCAAGGGTGCGCGCGCGGCGTTGAGTTTCACGCCGGCGCCCCCGCCGCCCACCCCGGCCGAACAGGCGCTGGCGCAGGCCCAGGCCGCGCTGCAGCAGGCCAGCCTTGCCGTGACCCAGGCCCAGGCCGCGCTCGCGCAGGGCGCCGGCGGCCGCGGCCGAGGCGGCCGGGCCGGCGGAGGC